>NZ_CP045333.1:1137500-1737500 GCF_009363335.1 Labrenzia sp. THAF191a
TGGGACCGCTGCGCCGGGCAGCCTCGGCCAGAAAGTGCAGCTGGGTCGGCGTTGCATAAAGGACAGAGCCTTCGGGGGCGCTGCCAAGTTCCCTCAGGACGACGCGCGGATCGAACCGCGGCGTGAGCACCACGTGTTGGCCGCAGACGAGGCCGCAGACAGCGCCATAAAGGTGAAGTGAATGCGTGAGCTGCCCGGGAAGGACGACCCGGCTGCCTTTCGAAATACCGAAGGCCTGTGCCGACAGTTTGAAGCTTTCGAGCCAAGATCGGTGAGAGCGCACATAGCCCTTGGGAACACCGCTGGAACCGGAGGTGAAGCCTGCATAAAAGAGGTCGTCCTCGTCCGGCAGGATCTCAGGTGGAGTTTCCGGTGACCTTCGTATTTCAGCGGAACCGGTATCAGCCGTCAACAACACCGGCAGGGACTGGTCATCGATGACGAGGTCTGACCCGACCGCTTCCAGAACTGCTGATGCCTGGGCTGAAGGCCAGTCCGGGTCCATGACCGTGGCGACACGCCCGGTGCGGGCGCAGGCAAAGAAGCAGACGACCAGGTCCGCAGGGTCCCGAAGACGCAGGACCACATAGCTTGCATGGTCCGTCCGCTCACAAAGCACTGCCTCGATCCGGTTGATCCGGGCTGCAAGCTCCTGCCAGGAGAGAGAATTCGGACCGCATGTGAGTGCGGCCCCAGTGGCTTTCTCACTGGCAAACCGGTCGAGACTGTCGCCGACGAAGGCCATGATGTGGCCTTGCTGGATCTGCGGAATTAAGACCGGGACAACACGGCACCCGGCAGGCCGCGTGCGACGGTCTGAACGATGAGCGCCGTAAGTGCGACCTTGACCAGGTCACCGGGAATATAGACTGCGCTGCCAAGCGCGGCTTTCGGAAGGGAAAGTCCGGCCATGATGGCAACGCCCGGGATGCCGAAAGCGTAGACCACCAGAATGCCGCCGACCGCAGCCGCTATTGCCGAAGACACCAGAATGTTCAGCTCGCGGGTCGACTGCATAATCAAGCCGGCCACGAGAGCTCCGACCGGCCAGCCGATCAGAAAACCGACAGACGGACCCATGAAGACGCCAAGACCACCACGGCCGCCGGACAGGAACGGCAAGCCCAGCGCGACGAGAAACAGGAAAAGCAGCACGGCAAGCGCACCACGGATCGGGCCGAGCATGACACCGGCCAGCATGACACCGAGGGTCTGCGCCGTGATCGGCACACCGCCGAGAAAAGCGATCGCCACGGGCGGAACCAACCCCAGGGCCGCAATCAGCGCGGCATAGAAAGCAACGTGCACAAGAGACCTGTCAGCCATGATGAATTCGACCTTCTTCTCGTTAACAAGGGCGCTGCCGTTCAACCTCGCGCGGATCTTACCACATGAGGGTCAGGCAACGTCATCTGTGGGCGGGATATCCCAGTTTTTGGCCGAATGCCAGCCATATGGAGCTTCTTTTCGGTCATCTTGACAAGCCTTCCGAGCCGCCCCGCGCCTTCAATGCCTCGGCAACGTGATCCGACATGCTCAGGGACTGAATGGCGAAAGGCGCCAGCAGACGCCACGAATTTCGCGTGCCTGTTCGCGCCTGCCAGGCTTCGCGTAGTTGACCGAAAACGACGAGCATATAGGGCGCGAAGCGAAGCACCAGTGCAACGCCCAGCGCCGGTTTGCGAGGAGAGAAACCGAGGAACTCGAGCGGCCTGAACAGCGGCTGGACAGCGTTCAGCATATCGTCCATGCGGGTGGTCACCGAAACGAAGTTTGCAGCCAGGATCATGATCGCAAGCCGCAGGATGATCGTAACCCCTTCCAGAAGACTTCCGGACACCCAGTGAAGCGCCAGCAGCACGGCAAGCAGAAACGACATTGCCCGCAGGAGCTTCAGTTGCGCCAGTCCCTCGCGCCCGAGGGAGGCATAACACAGGAGAACGCCGGCAAGAGCCGGCAACAGAACCCCAAACGATGTGTACCGCAGCAGCAGCAGACTGGCGACAGCAACAGCCAGTAGCTTCAGGCCCGCGGGCATCCGGTGAGCCCAGCTGTTGCCCTGGAGATAGACCGACATCATAACTCGGCAACCTCCACATCGATGCCCTGCCGCGAGACGACATCATCCTGAAAGGCCGCCCGAACCAAATCCGGCGCGCCATCCATGCGCAAACGTCCGTCCTCGAGCCAGAGCAGTCTGTCGAAACCGTCGAACTGGCTGAGATCGTGACTGACGAGAACGATTTTCTGCGGCAGTGACAGGATTTTCTGGCGGATCCGCACCGTCGTCAGTGCATCGAGGCTGGCCATCGGCTCGTCCAGCACCAAAAGGCGCGGCTCCATGACCAGAACTGCCAGGATGCAGACGAGCTGTTTCTGACCGCCGGAAAGTTCCGTGATCGGTTTGCCGGCCAGTCCCTCACAGCCATGCAGGGCGAGGAACGCACGCGCGCGGCTGCGGCTTTCTTCCTTGCCGGCCCCGAGTTGGGTGAGGCCAAAGGCGATCTCTTCTTCCACCGTGGGAAAAATGGCCTGATGATCCGGGTTCTGGAAAACGAAGCCGACATGACGCGGCAACTCCAGTTCCGCCTCGGTGGAGGGGGCTCCAAAAAGCGTGAGGTTGCCGCTCGTCGGCGTACGCAACCCGTTCAACAGGCGTACAAGAGAGCTCTTGCCGGACCCGTTCAGGCCGATGATGCCGATCCGGTCTTCGGCAAGCTGCAAGGTGAGATCCTGCAGGATGTGCTCTTTGCCGACACTCAGTCCAACCCGATCGAAGACCGCGTAGGGACTGGCGTCGGGATTACAGACACTGGGCCTGTCCTTGAGTTTCCTGCTTTTGGGCCAGAATGCCATGTCACCTCGTCGCGGACGGCACTCCTTGCAAGGGCCGGTCCTGTTTTGCGCGCAGCTTATCGGTCGGATCTGCCGGCTTGTCAAAGACTGACAGGTGCCTGGCAAAATCGCACATTACCGCAAGGCCTTACCCTACCGGGCGGGTGAGATCGGGCAATTCGGCCAATTGGCCGATGGTGGATCTGATGCGCTGGAGGGCCCAGCGGAAACGGTCGTCGGACTGTTCGGATCCGAAGGTCAGGCGCAGATAGGGCGCCGGCTGGTGGTCCTTCGCCTGAAAATACCGGGATGACAAAACCGAAATGCCCTGGTGTCCGAGCGCGTTCTGAAGCGCGTCGGGATCGACGGTTTCCGGCAGGCGCAGCCAGCCGAACACCTTGTTGACGTCGCTCTGCAGGAAATGCGGCGCGAGCAGTTCACGCGCCGCCAGGAACCTCGTGCGGTTTGCCTTGCGCTTCAGGCGCAGCGTCTTGAACAGATGTCCCTCGCGCACCCAGCCGGCAATCAGTTCTGCCGTGATGGGGGACGCCATCCAGGTGCTTTCACCGATCTTGTTGCGAATGCTGTCACCGAAAGGCCCTGGCACATGGACGAAACCAATCCGGCTTCCGGGTGAACAGACCTTGGAGATACTGGCGATTGAGGCCGTGCGCTCCGGTGCCAGCGCACCGAAGGCGGGCAGGGCGTCCGGCAGAAAAGGTGTATAGGGATCGTCCTCGACAATCTTCAGGTCGAATTGCCGGGCAACCGCCACCAAATCCTGCCGTTCTTCGACAGACATCGTGTGGGTGGTCGGGTTCTGCATGTTCGGCATCAGGAACACGCCCTTGACACCATGCGTCTTCGCGGCCTGGGCAAGCGCTGCCGGATCCATGGCCCCAAAGCCGCCATCGGCCCGTATCAATGCGGGCAAAGGCACCGGCTTCAGGCCGATGCTGGCAAAGGAACTGAAGATCGACGGGTAGGTGAACCGGTCGACGGCAACCGCATCGCCCGGGCGGAACAGGGCCTGGCAGGTGACCTGAATTCCGTGCTGCGCGCCACAGGTAACCGCGACCCGGTCCGGGTCGGCTTCCAGACCGTAGTCCTTGAAGACGAGAGCCCCGGTTTCGCGATGCGCCTTCAGCCCTTCAGACGGTACGAACCCGTTCAACCGGTCGATCCCCACCGTGCGCGCCATCCGCGTCAGCCCGTCGGAAAGACTCGGGTTGAGATGCGGATAGGCAAAGTTTCGCGCCAGATCGCAGGTTTCCGGCTCGTCTTCCTTCGGGGTAAGGGGCGAAACTTTCTGGGTTTCAGAGGCAATATAGGTGCCCCGTCCGGTTTCTCCCTTCACTAGCCTGCGCCGCTCGGCTTCGCCGTAGGCACGGGTAATGGTGCCGAGTGTCACGCCAAGCTGATAGGCGAGTTCGCGCTGTGGCGGCAGCCTGTCGCCCTGGGCAAGCGCCCCGGTCTTGATGTCGGCTTCCAACGCGTCCGCGATCGCCAGATAGATCGGGCCACCGGCCGCTTCGATGTTCGGGATCCACATTGTCATGAGAACAATGTTATCATTGACTGATACAATACCTCAAGACAATTAGTATCTCCGCTATTTTGTATCGATTGTATCGAAATTCTCGATACTGTGTCTGGAGATACCCATGGATTACGCCACGTTTCTCGCCTTCGCGGTGTTCGTCATCGTCATGACCGGGACACCCGGTCCGGGCAACCTGACCTTTCTGGCCATCGGCGCATCCGCAGGGTACCGCACAGCCTTTCCCGTGATTGTCGCCTCGCAGATCGGATCTTTGCCGCTCAAGCTCAGCGTTGCCTATGGCCTTGGCCATGTGATGGCCGGAGGCGGCACAGTGGTGACTGTCTTCAAGGTGCTGAGCATGGCCTATATGACCTATCTTGCCTGGCGGATCGTTTGCCTCAGCGTCAAGCCGAAGGGCGAGGTCGCGCTGCCCAGTTTCTGGGAAGGATTGCTGATACACCCGCTCAGCCCGAAAACCTGGGCCATGAACCTGGTTGCCTTTTCAACCTTTCTGGCCGGCAACGGGCTCGGGATCCACGAAAACGCGATGATCCTGGTGGCGGGCTTTACCCTTGGCGGGATGGTGTTTCATTCCCTATGGGCTCTGGTTGGCGTGTCGATCCTCGCCCTGATCGGCGAAGGCCCGCTCATGCGGGCCATCACGGTGACCATGGCAATCGCCATGTTGGCGGCGACTGTTTGGGCACTGCTGATCTAGCGAAGTCTCGCTGCTTTTCGACTACCTACGTGGCAAGACGGCGGAAGAAATCGCCAGGGAACCGGCAATGAAGCTCGCCAATGACCAACTTCGCAAACAGGTGCAATGCCTTGCCGGCGCTCAAGAAATTGACCTGACCGGAGGCACTGCGTAAAGCGAGACAGATCCGGCAACAGGCGCCTGCCGGATCTGCCCGACCGGCCACAGGGGAGATCGCGACCGGGAAAAGCTCAGGCGGCGGGTATGCTTTACCGCTGCAGGTCCTTCAGTTCCTTTTGCCAACGCGCCTCGAACGACGTTTCATGCGGGTTGGGGCCCAGGCCGATATCCCGGCGCAGCTCGTCCGGCAGATGAGCCACATTCACACGCTTGCGGCCACGGATTACCATCCTTGCGAACAGAGAACCGATAAGGGATCTTAATGAAAAGCCCAAGTCTTGCTGATGGGTCGCGCAGCCCGATTTTGTCTGGGAGAGCCTGAACACGTCTATAACTCCTGTTTCTTGTGAGTTACATATCGGCGGCTTTCGTTTGTCTTACCAACGAAAATTCGATAGACATACATAAGGGAGACTTATGCATGTCAGTGAATTTGCCACCCCTTTCCGCAATCCGGGCGTTTGAAGCTGCAAGCCGGCACCTGAGTTTTACCAAGGCCGGCGACGAGTTGGGCATGACCCAGGCGGCTGTCAGCTACCAGATCAAGATCCTGGAAGATCGTCTCGGCTTTCAGCTGTTCACCCGCAAGGCCCGCAAGATCGAGCTGACCGACAATGGCGGGCAACTGGCGGCGCGGGTGGTGGATGCGTTCTCCTCGCTTCGCAGTGCCTTCGAGGATATTTCCGAAAAGAACGCTGGCCAGCTTGTCGTCTCCAGCAACACAACGTTTGCGGTCAACTGGCTGTCAAACCGTCTGTTCGAGTTCCAGATGCAGAACCCGGACGTGGGCGTGCGCATCGTTCCCTATGGCCCGCATGCTGAACCGGAGTTCAACGAATCCGACGTCGTGATCTCCGCGTGCAAGGCCCCTCCGAAAAACTGGCTCGCCCATGAAATCGTGCGCGCGGACTTTACGCCGATGCTGAGCCCGAAGCTTGCGGACACGATCGGCGGCGTCAAAAAGCCCGAGGACATTCTGAAATTGCCGCTGGTCGATCCGCAGGACCCCTGGTGGCAGATGTGGTTCGAGGCAGCGGGACTGCCGAATGTCGACCTGAGCGGTCACCCTAGCTCGCGCATGGGGTCACAGGCGCTCGAGGCCAACCGGGCGATCGCAGGACAGGGCGTCGCAATCCTGACCCCTTATTTCTGCAAGACCGCCCTTGAAAACGGCCAGCTGATCCAGCCGTTCAAGCTGACCTGCCATGCCGATGACGAAAGCTGGTACATGAGTTACCCGCCCGCCCTGCGCACCAGCCGCAAGGTCCGCCTGTTCCGCGACTGGGTTCATGCGGAACTGAAGCGCGACGGCATGCCTGTCACCGCGCCGATGGCAGTGGTTGCCTGAGGACACCCGGCCCCCAACCCAAGTTTCCGGATCATGAAAAAGCCCCGGCCATCCATCGGACGACCGGGGCCAATTGCTTTTCGGGCACCAAGGCCTGCCTTATGGCGTGAACACGATGGTCTTGTTACCGACGATCATCACTCGGTTTTCCAGGTGATACTTGACGGCACGGGCCAGCACGCGGGATTCGATGTCGCGGCCACGGGCGACGAAATCGTCCGCGGAGAGCGCATGGCTTACCCGTTCGGCGTCCTGCTCGATGATCGGGCCTTCATCGAGATCCGGCGTCACATAGTGAGCGGTGGCCCCGATCATCTTGACGCCGCGAGCATGCGCCTGGTGATAGGGTTTTGCACCCTTGAAGCTCGGCAGGAAGGAGTGGTGGATGTTGATGATCTTGCCGAACAGACGCTTGGAAAGGCTGTCGGAAAGCACCTGCATGTAGCGGGCGAGAACCACCAGATCGGCTCCGGTTTCCTTGACCAGCTTCAGCAGTTTCTCTTCCTGCTCGGCCTTGTTTTCCTTGTTCACCGGCCAGTGGTGGTACGGAATGCCTTCGTGCTCGGCCGTGCGCTGGCTGTCGGTGTGGTTGGAAACGATCGCGACCACTTCGGCATCCATCCAGCCGACGCGGATCTGGTAGAGAAGGTGCAACATGGCATGGTCGAATTTGGACACCATGACGATGACCTTCGGCCGTTTGGCCGTGTCGACCAGTTTGGCCTTCATGTCGAAACGGCTGATGACCGGGTCAAGCGCCCTCTGAACGCTTTCCAGCGTCACGCCTTCCGGAGCCAGAATGGCAATACGCAGGAAGAACTGGTTGGTTACCCGGTCCCAGAACTGGTCACTTTCGGCAATATTGGCGCCAAAATCCGCCAGTTCCGTCGTGACTGCCGCCACAATGCCAGGCTTGTCCGCGCAGGACAGCGTCAGAACGTAAAGGCTATCCGCCATGATTTTCCAGTCTCCAACCTTGAGGGCCGCAGCCCGCTGATTTTGCTTCGTGCCGGATGCCGGCCCGAACGATCAGGCAGGCATCAGACTGTGTTCCTTCAGGGCCGATACCAGATCGCTGACCCGGTCGGCATTGTCTATCGCGCGTTCTCCGGTCCTGTTCCACAGGCCGTTTTCAAAACCGATCCTGGCCTTGCCGCCCCGCCGGACCGCCTCCACCAGACACTCCGTCTCGCGGTGTCCGAAAGCGCAGACCGCCCAGTCCAGCGACTGCCCCTTGCCGCGTTCCGCGAGCTTTTCCAGAAACGGCACCAGATCTTCCGGTGCGCTTTCCTGGCCTGCCGCATAGCGCCCCAGAACGAACAGCAGCTGATGGCTTTCCCCTGCCAGGGTACCGGCTGCCGCCAGGTCGAAAAACCGGTCCAGATCATCCGCGCTGTAGACGATATGCTGGACCGCACATTCATGGTCGAACGCCCAGTGGTAAAAGGCTTTTGCCTGGTCTTCCCCGCCTTCCGGAACCATCTCCCGGATCGCGACGGAGACCGCATCCGGCTTGACCTTGTAGACCAGTTCGCGTTGCTCTTCCGGAGTGTATTTTCCAACAGCTTCCGTGGTGATTTGAACCTGCATTTGCGGCACCGCAACACGCATTTCCGACAAGAGTTCACGATAAAGCCCGGCGTCAAGCACATGGGCACCGGTAAGGTCGCGTACGTGGGCATGAAGCGCACCGGCTCCAGCCTCAAGACACGCCTTTGCCGCCACCACCGTTTCAGCAATGGTCATCGGCAGGGCGGAATGATCCGCCTTGGTCCGACGGGCACCGTTGGGAGCCACCATGATCAATGATAAAGGCGGCGGGACAAAAAGCGCACTCATGTTCAGAAGACCGCCTTGAACGCCTGGTTGAGCTTGTCGGTAATCTCTCCGACATGGCTGTCCTCGAGAATGAAAGGCGGCGCCAGAAGTATATGGTCGCCCCGCACCCCATCGATCGTCCCGCCCATCGGGTAGCAGATTAGACCGGCCTCGAATGCTGCCTTCTTGAGCGCCTTGTTGATGCCCCTCTTCGGATCAAACGGCGCCTTGCTGGCCCGGTCCTCGACGATTTCGATGCCCCGGAAAAGTCCGCGGCCGCGAATATCACCAACATGCGGGTGCTGACCGAAAGCATTGTTAAGTGCCGTCGTCAGTTTCTCGCCCATCGGCATCACCCGGTCGGCAACGCCGCCCGTCAGTTTCCTGAACACGGCGAGCGCGGCGGCGCAGGCGGTCGGATGGCCGATGTATGTGTGGCCATGCTGGAAAAAGCCCGATCCGGTCTCGATGGCTTCGTAAATGGCAGCGGTGCACAGCATGGCACCGACCGGCTGATAGCCGGCTCCGAGCCCTTTCGCGATGCATAGAATATCCGGCGCGACACCATCCTGCTCACAGGCGAACAGGGTGCCGGTGCGGCCCATGCCGCACATGACCTCGTCCAGGATCAGAAGCACGCCGTAATTATCGCAGATCTCCCGGATCCGCTTGAAATAGCCATCGACCGGCGGCAGGGCACCCGCCGTCGCACCGACAACCGGTTCGGCAACGAAAGCCATGACGTTTTCCGGCCCGAGCCGAA
Source organism: Labrenzia sp. THAF191a (assembly GCF_009363335.1). GTDB lineage: Bacteria > Pseudomonadota > Alphaproteobacteria > Rhizobiales > Stappiaceae > Roseibium > Roseibium algicola. The sequence continues at coordinate 1,146,685 of NZ_CP045333.1, forward strand.
GGATTTCCGCTTCCAGTTCGTTGGCGATCCGTTGACCGTAGTCGAAGGCGGTTTCCCCCTCACCGCGGTCCCGATACTCGTAGCAGGGTGCAATATGGGTGGTATCGATCATCAACGGTGCAAAAGGCTCCCGCCGCCACTGGTTGCCGCCGGTTGCCAACGCACCAAGCGTATTGCCGTGGTAGCTCTGCCTGCGGGCAATCACCCGGTGCCGCGACGCTTCACCCTTCTCCAGGAAGTACTGACGCGCCAGCTTCAGCGCCGCCTCCATGGCTTCCGATCCACCGGAGACGAAATAGACGCGGTCCAGATTGCCCGGTGCTTTTCCGATCAGGAGATCCGCCAGTTCCTCTGCAGGTTCGCTGGTGAAAAAGCCTGTATGGGCGAAGGCGATCCGGTCCACCTGGGCCTTGATGGCAGCGATCACATCCGGATCGCTGTGCCCGAGACAGGAGACCGCGGCGCCGCCGGATCCATCGAAATATTTCTTTCCGGACCGATCGAGAATGTAGCAACCGTCCCCTGTTACTGCGACGGGGAGATCGGCTTTGGTGTGGCGGGGAAAAACATGAGACATGGCAAACGCATCCGACAACTGACGGGACAGCCCACATTGGGTTGACGCATTTGTATCAGAAAACGTCAGCGCCTGAAACATTTGTTTCGAAGGTACGTTAACCACGTTTTTCATTAGAATTTTAATAAAATTCAATCAGCCTGCGCGCGGGGGACGAGATTGTAATTAGTAACCGAAGGCCGCCCGTCATGCGTCAGCGCCTCACCGCCTGGATCGTATTCCTAGGATTGACTGTCACACTTGCCGGCTGCGGAACCGTCGCCGGTGTTACCGGCATGGGCTGGATGACCGCATCCCACAATTCCATCGACTATAACGACAGTTCCTGGTGCGTGCCGCGCAAGCTGAAGAAGGTTCTAAACCGGGTTGCATCCCGCTATGGCAAAGTGACTGTCAGCTCGACCAAGCGCTGGTGGCTTGAGAACTGGTGGAAGGGGGGCGCCAGGGATTCCTATCACCTCAACTGCCGGGCGGTCGATTTTTCGGTCCGTGGCAACCCGTCGTCCGTCATTGCCTTCTTGAAATCACAGCCGGAAGTTGGCGGATACAAGCACTATTCTTCCGGCCACTACCACATCGACACCGGCCCGCGCCGGACCTGGTAACCGCCTGGCAGGCAAAAGCCCGGCCCGGTATCTACCGGGCCTGATTGGCCAGTGGCGGCAAACGCTACTTCAGTTCGCCCAGTTCCAGTGCCATTTCCCATGCGACAGGGTCAAAGCCGACGAAATTCTTGGTTTCGCCTGCCACGATCGGCCTTTTGATAACGGACGGGTTCTCGATCATCACGTCGAGCGCGCTCTTGGCGTCGACAACGCTGTCCTGCGTTGCTTCGTCCAGGCGCCGCCAGGTGGTGCCGCGCTTGTTCAGGATAGACTCCCATCCGAATTCACCGACAAAGCCGGCCAGTCGATCGGCATCGACACCATCCTTCTTGTAGTCGTGGAACTCATAAGGCACGCCGGCCTCTTCCAGAAACTTCCGCGCCTTCTTGACGGTGTCGCAGTTCTTGATGCCGTAGACCTTCATCGCCTCTTCCCGGTTGTTGGATGTCCGGCCCGGAATGTGCCGACTGACGCCCGGGATGCAAGGTCATAGCCGAAGAAAACCCGAAATTTTGCGAAATTTGACCTGACAGTGCCCCCATGCCGAGGAGTTTTCCCCGTTTCGCATGCTTTCACGGGCAGTTCACCGCATTTCCTTTTTGCATTCTTGACCTCGGCTGCCCCCCGCGCTTCAAGTGGCAATTGACAGGGCGGACCGGCAGAAGGCCGGAACGGCCAGACCGGAGACTGAAAATACATGCAGGAAGAGGCCCCCGGCACAAGCCGGCCAAACAGGCCCGCGACGGCCGCCAAATCTTCTGAAAAGTCCGCTTCCGCTGCAAAACCGGGCAAGAAGTCCGACAGTGTCATGGTCGCCGGAGGGAACTGGCGTCAGCGGCTACGGCTGTGGAGCGGCCTGATCCTGTTCACATTCTGCCTCAGCCATTTTTCAAATCACGCCCTCGGCATCATTTCCTTCCAGGCCATGGACCGGGCCTCGGTCTGGCACTACTGGGTCTGGAGAAGCCCGCTTGGGGAAACTGTCCTCATCCTCGCCGCGCTGACCCATGTGCTGCTCGCCTTGTGGCGGACAAGCAAACGGCGAACGTTGAAGATGTCCCGTTGGGAGCTTTTGCAGCTCGCCCTCGGTCTTTACATTCCCTGGCTCCTGATACCGCATGTCACCACGACCATGGGCGTTGCAAAGGAGTTCGGCTTCCTGCCGCTCTACGAGCAGATGCTGACGCTGCTGTGGCCGAATGCGGCGGTCAATCAGTCTATTCTGCTGCTCATGGTGTGGACCCACGCCATGATCGGCCTGCACTTCTTCCTGCGCCTTTATCCGGCTTACCAGAGGCTGAAGCCGCTGGCGGCCGGGTTTGCCTTTGCGATGCCGGTGCTTGCCATCTGGGGCTGGATTGAAGGTGCCCGCCGACTGGCCCTCAGCCGTGACGTAACCCTCCGAATCACTCCGGACCAGCAATTGTGGGCCAGCGAGGTCGTCGTTCAGTTCCGGGCGGTCGTGTTCGGCCTGATTGCCGTCAGCCTGTTGGCCATCCTGATCCGTTACCTTCTCAGCCTGAAAGCGCGCAGCCTGACCGTGGTCTATCCGGGCGGACTGACGGTGAAGGCGCAACCGGGTGCAACGCTGCTGGAAATCAGCCGCATGAACGACATACCGATCGCATCGGTGTGCGGCGGGCGGGCCAGATGCTCCACCTGCCGGGTGAAAATTCTGGAGGGCGGCGAAACCTTGCCGAAACCGAGTGTTGCCGAAGCTGCGGTGCTGACACGGATCGGCGCGGGAAGCGACATTCGGCTGGCCTGCCAGGCGCGCCCGGAAAGCAACGTGGAAGTGCAGCCCCTTGTACCGGTCAAGGCCAGTGCAATTATCGGCGAACACCTGAAGGACGCCTATTACTGGGGCGTCGAGCAGGATGTGGTGGTCATGTTCGTGGACCTGCGCAATTTCACCGGCATCACCGAAAGCCAGCTCGCCTATGACGTGGTTTATCTGCTCAACAGCTACCTGGACCAGGCCTCAGCCGCGATCCGGGAGGAGGGCGGCTATGTCGACAAGTTCATTGGTGACGGCATCATGGCCATCTTCGGCATGGACAGCAACGCGGAAACCGGCGCCCGGCAGGCTCTTGCCGCCTGTCGCCGTATCGAAAAGGTCATGAAATCGCTCGACAAGGAGAAGGGTCCGCAGTTTCGCGATCCGATCCGGCTCGGCATTGGCCTGCACCTGGGGCCGGCCATTCTCGGTCGCATCGGCGCCGCCGGAACAGCAGGCAAACGCGGTGGGCTGACTGCGCTTGGCGACGTGGTCAACACCGCAAGCCGGCTGGAAACGGAGAACAAGAACCACGGCAGCTTCATGGTTGTTTCCAAGGCTGTTGTCGATGCGGCAGGCGCGCGGATCGACGGTGCCGAAGAGGCCGAGATCAAGGTGCGCGGCAAGGAAATCCCCTTGCAAATCCTTGCGGTGAAAAGCTTAGATGGTCTCCATCTCGCTGACGCCGTTCCTGCCTGAGACCCATCCTCCCTGTCACAAAACCTCTGGAGACCACGTGAGCCGGACCTACACGCCTCGGGAAATGCTGGAGAAACTGATCTCCTTCAACACCGTTTCGGATCGAAGCAACCTCGATCTGATCACCTTCGTCGAAGACTATCTCAGCCAATGGGGTGTCACTTCAGGGCGGGCGCTGGATGAAACGGGCCAAAAGGCCGCTCTTTATGCCCGCATCGGTCCGGATATCGACGGCGGAACCGTCCTGTCCGCCCACACCGATGTCGTTCCGGTGGCGGGCCAGAACTGGTCTCACGATCCTTTTTCCGCCTGGGAGGAAAACGGCCGCCTCTACGGCCGTGGCGCGGCGGACATGAAAGGCTTCGCGGCAACTGTACTTGCCAAGGTTCCGGATTTTCTGAATGCACCGCTCAGACGGCCCATCCACATCGCGCTGTCCTATGACGAGGAAACCGGCTGCGACGGGGCCAGGGTGCTGATCCCTGAAATGCTGGCAAACGGCCCGCGCCCTTCGGTGGTGATTGTGGGCGAACCGACCAGCATGAAGGTCGTCACGGGCCACAAGGGCATTACGGTACTGAAGACGCGCATCCAGGGACATCCGGTCCATTCCAGCCAGTTGCACCGGGGTGTTTCGGCGATTTCGGCGGCGGCCAGGCTGATCGGATGGCTGGATGCCAGAACCGCGGAGAACCGGGCCAAGGCCGATCCTGACTGCCCGTTCGAACCGCCCTACACCACCTTGCATTGCGGCACCATTTCCGGCGGCCAGGCACACAACATCACGGCCCAGCACTGCGAATTCGTGACCGATATCCGGCTGCTGCCGGGTGAACACGCGAAGGACTGGGTCGCCGCCTACCGGGCTTTCATCGAAAATGAGGTTCTGCCGGGAATGAAAGCGATCTCGCCGGACTGCGCCATCGAGGTGAGAGAACTTGCCTATGTGCCCGGGCTGGGAGAGGAGCCGGACGGGCTTGCGGAAACGACTGCCAGGCGCCTGACCGGCGACAACAGCCGCAACGTCGTGGTCTATGCCACCGAAGGCGGGATCTTCCAGGATCACGGACTTTCGACCGTGGTTTGCGGTCCCGGATCCATCGATCAGGCCCATCAACCCGACGAATTTATCGAGCTTTCCGAACTCGACCGCTGCGCTGCCTTCCTCGACAAGCTGATTGACAGAATGTCGCAATTTGACAGCTAAACGGGTTTGAACACAGAGATTTACGATGTCATAGTCGTTTTTGACAACATGGCCGCATGGTCCTGGCAGGGGGGTGCGGCCGTGGAGCAAAGCCGAAACCGGAAAACGAGGGGACTATGAACAAAAGAAAAATTGTCATCGCCGCAGCGCTGTTTGCGGCGGGAACGGGGACTGCTGTTCATGCTGAAACGCTGAAATTTGCCTTTCAGGGTGCACTGAACGCGCTTGATCCCTACAGTCTCAACGAGACCTTCACCCTGTCGTCGCTCGGCAATACCTATGAAGGCCTGACGCGCCGTGGTCCCGATCTGGCCATTGAACCGGCCCTGGCCGAGAGCTGGGAAATCGTCGATCCGAACCGCTGGCGTTTCCACCTGCGCAAGGGCGTAAAGTTTCACAACGGCAGCGACTTCACTGCAGAAGATGTCGCCTTTTCCGTCGACCGCGTGCGCTCGGAAGGGTCTGACCTGACCACCCGCGTCCCGGCTGATGCCAAGGTCGAGATCGTTGACGACTACACGGTCGATTTCGTTCTCACCGGTCCGAACCCGATCCTGCATTACGAGTGGGACACGTTCTACATCATGGACAAGGAGTGGACGACGGAGAACGACGCGGTGAAAGTCACCTCGGCGTCCGACACGTCTGCGAACCATGCCGCGCTCAATGCAAATGGCACCGGACCGTTCAAGATCGTCAGCCATGAAGCCGGCGTGAAGACCGTCTATGAAAAATACGACGGCTGGTGGGACGAAGCCAAGCACAACATCGACACGGTGGAGTTCACGCCGATCGGTTCCGATGCGACGCGCGTTGCCGCGCTGCTGTCCGGCGAGATGGACATGGTCTATCCGATCCCGGTTCAGGACATCAAACGCATCAACGACAATGCGGGAACCAAGGCACTGACCGGTCCGGAACTGCGCACGATCTTCCTGGGCATGGACCAGATGCGCGACGAGCTGCTCTATTCCGACGTCAAGGGCAAGAACCCGCTCAAGGATGCCCGGGTCCGCAAGGCCTTCTACCAGGCGATCGACATCGAGGGGATCAAGAAGAAGGTCATGCGGGACCTGTCCAACCCGTCTGCCCTGATGGTTTCGCCGCTGCTGTTCTCCAAGTCGGCCGATTTCGAGCGTTATCCCTATGACCCGGAAGCCGCCAAGGCACTGCTGGCCGAGGCCGGCTATGCGGACGGCTTTTCCATCGGCATGGACTGCCCGAATGACCGCTACGTCAACGACGAGGCGATCTGCCAGGCGGTTGCCGCCATGCTGGCCCGTATCGGCGTGAAGGTGAACCTCAACGCCCAGCCAAAGGCGAAATACTTCGCCAAGATCCTTGCTTCCGGTGGTTACGATACGTCGTTCTACCTGCTCGGCTGGACCCCCGGATCCTTCGACAGCTGGAACGTTCTGGACAACCTGATGAACTGCCGCGACGAATCCGGCAAAGGTTCGCCGTTCAACAACGGTGGCTTCTGCGACGAGAAGATCGACCAGCTGACCGATGAAATCCTGGTTGAGATCGATCCGGAAAAGCGTGACGCCATGATTGCTGAAGCTTTCCGCATCAGCCACGAGAACGCCTACTACCTCCCGCTGCACCAGCAGAGCCTGGCATGGGGCGTTTCCGACAAGCTGGACCTTGTCCAGCGTGCCGACAACCAGTTCCATTTCCGCTTCGTGACCAAGAACTGATCCTGAAGCACAGCAAATGACGCTCCCGGCAACTCCGCCGGGGGCGTATTTTCATGACTAAAGCATTCAAAGAGCCGAAATGATTGGATTTGCAACGCGCCGCATCGTGCAGGCGATGATTGTCATGCTGGTGGTCGCCCTTCTCGCGTTCACCATGTTCCGCTTTGTCGGCGATCCCATCAACCAGATGGTCGGCATCGAAACCTCGATCGAAGAACGGGAGGCCCTGCGCGAGCGCCTGGGGCTGAACGACCCGGTTCCGGTCCAGTTCTTCCGTTTCGTCACCAAGGCCTCGCAATTCGATTTCGGCACGTCCTACCAGTTCCGTCAGCCGGTTTCCGAGCTTTTCGCCAAGCGCATACCGGCCACGCTCGAACTCAGCTTCGCGTCTGCGGTGTTTGCGCTCGTTGTCGGCATTCCCATGGGCATCTACGCCGGGCTCAATCGGGAATCGCCTGTATCCAAGCTGTTTCTGTCAGTTTCGCTGATCGGCATTTCCCTGCCGACGTTCTTCATCGGGATCCTGCTGATCTTCCTGTTTTCCGTCACCCTGCAGTGGCTGCCGAGCTTCGGACGCGGCGAGACCGTGCAGATCGGATCCTGGTGGACGACCGGCTTTCTGACCATCTCCGGCCTGAAGGCGCTGATTCTGCCCTCCATCACGCTCGGCCTCTACCAGATGACCCTGATCATGCGGTTGATCAGAGCCGAGATGCTGGAAGTCATCCGGACTGATTACATCAAGTTCGCCCGGGCGCGCGGTCTGCCGAACCGGCTGGTGAACTTCCGGCATGCCCTCAAGAACACGCTCGTTCCGGTCATCACCATCACCGGTCTGCAGCTTGGCGCGATCATCGCTTTTGCGACCATCACCGAGACCGTTTTCCAGTGGCCAGGCATGGGTCTGATGTTCCTGCAGGCCGTGCAGAACGTCGATATTCCGATCATGTCCGCTTATCTGCTGCTGACAGCCTTCCTGTTCGTGACGATCAACTTCATCGTCGACATCCTTTACTTCTTCATCGATCCGCGTCTGCGGGTCGGTCGGCCATAAGGGAGACTGACGCCATGCCTTTCGTCACCAACGAAGAAGCAAAATCCAGCGTTCAGGACAGGGCGGCACCGGTCAAAGAGCCGGGGCGAATGGCCCGCGCTCTCGACAGCGATCTCTTTCATTCGTTCCTGAAATCGAAGATCACCGTCGTCGCTGCCACCGGCACGGCAATCCTGTTTCTGCTCGCGTTCCTGGCGCCGTGGATTGCTCCACATGATCCGTTCGACCTGGCGTCGATTTCCATCATGGACGCCCGCGTTCCTCCGGTCTGGATGGAATATGCCGATCCCCGCTTCCTCCTTGGAACGGACGATCAGGGCCGCGACATGCTCTCCGGCATCTTCTACGGCATGCGGATCTCGTTGATCGTCGGCTTCTGCTCTGTTGTCGCCGCCGCCTTCATCGGCATCTCGCTGGGGCTGGTCGCGGGCTACATGGGTGGGCGGGTAGATGCGATCATCATGCGGATCGCCGACGTTCAGCTGACGTTTCCGGCCATTCTGATCGCCCTTCTGATCGATGGTGTGGCGCATGGCATTTTCGGCGCGATCGACCGGGAGGTCTTCGCCTTCTACATTCTGATCGTGTCGCTGGCGCTGTCCTTCTGGGTACAATATGCGCGCACGGTGCGCGGTTCCACGATGGTGGAGAAGAACAAGGAATATGTTCAGGCCGCCCGTGTGATCGGCATTCCCTCGGTCATCATCATGGTGCGCCATATCCTGCCGAACGTCACGGGACCGGTGCTGGTAATCGCGACCATCAATCTGGCTCTTGCCATCGTGACCGAAGCGACGCTCTCGTTCCTGGGTGTCGGCATGCCGCCCACACAGCCGTCTCTCGGCACGTTGATCGCCATCGGCAACGATTTCCTCTATTCGGGGGAGTGGTGGATCGCGATCTTCCCGGGCCTCGCACTGGCCCTGCTGGTGCTGAACGTCAACCTTCTGGGCGACTGGCTGCGCGACGCCCTCAACCCGAAACTCAGGTGAGGCCGGTATGAACGTTCTCGAGATCAAGGACCTGAGGGTCGAGTTTCCGGGCCGAAAATCCGTCTTCGTCGCTGTCGATGATGTTACTTTGAGCGTCGATGCCGGCAAGGTTCTCGGCGTCGTCGGAGAATCGGGTGCAGGCAAATCGACAGTCGGCAACGCGGTGATCGGACTGCTGCAGGAACCCGGACACATAGCCGGCGGTGAAGTCTATCTTCACGGCAAGCGCATCGACCAATTGCCCTACAAGGAAAAGCGTCGTTTGCGCGGCCGAAAGATCGGCATGATCTTCCAGGATCCGCTGACGTCTCTCGATCCGCTGCAGACGGTGGAAAGCCAGCTTGTGGAGACGATCCGCACCCATTTGCCGCTCTCCGGATCGCAGGCCCGCCAGCGCGCGATCGAACTGATCGAGGCCGTGGGCATTCCAGATGCGCCCGAACGCATCAAGCAGTATCCGCATCAGTTTTCCGGCGGCATGCGCCAAAGGGTGGTCATCGCGCTTGCGCTTTGTGCGGAACCTGAGCTGGTGATCGCGGACGAGCCGACAACCGCGCTCGACGTTTCCATCCAGGCGCAGATCCTTGAACTGATGAGGAAGCTGTGCCGGGAGCGTAACGTCGCCATGCTGGTGATCACCCATGACATGGGCGTGATTGCCGACATCACGGACCATGTGGCGGTGATGTACCACGGTGAACTGGTGGAATACGGCGAGACGACCCAGGTGCTGGGCGCTCCGGAACACCCCTACACCCAGAGCCTGATTTCCGCCGTGCCACGCCCGGACATCAAGGTCGAGCGGTTTCCGGTGGTCAACTACATCGAAAAGGCCGGCACACCACAGAAGCAGATCGACATCGCCACACACTGGCTCGGCAAGGCACGCAACTATGAAAAAGTGTCCGGCCCGCTGGTCAAGGCAACGGACCTCGACATGCGGTTCGAGACCCGTGGCTCGATCTTCCCGTCCAAGCGCAAATACTTCCAGGCGGTCAAGAAGGTCAGTTTCGACATCAACGAAGGCGAGACCTTCGGCCTCGTCGGCGAGAGCGGGTCTGGCAAATCGACCATCGCGCGCCTGATCACCGGCCTCTATCAGCCGACCGGAGGGTCGATCCTGTTCGGCAAGACCGAACTGACGTCGCTCAAGAATCGCAAGGACGTCCTGGCGATGCGCCGCCAGATGCAGATGATCTTTCAGGATCCCTATTCCTCGCTGAACGCCCGCATGCGCGTCAGCGACATCATCGCGGAACCGATCAAGTTCCACCGACTGGCGTCAAGCAATGCGGAAGTGCGCCAGATCGTCGATGACCTGCTCGATCATGTCGGTCTGGGCGCGGCGGCCGGCAGGAAATTTCCGCACGAGTTTTCCGGCGGTCAGCGCCAGCGCATCTCCATCGCACGGGCGCTCGCGACGCGGCCCAGGTTCCTGATCTGCGACGAGCCTACCTCGGCACTCGACGTGTCGATCCAGGCGCAGATCCTGAACCTTTTGAAGGATCTTCAGGAAGAACTTGGGCTGACCATGCTGTTCATCAGCCACGATCTGGCCGTGATCCGGCAGATGTGCAACCGCATCGGCGTCATGCGCCATGGCGAGTTGTGCGAGGTGGCAGACTGCGACCAGCTCTTCGAAGCGCCGCAACACCCCTATACGCGCGAACTCCTGAACCTGATGCCTTCGCTGGAGTTGCTGTCGCGGGCAAATCTCGCAACGGCCTGAAGGATCCGGCGGCGCTGCCGCCGGCCTTCCCAAGTCTTTGAAGATGAGTCTTTTTTCGGATTCGGCCGAGTCGCTGACTTGACTCAAAGCCCAACCCCGATTCTCCGGTGACCGCTAAACGTTAGTCACAATCCAGTCCGAACCGGGCAGTTTTTGCCGCCCAGGGCGCTACTCCGATCTGCGTCCAAATAGATTCATTCTGATTTTCAGTTCGCACCCAACCGTTAACAGATATTAACCATGTTTTTCCGGCGCGCCAGAACGTAAAAGGGAGAGCCTTTCGGCTCTCCCATTAATATACCACACCCCGAAATAATCTTCGTCCAGAGGACTATTAAATACAGGCCTTAAATACTTGCAGGCCGTTTAAAAAATTACCCTTTTATACTACCCGTAATTCAGTTTCGCTCAAGTTCCACGCTGCACAAATGGTCAGCACCCATTCCGATGCACTGCGACTGGGACAGGCATCATGCTTACCGAACTGACTCTGCGGCATTGCCTGTCTCCGGCCGCTCCCGCATTTTCAGACGGTCCCCAGGGCGTGCCGTTTGTATCTCCAGTTGGCCCACGACCCGGTTCCAGCAGAAGAATTCCAGATACGAGAGCCGACCGGCTATGCCGAAAACATCATTGATTTCAGTTCTTTGGGCATTTTTTCTTGTCGTTGCCGTAGTGTGCCTTGTTCTGGCTCTGGCGACAGCAGGCGGAGAACCCGCTGACGCCGCAGCGTCAGTTTTGGTTTTCGGTTCCTACAGCGCCTTAATTTTCAGCATGTTTTCCGCGATTTTTTCGCTTCTCGGCCTCTCTTTTTCGCTCAACACCTCTGTCGGCCGGCCCTTGACGCTTTTCACGGCGCTGGTCAGCACCGGATTGCTTGCCGTATCGACCGGCCTCCTCCTGTCCGGTCCGACATCGCCCCAGACAAATGCACCTGCCCTTGCCGCAGCTTTCCTGATGGTGCTGCGGGCGTTCGGTGTGGTTCTGCTGCCACCAAGGGGTGACCTCAGCGGCGTGAGGCAAGCAGCATGGTCTGTCCTGTTGGCGCTCCTGGCTGCCGGCACCTGGTGGTGGGTCCTGGACAGGACAGAGGCCCCGGCAGCTCTTGCAGCCGCGCTGCTTCTTTCCTGGCCGCAACTGATCGACGGAATCAACGCATTCGCGGACAAGGTCTTTCACAAGGCAGCGCTGGCGGCAGGTGCCCGTGACATTGCCCCCGGTGCCTTCACCAAGGTCGCTCATGCCCGCGATATTCTGATAGACAAGGCTGCCGTGATGTCAGGACCCAACTTGATTGTCACCAATGTCATGGCTTTCAACAACGAGCCGAAAACGCTCCTGGCGGTTGCCGCCTCCGCTGAAGCTGGATCATCCCATCCGGTTGCCCAGGCCCTGCGCGAACTGGCCAGCCAGTGGCAGGTCGCCCTCAAGATGCCAGACCGGTTCGAACCGACACCTGGTCTGGGTGTTGTTGCGCTGCTCGGCGGACAGACCGTGGTGATCGGCACGACGGACCTTCTGAAGCGCCTCAAGATCGACAGTTTTACCGCCGACGCCATTGCCCGGTCGCTGGAAGCAGACGGCAAGACGGTGCTGCGTGTCGCGGTCGGGGGACGCGTCGTCGGTGTTTTGGGTCTGGAAGGCACATTGCGTCAGGACGCCGGCGTTGCGGGGATGGCCCTGCGCAAGGAAGGCCTCGTGCCGTGGCTGTTCAGTGGTGACAGCCCCAACACACGCAGCGCGCTGGCGGGCATGCTTGGCCTTGAGCTGACTGAAGATCCGAAGCCGGGAGAAACCGCGCCTGAGGCCGCATCGCGCTGCTTTCCGGACATGCCCCCCCTGGTCCTGTCCCTGTCGCAGGATCGTATGGCGCTGGAATTGCGCGAAGGCGTCACGCCCGGAAAGGACGGGACCGATGCAAGGCATCCCCCCCTTGCTGTCAGCGACACCGACGACATTGGAGCCTTCCCTGCCCTGAAGGCGCTGGCCATGCGCCGCAATCTGCTGGCCGTGCACGCCCGCCGGCTGCTGTCCGGTCTCTGGCTTTTCGCCGGCCTGTGCGGTGCCTTGACCCTCCTTCCGCTGTCGGCCGCACCGGTTCTTTTTGCTATCTGTCTGGCCGTCCTTTGGACATTTGCCCGGTTTTCCATTGCAGATACGCTGCACCGGAATACATGACGGGCGCATTCTCAGATTGTGGAACCGAAATCGGGTTTCAGCGCCTTTACAGCCTCATGGAGCTGGTGTTTATCGGCTTTTGACACTTTGTGAGTGCATTGAGGGATGAGGCGACATGAGCGACACCAAAACACCGAAACTGCGGTCCGCCGCCTGGTTCGACAATCCCGACAATCCGGGCATGACCGCGCTCTATATCGAGCGTTACCTGAATTTCGGCATCACGCGTGAAGAGCTGCAGTCGGGCAAACCGATTATCGGCATCGCCCAGACCGGCTCTGACCTTTCGCCCTGCAACCGCCACCATCTGGAGCTGGCCAAGCGTGTGCGCGAAGGTATTCGCGACGCCGGTGGTATTGCCTTCGAATTTCCGGTTCACCCGATCCAGGAGACCGGCAAGCGCCCGACCGCGACACTGGACCGGAACCTGGCCTATCTTGGGCTCGTCGAACTGCTGTATGGCTACCCCATCGACGGCGTGGTGCTGACGATCGGCTGCGACAAGACCACACCTGCCTGCCTGATGGCCGCGGCGACAGTCAACATTCCGGCCATCGCGCTTTCCGTCGGCCCGATGCTGAACGGCTGGTACAAGGGCGAGCGCACGGGCTCCGGCACCATCGTCTGGAAGGCCCGCCAGATGCTTGCCGCAGGCGAGATCGACTACAAGGGCTTCATGGATCTCGTCGCCTCCTCCGCGCCGTCCGTCGGCTTCTGCAACACCATGGGCACGGCGACGACCATGAACTCGCTGGCCGAGGCCCTGGGCATGCAGCTTCCGGGGGCAGCCGCCATTCCGGCGCCTTACCGTGAGCGCGGTGCAATTTCCTACGAGACCGGCAAACGCATTGTCGACATGGTGCGCGAGGATCTTAAACCCTCCGACATCATGACCCGCGAGGCGTTTGAGAACGCCATTGTCGTCAACTCGGCCATCGGCGGTTCGACCAATGCACCGATCCATCTGAACGGCATTGCCCGCCATCTGGGTGTCGAGCTGGACAACGACGACTGGCAGGAGATCGGCCATGACGTGCCGCTGCTGGTCAATCTGCAGCCGGCCGGAGAATATCTCGGCGAGGATTACTTCCACGCCGGCGGCGTGCCTGCCGTCGTGGCGGAGCTGATGCGAAACGGGAAGCTGCCGCATCCGGGCGCGCTGACTGTCAACGGCAAGGGCATCGGAGACAATTGCGACGGCGTCGTCACCGACCTGCCGGACGTCATAAAGCCTTTCAACAACCCGATGAAAGACAAGGCCGGCTTCATCAACCTGAAGGGCAACTTGTTCGACAGCGCCATCATGAAGACCAGCGTTATCTCGGAAGAGTTTCGCGACCGCTATCTCTCCAATCCGGACGATCCGGAAGCGTTCGAGGGCCGTGCCGTAGTGTTCGAAGGGCCGGAGGATTACCATGACAACATCGACAATCCGGACCTTGAGATCGATGAGCACTGCATGCTGTTCATCCGCGGCACCGGCCCTATCGGTTATCCGGGCGGCGCCGAGGTGGTCAACATGCAGCCACCCGCAACCCTGATCAAACGCGGGATCACATCACTGCCCTGCATCGGCGACGGCCGTCAATCGGGCACATCCGGTTCGCCGTCGATCCTGAACGCATCGCCGGAAGCTGCCGCCATGGGCGGACTCGCACTTTTGAAAAGCGGGGACCGTGTGCGCATCGATCTGAGGAAGGGCACTGCCGACATCCTGATTTCCGATGAGGAGCTTGCACAACGTCGCACGGATCTGGAGGCGGCGGGCGGCTTCAAGATTGCGGAGAGCCAGACACCCTGGCAGGAGATCCAGCGCGCCATGATCGGGCAGTTCGACAAGGGCATGGTTCTGGAGCCGGCGGTTAAATACCAGGACGTCGCGCATACCAAGGGGCTGCCACGGGACAACCATTGATCTGACGCTCCTGTCAGGTGCATTGCCCCTGATACCGCGAATTGTTGAAATTCTCCGTCATTACCGGACTTGATCCGGCAATCCATGCGATGATCACGGCGACCGCGCTGCCAGCGAAACGGCATGGATCCCATGGTCAAGCCACGGGATGACGGAGCAAGTTGCGAAACGCACCTGTCGGCGCACCTCTTTGGACACAGATTTCTACTTGACGATTACGTAAACGTCATGCTTCAAGAGGGCAAAGACGGGCTCCGGCCCAATTCAAACGGGAGAAAACGACATGTCCTTGGAACAGCTTACCGAAGGTGTCCGCGCAAAGGTTGCCGATGGCGGCATTGAAGAATCCGTCAAGTTCGATCTTGGGGAAACGGGTATCATCTTCCTGCAGGGCTCCAGCGTTTCCAACGAAGATGACGAGGCAGACTGCACCATCAAGATGTCCGCCGAAGACCTCGGTGACCTTCTCTCGGGCGATCTGAACCCGACAGCTGCCTTCATGGGCGGCAAGATGCAGGTGGAAGGTGACATGAGCGTTGCCATGAAACTCGGCAGCATCGTCTAAGCAAGCCTTTAAAGCAGACCTTTTCAAGCCGGCCCCATAAGGGCCGGCTTTTTTTGTTCCGTCGACACTGCCTCGCTTTCAGCCTTCCCTCACCACCCCCTTATCCTGAGGAAGCGCGTGAGCGCTGTCTCGAAGGATGGGCCGCTTGTTTCGGAGTGTGCAACCCATCCTTCGAGACGCCCGGTTATACCGGGCTCCTCAGGATGAGGTGGTGAGGAGGAGGGCGGGTCAGGGACATGTGGACTGGTCACCTAATCGGCAAACAAAAAAACGGCGGGCAAGGCCCGCCGTTTGAGTTTCTGGATGGTCCGGATCGCTACCGGTTTGTGATGATTTCCGGCCCCATCAGGCTGTAGGGCAGCCAGGTGGAGAGCGCCGGGACATAGGTCACCAGGATGAGGAACATGAGCAGGATGAGCACGAACGGCGCTGCCGCCTTGACCACCTGCACCAGACTCATCCCTGTTATCCCCGATGTGACGAACAGATTGAGCCCGATTGGTGGCGTGATCATGCCGATTTCCATGTTCACGACCATGATAATGCCGAGGTGAACCGGATCGACGCCAAGTTCCATGCCGATCGGGAAGACCACCGGCGCCACGATCAGAAGCAGGCCCGACGGTTCCATGAACTGACCACCAAGCAGCAGCAGCAGGTTGACCGCGATCAGGAAGGTGAACCAGTTGAAACCGGCTCCGACCATCCAGTCGGTGATTGCCTGCGGAATCCGCTCCGATGTCAGCACGTGGGCAAACAGCAGGGCGTTGACGATGATGAACATCAGCATGATGGTCGTCTTCGCCGCATCCACCATCACCTTCTTGGTGTCCTTGTGGAACATGGCCGGAAGAAACTTCCAGACGATCAGTCCGATATTCCGACCCCAGATCTTTGCGCCGATACCATAGATGGACGGCAGCTCAGCAGGGCTGACACGGCCACGCAGAAGCGGATAGCCAATCAGCGCAGCCAACAGGACAATGGCACTGTCGATGCCGTAGAAACCCTGTCTGTCCGTGACCATGCCGGCGATGCTCGACCAGGCGAACATTGCGGCAAACCCGTAGGTGATGGTCTTGAAACCGGCCAGCCCCAGAGGGCCGTCCTGTTCCTGTACCCAGCGAATGCCACTGAGCGGGCCCATGTCGCGATAGACGAAGAGTGCCACGAGGCAGGCATAAACGGCTGCCACTGCCGCGGCTTCGGTCGGGGTGAAGATACCGCCGTAGATGCCGCCCAGGATGATGACCATCAGGAACAGGCCGACGGCTGCTTCCATCATGGCATGCCAGATTTCCTTGAAGCCCGGCCACGGCTGGGCCGGCAGGTTCTTGACGCGTGCCATGACATAGATGGCGATCATCAGCATCAGACCGGCGATCAGCCCTGGAACCACACCGGCAAGGAACATGCGGCCAACGGAAACGTTGGTTGCAGCCGCATAGACCACCATGACGATGGAAGGCGGGATCAGGATGCCGAGCGTACCGGCATTCGCGATGACGCCCGCGGCAAACTCCTTCGTGTAGCCCGCCTGCCGCATGCCGGCGATGGCGATGGTACCGATCGCGACCACGGTTGCCGGCGAAGAGCCTGACAGAGCTGCAAACAGCATGCAGGCGAAGACGCCTGCGATCGCCAGACCGCCCCGGATCGCACCGACGGACGCGATCGAGAAGCGGATGATGCGCTTGGCAACACCGCCCGTCGACATGAAGGCCGATGCCAGAATGAAGAAGGGAATCGCCAGGAGTGTGTAGTTCTGCGACGCCGTGAACAGCTGCAGCGCCACCGACGAGATGGAATCGTTGGAGAAGATGGCAATCGCCAGAACGCTGGACAAGCCGAGCGAAATGGAGATCGGAACGCCCAGGAACAAGAAGCCGAGGACGAGAATGAAGAGAATTGCTGCTTCCATTGCCCCGGCCTCAGTCCTTCAAGACATCTTTGTTTTCAGCGACGAGGTCTTCCGCCTCATGCGCGGCGATCATCATCTCGCGCTCGCCGGTAATGATCTGCCAGGCCGCCTGGATGCAGCGGAACATGAACAGGAACAGGCCGATGGGCAGGATCAGATAGGCGATCCAGCGTTGAACACGCTCTTTCGTGCCGAAGGTTTCAATGATTGCGTCGGGATAGCGCAGGTCGTCGAGACCGATGCCGATCTTGTACATCTTGGACCAATAGTCGATCGCGCCGCCTCTGGTATCGAGACCGAAGATGTGCAGCCACTCCGACCAGAGCAGTGTCAGCGCATAGACAACGCCGCAGAGCGCACCGAAAACGGCAACAGCCCGGAACACCGGCTTGGGAAACAGGCGGATGACCGCATCAACGCCCAGATGCGAGCCGATTTTGACGCCATAGCTCATGCCGAACAGGATCAGCCAGGCGAACAGGATACGTGTGAATTCCAGGGCACCGGTCCAGCCGGAATTAAAGCCGTATCGCGCCACCACCTGGGTGAAGGATACGATGGTCATGGCGGCCAGGAGAAAGGCGAGTACACCTTCCTCGAAGCGCGTGACCCAATTGTCGACGCGTTGCATGCGTTTCCCCCGAATTGGCCTCTTGGTTATCAGCGTGTCCGCCGGCATGGTTGCGCGGGCGACCGCAGGACCTTGGCAGAAGGGCCGGACGATCCGGCCCTTCCAGGAGTTGTTTCAGGACAGCCTTAGCTGGCGTTGTTGGAAGCGACAGCGGAGTCGATCAGGTCCTTACCGATATCGCCTTCAAACTTGTCCCAAACCGGCTTCATGGCGCCAACCCATGCCTTGCGCTGTTCCGGCGTCAGTTCACGAATGGTGGAACCGGCGTCCAGAACGTTCTGACGGTTCTGGGCTTCAGCAGCTGCCACGTTACCGTTTGCGGTTGCAGTGACTTCTTCCACGATGGTCATGAACTGGTCACGAACTTCCGGGTCCAGGCTGTCCAGCCACTCGTCGGAAGTGACGAGCAGGTAAGCGAGCAGCTGGTGGTTGGTTTCGGTGATGCCGTCCTGCACTTCGAAGAACTTCTGGGTGTAGATGTTGGACCAGGAGTTTTCCTGACCGTCCACAACACCGGTCTGCAGTGCGCCGTAGACTTCCTTGAAGGCCAGCTTCTGAGCGTTGGCGCCCATGGCTTCGATCATGGCAACAGCCACGTCAGAGGTCTGCACGCGGAACTTCAGGCCTTTTGCATCGTCCGGAACCAGCAGCGGCTTGTTGGCAGAGAACTGCTTCAGACCGGAGCTCCAGTAGCCGAGGCCCTGGAAACCGTAGTCGGTCATGGAGTTCAGGAGTTCCTTGCCGTTTTCACCGGTGGTGAAGCGCTCGACGGCGTCCAGATCCTGGAACAGGAACGGCAGGTCGAAAAGGCGGAACTTCAGCGTGTAGGCTTCGAACTTGGAAAGCGACGGTGCAGCAAGCTGAACATCGCCGAGCAGAAGGGCTTCCATTACCTTGTCGTCGTCGAACAGCTGAGAGTTCGGGAACACCTGCATGCAGGCCTTGCCGTTCATCTCGTCGTTGACGCGTTCCGCCAGCAGCGTGGCAGCGTCGCCTTTCGGGTGGCCGGTTGCGGCAACCACGTGGCTGAACTTGATGACGATTTCACCGTCATCGCAATCGTCAGCCGCATAAGCGTTTGCAGACAGGGCCAGAGACGCCGCGGTAGCTGCGGCGAGAGCGAATTTTTTCATCGGATGTCCTCCCAGACATTTCAGTATGACGGCCATTCGGGCCGGACAGCGTAGTGGCTGGTCGGCACCCTATTGGCAAAGTCCGTGCCAAGTGCCGGAAGAGCAACAAAAAGCGCCGATTTCTGCAGGTTAACAAAAAGTTTCAGATGAACCTGGTCGGGAGAGACTTTCGTTTATGGGTCGAGTCAGACACATGACATCAAACCGGATGTGTCGAAACCGACACATTTCCGGCCTGCTACATCATATTTTAAGCCGTAAAGCGCCGAATTATCAGTGCCAGATAGCGCCTGAAGACCGGTCGTGGCGCAGCTTTACCTTCAGGCGTGCCAGCTTGTCCGGATTGCGCATGTTGTAGATACGCTCCAGCCGCCCATCGGCGTCATAGGCGAACATCACAGCTGTCACGATCTCGTCACCGTAGAACAGAACGAGGCCGCGTGTGCCGTTCAGATCCAGTATCTTGATCCGGCAGGGCTCCCAGAGGCGGCCAAGAATAAGAACCGCGTAACGAGCGACCTCGTCCGCGCCTTCCAGGATACGGCTCATGGCCGTTGCCTTGCCGCCACCATCGGACTGGAGTTGTACGGTTTCGGCGAGAAGCCCCGTCAGGTGGTCCGTGGACCCTGTTTCAATCG
Organism: Labrenzia sp. THAF191a; assembly: GCF_009363335.1. Classification (GTDB taxonomy): domain Bacteria; phylum Pseudomonadota; class Alphaproteobacteria; order Rhizobiales; family Stappiaceae; genus Roseibium; species Roseibium algicola. The sequence continues at coordinate 1,166,006 of NZ_CP045333.1, forward strand.
CGGTGAGAAAGGCAGACAGGATCCGGTCCTGATGATCGGCCGGAGGAACAAAACGGGAGGTTGGACCCTGCACATGTCTGCTTGCGCGGGACACCAACTGGCGGCAGGCCTGCTCGGTAACCCCCAGAGTCTCGGCAACTTCGTCATAGGGCTTTGCGAAGATCTCACGCAGCAGGTAGGCGGCGCGCTCCTTCGGGCTGAGGCGCTCCAGCAGCAGGAGGAATGCTGTCGTCAGGGATTGTGCCCTGTCCAGGTCTGTCTCCGGGTCCGAGCCACTTTCGAACTGAAGCGGTTCGGGGATCCACGGGCCGACATAGTCGACCCGTTTCCTGTGAGCGGCCTTGAGAGTGTCCAGGCAGCAATTGGTGCAGACCGTGGTGAGGAATGCTTCCGGATTCAGGATGCCGGCACGGTCCGTGGATTGCCACTTCAGGTATGTGTCCTGCACCGCATCCTCGGCATCCGCCATGGAGCTGAGCATGCGATAGGCCAGCCCCATCAGCTTAGGGCGTACCGTCTCGAAAACATCGATGCCTGGAGCGTCACTCATGTCAGTGGTTCGATACCTGTACCCGGTTCCACAGATTGATCATTGCGACCGCGGCGGTGATCGCACTGATCTCGGCGTCATCGAAGTGGCGGCGCAATTCACCGCGCAATGCCTCATAGTTCGTATCGACCTGAAGACTGGTCAAGGCTTCCGTCCAGGCAAAGGCCGCCTTCTCCGCCGGCGTGTAGTCATCAACGTGCCGCCAGACCGTCAGACGCTGCAAACGCTCCTGGGTCTCGCCCGCGTCGAGCGCTTCCTGTGTGTGCATCTTCACGCAATAGGCACACTGGTTGATCTGCGAAGCACGCAGATCGATCAGGTGCCGCAGTTTCGGCTCCAGCCCTGCCTTGCCGATCTCGCCGCTGGCAGCGACGAAACACTTCACGATATCGGGGACATTTTCGTAGTGATTGATGGCATTAGAGGTCGTCATTGGCGTGTCTTCCATTCAGGTTTCAGGGTGTGACACAGGGTTGACGACCGGGTGCAGCGATTTGTGACACCGGCCCGAACTTTTTTCGGTCATTCGTTTTGCCAACCCGCCCAGCGAGCCGGGTTGGCAAGGAAGTCAGGTCATTGTCAGACGGAAAGCGCTTCGTCCTTGCCGAGACCGTATTTGCGCATCTTCTCGTAGAGCGCCTTTCGCGAGAGCCCAAGGTTTTCGTAAGTGGGCTTGATGGCACCGTCGTTGCGCTTGAGTTCGGCGACGATCAACGCCCGTTCATATGTCGCAACCTGTTCGAACAAGGTGGATCCGGCCCCGCTGCTGGGCGCGTTGACCAGCTCGACACCGAGCACGAAACGGTCGGCGACGTTGCGCAACTCGCGGACGTTGCCCGGCCAGTCCCGCGCCATCAGCTCGGCGAGGTACTCCTCGTTGATGTCCGGGATCTCGCGCCGGTAGCGTGCCCGGGCTTCCACCGCCAGATGCCGGAACAGGAGGGGGATATCCTCCAGCCGGTCGCGCAACGGTGGAATGGCAACGTTGACGACATTGAGCCGGTAGAACAGGTCCAGCCGGAACCGGCCTTCCTTGCCGGCGGCCTCAAGGTCTTCCTTGGTGGCCGCAATGAAGCGCACATCCAGTTCGATCGCCTTGTTGGAGCCGAGCCGTTCGATTGTCCGGGTCTCGATCACGCGCAGCAGCTTGACCTGCAGTTCCAGCGGCATGGATTCGATTTCGTCCAGAAACACGGTGCCCCCATGGGCGTGTTCCAGCTTGCCGATGCGCTGTCCGCTGGCACCAGTAAAGGCGCCCTTCTCGTGACCGAAGAGTTCAGATTCGATGATTTCCGCAGGAAGCGCCCCGCAATTGAGGGCGACGAAAGGCTTTTCCTTGCGGGGTCCTTCGTCATGCAGTGCCCGGGCGACCACCTCCTTGCCGGAGCCGGTCTCGCCCAGGATCAGCACATCGGCATCGGTTGCCGCCAGGGCCGTGACATTGCGGCGAAGCAGTTCCATGGCGGCGGTGCGCCCCACGAGACGGCTTTCCAGGCCCGTTCGGTCTGCCAGCTCCTCGCGCAACTTTCGGTTTTCCAGCACCAGCCGGCGCTTGTCGAGCGCGCGTTCCACCACGGAGGCAAGGCGCGAAACGGAAAAGGGCTTTTCCATGAAATCATAGGCACCGGCGCGCATGGCCTCGACCGCCAGTGGCACATCGCCATGGCCGGTGATCAGCACCACGGGCAGGGCGGGATCGATCTCGAAGGCCCGCTTCATGACCTGGAACCCGTCCGTCCCGGGCATGCGAATATCTGTAACAAGCACGCCGTAGAACCCGCGGTTGACCCGCTCCAGGGCTTCTTCCGGTTCACCGGTTGCAAACACCGCCTGGCCGGACAACTCCAGCCCCTGGCTCAAGGAGCCGCGCAGGTCCGCTTCATCGTCAATCAGTAGGACGGTCGCCTGATCCATTAACGCCTATCTCATTTCATTCCGCTGCAAGGACATGCTCATCGGCCACCGGCAGGCGCATGGTGAACACCGCACCGCCACCGTCGCGATTCGCCGCCTTCAGCGATCCGGAAAAGTCATGAACGATCTTGTAGGCAATCGACAAGCCCAGCCCGAGCCCGGCGCCGACATCCTTGGTGGTGAAAAACGGGTCGAAGATCTGTGGCAGCACATCGGCATCGATGCCTGTGCCATTGTCACTGACAGTCAGCACCGCTTCGCTGTCTTCCTGCCTCAGTTCCAGCCGCACTTCAGGCATGGCAAGCGATGCGGCGTTGCTGCTGACTGCATCCAGTGCGTTGGACAGGAGATTGATGACCACCTGCTCCAGTCGGATGCGCCCGCCCTTGACGATGATATCCTCTGTCGGTAGTGCCAGATCGAGGCGCACCTTGCTCTGCTTGATGTGTGGCTGCAGCAGCAGCGTTGCCTCGTCGATCACCTGGCGCAGGGACACCGGCTTGATGTCGGTGCCCGACTTGCGCGTGAAGCCTTTCAGCGTCTTGGCGATTTCGGCCATGCGGCTGACCATGCCTTCGATCCGCGAAAGATTGCCGAGGGCCTCGTCCGCACGCCCCCGCTCGATCAGCATGCCTGCCACTTCCGCATCGGAACGGATAGCTGCCAGTGGCTGGTTGTACTCGTGACTGAGAGCCGCAGACATCCGGCCGAGCGTTGCCAGCTTGGCTGCCTGCACGAGTTCGGCCTGGGCCAGACGCAAATCGGCTTCAGCCTGTTCGCGCTCGCGCACTTCCTGTTCCAGAAGGACGTTGGTGCGGCGAAGATCCGCAGTCCGTGATTGCACACGGCGCTCCAGGCGCAGCGCGCTCGCCCGGTTGCGCCGTTCCTGACGCACGAATTCTTCCCGCCTGACGATCAAGATGGCGATACCTCCGGCGGCGATCACACAAACCAGAAGCGCGACCAGCATGGCCCAGCCGGATCGCTGGCGGGCATCCTCGATCGTCACAAGCGTTCTGACCTGCCAGCCGAGAACGGCCAAGTTCTCGGTCAATTGCAGGTAATAATAGGGAGACGGCGTTGCCGGCAGCAGGACCTCGATGCGCTCCGCCACCGACATGTCGGCGATATCCCGGCCGACAGAAAGCTCGTCCATCCGTTTGCCGCGCCATGCGGGAACGTTGGTGACCACAATCCGGCCACTGCCATCCAGCGCGACCAGCGGTTCCTTGCTGAGTGCCCAGGCTTGCTCGACGTCTTCCAGACTGACCCGGACGGCAATCACGCCGACGATGGAGCTGCCCCGGCGCAACGGCGAGGCGAAGACATAATTCGATGCGGCCTCTGGCGTACCGGGGATGAGCTGCCGGCCGAGCTGGCCCTGAAGGGCCTGTTCGAAGGCATGTCCGATGCGTTCCGCCCCGCCGAAGGAGCCTGTCGGCACACCATCCTGGCTGGAGACCACGACATTGCCTTGCCTGTCCATCAGCCAGATCTCTTCCGCGCCCGACATGCCGGCAGCGATCGCGGCGATGCCGGGGTCTCCAGACCTGCCCGTGCTCATCAGCAACTCACCGATATCCGGACCGCGTGCCAACAGCGGCGACAGCAGGCGGAACTTGTCGAGAAGTCTTTCGAGAACGGCTGTCTGAACCGCAAGATTGGCCCGCGCACCGGTTTCCACCTCCGCAAGCGTGATCCGCAAGCTGGCAAGCCCGGTCAGCCACATCAGTGCGACCGTCGACAGGATCGCCGCCGCTCCGATACCGATCTTCAGCCTGCGCCAGGTCCGGCGCTTGGTCTTGCGCAACATCGCGTCAGTATAAACAAGCCGCGCGCCGCGTGAAGCGGGAGCCTTATCCAGCGAAATCCTCCCCGGTCGCCGTGTCCGACAGGGCCGGTGCACGCTGGCGCCGGTCAATGGCAACGCTCTTGATCAGGACCGTAACATCCTTGCCTGTATGGAGATCGAGGTCGGCAACGGACGCGCGGGTGATGCGGGCACGCAGCACCTGACCGCTGACGGAGCACAGGATTTCCGCATAGGGGCCGCTTTCACTCGAAATACTGCGGATTGTCGCCGCGAAGGCATTACGGATGGACAGCCCCTCCGGCGGCTTGACCGCCAAGGCAACGTCCCTGGCCCGGATGCGCAGCCGCACCGCATCGCCCGGCACGGCGGCCATATCCGGTATCTGCAGTGTGGCTCCGCCGATATCGACATCGGTCAGGCCCCAGTCCGGGTCACATCTGGTGACGGTACCTTCCAACAGCGCGCTGGCCTCGTGACGGCCGGTTGCCCGGCCCAGATCGGTCCGGGCGAGCATGTCGGCCACCGGTCCGAAGGCGGGCGTGCGTCCATCCGACAGGATCACGAGCGTGTTGGACAGGCGCGCCACTTCCTCGATGGAATGGCTGACGTAGAGGATCGGGATACCCGCCTCCACGCACAGACGGTCCAGATAGGGAAGAATGTCGTTTCGCCGCGCCTGATCGAGATTGGCCAGCGGCTCGTCCATGATCAGGAGCCGCGGGTCCGACAGTAGCGCCCGTCCGATGGCCACCCGTTGCCTCTCGCCGCCAGAAAGAGTTCCGGGCTTTCGCTCCAGGAGCCCGCCCAACCCCAACAGATCGACCACTTCGGCCATGTCCCGGGTTCCAGGCCTGCGGCCTGCCCAGCGCGCATAGGTGAGGTTCGATGCAACGCTGAGATGCGGAAACAGCCGGGCATCCTGAAAGACGTGACCGATCCTGCGTGCCTGGACCGAGAGGTTGATGTTCTTGTTCGCGTCGAAAAGGGTCGTGCCGTTGACGGTGATATGTCCGCTGAGCGGCTTGATCAGCCCGGCGATCATGTTGGTCAGCGTTGTCTTGCCGGCGCCCGACTGGCCGAAAAGCGATGTCACCCCGCCACGGCTGTTGAACCGGGCTTCAAGATCGAGCTTTCCGACACGGCCGGTGATGTCGACATCAAGCATGACCGCCCCCCATGCGCGCGCGCAATCGGCGCGCCAGTGCTTCCGAGGCGATCAGCGCCGCGAAGGCGACAAAGGCCGCAATCAGCGTCAAGCGGAAGGCAGCCAGTTCTCCACCCGGGGTCTGGGTCGCGGTATAGAGCGCCAGAGACAGGGTTCTTGTCTCCCCCGGAATGTTGGAGACGAAGGTTATGGTCGCACCGAATTCGCCCATGGCCTTTGCAAAGCCCAGGATCGCGCCACCGAGAATTCCCGGCAGGGCAAGTGGCAGGGTGACCGTCAGAAAGGCGGTCAGGCGATGGGCACCGAGAGACTTGGCCGCTTCTTCCAGTTTCGGGTCCACGGCTTCGAAGGAAATACGGATCGGCCTGACCATCAACGGAAAAGCCATCACACCGGCAGCGAGCGCGGCACCGGTCCAATTGAAGGCGAAGGTGACACCGAAGACACTGTCCAGAAACGATCCGACCGGACCCTTGCGGCCAAAGGTCAGCAGCAGCACGTAGCCCGTGACCACCGGTGGCAAGACGAGCGGCAGATGCACAAGAGCGTTGACGGCGCCGTGGCCGGTGAACCGGTAGCGGGCAAGTACGAAGGCCATCAGAACGGCAAGCGGCAGCGCGACAGCGAGGGCGGCAGAAGCGACCTTGAGGGTCAAGAGAAGGGCCTGCCATTCTGCTGGCTGAAGATTGAAAAAATCCACGGCTGCTCAGTCTGTTCGTTCCGGTACGCGGCCGAATGTCCTCAGCCTTCTGCCGTTATCGGTTAGAACACCGCAGGAACGCAAGAAATCCTTTGTCTTGAGCCTTCAATGCAAAGCAGCGTGCCTGGGATCAACAGCCCCTGTCCGGCTTGAGCATGTCTATTCCGATGGCCAGCGCCGGTGCGATCGGCTAGGGTCGCGCTCCCTCCTTGTTGCGGCCTATTCCAGGACACTGCATGACAATCTCGCTGAAGACCCAGGTCCCCGACGTCGATACCTATTTGCGCCTGCGGGTCGATTCCGGGCTGAGCGGCTACGGCAGGGACGCGGCGGAAATCGGGCTGAAGAACAGCCTGTTTTGCGTGATGCTTTATGACGGTGATGAAGCGATCGGCATGGGGCGTCTCATCGGTGACGGCGGCTGTTTTGTCCAGGTGACGGATATCGCGGTTTTGCCCGCCTACCAGGGGCAGGGCCTTGGCAAGCGCATCATGGCAGCCCTGACCGCCCATATCGAAAGCGCGTTTCCGCCCTCTACCTATGTCAGCCTGATTGCCGATGTTCCGGCCAATGCGCTTTATGCCCAGTTCGGCTTTGAAGAAACCGCGCCGGTTTCACTGGGTATGGCACGCCGGGCGGGTGTCAAAAACCCGGCCTGAAAGACCTGCAGCGGGAAAATATATTCCCGCTCGCAAATCGGGTCGTTTGGGCGTTTTGAGCCGCCTAGGGTCTTCTCACAACCATTGAGGAGACAACACCATGTTTCAGATCGAGCCTCTTCCCGCCACCGAGTTTGCGCATTTGAGCAACCTGAGTGACACGGAACTCGAGCAGAAGGGCATTCAGGTGCACATTTCGGACGGCGCGCTTCCCTGCCGTGTGTCACTTGCCGATGCAGCCCCGGGAACCCGGGTTTACCTGCTCAATTTCGAGCATCAACCAGGCGAAACGCCCTACCGCTCCCGGCATGCGATCTTTGTCGCCGACGGTGCGGAGGAAAGCCATCCGGAACCGGACACCATCCCAGAAGTCGTGGCGAAACGGCTGCTGTCGGCCCGCGCCTTCAACCGGGCCCACGAGATGATCGATGCGGAAGTCGTTGAAGGCCGCGAGCTGGAAGGTGTCATCCGGACGTTCTTCGACAATCCGCAAGTTGATTACATTCACCTGCATTTTGCTCGCCGCGGCTGCTACGCGGCAAGGGTTTCACGCACCGCATGGACCTGATCAATAAAGCCTGAGCAAGCCTTCGGAGGTGGCTTCTTCCAGAAGCGCCTCCGGGGTCTGTTTCAGCTTGCCGTGCCGGATCATCGCATCGCCGATGTCGCCCAGGTCATCAGCATTGCGCCAGCTTTCCGGTTGCCAGATCTTCGAGCGGACCATGGCCTTCGGGCAATGCATGAATGCCCGGGTGATTTCCACTGCCAGCGCCATCGCCGGCTGTTTTCCCTCCACCTGCATCCGCTCCAGAAGCCAGGCATCCCGGACGATGCGGGCTCTGCCCGATACCCTCAAAGTCTCGCCCTTGCCCGGGATCAGGAAAATAAGTCCGACGCGCGGGTCCTTCAGCAGGTTGTGGAAGCTGTCGAGGCGGCGGTTTCCGGGGCGGTCGGGGATCGCCAGCAATGTGTCGCTCAAGACGGTGACAAAGCCGGCCGGGTCACCCTTGGGGCTCACATCGATCACGCCTTCCGGATCAACCGTCGCGATCAGGCAGAAGGGGGTTCGTGCAATGAACTGCCTGCACAGGCTATCCAGTGCCTTAATCTCCTTTACCCTTACCTTTTCGGGCGCGGTTCCGGCATGGGCTTCGAGCTGGTCAACTGTTGTTATCGGGTCGTTGAAATCTGCAAGTGTCGTGGGACCTTCCGGCATGGCAACCTCCCTGGATCTGCCTGCTGGCGCTTTCACCATCAAACGGCGCTGCGAACGCAAAGACAAGGCGTTTCGCTGGAATCACGGTTTTTCCAAACTGGCGCCCCGATTCTGGCTAAACTGGATCTTACCTGAGCAACATCGCACCCATCATAAAGGGATCGCATTGCCGATTTAAACTTTAACGGTAATCTTTGCGAAATACACCTCAAGGGAGATCCGGCCATGCCGACCGCAGCCAAACGCCGTGCCGCCTTCAAAGCTCTTCACGAAAAAGGGCGTGCTTTCCTGATGCCGAACCCCTTCGATATCGGCACAGCCCGCATTCTGGACGGGTTGCGGTTTGACGCGATGGCCACATCCAGCGCCGGATATGCCTGGACGCAAGGCGTGAAGGATGCCGAAGGGCTGATCACGCGCGACGATGCGCTCGGACATGCCGCCGACATCATTGCCGCGACCAGCGTGCCGGTGAACGGTGACCTGGAGAACGGGTTCGGCGACAGCCCGGACGATGTGGTGGCAACGGTCAAGGGGGCGATAGAGGTCGGCCTCGCCGGTTGCTCCATCGAGGATTACACGACCGATCCGAAACATCCCTACTACGATCTGGAGCTGGCTGTGGAGCGGATCAAGGCGGCGGTGGATGCCAAGAACCGGCTGGCGCCGGATTTCGTTCTGACCGCCCGCAGTGAAGGACCCGTCCAGACGCAGCATGAACTTGACGAGACCATCAAGCGGCTGAACGCTTTTGCAGAGGCAGGTGCCGATTGCGTCTATGCACCTGAGCTGAAGGACAAGGAACAGATTGCCGCCGTTCTGGCCGCCGTGAAAGCGCCGATGAACGTCCTGGCCGGGCGCAAGAACTTCCACCTGACCCGCAAGGAACTTGGCGACATGGGCGTTACGCGTGTCTCCATCGGGGCAGGTCTGGCACGGCTTGCCTACCGCGCCTTCATTGCCGCTGCCGAAGACATGAAAGACGGTGGCACGTTCGGCTGTTTCGACAGGACCGAAACCATGCCGGAAGGAATTCCCGATTTCGAATCCTTCATGAAAACAAGGCCCTGATCCGTAATGGACGCCTCACAGGTTTCCGAAGGCCTTGACCAGGCGAACCCGGGTGATGCAGTCGCAATGACCGAACTCGCCCGGCGGGCCTATGCGCATTATATCCCGGTCATCAACGCCGTTCCCGTGCCAATGACCGCCGATTATGCAGCGCATATCCGGCGGGACGACGTCTGGGTACTCCGCTCCGGCACCTCTCTTGCCGCCAGCCTCGTTCTGATCCGGCATCCGGACCATCTCCTGATCGAAAGCATTGCCGTTGATCCGGAAGAGCAGGGCAAGGGCCGTGGCAGGCAGCTGCTCGACTGGGCGCGGCGGCGGGCAACGGACTTCGGGCTGAGCGAAATCCGGCTCTATACCAACGTGCTCATGACCGAAAACCGGGCCTGGTACCAGCGTGCGGGTTTCGCGGAAACCCATGAGGAACAGCGCGGCGACAAGCGGATCGTCCACATGCGGCTGATACTGTGACCAAGTCGCTTGCCAACTCCGGGTGCGCTGGAAAGCATTGATCCGGGGCCGGGCAGAGCCCAGCCCCGGATGTCAGCAGCTACGTAAGCCTTGGCCTTCCAGGCCCGCTACTCCGGACCCCAGGTTTTCTGCTTCTTCTGCTTCATGACGCTTCGGACCATCTTGCCGAATGCCCGGTCCTTGGACCTGCGCTCCGCCAGACTTGCAGAGTTGAAGGCTTCTTCCGCCTTCAGCTTTCGCCACCTGTTCAGCCGGCCAGGATCCAGGGTGCCCTCCTCCAGCGCGGCCTGAACGGCGCAACCGGGCTCCGTCTCGTGCCGGCAGTCAGTGAAGCGGCAACAGGATGCCAGTTCGTTCAGATCCGAGAACAGATCATCGATCCCGGCTGCCACATCCGTCAGCTGCAGTTCCCGCATGCCCGGTGTATCCAGCACCAGACAGCCGCCTGGAACCACGTGAAGTTGCCGGTGGGTCGTCGTGTGACGGCCCTTGGCGTCGTCTTCGCGAATAGCCTGCGTGGCTATGTCCCCGGTGCCGGAAAGCGCGTTGGTAAGCGTCGACTTGCCAACGCCCGAAGAGCCAAGGAAGGCAACTGTTTTGCCCGGCTTGCACCAGGCCGCGAGTTTCAGGCCCGGCTCATCGCCGCGCGCGTCCAGCGTCACGACCGGAACCGAATTCGAAATCGTCCGAGCCTGATCGACATAGTTTTCCGGATCGCTCGCCAGATCCGACTTGGTCAGGACGATCACCGGATCGATATCGGCCTCGAACGCAAGCGCGATGTACCGCTCCAGCCGGGCGATATTGAAGTCCTGATTGCAGGAAGACACCACGAACACCGTGTCGATGTTGGCTGCGATCAGCTGGATCTGTCGATCGGTTCCGGGTGCACGACGCTTGAGCAGGCTCTGCCGCTCCAGCACCCGGCTTGATGGCGGATGAGCGCGGTCCAGCAGCAACCAGTCGCCTACCGTGGCGTTCCTGACAGGCAGGATCGCTTCGTCAAGCCCTTCGCCGACCACGTGAAGCGCGTTTCGATGGACCTCGACAACACGGACGGGCGGTGTTGCCGTCAGCTCGTCAGAGCTGATCTGTTGTGCAAAATAGGGCCGCCAGCCAAGTGAAAGAAGCCGTGAAGTGTTTTTGTCCGGCCCATCGTTTTTGGGGCGTGCGGGAAAGAAGTCGGAATAGTTCCGTACCATTGGATTGTCTCGTGAATTAAACACACGTCATCGGGCGCCCGCCAAGGCACCGGTTCATGTATTCAAGGCTCTCTGATCTTCAGAGAGCCTGCTCACGCAATCTCTGACATCCAATCTCCATGGGACGCACCTCGAAGGTGCCCGTTACAAGTAGTCGCAAAGACGCCCCGATACAAGCATCCGGCAAAAGTGACCAGGCTTATTCCGGTCGCTCGCCGACATAGGCGGCCCGAGGCCGGATCTGTTCCGGCGCCGCGTATTGCTCCAGCGCATGAGCGATCCATCCGGTCATGCGGGCAGCGCAGAAGATGATCTTGCCGGCGTCCTTCGGCAGGTCATAGGTCTTTTGTGTGGCCGCCAGGGCAAGATCTATGTTCGGCGCTTCGCCGAACAGGTCACGCGCGACCGTAATCAAACCCGGCAGACGCTGGACGAAGGGGTGCGCGGGCTCGCTGCGGTAAAGCACGTCGAGCAGGCATGCGGCGCGCGGATCCGGCCCGCGGTAGATCGTGTGACCGAAGCCGGGCAGGGGCTCGCCCCGGCTCAACCGGTCCGAAAGCAGGGTTTCTATGTCTGTGTCCGGCCCGACATCAGAAAGCCATGCCGTTGTCCTGTCGGATGCAGCACCGTGGCGCGGACCGGCAAAGGCTCCCAGACCGGAAATGAGCGCCGCGTGAAGGGGCGCCCGGGTGGAGGCAGCGCAGCGCGTCGCGAAGGCACTGGTGTTGAGCTCGTGGTCGGCACACAGGATCAGCGCCGCCCGGATCACGTTCTTCGCCGAAGACGACACGCCGAAAGCATTGGCAATCTGCGTGTGGATCGGCACGTCGACCGGATCTGCGTTGAGGAGAGCTGCAACCGCGTAGCGCAGCAGGGCAGCGCCTTTCACCTGCAGAAGCTTGGGTGCCTGGGTGTAGGCCGCCTTGTCCTGCAGCGGCCACGCGGCAAGCGCGACCATCAGCCGGTCCAGCGGCGCAAGTCCTTCCGGCAGGTCAGGCGGAGGCAATGGAGCGCTTTCGGCAAACGGATCTTCCTGCGACGCCCAGAGCAGGGTCGCCACGGTTTCAAGCGTGGAGGTTTGCGCCAGATCGACCGCGGGCCGGCCACGATAGACCGGACCGGCTTCCGAAATCAGCGTCAGTTCGGTTTCCAGCACCGGGTCGCCGGTCAGGGGCCGCGCACCGGAGTAATCGTCGGCAGCCTTGCGGCCTTTCATGCGGCGCACGTCCACGGCGTCGTAGCGGCGCTGCTTGCCCGGACCGGCAACGGAATTGATCAGCCCCCGGCTGACATAGGCGTAGAGGGTTGCCGGCTGAACACCGAGTTCGGCGGCGGCTTCACGGGCGGACAGGTAGATTGGCTTGCTCATACATTGATTTTAATTATCAACATTGATCAATGCAATCTTCTCTTTCTATCTGACCGGGAAAGAAAAGGAGATAGCCATGACCGAAGCGCCGAACCCCGCCCGGATGACGCCGGACCCGATTGCCGGTTTGGAGGGCGTTGTTGCAGCCACCACCATGCTCAGCCATGTCGACGGCCAAGAGGGTGTCCTCATCCTCTATGGCCGCCATATCGAAGATCTGGCCGGCAAGCTGAGCTTCGAGGAGGCCGTCCGGCATCTGTGGCAGGATTTCCAGATGCCTGAGGCTTCTTCCCTGCGTGAGGCTTTCGGGGAAGCCCGGCGGGCTGCCTTTGCCGTCATGCCGGCTCTTGAAGCTGCCCCTTCAAGCCTCGGCGTTTATGAACGCATGCAGCTGGGCCTGGCTGCCTTGCCGATGTCCACCGGCCTGCCCGACGCGATTGCGATCAGCGGCGCATTGCCCGTCTTTCTGGCTGCGTCTCACCGGATTGCCAGGGGACAGACGCCGATCGCACCGGACAGCACCCTGGAGACCGCAACCGATCTTCTGCGCATGCTGACGGGTGAGCTGCCGCCTGCCGACCATGCCGCCGCGCTCAACCGCTATCTGGTGACAATCCTGGATCACGGGCTGAACGCTTCCACCTTCACGGCGCGCGTGATCGGCTCGACCCAGGCGAACCTGAAACAGGCCGTTCTTGGTGCGATGGGCGCGCTCAGCGGGCCGCTGCATGGCGGCGCGCCAGGCCCTGTGCTGGACATGATCGATGCGATCGGCAGTCCGGAAAACGCAGCTGCCTGGATCGGCGAAGCCTTGGCACGCAAGGAGCGGCTGATGGGTTTCGGTCACCGGATCTACAGGACAAGGGATCCGCGCGCGGACGTCCTGAAGGCAGGACTGCGCTTGCTTGGGCCTGAGAATCCGAAAGTGCGTCTGGCGGAGGAGATCGAACAGGCAGCGCTTGCCGCACTGAAAACCGCCAAGCCCGACCGCCCGCTGGAAACCAACGTGGAGTTCTATACCGCCGTCCTGCTGGACGCGATCGGCATCGACCGGACCCTGTTCACGCCGCTGTTTGCTGTCGGCCGGACACCGGGCTGGTGCGCCCATGTTCTGGAACAGCAGGAAACCGGAAAGTTGATCCGGCCATCGTCACATTATGTCGGGCCGAGCCCCGCATGACGGAAACCGGTTGAAAGCCTGTTACCGCGAGATACCCAGTCCGGAAGGCGGATCATCCGCCTTCCGGGCGCGTGTGTTCAGCCGGTAGACCATGTCGCGCACCCACATGTGCAGCGGTGCGCGGTGGTTGAGCGTGGTCCACACGAGGCTGATCGTCACCGACGTTTCAACCGGGCAGGGAACCACATGAAGTCCATCCGCAACTGATCTGGACAGCCGTTCCGGCACTGTGGCGACGAGGTTCGATCCCGCAACCAGACGCTCCAGCCCGGCCGGGCTCGGCACACGCAAGGCGACTTTCAAGTCCTTGTTCATGCGCTCAAGCTCGATGATGTAGCGCGACCGCCATTGACCGCCGTAGGTGACGAGCACGTGGTCGAGATCCAGATAATCGTCCAGGCTCAGTGCCGCTCCGGCTTTCGGATGCTCCGGATCGAGCAGGCAGACGTAGCGATCCTGATAAAGGTCGCGCCTGTAGAAATGCGGGTCCGACCGTTCGAACGGACCAAGCAGGAGATCCGCCTCATTGCGCAGCAGGCGCTCGTGACCGATCCCCGATGCATCGATGATCTCCAGGTCCAGTTTGGGCGCTTCGCGTTTCAGAAAATGAACAATTTCCGGAATGATCAGCACGCGTTCATAGAAGTTGCAGGCGATGGTGAAGGTCTGCGCCGCCGTCTTCGGATCGAAATCAGGCGGTGCGACCAGTTGCCGGAACTCGGCCGTCAACCGTTTGGCCTGATGGACGATATCTTCGCAGCGTTGCGTCGGGTGGAGCCGACGGGCCTGACGGACGAACAGCGGATCCTGAAACACGTCCCGCAACTTGTTGATCGTGTAGCTGACCGCTGACTGATTGACGCCGAGTTCTTCCGCCGCACGCGTGAACGAACGGAGCTGGTGCACCCAGACCAGAACCTGCAACGCCCGAAAATCGACTTCCAACGGATCGCCCGGCATCGGCAATTTCCTCCCGGATCCGGCAAGAACACTCGCCACGGTTTGTAAAATCAAAAAATTCGATGGCAACTATAAAGTCAATCGTATTGCTTGATTTTATTCTGCCCGCTTAACCTGCCGTCAGTGCCGGATTTGGGAGGAGAAGGCAGATGGCGGTCGCACCTGTCGACGAAACGCTGACGCTTGCGGACCTGACGCGCGACCCCTATCCGATCTACAAGCGGATGCGGGCCGAAACGCCGATCGTTCAGGTTCCGGCGGCAAACCGTATCTTTCTGACCAAGGCGAAACACACCAAGATGGTGAAGGACGATCCCGAACTTTACAGTTCGGACGATCCTGTCACACCGATGCGGCGCGCCTTTCTGGCCCACACGCTGATGCGCAAGGACGGCGAGGAACACCGGCGCGAGCGCATGGCCATGCAGCCGGCTTTCTCGCCCAAGGTCATCAAGACAGACTGGGCCGATCTCTACCGCAAGATTGCCGCGGAGTATCTCGACCGGCTGCCACGAGGCGAAACGGTCGATCTTTTCACCGACCTTTGCGGACCGGTGGCGGCACGGATCCTCGCCCACATCCTGGGTCTCGATGAAGTCGGCGACGCCGACATGCAGCGCTGGTCGCAGGTTCTGATCGACGGCGCCGGCAATTTCGGCTTCGCGGATGAACCGTTTGCCCGGTCCGATGCGGCCAATGCCGAAATGGATACCGTGTTCGACAGCCTGATTGCCCGGCATCTGGCAGAGCCCAACAACTCCGCGTTCTCCGTCATGCTGAATGCCCGCGACCCGATCCCCAGAAGCCAGATCTACGCCAACATCAAGATTGCCATCGGTGGCGG
The DNA here is from genome assembly GCF_009363335.1 of Labrenzia sp. THAF191a. Taxonomy (GTDB): domain Bacteria; phylum Pseudomonadota; class Alphaproteobacteria; order Rhizobiales; family Stappiaceae; genus Roseibium; species Roseibium algicola. The sequence continues at coordinate 1,181,120 of NZ_CP045333.1, forward strand.
CATCAACGAGCCGCGCGATGCGCTGGCAACCATCATCTATGGCCTGCTGACCAATCCGGACCAGCTTGAGGAAGTGAAGCGGCAGGACGCCTGGGCAGATGCATTCGAGGAAGGTGTCCGCTGGGTCGCGCCGATCCAGGCGTCGTCTCGCCGGGCGACGCGGGATCTGGAAATCGACGGCATCGACATTCCCGAAGGCGTGACGCTGATGACCATCCAGGCCTCGGCCAATCGCGACGAGGATCTCTACGAGGACGGCGAAACCTTCAACGTCTTTCGAAAGAAAGCGCCGCATCAGGCCTTCGGCAGTGGCCCGCACCATTGTGCCGGTGCCCATATCTCGCGGCGGACTGTCGGGGAGATCATGCTGCCGATGCTGTTCGAACGGTTCCCCGGCATGGCGCTGGACAAGCCCGAAGACGTTGTCTGGAGCGGTTTCGGTTTCCGTGGGCCCCTGAACCTGCCCGTCAAACTGAGCTGACAAAAAGAAACCAACCGGACCGGGTTAGAGCCGGCTGAAAGGAAAACCGCATGGTGCAGATCACCTTCGTCCAGCCGAACGGCAGCCGGAAGACCATAGAAGCGAGCGAAGGGGCGAGCGTCATGGAGACGGCTGTCAGCCACGGGGTCGACGGCATCTTTGCCGAATGCGGCGGCGCGATGATGTGCGCCACCTGCCATTGCTACGTCGACGAGGCGTGGAGCGACAGGACCGGTGCCCGCACGGACGGCGAGGAAATCATGCTGGAATGTGCAGCCGCCGACTTGCGCGAAACATCCCGCCTGTCCTGCCAGATCAGGCTGACCGGTGCGCTCGACGGACTGGTGGTGCATCTGCCCGACGAGCAGGCGTGAGGAAACGATTTCGAACAAGGGAGGAAACCATGTCGAAGTACCGGATGATGAGATCGGTGGCCGCAGGTGCGCTCACCGCGGGAGCGGTTGCCGTGGCCGCGCTTTCACTGAGCCTTACGGCGGGCCAGGCCGTGGCAGCGGAGATCACGCTACGGCTGCACCAGATGCTGCCGGCGCAAGCCAGCGTGCCGAAGAACATCCTTGAACCGTGGATGGCCAGGATCGAGGAAGAATCGGGCGGGCGGATCGAGTTCCAGCATTTCCCGGCCATGCAGCTTGGCGGCAAGCCGCCGGAACTGGTCGACCAGGCCATCGACGGCATCGCCGACATCGTCTGGACCTTGCCTGGCTATACGCCCGGCCGCTTTCCAAGGACGGAAGTCTTCGAACTGCCCTTCGTCATGACCAATGCCGAGGCCGTATCGCGTGCCTTCTGGCAACTGGCGGAGGAAACCATGCTGGACCAGGACTTCAAGGACATGAAGGTTCTGGGGCTCTGGGTGCACGGGCCCGGGCTGATCCACTCCAAGGACCCGATCGACTCGCTCGATGATCTGAACGGCGTGAAGCTGCGGGCCCCGACGCGGGTGACCAACGACATGTTCAGTTCACTCGGGGCAACACCTGTCGGCATGCCTGTGCCGGCGGTTCCGGAAGCCCTTTCCAAGGGCGTTATCGATGCCACCGTGGTGCCGTGGGAGGTGACCGGCGCGCTCAAGATCAACGAGCTCGTCAGCAACCACACGGACTTCGGTGACGATGCTCTTTACACGGCAACCTTCGTGCTGGGCATGAACCGGGCGGCCTATGACGGACTGCCCGACGACCTGAAGGCGATCATCGACAAGAATTCCGGTCTTGAACTGTCCGGATTCGCAGGTGGCCAGATGCAGCGGGATGATGCCAAACCTCGCGACGAAGCGATCGAGAAGGGGGCGACGATGATTGTCCTTCCACCGGAAGAGGTTGCCCGCTGGAAGGAAGCCTCGGCACCGACGATCGAAAAATGGGTGGCCGAAATGGACGAGAAAGGCATGGACGGCACAGGGCTTTACAATCGCGCCATCGAGCTGATTGAGGAGAACACCGGGAAATAGCCGGCCAGGGGTGGTGTGCGGCTCCCCCACAGGGTTGCGTGCCTTAAGGCTCGCTACGCGGCTTGCCTTTTAGACGGCCGCGCGGCATGTGCCGGTTATTCAGGGCGTCCCGTGATCTGTGGTCACGGGACGCCCGATTTTCTTCACGCTGTTTTGCCCGTCATCCCGCCATCTGCGCTTCGCGAACGGCGTATTCGATCTCCTGAACGAGGCCGTCCTCCAGGCCAAGCCGGGCCGCGAGCATCTGCAGGTAGGCCTTTTCCGCCGGATGGTCCGGATCGATGGCAAGACGCGACGCGGCGTATATTTCGGCCGCAGTCTCCTCACAGGTTGCACTGGCCACGACCTTGTCCAGATCAAGCGGCGAGCGCAATTCGTCCATCAGAAACGCCTTCGCCTCACTGTCCAGTCCGGCCTCGTCGATCTTGTCGAAAATCCGGTCCTGTTCGTCGCGATCAATATGACCGTCGGCCTTTGCGGCGGAGATCATTGCCGTCAGCAAAGCGATTGCGGCCTGATGTTCGCCGCCCGGATGCTCGCACGGATCGAAGGCGGTGCCGCGCGGTGCTTCCAGCGGGATCGGATCATCGGCCGGATACTGCGGGCGCGGCGCGTTCTGCTGGTTGGCCTTGTGGCCCTGGTAGGCCTTGTAGGCAAGGCCGGCAACCAGCGCGAGCCCGCCATAGGTGACTGCCTTCTTGCCGAGCTTGCGTCCGCTCTTGCTGCCAAGCATGAGACCGGCCAGGCTGCCGAGCGCCAGACCGCCGCCCTGCGACGACAGAAAATCCTTGCCCTGTGACAGGAGATCACCGGATCCGCCCTTGCGGGCAGTCCCGCGCTGGCCGGATTGACCACCGCCCTGGGTCCCCAGAAACTGATCCAGCAAGGATTTTGCGTCGAACATATTCGGCTCCTTAAAATTGCCGCGTGGAGCGGCTTAAATCACGGTTGCACTATCAAATGGGATTTTCTGCAAGGGACGCAAGTTTGCGTTACACTCGGACACACTTCTCCAATCCACAAAGCTTGTCTTCCAGACAACAACGAGAACAATCTTGAACTTCCTCGCCTCAGTCCGCAGTCTTTCCCTGCGATACTGCCTCATCGTCGGGACTTTGGGATGCGGGAGTGCGCATGCCCTGTCGCTGAACGACGAGGCCGATACCTACCGCAAGATCTGGCAGGAGGATCTGCTGAGCGCCTATTCGCGCACGCTTGCCGATGCAGGCGAAAGCACGACCGGCAATCTTTACGCGTTCAACATCAAAGGCTGTTCGCGTGAAGACGCGCCCGGAAGACTGCTGTACATCCATGCGATCCAGGACCGCGGCCAGCCGCGCGGCAGCGAGTTTCCGACCTATGTCTTCACCTCGGGATCAAGGCAGGACAAACCGGAACTCGCGTTCAAGACCTTTGCGGGAAAACGGATCTATCTCTCCGACACGATCACCTGTGAACCGGAGCGATGTCTTCTCTCCGGCAAGACCGGGTTTTCCGATGTCTGCCTGGCGGACCCATACGGCAACCCGGCACCGGATCTCAAAGGCCTGCGCAAGGATTTCTGGACCGATCTCATGGGCTGGCTGGGGCTTTGAGCGGTCATTTCAGCGGCAGCAGATTGTCGTCCTTCAAGGTTTCCATGGCAATGGACGAGCGCACATGATGGACCGCCTCCTGGGGCAGTAGTTCGTCGTTGATGATGTGGCTGAGCGCCTTCAGGTCCGGCACCACGATCTTCAGCATGTAATCGACATCACCGGTGAGCGTGTGGGCCTCCTGCACTTCCGGCATGGCGGTCACCATGTTGCGGAACTTGCGGGCGTTTTCCCTGGAATGCGCGCCAAGCGTCACGCCGACATAGGCCGTCACCATCAGTCCCAGGGCTTCCGGATCCAGTGCCGCCCGGTACCGGCGGATGATACCCGCTTCTTCCAGTTTCTGCCGCCGCCTGGAAACCTGGCTTGCGGACAGGCCGATCACGTCGCCAAGTTCGGCATTGGTGAGGGCGGCATTGTTCTGCAAGGCGGCAAGCAACTTCACATCAAAGCCATCCAGCGCAATCGTCATGCGTCACTCCGAAATATCCTGCATGTTTCGTGCATCATCTTACGCGAAAACACGTGGATTGCACACACACTGCGCGTCCTTCACGGCATTCTGGCTGCAATGACCCGTTTTACCGAGGAGGACTTTCATGGGACCGTTCCCGCACGACGCGCCGCCGGCACAGATCACGTCTGAAAATCCGGCAGGGACCGATGGCTTCGAATTTGTCGAATTCGCCCATCCGGAACCGGAAAAGCTGGACGAACTGTTCCGCAAGATGGGCTACCTCCCCGTTGCAAAGCACAAGAGCAAGAACATCACGCTCTATCGTCAGGGTGACGTCACCTACGTGCTGAATGCCGAACCGGGCAGCTTCGGCATGAAGTTCGTCGACACGCACGGCCCGTGCGCTCCTGCCATGGCCTGGCGCGTCGTCGATGCGCAAAAGGCGTTCGAGCATGCGGTTGCCAAAGGCGCGACGCCTTATGAAGGCGACGACAAGACCCTGGACGTTCCGGCAATTGTCGGTATCGGCGGCTCGCTGCTTTATTTCGTGGATACCTACAGCGCCAAAGGCTCGGCCTATTCCAGTGAATTCAACTGGCTGGGCGAGTTCGACCCCAAGCCGCAGGGCGTCGGCTTCTACTATCTCGACCACCTCACCCACAACGTCTATCGCGGCAACATGGACAAGTGGTGGGACTTCTACCGCGACCTGTTCAACTTCAAGCAGATCCATTTCTTCGACATCGACGGGCGGATCACCGGTCTCGTCAGCCGCGCGATCACCAGCCCTTGCGGCAAGATCCGTATTCCGCTGAACGAATCCAAGGACGATACCAGCCAGATCGAGGAATACCTGAAGAAGTACAACGGCGAAGGCATCCAGCACATTGCTGTCGGCACGGACAACATCTACCAGAGCACGGACCTTCTGGCGGACAACGGCCTGAAGTTCATGCCCGGCCCGCCGGAAACCTATTACGAGATGTCCCATGCCCGGGTGAACGGCCACGACGAGCCGATCGAGCGGATGAAGCGCCACGGCATCCTGATCGATGGTGAGGGTGTGATCGACGGCGGCATGACCAAGATCCTGCTGCAGATCTTCTCCAAGACCGTGATCGGCCCGATCTTCTTCGAGTTCATCCAGCGCAAGGGTGACGAAGGATTTGGCGAAGGCAATTTCCGCGCCCTGTTCGAATCGATCGAGGAAGACCAGATCCGCCGCGGCGTCATCAAGACTGAAGCAGCCGAATAATCCCACTTGCAGGTTGCTTCTGAAAGGCCGCTGTCCTTCGGGAAAGCGGCCTTTGTTTTGTCCTGCGGTCCAGATTTTTCTTTTTCCGACGCAGCAAAGCCCGGACCCGGCTCAGAAGTTGATCTTGTTTGCACGGCCCGAAGGAGTGGCCGCCCTGCCAAACGGCATGCCCCAAGGGAACACGAAAAGTCACGCCATTTCCGGGTGTTGCGCCTTGCTGACAGCGCGATCCGGGGTTTCAGCGGGAATCAATGGAAAAAAATCTTGAGCGTCCTTGGCCGGATTAATCCCGTCTTTTCAATACGATAACGACACCCTGAAGTAGAAACTTGAAAAATTTCACGTGAATCACGTTTTTCCAAGGAACGATTCCATGTGGAACGGGTTTTACATACAGAGGCTGCCGAGTAGGCCCTCTGTTGCATTGTCTAAGCACAAACTCTTTATACCTCCGCACCCCCATGCGGAGGTTTTTTTTCGCCTCGGCGCGGGCTGAGCGCGCGGCCTCCGCATACGGGTATTCCCATTCGTGCCGTCAGACATCAGACAGCGTTCATATTCGCCATGACCGCCTTTGCGCCGATTTGCTGCAGGAAGGCCTGCGGGTCGAACGCGGCCTTGCGGTATTCATCGGCAATCCGGGCCTTTGCCTCCAGAAAAACCTCTTCGTTCTGCCATTCGACAAAGGTGACGAATGTTGCCATCCCCTCGCCGGAAGGCTGCTCAAGCACAAGGTTCTGGCGGCACCCTTCGATGTTCTGAAGCAGGCCGCGAATGACATTGAGCCGTTCCAGCAGAACGTCGCGCGCCTCAAGCGGCACTTCAAAGCGATCAACGCGGTAGATAGGCCGGGATTCCGTGTCCGATTTCATGCTCTTTCTCCTTGGGATTTGAAAGGAGAAAAAGCTCTACAACCTCAACTTAAATTGAGGTCAAGGGGATATTCGAACAGGCTGACGGGAAGGGCTGCTCAGCCCTTCACCTTTGCCTCCAGCACGTCCCAGACCATGCCAGCCACATCCGGTCCGCCGAGATTGCGGATGGCGCGGATACCGGTGGGGGCGGTGACGTTGATTTCTGTCAGGTTACCGTCGATGACATCGATCCCCACCAGGATCAGGCCCTTTTCTTTCAGCGAAGGCCCGAGGCGCGCACAGATCTCGCGTTCGCGCTCGGTCAGCTCACTGTCGGTCGGCGCACCGCCGCGCACCATGTTGGAGCGCAGGTCGCCCGCGGCCGGAACGCGGTTGACCGCACCGGCGAACTGGCCATCAACCAACAGGATGCGCTTGTCGCCGTGCTTCACATTGGGCAGGAACTGCTGGATGACCCAGGGTTCGCGGAAAGTCGCGGCAAAGAAGTCGTAGAGCGAGCCGTAGTTGAGGTCGTCCTGGGTGATGCGGAAGACGGCCGCGCCACCATGGCCGAACAGCGGCTTCATGACAATGTCGCCGTATTCCTTCCGGAACAGATCGATTTCCGACTTGTCCTTGGTGATCAGGGTCGGCGGCATCAGGTCGGCGAATTCGGTCACGAACAGCTTTTCCGGCGCGTTGCGAACGGCTGCAGGGTCGTTGACCACCAGAGTGTCCGGATGGACCTTTTCCAGGATGTGGGTCGCGGCGATGTAGGAGAGGTCAAACGGCGGGTCCTGGCGCATCAGCACCACGTCCATCTCGCGCATGTTGAAACGGCTCTTTTCACCCAACGTGAAGTGATCACCCTTCACATCGCGCACTTCGATCGGCTCCAGTGCGCAGAACACTTCGTCACCGCGCATCGCCAGACGGTCGGGCGTGTAGTGATAAAGTTCATGTCCGCGAGACTGTGCTTCCAGCATCATTGCGAAGGCGCTGTCGCCGGCAATGTTGATGGACGAAACATGGTCCATCTGGACCGCAACTTTCAAAGCCATGAGGCAACTCCCGGCGGGCGGCGCCGTTTGAGCGCCTTTGGGATTTTCAGAACGATTGGTCCAGATATGCGGTGCGCAGTCGGCTTTGTCCAGAGGGGGAGGTCAGAAGGATCCGACTTCGGTTCCCGTCATTCCGGGGACCGGCAAATGAAGTGAAGTCTCTCGGCCATAGTCAGCGTCACGCCGAAGGTGATATTGCTCTTAAACGATACCCCTGCCACCTTTCGGACGGAGCCGAAAAATGGCGCCTCGAACTACTCCCAGGCCTGAAACGCATTCACGATCCGCTCGGGAAAGGCGCGGGGCCGGACAACGATGACATCGAAGCGCAGGGTGAAGAACCCGGCCTTGGGGTGTTCCGTGACGAAGATCTTCGCGGCACGCGAGATGCGCTTCTGGCTGGCGGGCGTGACGGCTTCCAGCGCCGCCTGTCGCGATTTGCGGGCCTTGACCTCGATGAAGGCGACTGTCTTGCGCCGCTTGGCGATGAGATCGATCTCGCCAGCCTTTGTCTTGTAGCGGCGCTTGAGAATGCGCCAGCCGGTGAGGCGCAGGTACCAGGCGGCAAGGGTTTCGGCAGAAAGGCCCAGGGCATGTGCCCGGCGGCGGCGATCGGTTTCTGCCGGTTGCCTTCCGGCTCCGCCCGGACGACGTGCCATCAGGCGTCGTCCGCCTTCAGTTCCAGCGCGCGCTTATAGACCTCGTTGCGGTCAAGCCCCGTCGCTTTCGAGATTTTCTTGGCCGCGGCACTGACCGGCATTTCGGTGAGTGCCTCACTCAGCAAGGCATCCAGATCGTCCACCTCGGCTTCCGGCTTGTCTTCCGGCGGACCGACAAGAATGACGATTTCACCCTTGACCTGCCGGCCCTCGAACCGGGTGCTCAGGTCTTCCAGGCTGCCACGCTCGAAGGTTTCGAACCGCTTGGTCAGTTCGCGCGCAACGACGGCTTCGCGGCCGGGGCCGAGCAGTTCCGCCATAAGCGCCAGGGTCGCGGCGGTGCGGTGGGGCGATTCAAAGAAAATCAGCGTCGAAGGCACCTTGGCCAGCTCTTCCAGCCGCCGGGTCTTCGGGCCTCCCTTTTGGGGCAGGAAGCCGGCGAAAAGCACCGTGTCGCTCGGCAGACCCGCGGCGACAAGGCCAGCCAGCGGGGCCGACGCACCGGGGATTGGGATGACTTTATACCCTTCTGCGACCACATCACGCACCAACCGGTAGCCCGGGTCGGAAACCAGGGGCGTGCCAGCATCGGACACCAGCGCCACGGCGCGGCCGTCAGCCAGAGCTTCAAGGATCTTCGGCCGCTGCTTGTCGGCATTGTGTTCGTGATAGGGGAGAAGCGGCGTCTTCAGCGAAAACCGCTGGGTGAGCGTTGCCGTGACCCGCGTATCCTCGCAAGCGATTACGCTCGCTGCAGCAAGCGTTTCCAGGGCCCTGACGGTGATATCACCGAGGTTGCCGATCGGCGTGGACACGATGTAGAGCGCGGGTTCCAGATTGGGTGCGGTGAAGACATGTTCGGAGAGGCTGTAGCGGTTCTTGTCCGCAGCCGGCCCGGCTGTTTCCTTGACCATGTCGCCTTTCCTCTTGTCCGCCGCGAATAGCAGCATCGGCCTCGTTTGCGCCCTTGCGCTAGCCTTTCAATACAACCGATGCAAGGCAAATCCACCGTTGATCGGGCCGATATGCCATTGAAAGGCCACTAAATCTTTACAGGCCTGTAGCGAATACGTAAGTCTTTCCCAAAGGGTGAACCAACAAATATGGCAAGTGCAAGACGGGGCGACATAGTGCAACAGCACAGACGTGTTTTCTTGAAAACGGCGCTGGCTGGAGCCAGCACGATGTTGCTGGGTGGCTGCATGGGGTCCACGCTCGGCTCTCTGCCGGGTGACCAGATCCAGCCAAGTGCCCAGCCGCAACCGACTGGTGAAATCATCGGCACAGGCGGGGTGCGCATCGGATTGCTGTTGCCATTGGCAAGCTCCGACGGCAATGCCTCCATCGGTACGGTTTTCAAGAACGCCGCTTCTCTGGCGCTGCAGAACTTCCCGAGCGCGGATGTGCAGTTGCTGGTGAAAGATACCGGCGGCACGTCCGAAGGCGGACGCGCGGCAGCGCAGGCTGCCATTTCGGAAGGCGCGGAACTGATCCTTGGCCCGGTGTTCTCACCGGCAGTATCCGGCGCTGCACAGGCTGCACGGGCAACAGGCGTTCCGGTCATTGCCTTCTCTACCGACACCTCTGTCGCATCCCGGGGCGTCTATCTGCTCAGCTTCCTGCCGGAAAGCGACGTCAAACGGGTCGTTGGCTATGCCAACAGCCAGAAGAAACATTCCTATACCGCCCTGATCCCCGAAGGCTCCTATGGTGCGATCGTCGAGGCGGCGTTCCGACAGGAAGTCGGCCGCGGAGCAGGCAGGATCGCATCGATCCAGCGCTATTCCATGAACGGATCGGACACATCCGATCTCGTCGCCAAGACCACAGCGCTGAAATCGGTTCTGAACAATGCAGACTCCCTGTTCGTACCGGCCGGGGGCGGTGTGCCGGCAGTTGTCGTGCAGACCCTGGTCAGCCAGGGCGCCAATCTGGGCAATGTGAAATTGCTCGGTACCGGGCAATGGGACTCTCCCCAGGTCAAGAACAACCCGGTGCTTGCCGGTGCCTGGTTCGCCGGGCCGGAGGACAAGGGTTTCCTGGCCTTTGCCCAACGCTACCAGAGCATCTATGGCTCCGCGCCGCCGCGCAATGCCAGCCTGGTCTATGACGGTGTCACGCTGGCCGCGGGCCTGATCCGCTCCGCCGGACAGCAGCGCTTCCAGCAGAGCATCATCACCAACCGCGATGGCTTCATCGGCATTGACGGATTGTTCCGCTTCCAATCCAATGGCCTCAACCAGCGGGGCCTTGCCGTCTACCAGATCACCGGGCAGGGCACACAGGTGATTTCTCCGGCACCACGGGATTTCCGCACCGGATTCTGATCTTATCCGCCGACACCCTAGGAGTGCTGAGTTAAGATGCTGAGCGGCAAACAGATCGTCCTGATCATCAGCGGCGGGATAGCCGCGTACAAGTCCCTTGACCTGATCCGCAGGCTGAAGGAACGCGGCGCCCGGGTGATCCCGGTGATGACGAAGGGCGCGCAAGAGTTCATCACGCCTCTGGCTGCCGGGGCTCTGGCCGCGGAAACCGTCTTCACCGACCTGTTCGACCGGCAGGCCGAGCACGATGTCGGCCACATCCGCCTGGCCCGCGACCACGACCTGATCCTGATTGCGCCTGCCACCGCCGATCTGATGGCCAAGATGGCCCACGGGATTGCCGACGATCTGGCGACAGCGGTGCTGCTGGCAACCGACAAGCCTGTTCTGGTTGCCCCTGCCATGAACCCGAAGATGTGGCAGCATGAGGCGACCAAGCGTAACCGGACGATCCTCAAGGCACGTGGCATTGCCTTTTGTGGCCCAGCATCGGGTGAAATGGCGGAAAGGGGCGAAGCCGGCACCGGCCGGATGAGCGAACCGCTGGAGATCGTGGCAGCTGCCGAGGCCGTGCTGCGGGAAGAGGCGGTCCGGGCCGGCAGCCTGCCGCTGGCCGGAAAACACGTTCTGATCACCTCAGGCCCGACCCATGAGCCGATCGACCCCGTCCGCTACATTGCCAACCGGTCTTCCGGCAAGCAGGGCCATGCACTGGCCCGTGCCGCCTATGAGGCGGGCGCACGGGTAACGCTGGTATCCGGCCCGGTCACACTGCCGGACCCGGCCAATATCCATGTCATCCACGTGGAGTCCGCTTCCGCGATGCTGAAGGCGGTGGAAGGCAATCTGCCGGCGGATATCGCCATCATGGCCGCCGCCGTCGCCGACTGGCGTGTTGCGAGCGAGGGCGCCCAGAAGATCAAGAAGGATGGCACCGGCAAACCGCCCGCGCTGGAGCTGACGGAAAACCCGGACATTCTGGCGACTGTCGGTCATCATCCGGACCTGAGGCCAAGGTTGCTGATCGGCTTTGCCGCCGAGACGCAAAACCTGATCGACAATGCGCGTGGCAAGCTGGAACGCAAGAAAGCCGACTGGATCATCGCGAACGACGTCAGTCCGCAGACAGGCATCATGGGCGGCGACGCCAACACCATTCGCGTCGTCAGCCGTGACGGCGTCGAAGACTGGCCGGAAATGGACAAGGGTGAGGTAGCCCGCAGGATCATCGCCCGCGCAGCCGAGACGCTCGGCTCGGACTGACCCGAGCCAGACATTTTCACTATCGTACGCGATGAAGGGCTGGTGCTTCTGCCCGGCAGCTTTTTTGCCTTGTTTCACCGAAACCGTTCTGCAGGCCTGCGCCCCTGCCGGAGCAGGGGCGGTCGATGGGGCTGGTCAGGCTGCGAAGCGGAAGTAGCTCATGCTGATGGAGCCGTACTCGTAGCTTCTATGGAGAAGCTGGGCCTTTGCATCCGTTCCGCCTGCGCCAAAGGCGAAGAACAGCGGCAGAAGGTGCTCGTCCGTCGGGTGGTTGCGGCGAAAGTTCGGAGCGCTCTGGATATCGTCGAAATATCCGATCGATCCGGACTTGAGGCCATCGTCCAGCCAGCGGTCGAAATCAGACGCCCACACAGGTGTTGGCGAGCCTTGCGGCCCGAATTCACGCAGGTTGTGCGTGGTGCTGCCGGACCCTGCCAGCAACACACCCTTGTCCTTGAGCGGTGCCAGTGCCTGGCCAAGAGCATAGACGGATGCAGGCGTGCTGCCGTGCGGCAGAGACATCGCCACGACCGGAATGTCGGCATCCGGATAGGCAAGCGACAGCGGCACCCAGGCCCCGTGATCAAGCCCCCAGTGACTGTCGAGTTCCACATCGTGTCCGGCAGCTTCCAAAAGGCGTGCCGCTTCGTCGACGTGATCCACATCGGCCTTTGCGGGATAGGAGATCTCGTAGAGCGGGCGCGGGAAACCGCGGAAGTCATGATAGGTCCGCAGCGGTCCCGGTGCCGACAGTTTCAAACCGTCTGTTTCCCAATGCGCGGACAGGATCAGGATTGCCTTGGGGCGTGGCTGGCTTGCGGCAAAATTCTTCAGGAACCGGCTGGCAGCGGTGTCTTCAAGTGCCAGTGTTGGCGCACCGTGAGCAAAAAAGACGGGCGAAATACGGTTTGGTGTAGCCGTCATGGGACCACTCCTCGGGAGAATTGTTTCTTCCCGTGAAGATAAGCTATTCGGCCGGAAGGATTAGACCAGAAAGGGAAGAAGGCTCGTTCGACACATGTGAACAATCCCGGCCTTCGATTTCCACTGTTCAGTCATACCGCTTCCGCTTACGGGAGCGGTATGTGTCCTTGTTTGCCGGTATCAGGCGGGCTTCAGAACGCCTGGCCCAAACCCGCCCGAGCGGCCGTTACCTGTAACCCAGGTTGATCAGCTGAACGCGCCGGTTGACGGCGGCATCCGGATTGGCCGGATCACGCAGCTGTTCCTCACCCAGGCCCACAGCGAAGAGATATTCGCCCGGTACGCGGAACGTGGTCACCAGTGCTTCACGCACGGCCTGCGCCCGTTTCAGCGAAAGTTCCAGATTATATTCGCGTGCACCCTTTGCATCCGTGTGACCGACGATGAAGAAAGTCTGCCCCTGCAGATAAGGCGTGTGCAGGGCATCCGCGATCAGGCCAACGGTTTCATAGGATTCCGGGCGAATGCGGGCGCTGTCGAAATCGAACGTGATTTCGACGTTGAACTGACGCAGAGAGGCCAGCTTGTCGGCAAGCGGCAAGGTGTTGGGAGCGTTCGCACCCGGATATTTCTGGATATTTTCCAGCGCTGCCTTCTGCAGTTCGTCGGCCGTGAGGTCGACCTTCTGCTGGGCCCCCTGCAGGGAGTTGATGATCTCGTTGCGGCTCAGCTTGGTCTGGGCGGCAAGGCCCGAAGCGGACACAGCGAGAAAGGCGGCCGACAAACCGGCCAGAAGCATCTTGTTCATGAAAAATCTCCCGGTGCCGAGTTAGCGGTAGCCGGCCAGGTCAATGGCCGTGTTGCATTTTTCGCTGACGGAAGGCTGGGCCTTCAGCAGGCAGCGCAGAAGATGGCCCGCACCGGCCTTGACGCCCTTGCAATATTGCGCGGCATCGCGCTGACACAGTTTGGGCGCTTCGGCCTGGGCCGCCAGTCGCGCCTGAATGAGCGAAGTCACGACCAGGCGGTCGGCGTTACACTTTTCCGAAACCTTGGACTGGTTCTGTTCAAGACACTGGGTGATACCGTTGTTGGCCAGCGTCGCGGACTTGCAATAGGATTCGATGTCCTTGCCACAGCTGGCGGCCAGGATCTTGATGGCTTCGGCATAGCCGACGGTCTGGGCGAAGGCAGCCGGTGCAGCGACCAGCATCAACCCGGTGGTAAATGCAAAAATCAATCGTCTCATGTTGCCAATCTCCCAATCGCTGGCACGTTACGATGCGTCAGAGTGTTTCAGGTGAAGATTACGACTTCAAGTAGATATCTGATTTTTATGCGAAGTTTCGTGAATGTCCGCCAGCCTTGACACGGACCGGCGAATATCGTCACTCGCCAGCAACACTCACTGCCGGACACTTTCAATGACTGTTACCCTGGAACTGAAGCGACTGGAGCACGGTCGCGATCTGCCACTGCCCGCCTACCAGTCGATTCTGGCTGCCGGACTTGACCTTCTGGCAGCCGTTGACGGCACGATAACCCTTGCACCTGGTGCCCGTGCCCTGGTGCCAACTGGTCTTGCCATGGCTCTGCCCGCCGGCTTCGAGGCTCAGGTTCGTCCCCGGTCCGGTCTTGCCGCCAAACATGGCGTCACCGTCTTGAACACGCCGGGCACCATTGATGCCGACTACCGCGGCGAGGTGAAGGTGATCCTGATCAATCTCGGTGACGACCCCTTCGAGATTTCACGGGGTGACCGGATCGCCCAGATGGTGATTGCGCCTGTTCTGCAGGCGGACATTGTCGAAGTCGAGGTTCTCTCGGAGACCGAGCGCGGTTCCGGCGGTTTCGGTTCGACTGGCCGCGCGTGATGTCCGAGCTGATCATATTCGATTGCGACGGCGTTCTGGTCGATACGGAACGCATGGCCAACGCCAACATGGCCGCCATCATAAGCGAGCTTGGCGTTCCGATGACCGGGCCGGACTGTCAGCGCAGGTTCATGGGACGGACACTGGAAGACGTGCAGTCCATGATCGAAGAGCTGACAGGTCAGCTACTGCCTGCCGACTGGCCGGACCAGGTGCGGCTGCGCGATCTGGAGAGCTTCAAGGCGGGTGTTCCGGCGATCGAAGGCGTCGCCGGCGTGCTGGACGAACTCGACCGGCGCGACGTCGCCTATTGCGTCGGGTCTTCCGGCAAATATGAAAAGATGCGCACAACGCTCGGCAGTTCCGGTCTGCTGCCCCGGCTGGAAGGCCGGCTGTTTTCCGCACAGGACTGCGAGCGCGGCAAGCCCGCGCCGGATGTGTTCCTGCTGGCAGCACGCACCATGGGCCACACCCCGGAAAACTGTACGGTTATCGAGGACAGCCTGCCCGGCGTTCTGGCAGCCCGGGCAGCGGGCATGCGCGTCTATGCCTTTGTCGAGGATCCCACTTGCGACCGCGAGGCCATGCAGGGCGCCGGGGCCGTCCTGTTCGAGGCAATGGCGGATCTGCCGGACCTGCTCTTTTCCAAGACCTGAAGCTTTTCTGGAAAAAGGTTTTACCCGCAGGATCGCAAAGGTGCTTTCGGCCCCTTATAACTTGCCGAAACCCGTACTATCTTATCGCTCCGATAGTCGAACGATGCCGGCGGAAGAAGATCCGGCCAACTTGGGAGACCTGCCATGACGATCAAGACCAGTGGTCGCGGAAAAATCTATTCCTCCATCACCGAGACCATCGGCGATACACCGATCGTCCGGCTGGACCGGCTGGCCAAGGCGCACGGTGTCAAGGGCAACCTCCTGGCGAAGCTTGAGTTCTTCAACCCGATTTCCAGCGTCAAGGACCGGATCGGCGTTGCGATGATCGAGGCGATGGAGCAGGCCGGCCAGATCGTTCCGGGCAAGACCACGCTCGTCGAGCCGACTTCCGGCAACACAGGCATCGCGCTGGCATTTGTCGCTGCCGCCAAGGGCTACCGGCTTATCCTGGTAATGCCGGAGACCATGTCGGTGGAACGCCGCAAGATGTTCAAGATCCTGGGCGCCGAGCTGGAATTGACCGAAGGGCCAAAAGGCATGAAGGGCGCAATCGCCCGTGCCGAGGAGCTGATCAGCGAAATCGACGGTGCGGTGATGCCGCAGCAGTTCGAAAACGCCGCCAACCCTGAAATCCACCGCAACACCACCGCGGAAGAGATCTGGAACGATACCGACGGCGGCGTTGACGTCTTCGTCTCCGGCATCGGCACCGGCGGCACCATCACCGGCGTTTCCCAGGTGCTGAAGGAACGCAAGCCGGGCCTTCACGTCGTTGCCGTCGAACCGGCCGACAGCCCCGTGCTTTCCGGCGGCCAGCCCGGTCCGCACAAGATCCAGGGCATTGGTGCCGGTTTCGTGCCGGGCGTGCTCGACACCTCCGTCTACGATGAAGTCCAGACCGTCGCCAACGAAGACGCCTTCGCCATGGCCCGGGAAGTGGCAAAGACCGAAGGCCTGCCGGTGGGCATTTCTTCCGGCGCCGCGCTCACCGCCGCCATCCGCGTCGGTCAGCGCGAAGGCATGGAAGGCAAGAACATCGTGGTGATCATTCCGTCCTTCGCAGAACGGTATCTTTCCACCGCACTGTTCGACGGCCTCTGAGCATCCAGTCGCGAAATTTCACCCCGTCGGCCGGTTCGCTCCGGTCGGCGGGGTTTTTCATGTCTGGCGGTGATGCAGAACCCTGCCGATGGTGTTCATGAGAACCTGAGCCGCAAGGGTGCTTGTGGAACCGGTCGGGTCATAGTCCGGCGCAACCTCCACCAGATCGATGCCGACGATGTCGCCTTGCCTTGCCAGACCGTCGAGCAGCTCCAGCACTTCATAATAGAGAAATCCGCCGTGGCTCGGCGTGCCCGTGCCCGGTGCGATCGATGGATCGAAGGCATCGATATCGAGCGTCAAGTAGTAGCGCTTGCCGGCCGGTATCCGCGCCAGAAGCGCCTCGGTGCCGAGCTTGCGGGCGTGACGCACGGACAGGATGTCGGAGCCCATCCTGCGGGCGTCCTCGTAGCCATCTCGCGAGGTGGAGGACACGTTGCGGATACCGATCTGCGTCAGCCCGGTGACATAGGGTTTTTCCGCCGCGCGGCGCATGGGATTGCCGTGGCCATAGCGCACGCCGTGTCGTTCGTCGACGAAATCCAGATGCGCATCGATCTGGACGACGTGGATCGGGTCTTCGCCATCAAAGGCGTTGATGCAGGGAATGTTGACCGAATGGTCGCCGCCCAGCACCACCGGCAAGGCACCGGCCTTAAGGATCTTGCGTACGCCGAATTCGATGCGTCTGTGGCTTTCAATCGTGTCCGTGTGCACGATATCGGCATCACCCAGATCGACAATGCGGGTCGTTTCCGCCGGCAGGTAGGTGATGTCGTCCTCGAAATCATAAGCGCCCGCATGGCCGAAGGAAAACAGCGTCGAGGCCTCCCGGATCGCGCGCGGCCCCATGCGCGCGCCCGAACGCCACTGGGTGCCGAAGTCGAACGGAGCCCCCATGACGGCAACATCCGCATCGATGGCGTCCCAATCCGGCTGATAGGGAAACTTGCCGAAGGTGCAGATACCGACAAAGGGCAGGTTCAACCGCCCGCTTTCATAACCGTGTGAGGACATTCAAAGGCTCCTGTTGGGGACCGGCCAACTAGAGCATCATTGCGGAAGAGGGGAAAGGGCGGGGTTGAGGCAACCAAAAAAACTACTGGCTCTGAACCTGGCTGAACTCCCTAAACCTGCTTTTCCATACGTGTCGCGGAGGAAAAACCGAACAGAAGCTCGAGAAACCCGGTCTTTTCTTCCCCCACGGCCTTGAACCCCGAGCGCTCGTAAAGAGCTTTTGCCCTTGGGTTCGTGTCGATCACATCCAGCCGCACACGGGTGAGCGAGCGCTGGCGTGCTTCTTCGCCAATGGCTTTCAGCAAGGTGCTGCCGATGCCGCGGCCGCGGGCGCTTTCGGCCACAAAGATGCCGTCCATCAGCAGGCAGTCCGGCTCGATCTTGCGCTCCAGAACTTCCAGAAGAAGCCCGCGCCAGAGGCCGCCGAACGTGCCGTAAACCGCCGTCATGTCGGCGAGGCTGCCGCCGGCAAGCGCCCCATCCCGGGTCTTGTAACCGGCAAGGCCTAGCAGCCGTCCCTCCCGGTCGAGAGCGCTGATGGCAAAATCCGGGTTGAGGATGCGCTCGACAAGTCGAAGTGCTTTTTCTTCCGGGGCCAACACCTTGCCGAGCTTGCCGGAAAAGGCCTGCCAGAACAGGCTGGCGGCAATTGGCCGCTGGTCTTCCGGGAAGCCGGGCGAAATGAAAATGTCGGATGACATGGCAGGATCAGCGGATGAAGACCGCTGTCCCTGTGGCGCTGACCATCAGCATGGAGCCGTTCTGGCCTACGGTTTCGTAATCAAGATCGACGCCGATCACCGCATTGGCGCCCATCGCCTGGGCCTGCTGGCACATTTCGTCGATGGCGATCTTGCGCGCCTTGCCAAGCTCTTCCTCGTACGCACCGGAGCGGCCGCCGACAATGTCACGGATGCCGGCAAAGAAATCCTTGAAAATATTTGCGCCAAGGATCGCCTCGCCCGTCACCAGGCCCTTGTAGTCCAGATCCTTGCCCTGAATGGTGTTGGTGGTGGTGACCAGCATGCATTGTCTCCCTTTTGAACCGATGTTCGAGACATGGGTTCGTCCTCGTGGTTTTGCAAGAAACGGCGAGAATGGAAGAGGTTAGCCAGCGACAAGTCCTGCCATCGCCTTCAGCAAGGCCTCGCCTTCCTCTTCCGTTCCAATGGAAATGCGCAGCCAGTTGTCGATGCGGTCCTTGTTGAAGTGGCGCACCAGAATGCCCTCATCCCTGAGGCTTGTCAGAAGCTCCCGTGCTGCCCTTGTTTCATGCGAGACGAACAGGAAATTGGCTGCCGACGGCAGCACGTTGAACCCGAGAGAGCGCAGGCCTTCCGCCATCCGCTGCCGTTCCGTGATCACGAGGCGCCGGGTCTCCTCGAACCATGTGGTATCCTGCCAGGAGGCTTCGGCTCCCGCGAGTGCCAAGCGGTCGAGCGTGTAGGAATTAAAACTATCCTTGATCCGCTGCAGCCCCTCGATCAGGTGCGGCTGACCAAGAGCAAATCCGACACGCAGGCCCGCCAGGCCGCGCGACTTGGAAAAGGTCTGTACCACCAGAAGATTGTCGAACTCGGGAACCAGACGAGCGGCGCTCTCCGCGCCGAAATCGACATAGGCTTCGTCTACCAGCACCACCACATCCGGGTTTTGCTCAAGAACGCTTCGCACCGCGGCAAGATCAAGCGCAATGCCGGTCGGGGCGTTCGGATTGGCAAGCACGATGCCACCACACGGCCCACCAAGGCTGGCCGGATCGATCCGGAAATCATCATCGAGTGGCACAGAACGGTGCGAAATGCCGTAAAGCTCGCAATAGGTCTTGTAGAAGCTGTAGGTGATATCGGGGAACAGCAGCTTGTCCTTGCCACTGAAAAAGCCGTGAAAGGCATGGGCCAGGATTTCGTCCGAGCCGTTGCCTGCAAAAACGTGATCCACACCCAGACCGAAGCTTGCCCCGATCGTTGCCCGCAACGCACCGGCTGCCGGATCGGGATAAAGCCTCAGGCTGTCTTCGGTAGCTGCGCGGATTGCCCCGAGCGCGATGGGCGACGGGCCATAGGGATGCTCGTTCGTGTTCAGCTTGATGAAGCTGCGGTCCTTTGGCTGTTCACCCGGCGTATAGGGCACCAGCTTGCTGACTATGGGGCTCCAGAACCTGCTCATGGACCGTATCCTGACGGAAATTGCTGTGGTTTTTTCGCACAATAGGCGCCAAACCGGTGCGGTAAAAGTGATTTTGACGTTGTTCTTTTGCGGCGTTGCCGAAGCTCTGCTACGCGCAGAGACCGCTGCGTCTCGGGGCGGGAAAGTTTCACGCCTTCGGTGGGGCCGGGAGGGCGCTGTTCCAGGGCTCTCCATGCAAAGGAAGCGCTGGAACGCTTTCCAAGTTATTGTGGCACCAACCTCACCAACGTCATCCCGGCCAAGCGAAGCGCGAGCCGGGATCGGGGAGGCACGAACGCCTCGATATGAACGCTAACCTGTTGCAGCGACCCGTTGGTGGTTCCCCGATCCCGGATCTTCGCTGCGCTACGTCCGGGATGACGATGGTGAGGATGTCGTGAAAAAGGAAAGAGCCGGGGGACATTTCTCCCGGCTCTTCCATTTGGTCAGGTCCTGTCCACGTTTCCGGTCAGGACAGGTGATGGACCTGCTGCAGGCCGTAGACCGGGGTCGGCAGTCCTTCCATCCGCGCTTTCAGCTGTAGCGCCAGATACTGGGAGTAATGGCGCGACTGGTGCAGGTTGCCACCATGGAACCAGAGCGCTTCCTGCTGGGTCGGTTTCCACATGTTCCTCTGTTCGCCTTCCCAGGGACCCGGGTCCTTGGTGGTGTCGGAACCAAGGCCCCAGACCTTGCCAACCCTGTCGGCCATGTCCTGGCCCATCAGGTCGGCAACCCAGCCGTTCATGGAACCGTAGCCGGTGGCATAGACGATCACGTCCGCTTCCAGCTTCGTGCCATCGTCCAGGATGACACCGTCTTCCACGATCTCGGTGACCTGGCCACGCTTCAGCTTGATCTCGCCGTCGATGATCAGCTGGCTGGCGCCGATATCAATGTAGTAGCCGGAGCCCCTGCGCAGGTATTTCAGGAAAAGGCCGCTTTCGTCGTCGCCCCAATCCAGCCAGAACCCGGCTTTCTCCAGCCCTTCGTAGAAGTCCGCGTCCCGCTTCTTCATCTCCGCATAGGCAGGGATCTGGAACTCGTGCAGGATCCGGTAGGGCAGTGAGGCGAAGATCAGGTCCGCCTTTTCCGTCGTCACACCGGACCGGACCGCCTCTTCCGAGTAAAGCGCGCCGAGGCCTACGTCCATCAGGGTGTCGGAGCGCACGATATGGGTGGAGGATCGCTGCACCATGGTCACATCGACATCATTTTCCCAAAGCGCCGCGCAGATATCGTGCGCCGAATTGTTGGAGCCGACCACGACCGCCTTCTTGCCGCGATACTGATCCGGCCCCGGATGTCTGGACGAATGATGCTGGTCGCCCTTGAAGGTGTCCATGCCGGGAAATTTCGGAACGTTTGCCTTGCCCGACATGCCGGTTGCCATGACCAGCTGTTTCGGTTTCAGAACCACTTCCTCGCCGTCACGATCCACGACGACTGTCCATTCCTTCTTTGCTTCGTCGTAAGTTGCGGATTTGGCAACGGTCCGGGTCCAGTAGTTCAGTTCCATGACCTTGGTGTACATTTCCAGCCAGTCGCCAATCTTGTCCTTGGGGCTGAAGATGGGCCAGTTTTCCGGAAACTTGATGTAGGGCAGGTGGTCGTACCAGACGGGATCGTGCAGGCAGAGGGACTTGTAGCGGTTGCGCCAGCTATCGCCGGGCCGGTCATTCTTTTCCACGATGATTGTGGGCACACCGAGCTGCCTCAGGCGCGCGCCGAGCGCGATGCCGCCCTGGCCGCCACCGATGATCAGGCAATAGGGCTGGGTCTTGTAACCGAGGTCCGCCAGTTCACGCTCGCGCTCCTCCTTCCAGCTGGTGCGGTGCTTGCTGGCGCCGTGCTTGGCCCCCAGCGGCCGGTTAAAGCCCTTCGGCTCCTCATGGCCCTTCAGCTCGGCCATGGTTGTCAGCAGGGTCCAGATCTTGCCGCCCTTCAGCCGGATCAGGCCGAAGCAGCGGGCCCGTTCGGTATCGAACTGAATCCAAGCCGTGACGACATCGCCCTCTTTCGTCGGTATTTCACCTTCCGCGATGCGCCAGTTGCTCGGCCCCGTGGAGGCCAGTTGCTTTTCCAGCATGTCGCGGACCTGATCCTTGCCCTCGACGGTCTTGATGTTCCAGGTAAAGGCAATCAGGTCCCGCCAGTAGCAATCGTCCAGGAACATGTCCGTTGCAGCATCGATCTTGCCGTCTTCCAGCGCCTTGCCGAAAGTGTTGAGAAAAGTCTCGGTCTCGTGAACCAATGGTTTGTCGAGCATTCCAGTTCCTCCCTGTTTATGGAGGAAACAATGCAGAGCGCCCCTGCATTTTTCCATGGAACGCCCGTCAAATGATGACGTTAAGGGGCAGAAACTCCGTTTGCTGTTGCGCACGCAACAGGACGCAACAGATAGTCATGCACGCGGCTTGGGGTGTGGCTCCAGGCCGAGAGAGCGCATCCGCCGGAGCACCGTCGACCGATTGACGCCAAGCCTTCGGGCGACCTGGGACATGTTCCAGCCACAGGCGTCCAGAAGTGCTTCCAGATCCTGTTTCGGGTCGGTTTCGACGCGTCTGGACAGAGACGCCTGCGGCAGATCGGTAAGGTCGATCACATCGGTTTCTGCAAGCGCTGTCGCGACATCCAGCAAGGTCGCGAGTTCACGGATGTTGCCCGGCCAATGCCGGCCGCTGAGTTCGGCGCGTGCCGAAGGTGACAGGCGCAGGTCCCGCGGAGAGCGTCGCAACAGGCGATCGACCAGCCAGTCGAAATCCTGGCGGTGCCGGAGCGGCGGGATCCGGATGAGAGACCCGGCAAGCCTGAAATAAAGTTCCGGCCGCAATGCGCGGATGCTTGTGGAACCTGCCGGATCCTGCCGCGTGGTGGCCACCACGCGAAGGTCACTTCGATGTTCCAGCAAGGCAAGCAAGGCAGCCTGGCCCGCCTTGTCCAGATCTTCGATCCCGCGCAGGAACAGCGTTCCGGCTGCAGCGTCAGACAAAGCGCCGACCTTTTCCGGTTTCAGGGCGGAACAGCAGAGCGTATGGAACGACCGGTCGGCAGGACCCAGAACATGGATGGCCCTTGCCAGATATTCCTTGCCCGTTCCGGTTTCGCCAGACAGCAGGATGGGAACCTGCGTTGGTGCAAGCCGGGCAACTTTCGACACCACCTGCGACAGCGTCGCATCCTGCCCGCAGATGCCGCGCAGCGGCGTGGGCAAGGTCCCGGAAACGGGACTACGTGCCATGTGAGCGGCTTGCGGAGCGATGGCATGACCGTATAACCCACCACCGTCGCGCCGGCGCAGAACCCGATCTTCCGCCGGGCGGCCTCGCATCAGTGACGGCAGATCGTCGACATCGAGGTCCAGGTACATGTCGATCCGGCTTCCTATGAGGTCTGTGGAGCCGGTCGGGGCCAGACACGCGAGCGCGCCGTGCGTCATTCCCGTTATCCGTCCGCTGTCGTCCAGGGCGATGGCGGCTTCCGGATCGACTTCCAGAAACTCCGGCGATGTCGAGAAGCGCAAGACCCATTCCTTGCGCGTGGTCGCCATCAGGTTGGCCATCTCGACCCGGCGGGTGGAAGCCTTCACCAGGTTCATCGCGAGGTTCTGGCTCGATTTCGGGCTTGGGGAGCGCAGGAGGGAAATATCCAGAACCGCCGCCAGCTTGCCGCAGGTGTCGTAGATGGGGGCCGCCGTACAGGACAGCGGTGTATGCGACAGTCCGAAGTGATCGCTCTGGTGGATCGTGACGGCTTCCCCCGTCACGATGCAGGAGCCGACACCGCAGGTTCCCGCAAGATCCTCGGACCAGTCGGACCCGAGATAAAGGCCCGCCTGCCGGAGATCGTCCTCGAACCGCGGATCGCCGAAGAAGTCGACGCACACACCCTTGGCATCGGCCAGCAGCAGCACGTAGTTGTGCCCGGCCACCTGCTTGAACAGGGTGCGCAGGCCGGAACGTGCCGTCGCGATCAACCGCTCTGACTGCTCCTGATGTTCGCGCAGTTGCTGCTCGGTGACGATATGTGCCGGTTCCGGACGCGCCGGATCCATGCCGTACGTCTGGACACAGCGCCGCCAGCTTTCCGATACCAGCCCATCCCTGCCGGTCTCGTACCCCTTCAATACGCGGTCGATTTCACTCACATGTTCAAGGTCGCGCATGTCATCCTCCCTTGACACAGCACTTCACGATAGCCTTTCGGGCAGGCTTTGCAAATTTTGCCGGCGCAATTCTGCGTTCGTAAAGCTTGTGCAGCGGGGAAGCCGGCCAGGGATATCAGCCTGGCCAGGTCAGAAGCGTGTCCTTGTTGATAGTGAAATTCGCATTCGGCCTTCTGGCGTTGGCGGCAACGTTGAGATCGACAATGTTCTGGAAGGTGGACGTCGCCTCGATTTCCGTCATGCCATACTCGGTGAAGACCTCCGGACCGAAGATATTCTTTGCCAGAAGCGGGTTGGTGAGTGCCTGGGAGAAGGCGTCGGAGCCGACCATCGCCAGAAGCAGGGGCGGCAGCGGGTGCGCCCGCATCTGGTCTTCGGCCAGCAGTCCGATGGGAAGATCGACCCGGTCGATGCCGCGCACGCCGTTCCAGTCGGGATAGAGTGCTTCCAGCTCTCCCGCCAGACCGGCGTCGCCTCCGGTCAGTTCCAGGAAACTGTCGTACGGACGCAGCTTCCAGGAGGCGCGGTAGGCGTTGAAGGGGGCGAGCCGGAACCTGCGGGCAAACGCCAGCGTGCGCTCTTCCGCGCCTTGCAGGAAGAACGGGGTGTTGTGAAGGGTCAGCTTGCCTGCCCGCTGGCTCGCCGCCGCATCAATGACCGTCTCGACGCCGTGTTTTTCGATGATCGTGTTGTTGAAGCGGAAATTCTCGTTCTCCAGTGCCTCGCCCTGGAACAGGAACCGATCCGGAACCATGGCATGCCAGCGGTAGAGCAGATCGAATTCCAGCGAGATCCGGTTGGTGCGGTACCAAAGGCGCTTGTCCGCATCGCCAGGCTCCACGAAGATCTTGAACGGCGAATTGGCAAGGTGGTTGATATAGTCCTCGATGATGACCTTGAGCAGCTTGACGATGTTGATGTTGCGGGCCGTTTCGAAGACGCGGTCCGGACCGAAGTGCGGGTTCCGTTTGCCGATCTCGCGCGCGAGACGATTGTGCTCGCGCAGGAAGATCGTGTTGAGCGCGCTGTAGAGGATCGTGGAATTGGCCCGTTCCAGGCCTGCCGCATAGTGGCATTTCCAGCGCTCCGGCGTGACGGCCCAATCCCCGATACCGGCCAGGAGTTCCCGAAGCTTTTTCGCCGCGCCCCATTCCGGATCAGCCCCCAGGAAGGTCGTTGCCCACATGGGCATGAAGTGAATGCCGGCAAACTCGGCTTTGACTGCCAGATCCGGGCCCGCAAGCAGCGGTGGCAGTTCGCCGACGGGCGTCTGCCTGGACTTCAGAAAAGCGCCTTCCCGTAAAAACGAGGTGGTTTCCTCGCCAAGACCATAGATCTGGCAAAGATCGATTTCGTGGTTCGAGGTGTTCAGCCGTTTGTTGAGCGGATGAGTGCGCAGGAAACTGTCGGTGAACCACTGGGCAAAGAAGCAGAACAGCGTGCTGGTGTCGCTCTCGACCATCGCCTTGCGCCGGTAAAGTTCCGCCACCCTTGGCACTTCCGGCAGGGCATCGACAAATTCCTGATCGACGGGTGGCAGGTGCCGGCCGGTGTAGCGGCGGTCAACCAGACCCGGCCAGCTGGCGAAGGTGCTGGTGGTCTTTTCCGGATCCTTTGGCCCCGCAACCATTTCCAGATGCGTTTCCGGGTCATGCGGCGTCCAGAGGGAGAGCGGCAGCGGACGACCGGGAGGCGCGTTCGAGATGCCGTTGATGACAAGACGGTTGATCACCCGGCTGAGCGGACCGCAACGCTTGACCAGCCGGACGAGGGCGGGAAAGGCCTCGGCCAGTTTCAGTGCCTGGCCGCCGATGAAACCGAGGATCCGCTTGTGGAGCGGCGGGTCCCGCAGGACGTCTCTCTCGGAGCGGGCGCCGAGCAGATCCAGAAACGGCACGAACACCAGTGCATAGAGGATATGCGGCCAGACGTGGTGGTGCCAGACATCCTGCAGCACGAAGATGAACACAATGGCGACGACAACATTGCCGCCGATGAAAATCCAGTAGCCGATGCGCAGTCGCCGGAACATAAGCCAGTTGGCATAGGCGCCGGCCCCCAGCGCCAACCCGAGGACCATGTGTATCGGATCGAAATCGTAGCGGAAGAATTCCTCGACGCCGCGATAGGCCATGATCGTCCCAACGAGCAGGCAGATGATGTCGAGAAACGTTCCCTTGAAGGATGCGCTAAGCCTCATGACCGCCCCGCATATTGCTTGGATTTGAGATATTCGATCAGTGCGGATTTCTCGCCGTCCGGAAGACCGGTGCCGTAAAGATGTCCACCATTGCCATTGCCGGTCAGCTGCGTGTCGAACAGGAAGCCACTTTCGCAGGCAAAGCCGACGTCCACCGGATCGAAATCCGTGCAGCCGCGATAGAAGGTCGCCGGACGTTCTTCCGGCGCTGACAAAAGCGCCCGCAGCGTCGGCACGGAACCATTGTGGAGATAGGGCCCGCGTGCCCAGATGGCGTCCAGCGGCGTGTTGGCATAGCCGTCCGTTGCCCGGTAGTGCGAGAACCGCCAGGTGTACCCCTTCCCGACATCGCCGAAACGGCTGACGAAGGCTTCGTCGAAGAGATCGGATCGTGCCGGGTCTGTCTGAAGGTCAGCAAGCGGCGTGACCTGCCCGAAGCTCTCGCCTCCTGGGTCATGACACGTGCCGCAGCCTTCCCTCTCGTAAATTGCAGCGCCGTCTGCTGCCATGTCAGCATTGACTGGCAAGGGGTAGGCGGGCGGCGGCAGGTCCCGCAGCCATTCCGCCTGAGCATCGATCAGCCCGCGTTGCAGCAGCCATTCCTTGGCGCCGCCGGCAAGGGCGGCGGAATAGTTGCGCTCGATCAGCGAATTGTTGTTGCCGTCCCAGTGGAACCAGCCCCCCTCGCGGATGCCCTGGTTCCAGACCGAGGGAAAGTCGACCGTTCCGACCGCCTCGTCCTTTTCCGGGCCATAGCCCCAGCGCGCGCGCCAGTTGTTGCCCGCGTCCGTGCGCCCGGGGCCATGCTGCGGTTTTACCTTCATCCAGCTGAAAGCGGTCGCCAGTCCATCGGCCTGGTCCTTGATGCCGGGTACAAGAATGGTGCGCACCAGAAGACGGTCGATTGGGCCCAGAGGTCTGCCGGCCTGCGCGGCGCTTTCAATCACCGCATCCGCCGTCAGCTTGTCGCTTGCGGCAACGTAGCCAAGGAACAGGATGTAGGACTGGATATCGAGCTTTTCGGCAGGTGCACCCAGCAACAACATGGTGTTGCCGCCGGCGGTGACCTCCACGCTGTGGCAGGTGGCGCAATTGAAACCGACCCTCCGCACACCGACGCGCCGGATGCTGAAGCCGATCGGAAGTTCCTGTCCCGGTTCCTCGATGAAGCCGAATGTGTGCCAGCCTTCGGGCAGCTCGTCCTTGAAAATTGTCGGCAATTCGCGCCAGACCATATAGGGGAAACCGTCCCATTCGGCGCCGATGGAACCGTATTTGAATTCGGCGACCGGATTGTCAAAGGTTTGTGGCGGACCCGGCTTGATGGTGAGGCGCTTGCCTTCCAGGACCAGGCAGGCGATCAGCAGCAGCGCGGCGACAATCGCCAACCAAAGCGGCATGCCGTCGTTTCTGGGTGATACGGAGGGTTGTTGCATCTTGTAGCTTTCCGGAATGCCGGCAAAGACGGGTGGAACAACGCCATTGACTTCATGCCGCTTGCGAGCGGCACTCTCGTAGGCTTGTCGCCGGGCAAGGTTGATGGCGCCGACGGGCTCGTGCGCCGGCAGGCTGTTCCAGGGTGAAAAGGCGATGTTTTCCGCCAGTGGGGCGTGTTGATCGACGTCCTGCTGAAAGATCTCCAGCGTCGCCAGCTTTTCGTGACGCGCGCCAGGTGCTCCCGACCAGGCAATCGACGGATCATCAACCGGCTGCGCGGCCGGATCTATCTGCACATCGACGCCGAATTCAAAAGTGACCGGGCAACGGATCAGGGTTTCCCTCAGCGCGACGGCCAGTTGATCGCGTCCGGACCAGACCTCAGGCGGATCCACCGGCACCGGCCTTGGCGCCGCGGTATATTTCACCAGTCGATCGCCAAGCCGATATGGCGTGGTGCTGAAGTATCGGCTTGCGAGCGGAGACACCGGGCGATGAGAGACAAAGGCCCGGATCCTGCCGAAGAGATAGAAGCCGGTGAACAGAAGCCTGGACAGGGGCTTCAGGCGGGCAAGACCGCGTTTCAGCAGCAGGGTGTTGATGTCGTCATAGTCGCCCAGGTCACCGGTGAAAAAGGTTTCATGGTCGACGAGAATGAAGTCCTGCACCCTGCCGTCCGGGTTTTCAGCCGACAGCCACTCCCTGTCGATGCCCAGCACCTTGATGGCCATGCCGTGGGCGTCCCGCTTCCGGTCATCCAGCTGGCGGCCATTGGAAAACCGGACAAGGGCGTCATATGTGCCCGGCAAGGCGAAGAGACCGTGACGCAAGTCCTCCGGCACTTCGCCGATAATGAAGCGCGCGCGGACACAGCCGTGATGTTTCGGATGCTGTGGGCGGCGGGCCAGACCGGGAACCGTGGAAATGGCCTCGGCATTGGTACGGGCAATGCTGTCGATCAGCCCCGCGTCTCCGCCGGTTTCCGATATGCCCGGCCGTGCCGGTTCTCTCGAGGCCATTCAGCCCGCCCTCTC
Source organism: Labrenzia sp. THAF191a (assembly GCF_009363335.1). Lineage (GTDB taxonomy): Bacteria > Pseudomonadota > Alphaproteobacteria > Rhizobiales > Stappiaceae > Roseibium > Roseibium algicola. The sequence continues at coordinate 1,209,123 of NZ_CP045333.1, forward strand.
GCGTTGGTGGGTCAAACGCATGGTCCGGCTCTTCAACCGCCGATGCGTTTAATTACCTTACGTAAGGCTAGCTCTTATTTTCAGGGAAGGGAAGGTTTCCGGCCGTTGCCCGTCACGGTGGTGTGACGGCATCCTTTTGAAATACAACCTGATTTGGCTACCGGGTTGTATTTCTTCGCTCCGACAATCATTTCTGCTCCGTGCCAGACGCTCGGGATGACAAGGTGGCCCGGGTCAAAACTTTTGATCCGGGCCCTGTTGCTTCAAAGGAGTTCAGTTGGAACTGAGGTCGACATCCGTCCCGTAGATCCGGGCGATGTCCCGAAGCATTGCGCGGGCTGCAAGAATGCCCTGCGACGTTGCCCAGACACCGTCATCGACCTTGTGGGCGTTTCCCGCCTTGACGACCTCCAGATTGGCCCAGAGAGGGTCTTTCAGCGTCTCCCCCTCCAGGGCCGTGCCCTCTCCATTGCCGGTGTCATATGTCAGGTAGAACATCCGGTTGGCTTCCATGTTCGGGATGCTTTCCTTGCCGACGGCAAGAGCCAGACCGTCCTGCGCCTGTACCTCGGGCCGCTTGAAACCAATGTCGTTCAGCACAACACCGGAGAAACTGTCATGGCGATAAACGTAAAGCTGGCCGGGCACGAAACGGACGACGGAAACCGTGTCCCCGGCATTCTCGCCGAGGGCTGAGCGCAACCGGGCAACGTCGGCCTCATAGTCACTGACGAGCGCTTCTCCTTGCGCCTTCATGCCGACCGAGCTGGCATAGAGCTTCATGTTGTCCTTGAAATCCGTGGCATTCACAACGAACACCGTGGGCGCAATGGCGGAGAGCTGAGGATAGATTTCCTCGTGCCGCTTCTTGCTGCCGAGGATCAGATCCGGCTCGAGCATGGCCAGCCGTTCCAGATTGACCGCAAGCTCCGTACCCACAACTTCAACTCCCGCCATCCGGTCGCCCAGATGCGGGTACCAGGGATCGCCATACCAGGATGACGCAGCCCCAACAGGCGTCTTGCCCAGCATGAGCATTGCCTCGGTGCCTTCGTTGGTGAGAACGACAATCTTTTGCGGAGTGTCCGGCACCTCGGTGGTGCCCATGGCATGGGTGATCTCGGCAGCGGACAGGGCGCCGGGCAACAAGGTTGGCAACAGGGCCGCGCAAAAACAAAGGCTGGAAAGAAAACGCAAGGGGGATCTCCGGCATTACAGGTTATCTGGCTTGCCGAACCCCGACTGGCTTGAGGAATTTTTTCCTGGAAATTGCAGTCTTTGTCAAATGAAGAAGCTCAGGCCTGCAGGAACCGTCCAGGTGCAAGCTGGTCCTGTGTGATACCGCAGGCGGACAGATCACCCGGCAGGTTCCGGCCGGCAACGAGGGCCGCCAGTGCCCTGCCCATCGCCGGGGATGTCAAAACCCCGCATCCCCCCTGGCCTGCGCTGGCAAAATAACCCGGATGATCGGGAAATCCGCCGCAGACAGGGTTTCGGTCAGGCGCAAACGTGCGCAATCCTGCCCAGCTCGCGGATGGACGCGGCACGGCCAGCTCGGTGCCGATGCCGATATGATGGATCGCCTCTGCAAGGCGAAGATCATCTGCATAAACCTCTCCCGGAGAAACTGGATCAGCCTCTGCCGGTGACGCCGTGAAGCCGTGCGGCTGCGGATGGACGTACCAGGTGTAATCGGCTGTCGTGACATGTGGCCAGACACCGGCGTCCTGACGGTGAAGCGGAAATGTGAAGGCCGAACGGCGAAAGGCCTTGAGGCCAAGCGCCGGGACGCCGGCAAGATCCGCAATCCGGTCCGCCCAGGCCCCGGCCGCATTGACCAGAACGGGCGCCGACACCGTCCGGTCTCCGGCCGTCACCTGCCATGTGTCGGCAATCCGCCGGATGGAAGTGACCTCCGCCTTGCAGACGAAGCGAGCGCCATTGGCAGCCGCCGCCTTGCGATAGGATTGCAGCAGCAGATCGGCATCGATATCCATCGCATCTGCTTCGAAAACGCCCGCATGAACCCGTTCCGGCCGGAGGGCCGGAAACAGGGCCAAAGCCTCTTGTCTGTCAACAAACCGGCAGTCTGACCCGGCCTCCTGCAGCCTTGCCATCAGCCTGTCCAGAACAGGCCGATGCTCCTCACGCCCAACCGTCAGGCAGCCGCGGGGCGCGACAAGCGTCTGCTCGCAAAATTCCGGCGGCGGCGCCTGAAAGAACGCACGGCTTGCGGCGGCCAGCGCGCGCATTGTGTTGGCGGAAATGCCGGCCGTGAATTGCCCTGCCGTGCGGGCTGAAGACTGCGTTGCCAGCGCCGGCTCGCGCTCCAGAAGCGTCACTTGCGCAAACTCGGACAGAAAACAGGCCGCGCTCAGCCCGGCAACACCGCCGCCGATGATGATGACGTCTGCTGTCATTGCGTCAGACAATCCCTCGCGGTCTCACGGTCAACGCTGTCACGCCGCCTTGCGGGACATGTCTTCGCCGCGGTAACTCAAGGCCTCCGCCAGATGAATGCGGCCAACCTGATCCGCACCGTCCAGATCGGCCAGCGTGCGGGCGAGTTTGAGGACGCGGTGATATCCGCGCGCGCTCAGGGCAAGACGCTCGGCGACATCGCGCAGGAAAGCGAGCCCCTTGTCGTCCGGCCGTGTCATGGTTTCGACAATCGATGCAGGTGCCTGGGCATTTGTGCGGCAGGCAAGGCCAAGTTCCAGGAAGCGTTCTGCCTGGATGCTGCGCGCTTCAGCGACCCGAGCGGCCACGACGACTGACGGTTCGCTGGCCGCAGGGCCGATCAGGTCTGCCGCCGTAACGGCCGGAACCTCGATCCTGACGTCGATCCGGTCAAGCAGCGGTCCGGACACCCGGGCCTGATAGTCGATGACGCAGCGCTCGCCCCGGCGGCACTGGTGGCCCGGCTCGCCCGCATGGCCGCAGCGGCAGGGGTTCATGGCCGCCACAAGCTGGATGCGGGCCGGATAGGTGACCCGGTGGTTTGCGCGGGCAATTACAGCTTCGCCCGATTCCAGCGGCTGGCGCAGACTGTCGAGAACCTGCGGATTGAACTCGGGAAGCTCGTCGAGGAATAACACTCCGTTATGGGCGAGCGAGACCTCTCCGGGCCGGGCGCGCATCCCGCCTCCGACAAGGGCGGCCATGGAAGCGGAGTGATGCGGCGCGCGGAAGGGGCGTCGATCGGTTAATTTGCCTTCGGCCAACTCGCCCGCGAGCGAGGCGATCATGGACACTTCCAGAAGCTCGCGCGGGGTCAGGGCGGGCAGGATGGACGGCAGGCGCTGCGCCAGCATGGATTTGCCTGAGCCGGGAGGACCGGTCATCAGAAGGTTGTGCCCACCGGCAGCGGCAATCTCCAGCGCCCGTCTGGCGCTTTCCTGTCCCTTGACCTCTGCAAGGTCCGGCAGCACACCGGCGTTGCCGCGCAGCCGGGCCACCGGCCGGGAGAGCACCTGTGTTCCCTTGAAGTGATTGGCGAGCTGGATCAGCGAACGGGGTGCGAGAATGTCCATGTCTGCGTCGGCCCAGGCAGCCTCGCCGCCGCTGGCTTCCGGGCAGATGAGGCCCTTGCCGATGCCGTTGGCGCCCATGGCGGCCGGCAGGACACCAGCAACAGGTGCAAGCGTGCCGTCGAGACCAAGCTCGCCCAGAACAACGTATTTTTCCAGAAATTCAGCCGGTATGGCGCCGATGGCGGCCATCACGCCCAGCGCGATCGGCAGATCGTAATGCGAGCCTTCCTTGGGCAGGTCGGCAGGGGCGAGATTGACTGTGACGCGTTTGGCCGGCAGGGCCAGGCCTGAAGCGGCAAGCGCCGCGCGAACTCGTTCCCGACTTTCTGCAACGGCCTTGTCCGGCAGGCCGACGATGGTGAAGGCAACCATACCCGGCCCGACATGCACCTGCACGTCTACCGGAACTGCCTCGATGCCCCGAAACGCGACCGTCGTGATCCGGCTGACCATATTCACCTCTACTTACAGATGCAGGTCAACGAAGCATATGTCGATAAAAGACGCAAGAACAAATATGGAACAGACGAGGTCTGCCCGGTCAGGATACCAGCACGCGCAACTTGCTTCCGCTGGCAACAGTGAAGTTGGCGCGGGTCAGAACAGCATCCAGATAAGCGGGCACCTTAAAGTCTTCACTCGGCTGCAAACCGTTGGTTTCCAGCCAGTCGGACACAAGCTCAAGGAGCCGGTCGGGGTCTTTTTCATAGAGGGCCCGACACAGCTCCATGTCGAGCTTGGCCCCGGCGGTGTTGGCGGCGGTGAGTATCATCGATCCAATCGCATTCTGTTCATCAATCATAGCGTGCTGCCAACATGCTTGCAATTTCCGGGAAAGGCCAGCACATAGCGGTTATGTGGGCGTTGGCCACCATAACCCGCTGTTATGGTCTGACCCCTTCGGCCTGCCTTCCGGCCGCAAAGCCCGCCAGGCCGCAGCACAGAAGCCCGGCTGCGAAGAAAAGTGCCGAATGGCCGACAACCGGAATGAGAAAGCCGCTCAGCACGGGCCCGACCCCCTGCCCCAGGGAAATCAGGAAGAAGGTAAAGCCGAACCCGATGGACGGTGCCTGCCGGAACAGCCTCATGCTCCACATGCCGAAAAGGGCGGTCATCACGATGAAACCGACGCCGAAACAAGCCGCTGACACGTAGATCCCGAGCCTTGTTTCCACCAGCAGCGGCAGAGTGCCGATTGCGGTCCCGACCAGAACCGCCAGGACACGATAGGCAGCCTGCAAACCCCAGCGATCGACAAGACCACCGGCGAAGCAGCCGGTAACGCCCGAAATGCCCAACACGATCCAGAACAGGATTGCGTCTCGTGGATTGCCCGTCAGCATGGTCAAGAGTTCGACGGCATAGGTCCAGTAGACAGCGGTGACGATGCCGAAAAGAAACGCCGCGACAAACAGTCCGCGCGCTGTCCGATCCATAAGGATCCAGACGGACACCCTGGGCCGGGCATGTTCCAGATGCACGCTGCGCCTGGGCAAGGTGGCTGCGTTCCAGATGGTTACACTGAAGGCGATAACCGCGAAAACCAGCCAGGCGAGCCGCCAGTCACCACCGGCGAAGAGAGCCAGCGGCCCGGCAAAGGCAACGCCGAAACCGGTGCCGGAGTTGATCCAGGCATAGACGCTGTTCTGCCGGCTGAGTTCCGTATGACGCACGATGACATCGGAAAAGGGCGGATAGGAAAGGCCCGGGCTTGCTCCTGCAACGAAGACGCCAAGCGCCAGTATGAACGGCGTCTGTGCCAGGGCGATCATGGCCATGCCTGTTGTGGCGGCGAGGCCGCCGAGCAGGATCGGCAGGCGCGGTTCGAACACCGTCGACAGCCAGGAACCGACGAAAGTCGCCGCCAGATACCCCAGATAGGACAGGCCGGCGATCAGGCCGACCGTCTCCGGCGACAGCGCGAATTCCTGACGGATTTCCGGCAGGAACAGGCCAAAACAATAGCGTGCCAGTCCGTAGGTGACAGCGACGATGGCCAGGCCCGCGGCAGTAAGACCGCGGGTCTGTGCCAAGGTCATCTCAAACCCGGCGGGAGAGCTGGAAGTGAAGTGTCTGGTCATCCGTGTAGCTCTCGCCGAATATTTCGAAATGGCCACCCTCCTGCCGGTACGAGCGATACTGATCGCGCGTGAGTTTCAGGCAGAAGTTGGAAACATGCAAGTTTCTTCCGCTGATTGAATGCGCGAATTCTTCGGCCAGAATGGCCACTTGCGCACTCTGGCCATCCTCAAACACGACAGGCAGCAAAAAGAAACGATTCAGCGTCGGCAAACTGCGGTCCACCGCGCGTTCGAACGCGATGCGCGAAAACCGCTGCATGGCCGGGTGGGCGTAAAAGCCGGAGATCTTGTCGGTCTGTTCGATGGTGTAGAGCTGGCTTTCGGACAGCAGCAGGTCTCCTGGCCGGGTGATGTCTCGCAGCCAGCCGTTGACCACTGCCGGATCGTCATTGCCTTCCTGAAAACCGAGCATTGTCACGAGTGCGGGCGGCGCACCGTCTTCGATCATGTCTTCCAGGCGGCAGGCCTCGAAAGGCGCGGTGACAAACTCAAGTGGAGTGTCCGGCAGGATCGCCGCGAGGGCTGCCCGCATCGGCGCAGCCGACATCGGGTTGATGTCGACGGCGATATAACGATCTATGATGACGCCCAGGCCCTGCAGTGTCTTGAGAATGAACCCGGTCTTGACCGGCTCCGGCCCCAGTTCGACATACACCAACCGCTCACCTGCAAGCTCGGTTGCAATCCGCCCGCAGCTTTCTTCCAGCGCCGCCCGAAAAGACCTGCCGTCTTCATGAATTCGGCCAAGCGTGTCCGATGCGATGCCGGTCTCGTTCAGCTGGCGCATCAGCTGAAACACCTCGTCCAGAGGCCCGGTTGCGGTCTCCGAACTGCCTTCGTTTGTGTATTTCACCCGGTTGTCCTGGGTCAGGATCGTATCGAGACTGAATTCCGTGTGGCAGGCAATTGCCCTGTGAACTCTTTGTTGCAGCGAAAGGGGGCCGGTCGTCTGGTGATCTGGCCCATGCTCCGGCTGGCCATAGGAAAGCGCTAAAGTCATGGCGGATACCTGTTTTGACAAAAGAGACTCTCGGATTACGGGATTTTTTACCGACCCTTAAATTTATAATTGAAGCGCCCCATAATGGAACGTTATGCTTGTGTGGCGCTGGACCGGCGGAAAACCGCATAGGTCGTCTTGCGCTAAAACGGAGGCAGGGACATGACCATAGGCCGTTTTAATATCGAGTTGCTGGAAGCCTTTGTGGCTGTTGCCGAAGCAGGCAACGTCACACATGCGGGATCTCGGTTGAACCGCACACAACCCTGCGTCAGCACTCAGCTGCGGCGTTTGGAGGAACGGGTCGGCAAGCCGCTGATCGAGCGCAGCGCGCGCACAATGAACCTCACGCCCGCCGGGCGTATCCTCTATCAGCACGCCACGGAAATCCTGCGCTCACACGAGGAAGCCAGGTTGCGCCTGTCTGCACCGGAACTGACCGGCACGGTGCATGTCGGCCTGCCAGAATGGTATGCGACCGGCCAGCTGCAATCGATTTTCTGCAATTTCGTGCGCATTCACCCCAACGTGAAACTAGAGATGACGGTCGCCGACAGCGCCACACTGCACGAAATGTTGTCCAACAACGAAATCAACCTCGCAATAGCCCTTGTCTCGTCAACCAAGCAGATGCCGGTCGAGATATTCGAGGAACCGCTGCACTGGGTGGTTGGCGACAACTGCCCGCTAACCGATCCGCTGCCATTGATCATGTTTCCCGAACCCTGCCCTTTCCGGGAAATCTCCTTCGGTTCGCTCGCCCGCGCCGGACGGCAGTGGTACGAGCGCATCACCACCACCAGCGTTGCCGCCGCCCAGGTGGCCGTTCTGTCGGGTGCGGGCCTTTGCTGCCTGCCGTCGGGAGCCATTCTGGAAGGCTTCAAGATCCTGAAGGAGCAGGATGGCTTTCCGAAGCTTCCAGCAACACAGCTCGCGATCTACACCCAGTCGACAACGCAATCGCCCATCGTCGATTATCTGGAAGAACATCTCAACGACCTCCTGCAGAACGCCATCGCGCCGCGCTCGGCGCTGGCTGGCAAGATACAGCCGGATTTGCGGGTGGTCTGACGGCCTCAAGCCTCAGGCCCGTTCTGCCAGGATTTCCAGCAGCTTCCTGTGCGCCTCGACCGGTTTGCGGTCGACGCGCCAGACAAGATAGGTGACGGTTTCGCCAAAAGGCGGCGGGAGCGGGGTCGTCGTCAACTGGTCGGCATTGCGAAAGCCCAGGACAGCGCTTTCCGGAGCAACCGTGAACCCGAGACCGGCCTCCACACAGCCCAGAATTCCTTCCAGCGTGCCCATTTCCGTTACTTCCCTGTCGCTCTGGCCGATACTGCCGAGCCACGCCTGCGCCGCCGCCCTGTAGCTGCAGCCATGGCGAAAGGCCAACAGGGGGCCCTGCGCCGAAGTGGCCGGACCACTGGCGCAGACAAGCTGTTCGCCGAAGGCACGAACCGCCTGAAACCTGGCCTTGTCGACAGGCCCGGCGACAAAGGCGGCATCGATCTTCTGATCCCACACCTTTGACAGCAGGTCTGCGGTCGGGCCGGTCATCAGGGAAAGCGGTGCTGCGCTTTTGTCTCTCAGACGTTTGAGAAGAGCGGGCAGGCGAACGGCTGCCGTTGTTTCCATGGAGCCGAGCCTGAGCGGCGCACCTGCCCCGGCAGCTTCCAGAAGATCGCGCTCGGCCGCCGCAAATTGTTGCAGAAGCACGATCGCGCGCGCATGGACCTGTTCACCGAATTCCGTCAGCCGGGCCCCGGCCTTGCTGCGCTGGAAGACCTTCTGGCCGAATTGTTCCTCAAGACGCCGAATTCGGGAGGTGACGTTCGACTGCACGCAATTCAACGCCTGGGCAGCTCCCGAAAAGGAGCCTGTCTCGGCGACTGCCATCAGTGTTTTCAAAAGCACGATGTCCATACCATCCAAATTAAAGATATCAAATTCCTTCTTCAATCATTTTTCCTGAAATGATTTCCATGGCAGCGTGTCTGCATGAAACAATTGCTCGACACGCCCTTTACCCGCCGCTTTGCCGTTTCCCATCCGGTCGTGCTGGCGCCGATGGACAGGATTTCGGATGGTCGTCTGGCCGCTGAAGTCAGCCGCGCCGGTGGCTTCGGTATTATCGGCGCCGGTTACGGCGACCCGGACTGGATCGACGCTGCCTTCGATGCGGCCGGAAACCAGAGGGTCGGTCTTGGTGTCATCACTTGGAGTCTTCTGAAAAAACCGGCCCTCGTGGATCGGATCCTCGACCGCAATCCGGCGGCCCTGTTCGTTTCCTTCGGTGACGCGGAACTGATCGTAAAGGCCGCCAGGGAGCGCGGTATTCCCACAATCTGGCAGGTGCAACGCCTGGACCAGGCCGAACAGGCCCTGAAGGCCGGAACGGACGTTCTCGTCGCCCAGGGCCAGGAAGGCGGCGGTCACGGTATGGACCGGGGCCTGTCCGCCCTTCTTCCTGCGGTTCGCGATGCCGCCGGCAAGGAAACAATCGTGTTGGCGGCCGGCGGGCTTGCGGACGGGCGCGGACTGGCAGCGGCCCTCATGCTGGGCGCGGACGGTGTCATGATGGGGACCCGTTTCTGGGCAAGCGTCGAGGCGAACGGATCGGAAAAGGCCAAGGTTGCCCTGACCAAGGCGCACGGGGACGACACCGCCCGGTCCAGTGTGTTCGACGTTGCGCGCGGACTTGACTGGCCGTCGCAATTCACAGGGCGGGTTGTTCAGAATGCGTTTTCCCGCCCCTGGCTGGAGGATCCGGCAGGTTTGTCCGGTGCGGCTCACAAGATCCAGAAAACCTATGAGGCTGCCGACCCGGACGACTATTCCGTTCGCGCCCTGATTGCCGGAGAATCCCTCGATCTTGTGAAAACCGTTCAACCGGCGGCTAGGATCGTAGAGGACACAGTTCGAGAGGCGGCAGCGCTTCTTGCTCGCGCGCCGGATTTCGTCATCGGGTGAAGCCCCGCTTCCTCAAGACCACCCTGTCACCCGCTCCCGTCTCTATCGCCGCCTTTTCCGTCCAACCTTTGGTGCGGCAAATTGTATGCGGCTTGGAACACTCCTGAGGGTTTTGGTACCGGGGCCTCATGTGGACTCCCGGAAACCCTGGGCTTTTCAGCTGCCTGCGGAAATCGCCTCGGGCTCGTTTCTTCGCGGTGGCGACAACTGGTTACAAATTCTCGGCCAAACACCCTGCTGTTGCCTTTGACGCAGCGAGATCTTCGGCTTAGGCCTGTTGAAGCCGGTGGAGGAGGACCCGGCAACCGTCAAATCCGGTCTGAAACGGGCAGCAGTACCATGTCTTTCAAACGTATCGTTTTCTGGGCGCATCTCGTCGTCGGGGTCGCCTTCGGTCTCGTTATCCTCCTGATGTCAGCCACCGGCGTGGTCCTGACCTACGAGCGCCAGATCATCTCCTACATGGAAAGCCGCGCGGTCGTAAAACCGGCCTATGCGCAGCTCCTCTCTGTCGACGACCTGGCAACTGCCGTTCTGGCAAACGGCGGCCAACCCGGCAATTCGCTGGTCCTGCCAAGGCAGGACGGCGCCCCGGCCACACTTTCGGTCAGTCGGCGCGAGAACCATTTGCTCAACCCCTATACAGGGGAGCGGATCGACAATGCCGCGGAGGGCACAAGATCCTTCTTTGGCACGGTGACAGCGCTGCACCGCTGGTTTGCCCTTACTGGTGAAAACCGCGGCCTTGGGCGGGCCGTGACCGGTGCTGCCAATCTCGGCTTCCTGTTCATTCTGGTGTCCGGAATTTATCTCTGGTGGCCGAAGAAATGGACCTGGCGGATCGTCAAGCTGAACCTTCTCTTCCGCAGAAACCTGCCGACCGCGAAGGCACGCGACTACAACTGGCACCATGTCTTCGGCATCTGGTCGCTCGTACCGCTGTTTGCCGTTGTGGTCTCCGGCGTCGTCATTTCCTATCCCTGGGCCAGCAACATGGTGGCCGCCGTCTTCGGGCCGGTTTCGCCCGCAGCTACCGGCCAGGGTGCCGGTGAAGAACGCCAGGGTCAGAACCGCGCTCAGGGTGAAGCCGTCAGCCTGCAGGCCATTGCCGACACGCTGAAACAGGCCGAACCGGACTGGCAGACGCTTTCGGTCAAATTGCCCAACGGACAGGCTGCACGGGTGGTGATGACCGTCGATACAGGCAATGGCACCCAGCTTTCCCGCCAGACGACCTATACGGTCTCCACGGTTTCGGGTGAGGTGCTTGGCGTCAGCGGCGCCGAAGACCAGCCGGCAGGCCGGCGCGCCAGGGTCTTCCTTAGATTTCTGCACACCGGCGAGGTCTATGGCGTCATGGGCCAAACGCTCGCGGGGCTTGCCTCGCTGGCGTCGGTGTTTCTCTTCTACACAGGCTTTGCGCTTGCCTATCGCCGGCTGATCCAGCCGCTGTTCCGGCGCCGTGCTCAGCAGGCCTGAGGCCTGCTCTCCTGTCGGGACCGAAGCACCCGGAGCAAATCGCGTTTTGTCGGCATCGCTTTTCGCAGTCTGAAATCAGAGATTTCAACGCTAAAAGCGATGCAGGATTTTTTCAGGTTAAACGCGACGTGCTCTAGGGTGTGGACCCATAAATGAAAATGAAATGGTTTGAGGTGGATTGGTCTTCCTCAAGGCGCGGAAGCGCAGGAAATGTGGCTCATTTTCAAGCTTTCGCAACGCTGAGGAGGACCAATCCAGTCAAATCCGAAGGACATGAAAATGGCTTCACCTCGTGTCGTCAGTTTGCTTGACCGGGCAGAAAGCCCGCCCAGCGCACACTTCCTAACGCGATTTTGCCATTTCTCATGCCATTTCGTCTTCATTTATGGGTCCACACCCTAATGCGCCTCGTCCCAATTGTCGGCTGCGCGAGCGTCGACCTGAAGCGGCACGGAAAGTTTCAGCGCCGGATCGCAGGCATTTTCCATCACGTCCCTGATCACCGGAATGGTGGATTCCACCTGTGCATCCGGCACTTCGAAGATCAGTTCGTCATGCACCTGCAGCAGCATCTGCGCATCCAGCTTTGAGCCTTCCAGCCGGTTTTCCATGCGCACCATCGCCCGGCGCAGGATATCCGCGGCAGACCCCTGGATCGGGGCGTTGATGGCGGCGCGTTCATAGAAGGCACGCATGTTCGGGTTCTTGGTGTTCACTTCCGGATAATGCGCCTTGCGGCCGAAGATTGTGGTCACGTAACCGTTCGCATGAACCTGCTTCTTGGTCGCTTCCATGTAGTCCTTGATGCCCGGGAAACGCTCGAAATAGGTCTTGATATAGTCGCCTGCCTCGCCGCGCGAGATGCCGAGCTGGTTGGCGAGGCCGAATGCGGAAATCCCGTAGATGATGCCGAAGTTGATCGCCTTCGCCCGGCGGCGGACCATCGGGTCCATGCCTTCGATCGGCGTGCCGAACATTTCGCTTGCCGTCATTGCGTGAATGTCCAGCCCGTCGTCGAACGCCTTCTTCAACTGAGGAATATCGGCCATGTGCGCCAGGACGCGCAGCTCGATCTGGCTGTAGTCGGCCGAGATCAGCTTGTGACCCTTTTCGGCAATGAAGGCCTTGCGGATCTTGCGGCCTTCCTCGGTCCGAACCGGAATGTTCTGCAGGTTCGGTTCCGACGAGGACAGGCGCCCGGTGGTGGTTGCCGCCAGCGCGTAGGATGTGTGCACACGCCCCGTTTCCGGATTGATGTAACCGGGCAGGGCGTCGGTGTAGGTGGATTTCAGCTTGGAGAGCTGGCGCCAGGAAACGATCCGCGACGGCAGTTCGTGCCCTTCCGCGGCCAGATCTTCCAGAACCTGCGCCGAGGTCGACCAGGCGCCGGTCTTTGTCTTCTTGCCGCCGGGAAGCCCCATCTTGCCGAACAGGATATCACCAAGCTGCTTGGGCGAACCGATGTTGAAGCTTTCGCCGGCCAGCTCGTAAATCTCGGCTTCCTTGCCCGCCATGCCTTGCGCGAATTCACCCGAAAGGCGCGACAGCATCTGCCGGTCGACGGAGATGCCGCGCTTTTCCATGCGCGCAAGCACCGGCACCATCGGCCGTTCCAGCGTCTCGTAGGCGGTCGCCATACGTTCGGAAGCGAGCCTCGGCTTCAGGATCAGCCAGAGACGAAGCGTCACATCGGCGTCTTCCGCCGCATAGGCAGTTGCCTTGTCGATGGCGACCTTGTCGAAGGTGATCATCGACTTGCCGGAGCCGCAGATTTCCTTGAACGGGATCGGCTTGTGATCGAGCCAGCGCTCGGACAGTTCGTCCATGCCGTTGCCGCCCTTGCCGGCATCGACCGTGTAGGACAGCAGCATCGTGTCGTCGTAAGGCGTAATGTCGACACCGTAACGTGTCATCACCAGCCAGTCGTATTTGAGGTTCTGCGCGATCTTGAGAACCGAGCGGTCCTCCAGCATCGGCTTCAGCACTTCCAGCGCGTCTTTCAGCGGGATCTGGCCTTCGACAAGACCGCCACCGCCAAGAAGATCACCCTCGCCGTCGACGTGGCCAAGCGGCACATAACAGGCCTTGCCGGGCTCGGTGGACAGCGAAACACCGACAAGCTCTGCCTGCATGGCGTCCAGCGATGTCGTTTCGGTGTCGAAGGCGACGTAGCCCTTTTCAAAGGCCGCGTCGCACCATTCCTTCAAGCGGTCGAGGCTGGTGACGGTTTCATAGGTGCTGCTGTCGACCGGGATCGCCCGGATCGTCTGGGCGCGTGCATCGGCAACGGTCTGCGGTACCAGCAGGCCGGAGTTGTCCGGATCAGCGTCGCCCGGGGTTTTTGCAGCTTCCGAACCCGCGCTGTCACTGCCGGCCGGGCGCTCCATCATCCGGCCCTTGTGGTCCGGAACATCCCATCCCGGAACCTTGAGGTCCGATGCATCGACCGTATCCAGATCGGCCCCGGTCACATCCGCAACGCGCCGGGTGAGGGTGGTGAACCCCATCGCCTTCAGGAAGCCGAGCGCCTTGGGTCCGTCAACATCGGTTACCGACAATTCGCCCACCGGCACCTTGACCGGCACATCCTGCTTGAGAGTGACGAGCTGCCTGGAAATCCGAGCCTGATCGGCAAATTCGATAAGGTTTTCCCGTCGCTTGTTCTGTTTGATCGTGTCGGCCTTGGCGAGCAGCGTTTCCAGATCGCCGAATTCATTGATCAGCAGGGCCGCGGTCTTCAGACCGATACCCGGCACGCCGGGCACGTTATCGACGCTGTCGCCCGCCAGCGATTGCACCTCGATGACCTTGTCGGGACCGACGCCGAATTTCTCGAACACCTCGGCTTCGCCGAAGGTCTTGTTCTTCATGGTGTCGATCATGCCCACCTTCGGGCCGATCAGCTGCATCAGGTCCTTGTCGCCTGAAACGATGGTCACTCGCGCGCCCTGTTCGGCAGCCTCACGGGCATAGGTCGCGATCAGGTCGTCCGCCTCGAAGCCTTCCTGCTCGATGCAGTGAACCGAAAAGGCGCGTGTCGCTTCGCGGATAAGGCCGAACTGCGGCACCAGATCTTCCGGCGGGTCTGGCCGGTGGGCCTTGTATTCCGGATAAATCTCGTTCCGGAATGTCTGCGCGGAATGGTCGAAGATCACCGCGAAATGGGTGGGCTCGTCGCCTTCCTCCGGTGTCAGGCCTTCCTGCAGCAGCTTCCACAGCATGTTGCAGAAGCCCGAAACCGCCCCGACAGGAAGCCCGTCCGGCTTGCGCGTCAGTGGCGGCAGCGCGTGATAAGCGCGAAAAATGAACGTGGACCCGTCGACCAGGATGAGATGGTCATCGGCGGTGAGGGCGGAGGAGGTGCTTTGCGTCGACATGGCGCGGATCATGCCCGCAGCCTGTTCTGGAGAAAAGTCCTAAAGTTAAAAATTCCAAGCTTGCCGATCACTCAGCTGCCTGTGCCTGACGTTTCCCGCCAAAGGTTCCGCTGAGATAGGCCCAGGCGGGCCTGCGGAACAGGAACCAGCCGATGTTCGTGCGGCGGATCAGCCAGAACAGGATCATCGGACTAACCGACGCCACCAGCGTCACGATCAACGACGTTGTGCCGATATCAAGGATGCCCAGCTTCAGCAGAATCACCCGCGTCACGCCCATGGGGAAGAAGAAGGCGAGATAGATGACGATCGAGTTTTCGCCGAAATGCTGGAGGAAACCGAGCTGGCCCCATTTCACGATCAAGGCGCTGGTGAGGATGATGGCACCCGCACCGGCCGCACCAAGAACGAGCGCAATGACCGGCAGATGTGCCCAGCCGGCATAGACCAGCGTGCCGTTCACCAGGCCCCAGACCAGCAGACACGCGAGACTGATCCCGATCCGCTCGCGCGCCCAGTCGGCCAGGGCAAAGATCTGCGGAGCAAAAACAAAGCCGGCATAGAAGAAAACGAAACGGGCCGCGAATTCATCGACCAGCAGCCAGCCGGTGTGGATCGGCGCGATCTGCAGAAGTGCGCCGACGGCCAGAACCAGTTGCCACGGCACACCCTTGTCGTGGGCGGCCTTCGACACGACGAAGAAGACCGGCAGCATGTAGATGAACCACAAGGTACCGAAAGGCTCGATGAAACTCAGGAAATAGAGTTCCACCGTTGCGCGAACGCTGGTCTCCTCGATGAAGACGGGCGCCTTCACCAGAAACTGGATCGTCATCCACAGCACGTAAAAGTAGGCAAAGTGGACGAGCTTGCGATCAAGATAGAGTTTCCAGTCGCGGGTAATGACGTTCGACAGGAAAAGGCCCGAGATCAGGAAGAAATCCGGCATGCGGAAGGGGGCTGCAAAGGCGACGACCACATGCATCCAGCCTGTCTGGCCAGCGGCGGCTTCCACGCCAAGCACCGAATGCATCATCACGACGAAGATGATGCAGATGCCCTTGGCGGTATCCACCCAATCTACACGCCTGGCGCTCATTCTACCGCTGCCTGCTCCGCTTCAGTCCGGTTTTGGGTCCAATTCAGCGCAGACATAACCTTGACTGGTAAATATTACGCATACACCAGCAGTCACGTTTTAGTGAGCGTTTGGGAAATCAGGGCTTCGCGTTGTCCGAGCCATCCTGCCAGGGGCTGAGCTTCGGCTGGCCGGAGCCACCACTCGTGCCGCTGTTTTTTTCGCTCCAGTCGCCTTCGTCCAGGTCCACGACGCCGTCATCCGGCCGGCGCATACCACCGCCCCCATCGACGATAACGACGTTCGATCGGGCAATGATGAACCGCGCCAGCGCTTCGCGAACCGGCGGTATGAACAGGAGCAGGCCGATGGCATCCGTGACGAAACCCGGGATCAGCAGCAGAATGCTGGCAAGAACGATCATTGCACCCTGCATCACCTCGTTTCCGGGTGTGCGGCCGGCATCCAGCTCCGTTTGCATGCGCATCAGCAGTGACAGGCCCTGCTGGCGCAGCATCACTGTCCCGGCCAGCGCGGTGATCACCGTCAGCAGGATTGTCGGGAATACACCGATCAAGCCTCCCACCCAGATGAACATCGCAATCTCGATCAGGGGCAGAAGAAGGATTGCGGCAATGATATAAAGTCCCACGGGAGCTCCATCGTCTGATAAGCTATTCGGACCTAAGGTAGACATTCACTCGCAAAAATGCGAGCAGGCAGTCACGAAATGGCTATGAATGCAAAGATTCAGTCTTGCTCTTGGGTCTGGATGCTGGTTCAAGGACCCCCTAAATAGGAAGCAGACAGGCCTTGCGTACGAGGCTGCGCTCACCTGGCAGTTAGAGCAGGCGGCTCTAGGGCCTCAAAAAGGGTAACCGGAAGTTACGATGAACGAGATTTTTGACCCGTTGAACCTCCTCCTGATGGGACTTGCGGTTTTCATTCTGTTCAGACTGCGATCGGTGCTGGGCAAACGCACCGGCAATGAGCGCCCGCCATTCGACCCCTATTCCAAGCCCGATCAGCCGCGCGAACGCAAAAACGGCAACGATCAGGACAATGTCATCCCGATGCCGAACCAGACCACGCTGGAGGCCGAGCCGGTCGAGGAGAGTGGTCGTGGTGGCGACGTCGTGATCGACAAGGTTGCCCCGGCGGGCTCCGCATTGAACAGCGCCCTGAAACAGATCCTGTCCGTCGACCGCAGCTTCGAGCCGGAACCCTTCCTGGAAGGCGCACGCGCCGCCTACGAGATGATCGTGATGGCTTTTGCGGACGGCGACAAGAAAGCGCTGAAGAACCTTCTGTCCCGCGAAGTCTATGAAGGCTTCGTCACCGCAATCGACGATCGCGAAAAGCGTGGCGAGACCATCGAATCTACCTTTGTCGGCATCGACAAGGCCGAAATCGTCGAAGCTGCGCTGAAGAATTCGACCGCCCAGGTAACCGTGAAGATCCACAGCCAGCTGATTTCCGCCACGCGCGACAAGGCCGGTGAAGTGGTCGACGGCGATCCGGCCAAGGTAAGCGAAGTGATCGACATCTGGACCTTCGCCCGGGACACCACGTCCCGCGATCCGAACTGGAAGCTGGTCGCGACCGAATCCGCAGAGTAATCACGATGCAGGGCAAGCGGAACACGCGGCCCCGGCCGGGCTTCCGGCTTGTCCCACTGCTAAAGGGCGCGGTTCTGGCCGCGCCGCTTTTCTTTTCAGGAGCTGCCTCAGCCATGGTACCAGGCCAACGGATCCCGGACCGGTTCGAGGCAATCTCCTTCTCCAGTCTGCCGGGCTGGCAAAACGACGATCATGCCGCCGCCCTTGCCGGTTTTCTACGCCTGTGCCGCAAACCGGAAATCCTGACCCAGGACACCGTTTTTCCCTCCGTCGCCGCAGCAGATCTGCAAACGCTCTGTAACGACGCCGAAAAGGCCGCAAAGTACGGTGATGAAGCGCCGCGGGACTTTTTCGAAAGCCGGTTCACGCCGCACCGAATTGCCCAGAGCGGATTTGTGACGGGCTATTTCGAGCCGGAACTGGCCGCCTCGCGGGTCAGAACCGACATATTCCGGTATCCCTTGCTCAAAAAGCCGGAAGGCCTGGAGGCGATCACGCCGGAAAACCGGCCACAGGACTGGCCCGAAACGCTCAGCCATGGACGGCGGGTTGATGGACGCGTCACCGAAATGCCGGATCGGAGCGCCATCATGGATGGCAAGCTCGATCCGGAAAACCTCGAACTCGTCTGGCTTGCCGATCCGACCGACGCCTATTTCGTGCATGTTCAGGGCTCGGCAAGGCTGCGTCTTGCGGACGGAAGCGCGATGCGGGTCGGTTATGCGGGCAAGACAGGCCACCCCTACACCGGCATTGCCCGGTTGCTGGTGACGCGCGGAGAAGGCACGCCGGAGGACTTCACGGCTGCCGGACTTCGTGCCTGGCTGGAAGCGCATCCGGAGGAGCGCGATCAGCTGTTCCGGCAAAACCGGTCTTTCATCTTCTTTCGGGAAGTCGACGAAATCGGCGTGAACGACGGGCCCGTCGGGGCCGCGGGCCTTCCCCTTGCGGCAGGCCGCAGCCTTGCGGTCGATCCGAGTTTCATTCCCTATGGATCCCTGGTTTTCGTTGCCTCCGCGCTGAAGGATCACGACAGCGACGACGGCGCTTTCCGACGGCTGATGGTGGCAGATGACACCGGATCGGCAATCAAGGGACCGGCGCGGGGCGATATCTTCGTCGGATCCGGGCAGACGGCAGGCGCCATTGCCGGAGAAATCCGCCACAAGGCCGAGTTCACGATCCTGGTGCCGAACATCCGTCTTGGTCCCACTGGTGTGGCGGCGGACTGAGACATGGCAAGACGGGGTAAAAAAGGGACACTGTCGCCGGAAGACAGGGAACTGTGGGGCAAGGTTGCCAAAACCCTGACGCCGCTGCATCCGGACAGGGCTCAGGACCTCAAGGCCGAGCTTGAGAAAATCACCGAAACCGAACCGGCGGCACCCGCAAAGGCGCTGAAAACCGCGACCGCGATCCAGGCTCCCGCTGCGGCCAAGGCGCCGCCAACACCGCTGCCGCTGCATCAGCTGGAACACCGCTACCGCCGCAAGCTGGTGCGCGGCGTGAAGGCCATCGATGCGCGGATAGACCTGCACGGCCTGACCCAGCATCAGGCGCATGACCGGCTGCGCGGCTTTCTCTACCAGGCGCAGGCGAGAAGTCATAAAGTCGTGCTGGTAATCACGGGCAAGGGCAGCGGTGACGCACGCGCCTATATGGACGAGCGCGGCGTTTTGCGCAGAATGGTGCCCCAGTGGCTGTCGATGCCCGACTTGCGATCCGTGGTACTTGGCTACGAGGAAGCCCACGCGAACCACGGCGGCGGCGGCGCACTGTACGTTCGCATTCGAAAAAGAAGGTAGGGCCGTGACCCCACTTGGCGCAAAAATCCGGGAACTCAGGATAAAACGGGATGTGTCGCTGAAGGAAATGGCAGCGGCCTTGTCGGTTTCCAGTGCCTATCTGTCCGCGCTGGAACATGGCAAGCGTGGCAAGCCAACCTGGTTTCTGGTGCAGCGAATCATCACCTATTTCAACGTCATCTGGGATGAGGCGGAAGAAATCCAGCGCCTGGCCGAACTGTCCGACCCTCGCGTCACCATCGACACGGCCGGCATGGACCCGAAGGCCACCGAACTTGCCAACCAGCTTGCGCTGAAGATCGGAGGCCTTTCCGAAGAGTCTCTTGCAGCCCTCCTGCACCAGCTCCGGGTTGCCGCCGTGAAGGACGGTGTGTAACGACGCATGCCCTCGCCAGGTTCAAACCATGGCATGTCGGTGCATTCCTGTTTCTGTTCCGATTGGAACGCAGCCTGTTTCAGGTCAATTCAGGATTTACGTGTCCTTCAACCCCATCCTCTATATAACCTCCAGCAAACCTGCGCCTGCTGAACGGAACACTGGACCAGTATGAAACTCTCCCAGGAAGACCTTGCCGGACTGATCGATGCCGACGACCTGAGAAATCGCCTGACCGCGCTGACGGCCGGCAATGACGGCGACGGTTCGGACATGAAGACCCGTTCGGCTGTTCTTGCGATGCTGAAGCAGGTGGTGAAAGACGCTCGCGGCAAGGCCCAGGCGATGCTGGACGAGGACGGCGGCGGGCTGCTGTGCGCCGGGCGGCTGTCCTATATCCAGGACGAACTGATCCGCGTGATCTACGATTTCGCCCTGCACCACGTCTACCGGATCAAGAACCCGTCCGCCGCGGAGCGAATGTCCATTGCCGCCGTCGGCGGTTATGGCCGGGGCACGCTGGCGCCGGGGTCCGATATCGATCTTCTGTTCGTGCTGCCCTACAAGCAGACCCCCTGGGGCGAGCAGGTAGTGGAATACATCCTCTACATGCTCTGGGACCTGGGCTTCAAGGTAGGCCACGCGACCCGGAACATCGAAGAGTGCATTCGTCTGTCCAAGTCGGACATGACCATCCGCACCGCCATTCTGGAAGCCCGCTTCATCTGGGGTGACGAAGCCCTGTTCGAGGAACTCGTAGAGCGTTTCGACAAGGAAGTGGTCGAAGGCACCAGCTCCGAGTTCATCGCCGCCAAGCTTCAGGAACGCGACGACCGCCACAAGCGCCAGGGTGCCTCGCGTTATCTGGTCGAACCGAACATCAAGGAAGGCAAGGGCGGCCTGCGCGACCTCAACACCCTGTTCTGGATCGCCAAGTACCATTACCGCGTCAAAAGACAATCGGAACTGGTCAAGAAGGGTGTTCTGACCCGTTCGGAATATTCAAGGTTCAAGAAATCGGACGACTTCCTGTGGGCGGTCCGCTGCCACCTGCATTTCCTGACAGGACGGCCGGAAGAGCGCCTGTCCTTTGATGTCCAGCGCGAGATCGCGATCCGGCTCGGCTACACCCAGCATCCGGGCATGAAGGATGTCGAGCGTTTCATGAAGCACTACTTCCTGGTGGCCAAGGATGTCGGCGATCTGACCCGCATCATCTGTGCCGCACTGGAGGAAGAGCATGTCAAGGAACCGCGCGGCAAGGGCCTGACCGGCATGATGCGCCGCCTTCGCGCAGGCCGCGTTTCGGCAACCGCCAAGCCCGTTGAAGGGGCGACCGGCTTCGTGGTGGAGAACAACCGCCTGAATGCGGTATCCGACACCGTGTTCGAAACCGATCCGACCAACCTCTTGCGGGTGTTCCAGATCGCGGACAAGCATGACTACAACATGCATCCGCAGCTGACCCGCCTGATGCGGCATTCGCTGAAGCTGGTCGATGGAAGCCTGCGCGCCGACCCTGAAGCGAACCGGCTTTTCCTGTCGATCCTGACCTCCCGGCACGCACCGGAAAAGACCTTGCGCAAGATGAACGAAACCGGCGTACTCGGCCGCTTCGTACCCGAGTTCGGCAAGGTGGTGGCGATGATGCAGTTCAACATGTATCACCACTACACGGTCGACGAGCACCTGATCCGGTCCATCGGCGTGCTGGCCGATATCGAGCGCGGCAATTCCGGCGACGACCATCCGCTGGCGACCGACCTGATCCTGACGCTGCAGAACCGCAAGGTGCTGTTTGTCGCCATGTTCCTGCACGATATCGCCAAGGGCAGGCCGGAAGATCATTCGATCGCCGGCGCCCGGGTCGCGCGCAAGCTGTGCCCGCGTTTCGGACTGAACGACGCGGAAACCGAGACCGTTGCCTGGCTGATCGAGCATCACCTGGACATGAGCACCATCGCCCAGTCGCGCGACCTGTCGGACCGCAAGACGATCACGGATTTCGCCAACACGGTGCAGTCGCTCGAAAGGCTGAAACTGCTCCTGATCCTGACTGTGGCAGACATTCGCGCCGTCGGACCCGGCGTCTTCAACGGCTGGAAAGGCCAGCTGCTGCGCACGCTGTACTATGCCACCGAACCGCATCTGTCCGGCGGCCATACGAAGATGTCGCATCGCCAGACCATCGACAAGGCCAAGGAAGAGCTCGGCAGCAAGCTGGAGCACTGGTCCGCCAAGGACCGCAATGCCTATCTGAACCGGCATTATCCGGCCTACTGGCTGCGTACGGAGCCGGAACGGCTGGTGTCCCATGCCGAACTTCTGCACAAGGCCGACAAGGACAAGAGGCAGCTTGCCTTCCAGGTCATCCCGCGCGCCTTCGAGGGTGTGACCGAGCTGACGATCATGGCGCCGGACCATCCGCGCCTTCTGTCGATCATTGCCGGGGCCTGCTACACGACCGGTGCCAATATTGTTGACGCACAGATCGACACCACCACAGACGGCTACGCGCTGGACACGATCTTCATCGGCCGGGAACTGCCGGACGACGAAGACGAAAAGCGCCGCGGCGAGCGGATTGCCAAGCTGATCGAGACCACGCTGCGCGGCGAAGAGCGGCTTCCGGAGCCCGTTTCCAAGAAGACCGGCGTCAAGGGCCGCATGAAGGCCTTCAAGGTGGCCAGCGAAGTGCTGGTCAACAACGCGCTGTCGGACGAATACACGGTGCTGGAGATTTCCGGCCTCGACCGGCCGGGCCTGCTCTACGACCTGACGCGCTCCATCGCGACGCTCAATCTGAACATCGGTTCGGCCCATATCTCGACCTTCGGCGAGAAAGTGGTCGACGTTTTCTACGTCACCGATCTCACCGGACAGAAAATTGCCAACATCGGCCGTCAGGAAATCATCCGTGAGCGCCTTGCCGATGCGGTCGACGGCCATGTGGAACTCGATCCGGCAGCTCCGGCAACCCGCAAGGTTCAGCGGCAGGCTTCATAAGTGCATACCTTCCTCTTCGGAGTCCTTCCGGCATGAGTCTCGTCCGCAATTTCGCAACCGTCGGCAGCGCGACCCTGCTGAGCCGCCTGCTCGGCTTCGTTCGCGACGTGCTTCTGGCCGCCGTCGTCGGGGCCGGTCCGGTTGCCGATGCCTTTGTGGTGGCCTTCCGTCTGCCCAATCTGTTTCGCCGGCTGTTCGCGGAAGGCGCCTTCAACTCCGCCTTCATCCCGCTGTTCGGGCGAACGGTCGAGGAAGAGGGCGATGCGGGTGCGAAGCGGTTCGCCGGGGAAATCGGCGCAGCGCTGCTGTTCTGCCTGCTGGTGCTGACTGCTTTTGCGCAGATCTTCATGCCGCTTGTGGTGTGGGCACTGGCACCGGGCTTCGTGGAAGACCCTACCAAGTACGATCTGACGGTGCTGATGTCGCGGATCGCGTTCCCCTATCTGATCTTCATGTCGATGCTTGCCTTCATCGGCGGCATTCTCAACACCTATCAGCGCTTTGCCGCTGCTGCCTTCGCACCGGTGATGCTGAACGTGGTGATGAGCGCCGTTCTGGGCGCAGTGCTTTATCTCGGTATCAAGGACGACACGGCGCTCGGGGTCATTCTGGCTATCGGCGTCACCGTTGGCGGGATCGTGCAGTTGATCGTCGTCCTGATTGACCTGAAGCGCCTCGGCTTCAAGATCCCCGTCTTCCGCCCGCGCTATACCAAGTCAGCCAAACGCCTGCTGATGCTTGGCATTCCGGGCGTCGTTGCCGGCGGCGTCACCCAGATCAACATTGCCGTCGGCCAGATCATCGCCTCCATGCAGGAAGGCGCCAATGCGCTGCTCTATTTCGCTGACCGGCTCTACCAGTTGCCGCTCGGGGTGATCGGCATCGCCATCGGCGTGGTGCTTTTACCCAGCCTGACGCGGCAACTGCGCGCCGGGCAGATGGGCGCTTACCAGCACAGCCTGAACCGCGCACTGGAGTTCTCACTGGTGCTGACCCTGCCGGCCGCGGTTGCCCTGGCTGTCATACCGCAGGAGATCGTCTCGGTGCTGTTCCAGCGGGTCCGCTTCGATGCCGCCGCCGTGGAAGGCACGGCTGCAGCCCTGACGGCATTTGCCTTTGGCCTGCCCGCCTTTGTGCTCAACAAGGTATTTTCGCCCGGCTATTTCGCGCGGGAAGACACCAAGACGCCGATGATCTTTGCCGTTGTCGGCATGGTCGTGAACGTCGGCTTCTCGATCGCGCTGTTTCCCATGCTCCAGCATGTGGGCATCGCGCTGGCCACAACGCTGGCTGGCTGGGTGAACACCGGCCTCCTGATCATCGTTCTGTGGCGACGGGGCCATTTCCAGCCCGATTTCAAGCTGCTCCGACGGCTGTCGCTGGTGGTGCTCGCAAGCCTGCTGATGGGGGTCGCGGTGCATTTTGCTGCCATTTACATGGCCTCCTGGCTATCGGCGCCGTGGCTGGCGGTGCGCGCGGGCAGTCTCGTTCTGCTCGTGCTCGTCGGCATGGTCACCTTTGCCGTCTTCACCCAGCTCAGCGGCGGATCCGACCTTGTCGGCATGCTGAAAGCGTTGAGACGGCGCAACACCTGACCGCGAAACGCCGGAGCACGCCGTTTCCAGCTTGCATGCATAACGGACCGGGCTTAAACCCGGCCCGCCCAAACATTCATAGCGCCCTTCCAACCGGCCGCACCATCAAAGGGATTTGAAATGGCGGAGTTCCAGCCCCGTGTCTTTTCCGGCGTCCAGCCGACAGGCAACCTGCATCTTGGCAACTACCTGGGCGCCGTTTCGCGCTGGGTTCCGTTGCAGGATCAGATGCCGACGATCTTCTGCGTCGTCGACAGCCATGCCATCACTGCAGGATTTCCGGATCCGCACGAGCTTGCCCAGGCAACCCGTGAAGTGACCGCTGCCTATATGGCCGCCGGCATCGATCCGAAGAAATCGATCATCTTCAACCAGAGCCAGGTTCGCGAACACACCGAACTTGCCTGGATCTTCAACTGCGTGGCGCGCATGGGCTGGCTCAACCGCATGACCCAGTTCAAGGAAAAGGCCGGCAAGAACAAGGAAAACGCTTCCGTTGGCCTGTTCGCCTATCCGAGCCTGATGGCCGCCGACATTCTGGCCTACCGCGCGACCCATGTTCCGGTCGGCGACGACCAGAAGCAGCACCTGGAACTGACCCGCGACATCGCCGCCAAGTTCAACAACGACTTTGCGGACCGAATCAAGGAACTGGATATCGGCATCGAGAACCCGACGCCGTCGCCGGAGCTGCCGGAATATCTCTATTTCCCGATGACCGAGCCGATGATCGCCGGCCCGGCCACCCGGATCATGTCGCTGCGTGACGGCACCAAGAAGATGTCGAAGTCCGATCCGTCGGACCTGTCGCGCATCAACCTGACGGACGACGCGGACTCGATCTCCAAGAAGATCAAGAAAGCCAAGACCGATCCGGACGCCCTGCCGAGCGAAACCGACGGACTGGAAGGCCGCCCGGAAGCAGACAACCTGGTCGGCATCTATGCCGCCCTGAGCGACGCGACCAAGGCCGATGTCCTGAAGGAATACGGCGGTCAGCAGTTCTCCGCCTTCAAGCCGGCCCTGTCCGACCTGGCGGTGGCGAAACTCTCGCCGATGACCGACGAAATGCGCCGCCTGATGGACGACAAGGCACAGATCGACGCCATCCTGAAGGAAGGCGTCGAAAAGGCCTCCGCCATCGCCGAACCGGTGCTGAAGGACGTTCGCAAGATCATCGGTTTCCTCGACGTCCGGTAAACAGACGCGACAACAACCTGATCCTGAAAACCCGGCAGGTTTCTGCCGGGTTTTTTGTTTGGGTAACCGCAATCCGCAACGTTCCACCTTACACCGTTGCGCCTTGCCCGGAAAAAAGCGGAGATCCGCCTCATACCCTTGCAGGTCGTCATCCCCGCGCAGGCAGGGATCCAGTATCCAGCTGATTTGCGATTATTCGCCTCGGACGACACGGCGTACTGGATCCCGGTCTTGCCGCGTTGCGTCAAACCGGGATGACAAATCATGGCAGCACGTGGGAGCCGGCACTGACGACAGCCAATGCTGACTCCCGGGCTTTGCTATGCATTGCCTGGGATGAAAAGGCAGGCCTTTTTCCCTTCCTCAATTCCGTCATCCCATGGCTCGACCATGGGATCCATGCCGATACGCCCCAAATCGGCGAAGCTTTGCGGTGGACGAAGGTCATGGGATGGATTGCAGGGTCGAGCCCTGCAATGACGGGGTGGGTTGAGAGGTTGGGACTTTCATCCGGTCGACGGGGCTCACCAACCGGTTTGTACATTGCCACTGCCTCCGCTCCCTGGGCTGCCCCGTGACCTCTCTCGTCAAACGCTATCCTTGCGCTCGACAACGAGCACCCTTGCCTCACCGACCGGATGGGCCACATGGGCATCGCCGTCGTTGGCGAAGAAGATCTGACCTTCGGTCAGGCGTTGAACCTTCTCGGTTGCGGCCTCGCGGTAGTGCATGTCGACCGTGCCCGACAGAACCACGAAGACTTCCGGACCGTCGTTGACGTGCCATTTGTAGGGCTTGTCCGTCCAGTGCAGGCGGACCGTGATGCCGTCCAGTTCACCGATCAGACGTGACCCCCAGGCTCTTTCCGCCGTAAAGCTGCTTGTATCGAGATGGAAATCCATGAAACTCTCCCGCTGCAAAATCACTCAAGGGTGCTATCGCGGACAGGCTCTCGTTTCTTCCGGCATTTTCACCGGTTCGGCCGGTCAATTGCCGGCGAGCGGCGGCAGTTCGACACACAGGACAATGACAGAAGACCCATGGATTCAATCGACCGGACCTTGCTGCAACTGCTGGAAGCCGACAGCCGGACACCTGTGAAAACGCTGGCTGCCCATGTCGGCCTGGCCCGGTCGAGCGTTCAGGCCCGGATCCGGAAGCTGGAAGAAACCGGCGTCATTCGCACCTACACGATCCGGATCAGCGATCCGGAGCCGGCCGAAATCGAAGCCTATCTGTGGATCCGGACGGGTTCGGCGACCTGTGCGGCGATTGCGCCGGTGGTTTCGAAATTCGAAGAAGTTCTCCAGTGCCGCTCGATTTCCGGTGACAGGGACATGGTTCTGCTGGTGCGCGCCCGGACGCTGGAGAGCCTCGCCGAGCTTCGCAACCGTATTGCTGCCCTTGATGGAATTGCCAATGTCGAGACCCATCCGGTGCTGAAAGACTGGATATGAACGCGGTGCGAAATTCCCGATTTACTTTTTTTGTCAGGCAATGAAACGGTTTCTCAAAGTTTACAACGCACTCTCAAGGCAACAGGATCTTGTAGAGAGTAGTTATCTTGGTCAGTCAAAACAGCGAACGCGCCGCCAATGCCGCGCCAGAAGCCGATGACACGCAGGACAAATTCTTTGCCGAAGAGCAAAAGCTCTCTTCTGCGGACACCGTAACTACAGACGAATATTCTTCCAGCATCTCGGATACCCTCGACGAGGAGGATGTCGGTCCCGAAGTCGGCCCAGGCCGCCGGGCAACCGATGCGCCCGTCTCCGCGCCTGCCAAATCGCTGCAGCATCTTGCCCTGGCGGGCATGATCATCGGCCTTGCCGCAGGTTTCATCATGGTTTCCGGCGAGGGCCTGAACCGGTTTCTCGGTCTTGGTCTGACCTTCTTTGCCGGCGGGCTGGCTGTCTGGCGGCTGTTCGCCGACGACATGCAGCGCTCGGTGCAGGCGTTACAGGTGAAGGATGACAAGATCCGCCGCCTGATGGCACGCTGCGAGGAACTGGAAGACCGCGCCTGGGAACTCGGCGAATCCGATGAACGTCACGCCAGCATTCTGGCAACGCTTGGCGATGTCGTCGTCCGGCGCGACCAGGACGGGACCATCACCTATGTGAACTCTGCTGCCGACGATGTGTTCGGGCTCGGACATGCCTTGCAGCCGGGCGCAACCCTGCATCTGCCGCTGCTTGAGGAAGTGGGCTTTGAAAGCGCCGTCACGCAGGCCCTGGACAAGACGACCCCGGGCATGGGTTTTCAGGATCTCCACATCGATACCGCGCAGGGCCCGCGCTGGTTCTCACGTATCGACATTCCGGTGCGCGATACCACGACGGATCGCCAGTTGGTGCAGACCGTTCTGCGCGACGTGACCGAGCGGCGCCTGATCGAAGAAGAACTGCTGGCTGCCCGTCATTCCGCCGAAAGCTCCAACGAGGCGAAGTCCCGCTTTCTTGCGACCGTCAGCCACGAGATCCGCACGCCGCTCAACGGGGTGCTCGGCATGGCCGCGCTCCTGCGCGACACCCGCCTGACCAAGGAACAGAGCGCCTATATCGAGGCGCTGGAAACCTCCGGCGAAACATTGCTGCTCCTGATCGATGAAGTGCTCGACTTTTCCAAGGTGGAGGCCGGCAAGCTCGACATTCAGGCCGCCCCGGTTCGGGTTGGCGCCCTGGTGGAAAGCGTCGTTGAACTGCTTGCCCCGAAGGCCCACGCCAAGTCGCTTGAAATCGGCTCCATGCTTGACCCGAACCTGCCGGAAGAGGTGACGCTGGACGCCACCCGTGTCCGCCAGATCCTCTACAATCTCATCGGCAACGGCATCAAGTTCACCGATGAGGGCGGCGTTGCCGTGGAACTGACAGGGCGTCCCAATTCGGACGGTGGCGGTTTTCTGGATATCGACGTGCGCGACAGCGGCATCGGCTTTGACGAACAGGAGGCCGAGCGGCTGTTTCAGGAGTTCGAGCAGGTCGACCATGGCCCGGCGCGCAAGTTCGGCGGCACCGGCCTCGGTCTGGCGATCGCCCAGCGGCTTGCCGGCCTGATGGGTGGCGAAATCGCCGCGCAGCCTTCCGAAGACGGCGGCGCGCAGTTCCGCGTTTCCTTGCCGATTCCCGAATCCCTCGTTGCCGACACGGATCCGCGCCTTGCCAAACTTGAGGGCCGCAGGATCGTGTTCGTCAGCACCAGCCAGATCGAATGCCCGCTGCTGGCCAGACGGCTGCAATATCACGCGGCCAATGTGTCCGTGCATGCCCCGGGCAGTTCGGATCTCGATGCCGCGCTGGCCGAGGCCGATCTACTGGTGGTCGACAACGGCGCCCTTTCCGACAGTGGCGGCTGGCTGGCCTCTGCCCGCCTGACCGGATGCAAGGCTCCAGCGGTTGTTATGATCGCCCCACCGGAGCGCGAGCGCCTGGAACATCTGCGCGAAGCCGGGTATGCCGCCTATTTGATCCGCCCGGTGCGGATCGAGACCCTGGTCCAGATCTTTTCCGGCCTGCTGGACGACGACGGCATTGAACACGCCTGGGACGCAAGTGCGGAGCCCGTCAGCAACGGCTTCCTGCCGAACCGCTACAAGGTTCCGGCCCGGCCGCTGCGCCTGCTCGTGGCGGAAGACAACGACATCAACCGCCTCTTGAGCGAAGCCATGCTGCGCAAGCTCGGCCATGTGCCGGTGATGGTGATCGACGGCGAAAAGGCCGTCGAGGAAGCCGCCAGCGGCGCTTACGACGCAATCCTGATGGATCTGCACATGCCAGGCCTCGACGGGTTCCAGGCCATTCGCCAGATCCGTTCCGACGAACAGGCCGCAGGCCGGGCCAATGTGCCGGTGCTGATCGTGACCGCCGACGTCATGAAGGATGCAAGGGACAAGGCGACCGAAGTGGGCGCTGCCGGCTATCTGACGAAACCGCTTTCCGTGGAAGCGATTTCCGACGCATTGGCTGAAATCAGCCGCGCCTGACGCAGCGAACTTTCCCTGTCGCGACAGCCGGAAGTGGAAACGCTTCCACCGGCGCTCGTAGAAATTCACAAAGCCGCAAGAGTGAGCTAAGCTTGCGCGTGGAAAACACGGCGCAAAAAACCGAGTGTCATCCAGCTGTCGGAATAGTATGTTCTACGGCAAGCTTGAAGCACACTGACCGGGTTCGGACGTAATGTTCCGGCGAAGGTAATTCGGCAAGTGAAACAGACGAGAACCTGTGAAACCTGTCAGTGCGCCATAAGGAATACACGAGGGTGGAATGTCCATAATGCGCCAAGGGCTTTTTTCTCCCAGGAAACTGGTCAGGAAATTCACACCGGCAATGCGTCCGGACGCCAACCTCCCCAACGCGCAGCGCGTCGGGCCAGCGCTGCAGACCCCAGTCAAGACCGGTGAAACGCTCGGCCGGATCGGCTCCCTGGAAGTGCGGATGGCCCGCAACTTCAAGGAAGTCAAAAAGGCGCAGCGCCTGCGCTATGACGTTTTCTACGAGGAAATGTCGGCCATTGCCGATGCGCATACGCTGGCAACCCGCCGTGATGCCGACCCCTTCGATGCCTATTGCGATCACCTTCTCGTGGTCGACCACGACTTGCAGAAGCGCAACAAGCTGGGCCGCCTGAAGCCTGAAATCGTCGGAACCTACCGGATCCTGCGCCAGGAAATCGCCGATCAGCATGCCGGTTTCTATACCGCCGCCGAATACGACATCCAGTCGCTGATCGACGCAAACCCGGGCAAGCGCTTCATGGAACTCGGCCGGTCCTGCGTTCTGAAGCCTTATCGCAACAAGAAAACCGTCGAGCTTCTGTGGCACGGCATCTGGTCCTATGTTCTGCGCCACAACATCGATGTCATGCTCGGCTGTGCCTCGATCGAAGGCACCAATCCGGATGCCATCGCCGGCCAGCTCGCCTTCCTGCATCACAATGCCCGCGCCCCGGAAGAATGGCGCGTGCGCGCGGTGGAAGACAGATACGTCGAAATGAACCGCATGCCGGCCGAGGAACTCAATTCCAAGGAAGCGCTGCGGGCCCTGCCACCGCTTGTGAAGGGCTATCTGCGCCTCGGCGCGTTCATAGGCGACGGGGCGGTGATCGATCACCAGTTCGGCACGACGGATGTGCTGATCATCATGCCGGTGTCCGAACTCAACACGCGCTACGTCAATTATTACGGCGCTGACGCAAGCCGCTATTCCAGCTAGATCCGGCACTGCTGCCAGGCTTTCCTTCGTCCTCCCGGCCAGGCTTGACCCTTAACCGGGGTTGCGGAGGCACAAGTCTTTGCATTTCTCCTGCGTTTGAGCGGCATTCGGTTCCCGGTGCTGCGGGTTTGCTGCCTTTTGTGCGGATGGATATGGAGCCATACCGCGCCGCCTGTAGCTGAACATCCTGTCGTCTTGCCCGTGCAAAAGCCCGTAGCCTTAACGCCCCCTTAAATCGCCGCAATTTAAGCTCATCTCCGGGGAAACCGGCGTTTGCCGGATAACGCCAACCCTGGTTGGTACGGAGTTAGGGGACGAAGGATCAATGGCGCCTCGGGCGAAACGCCAGCCGCGTGTTGAACCGACATTCGGAAATTCAGGCAGTAGCCTGCTCGACCTGCGTTTAAGCCCGCAGGACCGTCCAGCTGCGCCTTCTTCCAAGTCGTCCGGCAAGGGCAAGACCCGCAAGGCTCCAGCCAAGAAAAAACCCGGATCCTCGCCCCGCAAGACGGCCAAGAACGGCAACGGCAATGGCCGAGGCAACGGTAGGGGCGGCGGCCGGTCCGGCGCCAAGCGGCGCAAGGCCA
The DNA here is from genome assembly GCF_009363335.1 of Labrenzia sp. THAF191a. GTDB lineage: Bacteria > Pseudomonadota > Alphaproteobacteria > Rhizobiales > Stappiaceae > Roseibium > Roseibium algicola. Next base: position 1,240,039 of record NZ_CP045333.1, read on the forward strand.
AACGCAAGAACAGGTTCCAGGCCCCGACTGCGTTCGGCCGCCTTCTCAAGCGCGGCTTCTACTGGAGCATGGTGCTCGGCATCTGGGGCACCATCGCCGTTGTCTGCCTGGTCGGCTATTACGCCGCCTTTCTGCCGCCGACCTCCGAATGGCAGGTTCCGGCGCGACCGCCAAACGTCAAGATTGTCGCCGCCAATGGCGAATTGCTGGCAAACCGCGGAGACACCGGCGGTGAAGCCGTGCGCCTGGAGCAATTGCCGCCCTATCTGCCCAATGCCGTCATCGCCATCGAGGACCGGCGCTTCCGCTCCCATTTCGGTGTCGACCCGATCGGCCTGGCCCGTGCCGTCTACACCAACTTCACCTCCGGCCGCCTGCAGCAGGGCGGCTCGACGCTGACCCAGCAGCTTGCCAAGAACCTGTTCCTGGAACAGGATCGGACGATCAAGCGCAAGATCCAGGAACTGGTGCTCGCCTTCTGGCTGGAGGCCGAATACTCCAAGGACGAGATCCTGGAAATGTACCTGAACCGGGTCTATCTCGGCTCCGGCGCCTATGGCGTGGACGCCGCCGCCCGCAGGTACTTCGGCAAATCGGCACGGCTTCTGACCATTCCGGAAGCCGCCACCATCGCAGGCCTGCTCAAGGCGCCGTCGCGCTATTCGCCCGCCCGCAATCCGGACCTTGCTGAAGACCGCGCCCAGCTTGTGCTCGCTGCCATGAACGAGGAAGGCTACATCACGGGCGATGAAGCCAAGAACGCCCTGGCCGCGCCCGCCAAGGTGGTGCGCCGCTACACCACCGCCAGCGAGAACTATGCCGCCGACTGGGTGATGGACGTGCTGCCGCATTTCATCGGCTCGATCGAGACCGACATCGTGGTCGACACAACCATCGACCCGAAGATGCAGCGGGCTGCCGAACAGGCGCTGCGCAGCGCCTTGAAGGAAAACCGCGAGAAATACGGCGTCTCCCAAGGGGCTGTCGTGACGCTGGACACCGCGGGTGCCGTGAAGGCGCTGGTTGGCGGGGCCGATTATTCCAAGAGCCAGTTCAACCGCGCGGCCTACGCCAAGCGGCAGCCGGGCTCGTCCTTCAAGCCGTTCGTCTATCTGGCCGCGCTTGAAAACGGCCTTTCGCCCCAGACCATCCGCCAGGACCAGCCGGTCCGGTTCGGCAACTGGTCACCCCAGAACTATTCCAAGGATTACTACGGCCCGGTGACGCTGACACGGGCGCTCAGCCTGTCGCTGAACACGGTGGCCGCGCAGCTGACCTATGAGGTTGGCGCGGGAACCGTTGCCGACACGGCCAAACGGCTGGGTGTCACCTCGGAAATGAAGAACAACCTGTCGATCGCGCTCGGCACCTCCGAAGTTACGCCGCTGGAAATCGCCGGTGCCTATGTGCCGTTCTCCAACGGTGGCTATGGCGTGCTTCCGCATGTGATCCGGCGGATCAAGACCGTGGACGGCAAGACGCTTTATTCCCGCTCCGGCGATGGACGCGGCCGCGTCATCGACCGCCGTCTGGTCGGCGAAATGAACATGATGATGTCGGAAACCCTGGTAACCGGCACGGGCCGCAAGGCACGGCTGGAAAGCGGGCGTCCCGCCGGGGGCAAGACCGGCACCAGCCAGGATTTCCGTGACGCCTGGTTCATCGGCTATACGGGCAATCTGACCACCGCCGTCTGGTTCGGCAATGACGACAACTCACCGACGCGCAAGGCGTCCGGCGGCGGGCTGCCCGCCACTGTCTGGAAAGAGGTGATGGATGCCTCCCACGAGGGCTTGCCCGTGGCAGACCTGCCCGGCGTGCCGGATGTTCCGGCGACCGTCTCCGCCCCACGCAAGCCCGGCCCGGTGGAAACCGTCGGCTCCGGCAGCGAACCGATACCGCCAGCCCCCATAGGTGGTGGCGGCGAAGGCAACGGCGAACGCCGCGGCCCGCTGAACCTGCTGCGCAATCTGTTTGGTGGCGGCTGATCCGGGCACTGTTGTTCACGGCTCATAAGACCGTGTTTGAGGCTTCAGCCGGTGGAACTGCGCGTTCCGACCGTGTGTGTGCAGCCCATCCTTCGAGACAGGCTTTCAGCCTTCCTCAGGATGAGGTTCACTATGTTGATCTTCCCTGGCCTTCAACACACATCTTCCTCATCCTGAGGAAGGCCAGAGGCCAGTCTCGAAGGATGGGCCACTTGCTCCATTTCTCAGAAATACCTGCGACACATATCCGTAAATTCCGCCCTCAGCACTGATGGCTGTAGGTGAACACCAGCGTGTCGGTGGTGTAGCGGCCGGTGGGGCGGCACTGGTTGAAGACTTCACGGGTGCCGGTGACCGTAACCTGAAGCTGGTCGCCGCGCACCGGACCTTCGACGAAATATTCCAGCGGCGAACCCGGACAGTATTTGGAAAACACCCGGGCGGTGCCGGAATACCAGTTGCCGTTCTTGGCGCCGTTGAAGAGCAGCGTGCCACGCTGGACGCCGGCGTTGCGCAGGACCGGTTTCGGAACTTCGTAGGACAGCCAGCGCTGATTACCCTGCGCCTGAAGCCTCATGAGTGAGCCGTTGTGGTTCCAGCAGCTGTCGGCCATGGCCTGACCGGAGAACGTCAGTCCCGGCAGGGCCAGGCCCAGCAAGGCCAGCGCGGCGCCTTTGATCGGATATCTCAAGCTTTTCATGTTGCATCTCCCGGCTTCCCCTTCGGAATCGAAGCAGATTCTCCCGTGTTTGCAACTGGTTTTGCCCGGCCGCCGCTTACCCTTTTGCCTCCAGAAGCCCCTGCAGACCTTCGCGCACATAGGGCAGGTATGTTTCCCCCACCGGCGTTCCGGCGACGATGCGAAGTTCCAGGTGTGGCAGGGCAGGCAGCGAGGTGACTGTGGGCAGGTCGGCGGCATGGAACCCGGCGAGGGCCGGAGCCACGGCGATACCGGCACGGACAGCCGCCTCGATGACGATAAGGCCGGACACGGTGGCCTTGGTCGTCCATTTCACGGCGCTCGTGTCCAGCGCGGAAATGGCGGCATCGCGCATGGCACATCTGTCGGCATAGACCGCAAGCGGCAGGGCATTTTGCGATGTTGAAAGCGACGCGCTGCCGAGCCAGACAAGCGGCACGCTGGCAACAAGGTCACCGGTCCGGCCCCGCTGGGGCGACACCACGATGGCAAGATCGTACCGGGAGCCGAGACTTGCCAGAAGCATCTGCGAGGAGTGGGTTTCCAGATCGAGAGAGCAGGGCTCCGGGCCGGCTTCCAGCGCTCTCAAGACAGGCACGAGGCCATAGGCGGCGATGTCGTCCGTTGCGCCAATGCGCAGGTACGGCAACACCGAAGCCCCGCGCGCGGCTGATACCGCCTCGCGGTGCCGGGCCAGCAGGCTGCAGGCATGGCTGTAGAAGGTCTGTCCCGCCGGCGTCATCTCGACCGAACGGGTGGAGCGGTTGAACAACTGAACACCGAGTTCGGCTTCCAGGCCCTTTATCTGCTGGCTGACGGCAGACTGGGTCCGCCCGACATCCTCGCCGGCGGCGCGGAAGCTTTGCCGTTCACAGACAGCGACGAAGGTGCGCAGGACATGTTCATCCATTGAGTAATTTTTCTTTTCAATAAGTCCAGAACAATTAATTTCACAATAGGACCAATGGTTGGCTATGTCCATTTGAGGAGACAAGCCATGACACACATCCAGACAAATGACGAAAAACGGGTCTGCTTCGATTTCGAGATCGATTTCTCGAACGGTGGCGGCATTCAGGGGCAGGGCTTCCGGCTCGACATTCCCGGAAAGACCATCTCGGACGACGAACTTGCAGACTACATTGTGCGCGACATGCGGCTGTTGATGGTCGGCGAGGTGCGTATCCTCAACAAGACGATCATTACCGAAGCGCACAAGCGCCAACCGGCGGCGGAAGACCGGACGGAGACCCGGCCTTGAAGGGCCGGGACATTTTGCTCGCGCTTGTTGTGGTGTCGGTGTGGGGATTCAATTTCGTGGTGATCAAGATCGGTCTGCAGGAACTGCCGCCGATCCTGTTTGCCGCGTTGCGTTTTGCCCTGGCAGCTTTTCCGGCCGTCCTTTTCCTGAAGCGGCCGCGCACGTCGATGAAGCTGGTTGTCCTGTTCGGCCTGTTCATGTTCGCGCTGCAGTTCGGACTTCTGTTTGCCGGCATGCACCTTGGAATACCGGCAGGACTGGCCTCGCTTGTGCTGCAGGTTCATGTGTTCATCACGATAGCACTGGCCGTTGCCTTTCTGGGTGAAACAGCCAGTCCGGCGCAGATTGCCGGAGCCATGCTGGCGACCGCAGGCCTTGGCCTTGTGGCATTCAACCTGACGGGCAGTACAACGCTGACCGGGCTTGGTCTGGTCGTTCTGGCCGCCTGTTCCTGGGCTATCGCCAATCTTGTTACCAAGCGCATCGGCACCGTTGATCTGCTGTCGCTGGTTGCCTGGGGAAGCCTTGTGGCTCCGCTGCCGCTGTTGCTGCTGTCGGCGTTCGTCGAGGGTCTCGACGTCTACCGGCAGGTCCATGAAACCGTTTCGTGGCAGGGGCTGTTAGCTCTGGTCTACATCGTCTACCCGACGACCTTGCTGGGCTTTTCGGTGTGGAGCGGCCTTCTGGCAAGATATCCGGCGGCGACCGTGGCGCCCTTCACCCTTCTGGTACCGATCGTAGGCATGCTCTCAGCCGCCCTTGTTCTGGGCGAGCCCCTGCAGCCGTGGAAACTGGGCGCGGCAGCGCTGGTGGTGTCGGGTCTTTGCGTCAACCTGTTCGGTTGGCCATCTGCAGCGCGCCTGCGCCGGTCGGGCGGCTAGGAAGGCAATTTCAGCCGTATCCGTGCAGGCGAACCCCGTTCTGCTTCAGCCAGACGCGGGCCTTCGGTGTTTGCGGGGCAAGCTGTTCGCACAGGCGCCAGAAGCGCGCCGAGTGGTTCATTTCCTTCAGATGCGCCACCTCGTGGGCTGCGACATAATCGAGGATATCCGTTGGCGCCAGAATGAGCCGCCAGGAAAAGGAAAGTCGTCCGTTGGAGGCGCAAGATCCCCAGCGGCTGGTGGTGTCGCGAATGCTGATGGCCGCGACCTTCTTGCCGATGGCTGCGGCGTGGAGTGTGGTGCGGGCAGAGAGGTCCGCCCGGGCCTGTTCCTTCAGCCAGGTGGTGACCTTGCGCGGGATGTGGTCCTCAGCACCCGGCACGAACAGCGCCGGCAATCCGGCGTCGTTCCGGCCAAGGGTAATCAACCCGCGCAGCTTGCCGGTTGGCACGATGACGTGATCCTCTCCTCGCAGGGGCACGATTTCCCCGGGCAGAAACGTGACGTGGTCCGCCCTGTCCTGCAGACGCTCTATCAGCCAATCGATGTGCTGGCGCGCGAACCGCTCGGCACGGGCAAGATCGCCGCCCTTGGGGACGGTCAGCACCGGACCGGACCTGTCGGCCGGCAGACGCAGAAGATACCGCTGCGCGCGCGGATTGGCCTTGAGGCGGATGCGCACGGCACTGGCACCGGTCTGGATCTCGATATGGTCGGGCAGCGTTTTCTTGCCGGCGCGGAGAAACATCAAGGGCGAAGGTCCATCGAATCAGTTGTCTTGATTTTAGCGAATTTGCGAGCGATTTCGCGGCAATTCTAAAGGGGGAAATTGAATGAGATTCCGGCTTTCTGAAGGCCGGCTGCAATTTTGGCTGTCCTGAAACGGACAAGAGCGGCGCCTTTTCAGGCGCCGCTCTTGGTCTGGCCGTCGGGGAACGGGTCCGGGAGGAGGAGACTTTACAGCGGTGTGGCTTCGTCGCCAGTGCTGCGGCCCCGGTTGGCCATGAAGCGGTCGAATTCTTCCTGATCGCGCGCGCGGCGCAATTCACGGAGGAAATCATCGAACTCGGCGCGCATGGTGTCGAGCTTGGCACGCTCTTCTTCCAGTCGCTTCAGTTCGCGCTCGCGATAGTCGTCAAATGCGACGTTGCCCGTGCGGGCATAGGCAGTCGTATTCATCTGCTCGAAGGCTCCCTTCAGCGGGCTGCCCCGCCACTGATCTTTCGCATCGCGGAGCATGCCTTCAAAGCGGTCGCCCCACAAAATGTAGGCAAGCATGGCAAGGCCAAGCGGCCAGAATGCCACGAAACCCAGCACCATCAGGCCGATAGTTACCGGCGTCCAGGCAGGTTTGATCATGCAACTTTTGGCTGTTGTCATCGTCCTATCCATTTCAGACATCCACGACTTTCCAAGTGGGGACGATTGCAGGCTCCTTCAAGGATTCGTGACAGGGATCACAGAATTCCGGCAAGGAAAAACCCGGCCCGCAAAGTTGCGGACCGGGTCTACTTCATTGATTCATATGTAAAATGCGAAACGGATCAGTCGAATGGGCCGTCGATCACATGTTGCGCCGAATAGTTCGCCAGAAGCTTCTCGCGGTGCCATTCAGCCGCCATCGGCGCGTTGGCATATTCGTGGAAGCAGGGCGTGCCGAGCGTGAAGTGAAGAAGTTTCGCGTCGGGGTTGGGGCCGAATTCATCCGGCAGCCAGTTCCATTCCTTCGGCAGCTCGCCGACGACTTCGTCGTCCAGCCAGGTGAACCGGTGCAGCTGCGCGCCGGTGGCATTCATCACGAAGTCGGGCGTTACCACCTTGTTGGCCGGGTGACCGCAGTTCCACAACACCACGCTGGACCAGTTCTTGCGCGGGTAGTTCTCGTTCTTCGAGCCGAGATATTTGGTGGTCTGCCGGGTCTGATAGTCGTGGTGGACACACATGACCGCCTTGCTCTCGTCGCGCATGGCGAACAGCTTGGCAATGTCGTCCCGCACGATCATGTCGCCGTCCATGAACAGCGCCCAGCCGTTGTAGTTCATCAGGCTCGGGATCAGGAAGCGGGTGTAGATGAAGTGATTGGACCCGTCGGTATGGGTCTCGTTGTAGGTCTTCAAATTGTGCAGCGACAGCGGCGTAATCGCCAGCACGTCGCTCGAAAGCCGGGTCAGGCTATTGGCGCAAACATGATAGGCAATCGCTTCACGCGGATCGAAACCAATAAAAATATTGAGCACTACTGAAACCTCCGGCCTCGCTGTCTGACCGGCACTTGTATTGGGCCGAAAGGCCAGAATCAATAGCAGCAGGCAGGCTGCCGCCAGAAACCGGACTTTTTGGGACAAGTTAAAGGCACGCGGCCAAAGGCACCCATGGAGGGAGCCTTTACCGATGCTAGTTTCAGCTCACCGTTTCGGAAAGCTGGCGGGCCTGTTCGATCCAGTTGTCCCGGGCGATACGGCCACGGAAATCCAGCTTGGTGTCCAGGGCCTCGATCTGCTCTTCCGTCAGGCCGGCGATTTGCCAGAAGTGGAAGATACCGGCTTCGTTGAGAGCCGATTCCAGTTTCGGGCCGACACCGCTGATCGATTTCAGATCATCTGCGGCACCGTCCGGCTTGGTCAGCAGAATGCTCTCCAGCGAATTGCCACTGCTCTTTGCAACCGGTTTGGCCTTGGCAGGCGCTACTTTCGCAGCCGGTGCGGCAGCAGGCGCAGGAGCCGGGGCAGCGGCCTTGGCGACCGGTGCCTTGGCGGCAGGCTTGCGCAGGTCGGTGCGGTTGGAGCGGATGAAATCCATGACCCGCGGCGCGATCTCGGACCGCCAGCGCGATCCGTTGAAAACGCCGTAGTGGCCGACATTCGGCTGCTCGTAATGCGCTTTCATGTCGTCGTCCAGACTGGTGCAGAGCGCATGCGCCGCCTTGGTCTGGCCCCGGCCGGTGATGTCGTCCTTCTCGCCTTCAACGGTCAGAAGGGCGGTACGGGTAATCTTGCCGCAATCGACCAGACGGCCATTGTGCATCATGGTGCCGTTCGGCAGCGCGTGCTCGATAAACACCGTTTCGACGGTCTGCAGATAGAATTCGGCCGTCAGGTCCATGACGGCGAGATATTCGTCATAGAAGTCGCGGTGTTTTTCGGCGTTGTCGCCGTCGCCTTCCACCAGATGCTGGAAGAAGTCCCGATGCGCGGTCACGTGACGGTCGAGGTTCATGCTCATGAACCCGGAAAGCTGCAGGAAGCCCGGATAGACGTCCCGCATGAAACCCGGATGCGGGAAGGGAACCTTCATGACGACGTTGTTCTTGAACCAGTCTATGCCCTTGGAAACCGCCAGGTCGTTAACCGCCGTCGGCGCCACGCGGGTGTCGATCGGTCCGCCCATCAGCGTCATCGTGGAAGGTACATAGGGGTCTTCGCGGTCTTCCATGACAGCAACGGCTGCCAGCACCGGCACAGACGGCTGACACACGCCCAGAATGTGCGTGTCCGGACCGAGGAAGTGCAGCATCGAGATGATATAATCGATATAATCATCAAGATCGAACTTGCCTTCCTGCACGGGAACCATGCGGGCATCGATCCAGTCGGTGATGTAGACATCCGCATTCGGCATCAGCGCTTCCACAGTGCCGCGCAGCAGCGTGGCGTAGTGGCCGGACATCGGCGCGACGATCAGGATCTTCGGATCGTTGCGGTGCGTCGTGACCCCGCGTTCGAAGTGGATCAGGTCGCAGAACGGACGGCTCCAGACGCTGACTTCACGTACAGGAACGCGCACACCGCTGACGGTGGTTTCCTTGAGACCGAACTCCGGCTTGCCGTAGCGGCGCGTCGTGCGTTCAAGCACTTCGCAGCCGGCAGCGATCGAACGGCCGTAGCTGGTATGAGTCAGCGGATTCAGCGGGTTCTGGAAGTAGAGCCGGGTCATGTCGGCCAAAGCTCTGAAGGGCGCCATCGCGGCGTGGTTCAGTTCGTAAAGGTGGTAAAACGGCAAAGACGTCTCTCCTTTGCTGAACCAATTGGTGCCGGCCCCATTGGCATTGTTCGTAAACATTTTTTTCGGCCCGTCTCTTCTTACACCATCTATTGCATTGCAACAGGATAGCTATGCCTGTTGCAGCCCGCAATACTTCTAATTGGTATGTGAATACGCGCCTAAGTGCTCAGGATCGCGGCGAAAGACATTTTCGCACCAAATCACTGTGCAATGCAAAAGACCCAATAGAACATTTAAATCAATTTGGTAGCATTATATTAACGGCGTTCCAGAACGGCTCAGGCGGCCAGATCTGCGACCACCGCATCGAGCACGAAAAAACCTTCTCGGGTTGCGCGAATGCGGTTTTCCCCGATTTCTTCCACCATGCCATGCTCGATCAAGGCTGCCAGACGAAGCGGATCGATGGAGCGGCTCGCATAACGTTCGTAGCGTTTCAGGTCGATACCTTCGGTCAACCTTAGTCCCATGAGCAGGAATTCGTCGCCCTGCTCCTCTTCGGAAAGGCCGGCGTTTTCGGTCAATGCCTGACCATGGCTTTCGACATTTTCCAGCCAGGTTTCCGGATGGCGCTCGGTCGCAGTCGCAAGCTTGCTGGCACCCACCGTGATGCGCCCATGGGCACCGGGCCCGACGCCGACATAATCGCCGTAGCGCCAGTAGACCAGGTTATGCCGGCATTCAGCGCCCGGACGGGCGTGGTTGGACACTTCATAGGCGGGCAGACCGGCAGCGGCGGTCACATCCTGCGTCAGTTCATAGAATTCGGCGCCGAGATCCTGATCCGGCATCTTCAGCTTGCCGGCGTGAAACAGCGTATGGAAGGGCGTGCCTTCTTCGATCGTGAGCTGGTAGAGCGACAGGTGGTCGGCCGCGAGTGCGATGGCCTCGTTCAGTTCCTGTTCCCAACCGGCTAGTGTCTGACCCGGCCGGGCATAGATAAGGTCGAACGACAGGCGCGGGAAGGTTGCCCGCGCGGTTTCGATGGCGGTGCGGGCTGTGCGCGCATCATGCAGGCGGCCAAGCAGTCTCAGATCCGTATCGATGAGCGACTGCACGCCCAGCGAGACCCGGTTGACACCTGCTGCCCGGTAGCCGCGAAAGCGCTCGGCCTCGACCGACGAAGGATTGGCCTCCAGCGAAATCTCAACATTTTCGTCCATCGACCAGCGATCGGAAACCGCCTTCAGGATACGGTCCACCGTCGCCGGCTCCATGAGCGAAGGCGTGCCGCCGCCCAGGAACACGGACTGAACCGTCCTGCCCTTCGTCAAATCGGCGAAATGAGAGAGTTCCCGTTCGAACGCGGCCGCGAAACGGGCCTGGTCGACCGGCTGGTGACGGACATGGGAGTTGAAGTCGCAATAAGGGCATTTGGCCGCGCAGAACGGCCAATGAATATAAATGCCGAAGCCTCCTTCGGCTGCCCCCACGCCTGTCACGTCTTTTTATCCTTCCAGGCAGCCGGCAGAAAAGAGCTGGAATGCCCGCGCCCTGTGTGAAAGGGCGGATCCTTCCTTCGACCAGCCGTGCTTTTCTTCCGAGGTCATTTCGCCGAAGGTCCGCTCATGGCCATCCGGCTGGAAAACCGGATCGTAGCCGAAGCCCTGCGTACCGCGAGGCGGCCAGACGATCTGTCCCTCAACCTCGCCGCGGAAGAACTCTTCGCTGCCGTCCGGCCAGGCCAGGCACAACACGGCAACAAAGGATCCCCGGCGCTTGTCGTCCGTCGTTGCGCCAAGGGTCTGAAGCTTTTCCTCGACCGTGCGCATGGCCATCGCGAAGTCCTTGTCAGGCCCTGCCCAGCGCGCGGAATAGATGCCCGGATCGCCGTTCAGTGCCGCAACGCAGAAGCCGCTGTCATCAGCCAGGGCCGGCAAGCGGGAAGCCTTGGCCGCCGCATGGGCCTTGATGGCTGCGTTTTCCTCGAACGTGACACCTGTCTCGTCCGGTTCCGGCAGGTCCAGCTCTCCGGCGGACATCACTTCGAAGCCATAAGGCTGAAGCAGTTCGTTGATCTCGCGGATCTTGCCCTTGTTGTGGCTTGCGACAACCAGTTTGCCCGGTTCCAGCTTGCGATGGCTCATGGTTTGCGCCCTTAGAGAATGGCCATTTTCTGAAGATCGACCAGCTTGCCGATGCCCAGCTTGGCCAGGCCCATGAGCTTGCCGAATTCTTCTTCGGAGAACGGTGCACCTTCGGCCGTTCCCTGGATTTCGACGATGCCGCCGGACCCTGTCAGAACGAAGTTGGCGTCGGTCTCGGCGGTGCTGTCCTCGGCGTAGTCGAGGTCGAGCACCGGAGCACCTTCGTAGATGCCGCAGGAGATCGCGGCAATGTGATCCTTCAGGACCTCGCCGGAGACCATGTCACGGGCCTTCATCCACTCGATGCAGTCGCGCAGGGCAACCCAGGCACCGGTGATGGACGCAGTGCGGGTGCCGCCATCGGCCTGGATGACGTCGCAGTCCACCGTGATCTGGTTTTCGCCGAGGGCTTCCAGATTGACGACGGCGCGCAGCGACCGGCCGATGAGACGCTGGATTTCCTGCGTCCGGCCGGATTGCTTTCCGGCACTGGCTTCGCGGCGCATGCGGTCGCCCGTGGCGCGCGGCAGCATGCCGTATTCAGCCGTCACCCAGCCGCGGTTCTGTCCGCGCAACCAGGGCGGAACCCGCTCTTCCAGGCTGGCGGTGCACAAAACGTGGGTGTCGCCGAACTTGACGAGGCAGGACCCCTCGGCATGTTTGGAGACCCCGCGCTCCAGTGTGACCGCACGGAGTTCATCGGCTGCGCGTTTGGACGGACGCATGCATATCCCTTTCGACTTTCGTTCCGGAAAAACCGCCGTTTCTCCAGTGTATTCGTTGGGGCCTTGTAGACCCCAACTTCCTTCGCCGTAAAGGCCTTGCGTTGTGATACTTCACGCAAGCCCCCTTTTGCGCCTATATCTTTTTGATGAAAGCCCGGTCGACCCCGGTGAGTGGTCACATTCGGAGAACAAGCCTTGAGCCTCAGCGACCTCGACAAGAGATCCCGTGAAATCTTCCGTTCGATCGTGGAAACCTATCTGGAGACCGGCGAACCCGTCGGGTCCCGGAACGTTTCGCGCAAGCTCGGCATTTCGCTGTCCCCTGCCTCGATCCGCAACGTGATGTCTGATCTAGAGCATATGGGCCTGCTGCATTCGCCTCATACCAGCGCAGGCCGGCTGCCGACCGAAATCGGGCTTCGGTTCTTCGTCGACGCCCTTCTGGAAGTGGGCGACCTGACCCAGGACGAGCGCCGGGCGATCGATGCCCAGGTGCGGGCCTCGCAAAAGGCGAATTCGGCCGAGCAGGTGCTGACGGAAGCCAGCCAGATGCTGTCCGGCCTGTCCATGGGCGCCGGCGTTGTCTTGACCCACAAGTCGGACATGCGGCTGAAACACATCGAGTTCGTGCGCATCGAACCGCTGAAAGCCTTGGCGATCCTCGTCAGTGAAGACGGGTCCGTCGAGAACCGCGTTGTCGATCTGCCGGGCGACCTGCCGTCATCGGCTCTGGTGGAGGCCAGCAACTACCTGAATGCCCAGATCAAGGGCCGGACCCTGTCGGAAATCCGCTCCGAACTGGAAAAGGTCCGCGATGCGGACCAGGCCGAACTGGATCTCTTGAGCCAGAAGGTCATTGATGCGGGTCTTGCGGTCTGGGGCGGCGAAAGCGCCACCGATCCGGGCACGCTGATCGTGCGGGGCCGGTCCAATCTCCTGACCGATCTGGATGCCGTCGAGGATCTGGAGCGCATTCGCCTGCTGTTCGACGATCTTGAAAGCAAGAAGGATCTTATCCAGTTGCTGGGTCTTGCCGAACAGGGCGACGGGGTGCGCATATTCATCGGCTCGGAGAACAACCTGTTCTCGCTGTCCGGATCCTCCCTTGTGGTGTCGCCCTACAGGGACAGCAACCAGCGCATCGTCGGTGTTCTCGGCGTGATCGGACCAACCCGGCTGAATTATGCAAGGGTGATCCCGATGGTCGACTACACCGCCCGGCTGGTGAGCCGCATACTCGGATAAACCTGCCGGAGACCGGATTTCCCGAGCGGGCGCGGGCTTGACCTGCCGCCGCCGCCACCCCCATGTGTACCCGAGACCAGCCAGACAGGACCTGACATGCTTTCGCCCGCCGAACTGGAACGCTACGCCCGCCACATCGTGCTGCAGGAGATCGGCGGCGCCGGCCAGCAGAAGCTGAAAAATGCCCGCGTGCTGGTGATCGGTGCCGGCGGCCTCGGCGCGCCGGTGCTGCAATATCTGGCAGCCGCCGGAGTCGGCACGCTCGGCATTGCCGACGACGACACGGTGTCTCTTTCCAACCTGCAGCGGCAGGTGATCCACGATACCGACCAGCTGGGTGAGCCCAAGGTCGCAAGCGCGGCAGAAGCGATTGCGCGACTGAACCCGAATGTGAAGGTCGAACCGCACCCGACCCGCCTTGCCGGCCACAATGCCATGCAGCTTGTGTCCCGCTACGATCTGGTGGTGGACGGATCGGACAATTTCGACACCCGCTACCTGGTGTCCGATGCCTGCTTCTTTGCGCAAAAACCGCTGGTGACGGCCGCCGTCGGCCAGTTCGACGGCTCGTTGACCACCTTGAAGCCCTTTGAAACCGGCCCGGACGGCACAGCCAACCCGACCTACCGTTGCCTCTTCCCGCAAAAGCCGCGCGACGGCTTGCTGCCGACCTGTGCCCAGGCCGGCATCCTGGGGGCATTGACGGGCATCATCGGCGCCATGCAGGCCATGGAAGTCCTGAAGGAACTGACCGGAACGGGCGAGGGGCTGGTTGGACGGATGATCCTCTTCGACGCCAGAACCGTGCGCATGGAAACCATTCGCTACAAGCGTTCGCCGAAGAACCCCCTGAACGGCGACAATCCGAAAACATGGGCGGAGCTGCTGGAGGAGGCGTGACACGAGATCGCCCTCCCGCAGGGCGTGAGAAACCTGCTGTTGGCCGCTTCCCTCAAGTCTGACCGGACAGTCTTTCGGGCAAACAAAAACCCGCCCCGGTTGCCCGGGACGGGTTCCGTGAAACTGTGGTCTAAAAGACCTTAGTTCGGCTTCTGCTCGGTTGCCTGCTGGGCAGCGGCCTGCTGGGCCATGTTCTGGCGGTAGAGCTGAGCGAAATCGATCGGGTCGAGCATCAGCGGCGGGAAACCGCCGTTACGCGTGGCTTCGGAGAGGATGTTGCGGGCGAACGGGAAAATCATGCGCGGGCACTCGATCATCACGAACGGATGCATGTGCTCTTTCGGCACGCCGGTGATCTTGAACAGGCCTGCGTAGACCAGCTCGACGTTGAACATCACCATGTCCGGGCGTTCTGCCTTGGCGGTCAGGGTCAGGACGACTTCAAACTGATCGTCACCGATCTGCTGGGCACCGACGTTGACGTTGATATCGAGCTTCGGCTGGTCGCCCTGTGCCAGGGAGCGCGGCGCATTCGGGTTTTCGAAAGACAGGTCCTTGATGTACTGGCCAAGGATGTGCATGCCCGGCGCTGCTGCGCTTTCCGCCTGCGGCTGAGCGCCGCCGTCATTGGTGTCGGTCATCATCTCATTCCGTTGCGCGGTGCTGATCTGAAATGAAGAGCTATTAAATCCCTCCGGCTGGCCGCCGGCCCGCGTGATCCGGACAGCCGTGTTAGCGGGTGGCTACCACTTACGCCTTGTCGGCACAAGAGCCCCGGCCTTGCCAGCCGCCGGAATCCGCTTCAAAAGGGGGAAGTTGCCGTTCTCCAAGAAGTCCAGATGCACGAACAACCGACATCCAATATCACCCTGCCGCACCGGCGCCTGAAACTCGACACGCTGGTGCGCCTGCGCTGGCTTGCCGTGGGCGGCCAGTCCGCAGCGCTCCTGGTCGTGCATGTCGGTCTGGGCTATCCGACGCCGGCCGGACCTGCCTTTGCCATGGTGGCCCTGTCCGCCTGGCTCAACATCTTCCTGAAGATCCGCTGGCCCTCGGCCATGCGCCTGTCGGAACGCGCCGCAGCCCTGCAGCTTGCCTATGACATCCTGCAGATGAGCGGGCTTCTGTTCCTGACCGGCGGTCTGGGCAATCCATTCGCGTTCCTGCTGATGGCGCCGGTGATGGTGTCCGCGACGGGCCTGTCGGCCCGTTACACGGTGATCCTCGGCATTCTGGCCACGGTTTGCGCCAGCCTGGTTGCGGTTTTCCACCTGCCTCTGCCATGGCCGGTGGGTGACGACTTCTCGCTTCCGATCGTCTATTCCGTCGGCATCTGGACCGCGCTCGTCTCCACGCTCGGTTTCATGGCGATCTATGCGTTCCGGGTGGCCGAAGAGGCCCGCCAGATGGCGGACGCGCTTGCGGCAACCGAACTCGTGCTTGCCCGCGAGCAGCATCTAAACGCACTTGACGGGCTGGCAACCGCGGCCGCGCATGAGCTCGGCACACCGCTCGCCACCATCTACCTGGTGGCCAAGGAGCTGTCGGACGAATTCGAGGCAAGCGACCCCAGGGCCGAGGACGTGGACCTGATCCGCTCACAGGCCGAGCGCTGTCGGTCGATCCTGCGTCAGCTCACGAGCCTGTCGAGCGAGGAAGACCGGACCTACCAGCGCATGCCGGTGTCGCAACTGCTGGAAGATGTTGTCGATCCGCACAGGGGCACGGGTGTTGCGATCCACTCCACCGGGTCCGGAACCGGCGCCGAGCCGGTGGGCACACGAAACGCGGCAATCCGTTACGGACTTGGCAACCTGCTGGAAAATGCGGTCGACTTCGCCAAGACCCGCGTCGATGTGTCCGCCAGTTGGGACGAAACGACACTCTCGATTTCCATCAAGGACGACGGCCCCGGTTTTTCGGTCGAAATTCTGGGCAAGATCGGTGATCCCTACGTTTCCGTGCGCGGCGGAAAGTCGCCGCAACGCGGCACCGGCGGAGGGCTTGGCCTTGGCATCTTCATTGCCAAAACCCTGCTGGAACGCACGGGTGCCAAGCTGCATCTGGAAAATTCGGCCCCACCCCAGACAGGGGCTCACATCCGCGTAAGCTGGCCGCGCAAGGTGTTTGAACAGGACGGCAGAGTGGACGAAACGGCTTTTTCACCCCATAACGGCAATAAAGCGCAAACAATGCATGCTGTGCCCGTGAATCCATCCGGGGTGCAGGAGAAGACGCAAGAATAAGACCGGTAGAGCCAAATGACGGACCAGACACCTGCCCTGAACAGTTCGGAGGACATGACCCTCCTGATCGTTGACGACGACAAGCCGTTTCAGCAGCGCCTCGCACGCGCCATGGAAAAACGCGGCTTTACGACGGAAACAGCCGACAGTGTTCAGGACGCAGCCGGCAAGATTGCCCAGAACGCCCCGGCCTTCGCCATTGTCGACATGCGGCTTGAAGACGGTAACGGTCTTGATGTCATCGAACAGCTTCGCCAGCGCCGTCCGGATGCCCGCGCCATCGTGCTGACCGGATACGGCAACATTGCCACAGCGGTCACGGCGGTCAAACTGGGGGCTATCGACTATCTCGCAAAGCCCGCCGATCCGGACGATATCGTTGCCGCGCTTGCGCGCAAGCCCGAAGACAAGGCGCAGCCGCCGGAAAATCCGATGTCGGCCGACCGGGTCCGCTGGGAGCATATCCAGCGGGTGTACGAGCTTTGCGACCGCAACGTTTCGGAGACCGCGCGCCGGCTGAACATGCACCGCCGAACCCTGCAAAGGATCCTGGCAAAGCGCGCGCCGCGCTGAGAAAGCCGGGGCTTCCCGCCATTGCGGGCTTGCCCTTAGACTGCCACTTTGCCTAAGTATTCCCAAACGGTGATAACCTGCGCTCCCACGGAGATCGCTTATGCGGCTTGATGCTGCCCATGCTCTTGTTACCCCCGCGCTGAAATCCGGCCTGCTGGCCGCGTGCAGCGTGGTTCTTATGATGTCGGCTTTGCCTGCACAGGCTCAATCGGTTCCCGAAACCGTGCGCATCAACGTGGAACCGCCGCAACCTGGCATCCGGTCCATCACCGTGAACAAGAAATACCGGCCGATCATCAGCCGCGACGACAAGGGTGTGGTCATCGACACGATGGGCAGCGACAACAAGTTGCCACCCTGTGACGTCAAGCTTGAAGTCACTCTGGAAAACAGCCGCGTCCTGCATCGGGATGCCAGCTTCTGCTCCGGCGGCACGCTTGTGGTCGACGTCTCGAACGACGGCAAGCCGGGCGCGGTCGCCCGCATCGTCGGTACAACTTCCGGAACGGCCGCCGGCCCGGTTTCCAATGCTCCGGCGGCAACACAGTCTTCCCAGCAGGATCGACCTGCCGAAGGACAGCAGACCGCTTCCAACTCCAACGGATCATCGACCCCATCCGTCGAGGAAATCAAACCGCCTGCCGAAGAGGGCGGACTGAAGCCGCTCGACCAGGTCGATACTCCCATTTCCACACCTGGCACCGAAACGGCCTCCCTGCCTGATGACATCGACACGGTTACCGGTGACGGTTATCCGGGTGCCGCCAATTCCGAGCCGGTTCTGGTGAGCCCGAACGAGGCGCGCGAGTGGCTGGCCGAACCGGGTACGCAGCCCGGAACACCATCGCTGCTTCAGCACGCCGTTGCGCAAACCGACGACCGGGATTTCCGGGCCGATTGCACCACCCAGTCCGGGTTTGCCAAGATCACGTTCCAGCAGGCTCCTGCCGGACTTCTGGAAGGCATGCCGCAGGCCGTGCGCATTTCCGCAGGCGAATTCGACAGCGTCTACAATGCTTTCGGCTCCTCCAGCGCCAATGAAGCCGGCATATCGCTGCCCGAAGTCAATATTGAAATGACCGACCCGCTGTGGGAGGCCATGATCAAGCAGTCTGCCCTGTCGATCGCGGTCGAAGGCCTGCCTGCACACGAAGTTTCGCTGAAAGGCAGCGCCAACCCGGTGCGCCTGTTCGTTGCCACCTGCGCCCAGCCTCAGCAGATCGTTTCGGACGATGCCTACGGCAGCGGTGCAGAAGAAGCGAACTCGGATCTTTCCTGCTCCGAGGCCGGCCGGGTGCGGTCGGTCGAAGCCGTCCGGCCTGGTCAGATCGTGTTCCGCAACGCCAGCCGTCAGCCCATCGAAGTGAGCTGGGTGGATTATCGCGGCGGCGAGCGGCCCTACGCGCGCCTGGAACCGGGGCAGATCCTGGAACAGCAGACCTATGTTTCCCACGCCTGGACCGTGCGCGGCTCCAGTGGCGAATGCCGGGGTATTTATGTCACCAAGACCCCGTACCGGGAGGTCGTGATCAACGGACCGGCAAACTTCGGTGCCCCCGGTAACAACGGCTTTGGTAACAACGGGTTCGGCAACAACGGCTTCGACAACAATGGCGGCACCTGGGGAGCACCCAACGGTGGCGGCTTCGACGGTCAGCCCGGCAACGATTTCCCGTCCGGCCCCGTCCCCCCGGGATCCATCGAAGGCTCAAACCAGCCGAATTTCCAGCAACAGCAACAGCAGACGGCTCGCGCCAATGTGGCCGACTACCTGTGCACCGCCGGCATTGACCTGAATGTCGTGTTTTCGCCGGACATGCAGTCCGCAACCGTTGCCGAAATGGGCTATGGCGCAGTCACCCTGCAGAGACAGGGCAGCGCCAACACGTTCTATTACGAATCCCAGGGGCATGTGCTGAAGGGCCAGGTTCAGAATGCCACCTGGTCCCGTCCCGGATTGCGGGACGTGTTCTGCGCCCGCAGATAGATTTCAGACACACCTGTAAAAAACGACAGGTTTTATACTTGGTAGAAATCCGGACTGTCTGACAGTTTTCGGTGCCCTAATCGTTTTAAGGGCATAAATCTGCTGTCTTCTTAAGCATTTGGTCAATTATTGAGAGGAAATCTTGTCGGACAGAGTTCGATAGGAATCACTTAACCATGTCCTTCGCCCGTTGGCCCATTACCTGGAAGATCAGCCTCCCGATCGCAACCATCCTGCTGTTTACAGCCGCGATCTGCGTGGTGAGCCTCAACAGCCTCTATTCGGCGATGTTCGCCGAACGTCTCAAGAAGATCGAGGAAATTTCCGATAGCGCGGTTTCAATCGCCGCCTATTACCACGGCCTGGAAAAAGGCGGGCAGATGAGCCGCGAGGAAGCGCAGACCGCAGCCCGCGCCGCCATCGGTGCCATCCGGTTCGAAGGCGACAACTATGTCTTCGCCTATGACTACCAGGGCATGAACCTGATCCACCCGAACGCCAAGCTGGTCGGCACCAACATGATTGGTTTTTCCGACCAGACGGGTGTGAAGATCGTTGCCGAACTGATCAAGGATGCCAAGGCCGGCGGCGGATCGCTGCTTTACTACTGGCCGCGCGCGAACGGCGAGGTTCCGGTTGAAAAATACGGCTGGGGATCCGGCTTCGAGCCGTGGGGCTGGATGGTCGGCACGGGGGTTTATGTTGACGACCTCGACGAAGCCTACTGGAGTGCTGCCACCGCGATCATCGCCCTGGCCCTGGTCGGCGCCCTGATCGCCATCGGCATCGCTGTTGTTGCTGTTCGCAACACGGTCCGCCCGCTGCGGGCTCTGACCGGCAACATGAGCCTCCTGGCAGAAGGCAACACCAGCATCACGATCGACGGTACCGACCGCGGCGACGAGATCGGCCAGATGGCAAGCGCCATGGAAGTTTTCGTCCGGAACGAAGCTGCACGGCGCGAGCTTGAAGAGCAGCAGAATTCCAGCCAGGAAGACGCTGCCCGCAAGGGAGCCGAAATCCAGCAGCTCAGCGGCGACTTCGATCGTCAGATCATGGAAATGCTCAACATCATCGACAGCTCCGTGCAGAACCTGCAGGCTGCTTCCGCCGACATGACCGGCGTCGCGGCACAGACCACGGAACAGAGCGGCCGCGTTTCCAACGCCTCCTCCCAGGCAGCCCACAACGTTGAAACCGTTGCGGCTGCGGCGGAAGAACTGTCGGCCTCGGTCAACGAAATCCGCCGTCAGGTGCAGTCTTCCAGCGAGATTGCGGCCCGCGCTGCCGGAGAAGCCCAGGCAACCAACCAGCGCATGCATGGCCTTTCCGAAAGCGCCAGCCGCATCGGCGAGGTCGTGAACCTGATCCAGGCGATCGCCGAGCAGACCAACCTCCTGGCGCTTAACGCGACCATCGAGGCGGCACGCGCAGGCGAAGCCGGCAGGGGATTTGCGGTCGTTGCGGCGGAAGTCAAGGAACTGGCCACACAGACCTCCAAGGCAACCGAGGAAATCTCCAGCCAGATCACGGCGATCCAAGATGAGACCGGTCATGCGGCCAGCGCCATCTCCTCGGTTACAGAGATCATCAACAACATGAACGAAATCGCCTCGTCCATCGCTTCTTCCGTGGAAGAGCAAGGCGTTGCGACGCAGGAAATCGCCAGCAACGCGACCGAAGCTTCGCGTAGCACGGTTGAAGTGACCACGAACATCGAGACCGTTGCAGCGGCTGCCGAAAACACCCGCGATACAGCGGAAAAGGTCGACAGCTCAGCCCAGCAGCTGAAGGAAAATGCTTCGATGCTGCGCAATCAGGTCGGCACCTTCCTGCAGGAAGTCCGCAAGCGCTCCGTGGCCTAAGGTCCGGACACCAGACTCAAGAAGCCCGCAGTCCCTCAAAGGCTGCGGGCTTTTTCGTGTCTGCTTCCAAGTGGTATGTCAGCCCGGCGGGGTCGTCAGAAGGCCGTCTCCAAGAACCTTGAAAGCGTCGATCGCCTTCTTCAGGTCCGCTTTCGGGTCATCGCTTGCCGCAATCCAGAGTGCGGCATTGAAGGCAGCACCGTTCAGAAGCCGCGCAGCGGCTTCCGCGTCAACGGGTTTCACCAGACCTTCGGCGATCAGACGTTCAAGCGCACTGGTTGTTGTCTGCAGGCAAACATTCTGGCTCGGCCACTGTGACGGATCGCCAAGTACGGATGGTCCGTCCAGCAGCACGATACGCTGCACTTCCGGCTTCAGAGCCATCTCGATATAGGCGATGCCTTCTGCCATGAGCGACTCCCATTCGCTCCCGCCAAGCCGGCTGGCGGCTTCCTTGGCTTCGGCTGCAATTTCGCCATCGAGCTGATTGACCACCGCCTGCAGAAGGCCCTTCTTGTCTCCGAAATTGTGATAAAGCGCGCCGCGCGTCAGGCCGACAGAAGCGGTCAGTTCATCCATGGACGCAGCCGCGTAGCCCTGTTCGGCAAAGGCTTTTCGCCCTGCCGCTATCAGCTTTGCCCGCGTTTCCTCCATCATTTCGGCTCGTTTTCCCGGCGCCATCCTTACCTCGCAAATTCGCATACGCCGCGTATGTGAGTTGACATACGGCGCGTATGTGAGTTATTCACATACGCAGCGTATCTCAATAAGCGCTCCCCGTTAAGCCTGGTTTCACACCGAAACTCCAACCCTGAAAGGACAGAACATGACCAAGAGCCAACCCGTTTTCCCGGAGGGTCGTCACGCCCTTTATGACACGCATAAGTATTCGGCCGCTCTTCGCTCCGGCGACCTTCTTTTTGTATCCGGTCAGGTCGGCAGCCGCGCAGATGGCACGCCTGAACCAAACTACGAAGATCAGGTGCGCCTGGCCTTTGAAAACCTGCAAGCCGTGCTCAAGGCGGCTGGCTGCGGACTGGACGACATCGTCGACGTCACGACCTTCCACACTGACCCGGAAAACCAGTTCGAGAGCCTGATGAAGGTGAAGGACGAGGTTTTCGAAGAAGCGCCTTATCCGAACTGGACGGCTGTCGGCGTCAACTGGCTGGCCGGTTTCGATTTTGAAATCAAGGTCATCGCACGAATTCCCGACGACGCCTGACGCTTTTTCGGCAGACCTGCCTTCCGGGTTCATCGAGCCTGAAGGCAGGCCGGACCGAAACCAACCCTTCAACGGTTGCAAGCAGCGATGCGGCACACCACGTGCGGAAGGCGCTGGGAGACGGGCGCCTGACCTTCTCCAGCGCATGTCAGCCGATGCATGTTCAATGGAGACCAGGTTATGAACGACGCCACGAATTGGCACCTTTCCGAAGAAATCCGGACATCTGCCGGTGTCGTGATGGCAGGCCGGGCGGGTGAAGGGCAGTCGCTGGTGCTCGCACACGGCTGGCCGTGGTCGTCCTGGTCCTGGCATCGACTCATTCCGGAACTCTCCAGGAAGTTCCGCGTCCACTGGTACGACATGCCGGGATACGGCCAGTCGGCAAAGTCACCGGACCAACGCACATCTCTCGACATTCAGGGCAAGGTCTTTGCCGAAATACTCGATCATTGGCAACTCGAACGGCCCTCGGTCGTGGCCCATGACTTTGGCGGGGCAACAACTTTGCGGGCGCATCTTCTGCACGGCTGTGATTTCGAGAAATACGTCTTGATGAACGTCGTTGCCCTCAGCCCCTGGGGGTCGGAGTTCTTCGATCACGTCGGCCGCCATGTGGAAGCCTTTGTCGGGCTCCCGCCGCATATCCACCGCGCGGTTGTCGATGCCTATATCGGCGGCGCCCTTGTCAACGAAATCGGGGCCGAGGCCCGCGCAGCACTGGCTGGCCCCTGGCTGACCGAAGAAGGCCGCGGCAGCTTCTATCGCCAGTTCGCCCAGGCAGACGAAGCCTATACCAACGAGATTGAACCGCTTTACGGCGACATCCGGTGCCCGGTGAAGATCCTGTGGGGAGAGGATGATCCGTGGATCCCGATCGACCGGGGCCGGGCTCTGCACGCCGCCATTCCGCAGTCGACCTTCGAAGCGCTGCCGAACGCCGGCCACCTGCCGCAACTCGAGGTGCCGGATCTTGTTCTGGCCAAGCTGGGCGCCTTCCTCTGAGGGACAGGCGTCAGCTGCAACTCAGATCTTGCGCAGGGCGACCTTGGCAATCTTGTGACTGGAATCCTTGGTCAGGATCAGGTCGGCGCGAGGCCGCGTCGGCAGGATGTTTTCGCGCAGGTTGACCAGGTTGATGTCGTTCCAGATGCGATTGGCGGTCGTGACGGCTTCCTGATCGGTAATCCGCGAATATTTATGGAAATAGGATCCCGGGTCGCGGAAGGCTG
Source organism: Labrenzia sp. THAF191a (assembly GCF_009363335.1). GTDB lineage: Bacteria > Pseudomonadota > Alphaproteobacteria > Rhizobiales > Stappiaceae > Roseibium > Roseibium algicola. The sequence continues at coordinate 1,262,956 of NZ_CP045333.1, forward strand.
TCTCGCGCAGGCGCATGAAGCGGTCGACATACCAGTTCAGCAACAGGGTTTCATCGGCGTCGATATAGACCGAGAAGTCGAAGAAATCCGAAACGAACGGCACCGCGCGCCCGTCCTTGGGCAATTCGCGCGTCTGCAGCACGTTGAGGCCTTCGACAATCAGAATATCGGGCCGGTCGACCGTCACCGTGTGGCCGGGCATGACATCGTAGTAGAAGTGCGAATAGACCGGTGCCCGGACGAACCGCTTGCCTGCCTTGATGTCGGACAGGAATTTCAGCAGACGTGGCCTGTCGAAACTTTCCGGAAAGCCCTTCTTGGACATCAGCCCTTCGGCTTCCAGCACCGCGTTTGGATACAGGAACCCGTCGGTGGTGATCAGGTCGACCTTGGGACTGGCCGGCCAGCGGGCCAGAAGCTCACGCAGGACGCGCGAGGTGGTCGACTTGCCGACGGACACCGACCCGGCAACACCGATGATGAACGGCGTCTTGCCGTCGCGGGTGCCGAGGAAGTTCTGCGTTGCCTGAAAGATGCTGATGGTTGCTTCGGCATAGAAGGCAAGCAGACGGGAGAGCGGCAGGTAGATTGTCTCGACCTGCTCGATCGAGACCGGCGCATTGAGGCCCTGCAACTGGGCCACCTCATGCGCATCCAGCGTCATGGGCGTGTCCGCACGCAGTCTTGCCCACTCGCGCTCGGTGAACACCTGGTAGGGGGACAGATCCATGTCCAGGGCCGTGGCGACTTTCTGATCCATTACTTCGCAGTTCCTGCTGCGCGGCTGAACGCCGGATCCGGTACAGAGCCTGCAGGCCCTGGATTATTCCTGAGGCCGGGACGCCTTTTCTTCCAGTCCGGTCTGTCCCGTACGGCTCGCAAGCTCCTTCATAACATCCCCGAGGGGGACATTGGAGACATTGAGAACCACCAACAAGTGATAAAGCACATCGGCGGCCTCGGCCGTCAATTCCTGCCGGTCCTTCTGAACGGCGGCTATCGCCGCCTCAACCGCTTCTTCCCCCAGCTTCTGGGCGCATTTGGCAACGCCCTTGTTGACGAGCTTGCGCGTATAGGACTTGTCGTCCGCGCTATTCGCACGTGCAGCAATAATGGCGTCCAGATCTTCCAAAGTGAAGTCGGTCATTCGGCTAGTTCCCTTGAGGCCGTTTCAGGCGTCGAGGCGCATCGGTACGCCGGCGTCGTTCATGTAGTGCTTGGCTTCCTGAATGGTGTATTCGCCAAAGTGGAAGATCGAGGCGGCCAGCACCGCAGTGGCATGGCCATCACGGATGCCTTCCACCATGTGGTCCAGGTTGCCGACACCGCCCGAGGCGATCACCGGCACCGGCACCGCATCGGCAATCGCCCGGGTGAGGGCGATATTGTAGCCGGACTTGGTGCCATCCCGGTCCATGGACGTGACCAGCAGTTCACCGGCGCCCAGTTCGACAACCTTCCTGGCGAACTCAACAGCATCGATGCCGGTGGCATTGCGGCCGCCATGGGTGAAGATCTCGAATTTTTCCGGTTCGCCCGGAGCGTTGACCTGCTTGGCATCGATGGAAACGACGATGCATTGCGCGCCGAATTTTTCCGCCGCCTCGCGCACGAAATCCGGATTGGTAACGGCCGCCGTGTTGATCGACACCTTGTCGGCTCCGGCAATCAGCAGCTTGCGAATGTCTTCCACCGTGCGCACGCCGCCACCGACGGTAACCGGCATGAAACAGGCCTCGGCGGTGCGCCGGACAACGTCATAGATCGTGTCCCGGCCCTCGTGACTGGCGGTGATGTCGAGAAAGCAGAGCTCGTCCGCCCCGGCCGCGTCATAGGCCTTGGCGGCTTCCACCGGATCACCGGCATCGACCAGATCCACGAAGTTGACGCCCTTGACGACACGGCCGTCCTTGACGTCGAGACAGGGAATGACACGGGCTTTCAAGGTCATGATGCTTTGCTCCGCGCGGCCAGGATCAATTCCATGGCTTCTTTCGGATCGAGACGGCCGTCGTAGAGCGCGCGGCCCGAGATTGCCCCTTCCAGGATGGCGCAGTCCGGCTCCAGCAGGCGGTGAATGTCGTCGATCGACGCAAGGCCGCCCGAGGCGATGACCGGAATGGAGACGGCACGGGCAAGTTCCAGCGTCGAGGGGATATTGAGACCCTTCAGGACGCCGTCACGATCGATATCGGTATAGATGATCGCCGCAACGCCTGCATCCTCGAACTGCCGGGCAAGATCGACGGCGGTAAGTTCGGACGTTTCCGCCCAGCCCTCGACGGCGACATAGCCGCCCTTGGCGTCGATGCCGACGGCGACCTTGCCGGGGAACTTGCGGCAGGCTTCCTTCACCAGGTCCGGATCACGCACGGCTACAGTGCCCAGGATGACGCGGCTGATGCCCTTGTCCAGCCAGGTTTCGATATGTTCCAGCGTCCTGATCCCGCCACCCAGCTGCACCGGGTTCTTCGTTGCCCCCAGAATGGCATCGACAGCCGCGCCGTTGACGCTCTCGCCGGCGAACGCGCCATTGAGATCGACCACATGGAGCCATTCGAAGCCCTGATCCTCGAACGCCCGGGCTTGCGCGCCCGGGTTGTCGTTGAACACGGTTGCCTGGTCCATGTCGCCCAGTTTCAGGCGAACGCACTGGCCATCCTTCAGATCGATGGCGGGAAAGAGGATCATGTCGCTTTAAATTCCTTCAACGATGACGATTTCGCCATCGGCTACTTTCTGGCGGATTTTCACCGCTTCCTGATATTCCGGCGAATTATAGCAATCAACCGCGTGCTGGAAGCTCGGAAATTCGATGATGACGTTGCGCGCCCGGCCCGGGCCTTCAATGGCATCGGTCTTGCCGCCGCGGGCAAGGAAATTGGCGCCGAACCGCTCGAAGGCGGGCTTTGCCGTTTCCACGTATGCCGGATATCCGTCGGCGTCATGCACGTCGACACGGGCGATCCAGTAACCTTTGCTCATGTTGGCCTCCCAGGCGCTTCTTGTTTAAGGGGTCCAGTCCAGGAAATTGGCGATCAGCTCCAGACCGAGCCGCTGGCTTTTTTCCGGGTGGAACTGGGTGCCGATCATGTTGTCCTTCGCCACCATGGCAGTGAAGGTGCCGGCATAATCGAACGTTGCCAGGCGGTCTTCCGCCTTGGCGCAGGCAAAGTGGAACGAGTGCACGAAATAGGCGTGCAGGCCATCCGGCCCCGTTTCCAGCCCCTTGAAAACCGGGTGGCTTTCCGGACTGACTTCGATCGTGTTCCAGCCCATGTGGGGGATTTTCAGCGTCTTGTCCGCCGGTTCCATGGCTGTAACGTCGCCTTCGACCCAACCTAGGCCTTCAACGGTCTCGAATTCCAGGCCGCGACTTGCCATCAGCTGCATGCCGACGCAGATACCGAAGAACGGCTTGCCGTCCTTGCGAACGACCTGTTCCAGGGCCTCGGGCATGCCTTCGACAGCCCACAGGCCGCGCTTGCAGTCGGCAAAGGCGCCGACACCCGGCAGCACGACACGGTCGGCCTTCAGCACCCTTTCGGGGTCGGACGTCACGATAACGTCGGGCGTGTGGGCGTGGGCGCGGGCCGCGCGCTCAAACGCCTTTTCGGCCGAGCGCAGGTTGCCCGAGCCGTAATCGATAATCGCAATTGTCATTGACGGGTCTCCGGACCGAGGGTCAGGCCCACCACCTGCTCGCTACCGATCCTCGGGATGATCGGTTGGGAGGCGGGGCGCTGTTGCCGGTCGATTTGAGGTCTGGGCGGCGACACTCGGTCAGCCGCCTTGTGGAGAAATCGGAGTTCGGCTTCGCTCTTGTTGTGCGCGTCGACGATGCCGACGACGCGCCAACCCTTGCGCTCCAGCGACCAGCGGCGCAGCGCCTGGGCCTCGAGGCCGAACAGGATGGAGGTGAAGAGGGCAACGACGGCCATGGCTTCCTGACTGACGGACAGCGCCAGCAACTCGATCACCAGCGTCGCGGCGAGATAGCCAAGCAGCACCAGCCACATGCGGTTGACCAGCAGCCAGATGACGGCAAACAGGAACGCAAGTGTCGAGAAGCCGTCCGGAACGAAGGCGAGCCTGTCGGTCTGGCGAGGATCGCCAGCCACGTCTTCGAATTCTGGCGGAGCCATCACAACATATGTGCTCATGCGCCGTTTCCTGCCCTAGCTGCCGAGCTGGCCCTTGGTGGTCGGAATGCGGTCTGCCTGCCGCGGATCGATCTCCACCGCCTTGCGCAAGGAGCGCGCAACCGCCTTGAAGCAGGTTTCGGCGATGTGATGGCAATTGGAGCCATAAAGGTTGGCAATATGAAGGGTTATCCCGGAATTCATCGCGAATGCCCGGAAAAACTCCTCGAACAGCTCCGTGTCGAATTCACCGATCTTGTCCCGGTCGAAGGTGACGTCCCAGACCAGGAAGGGACGGCCGGACACATCCAGCGCGCAGCGGGTCAGCGCTTCATCCATGGCAAGATGGGTATCGGCATAACGGGTGATGCCCGCCATGTCGCCCAGCGCTTCGGAAATTGCCTGGCCCAGCGCAATGCCGGTGTCCTCGACCGTGTGGTGAAAGTCGATATGAGTGTCGCCATCGGCACGGGCCTTGATGTCGATCAGCGAATGTCGCGACAATTGCTCCAGCATATGGTCGAAGAACCCGACGCCGGTCTGGACGTCGTATGCGCCCGTGCCGTCCAGGTTGATCTCGACCGCGATGCGGGTTTCCTTGGTGTCGCGCGATACACTCGCTGTGCGCATGTGCTGATGCCCCGTGGGTAATGGGAAAGAAGAACCGCGGTGTTGTAGCAGCCTGAACCGTCTAAGAAAATAGCGGTTTCATAGTGAAAGGGTTCTGCGGCCGGTCTATCTTGCAGACAGGCAAATCGGCATTCGTCTGCCGCCGCGTTCCTGAAATCCATTTTGGGGGAAATCCATCATGTACAAAAAAGCCATTTCAGAAGGCGGGATTGCCGTCGTTACCGGTGCTGCCAGTGGCGTAGGACTGGCCGCTGCCACCCGCTTCGCCCAGGCAGGACTGGGCGTCATTCTTGCCGATCTGCCCGGTCCGGCCCTTGAAGAGGCAACGGAAAAGGTGCGTGCCGCCGGTACGGTCGGTGTCGATATTTTCGCGGTTCCGACCGATGTCGGTGACATGGCGCAGGTGGAAGCCCTGGCCGAAAAGGCGTTTCAGACCGGGCCCGTTGCGGTCCTGATGAACAACGCCGGTATCAGCCTGCCGACCTCTGCCTGGGAGGGGTTCGACAACTGGGTCCGCCTGATGGACATCAATTTCTACGGTGTCCTGCGCGGTGTCCATGCCTTCACGCCGCGCCTGATCGAGGCTGCCCGCCCGGCGGTCATCGTCAACACCGGATCGAAGCAGGGCATCACGACGCCTCCGGGAAACCCCGGCTACAACACCACCAAGGCAGCCGTGAAAGTGCTCAGCGAACAGCTTGCCCATGAACTGCGGCAGGCCGGAGCGCCCATTTCGGTGCATCTGTTCGTTCCGGGGTTCACCTACACCGGCATGACCGCAAGCCACTTTCCGGAGAAGCCGGCCTCGGCCTGGACCAGCGAGCAGACCGTCGATCATTTCATCGAGCGGATGTCGGAGGGCGATTTCTACATCCTGTGCCCGGACAATGATGTCGACAGCACCAGAGACAATCGCCGGGCAGAATGGGCCATCGGCGATATCATTGAAAACCGGCCGCCGCTGTCGCGCTGGCATGACGACTACAAGGATGCCTTCGCGGAATTCGAGCGGACAGGCAAGGCGTAGTTCTGGGTAGTTCTGGCGCTGGGCGATCCTTGGTGCTATGGACTGGCACCTGCCCCAAAATTCGAGGATCTGCCCATGCCGACCAGCCCTTTCTCCCCGAAAACCGCTCTGGATCGCCTGATGCTGCCTGTCGACGTGCCGACGGTTGCCGAGGCCGAGAAGCTGGTGAAGCAGACTGAAGGCAAGGTCGGTGTCTACAAGATCGGCATGGAACTCCAGTTTGCCGGCGGGTTGGAATTCGCCCGTGACCTTGCGCGTGACGGCAAGAAGATCTTTCTGGACGTCAAACTGCACGATATCGACAACACCATCGAAAAGGCCGTACGCAACGTCGCCAAGATGGGCATGACCTTCATGACCCTCCACGGCTACCCGAAAACCATGCGCGCTGCCGTGAAAGGCCTGCGGGAAGAGGGCAATCCCGATCTGTGCCTTCTTGGAGTGACGGTGCTGACGTCCATGGACGAACAGGACCTGGTCGATGCAGGGTATCGCGGCCCGATTGCCGATGTGGTGGAAGCGCGGGCGAAGGACGCCCGGGTCGCCGGCATGGGCGGCATCGTCTGCGCCGCCACCGAAACCACAAAAATGCGGGCCATCCTTGGAGACGAGCTTGTGATCGTCACCCCCGGCATCCGCCCTGCCGGCAGCGACGCCGGAGACCAGCGCCGGGTGATGACCCCTGCGGACGCGATTCAGGCTGGTAGCGACTACCTGGTGGTCGGCCGCCCGATCAGCCGGGCCGAAGATCCGGGTGCGGCGGCCGATGCCGTTGTTGCCGAAATAGAAGAGGCGCTGAACCTGCCGCCGCTAGTCGATAACACCGGTCACCGGAAAGCCGCATCCTTCGGCAACTTTTCGATATGACGCGGTAAATCCGCTCAGGGAAGCGGTATAGATGAGGCCGCTCGGTCCGACGATATCGATCTGCCCGTTCCGTTGCATCGCCTGCAGGACGCGCTGAGTATCCTCAATCGGGAAATAGGTCTGGGCGACGGCGAAACCGTCTTCATCGAAATAGGCTTGGACCGTTGCCTGTGCGCTGTCGCCGTCATCAAAGACGAAATTGACCTTCTGGTCATTCTGAAGAACCGTCGCATGGCCGCGGACGGCACGTTCCGTCAGCTGGATACCGGGGAAGAAGTCCGGCGGCAATGCATCGCCGTTGGACGTCGCAAGGCCTACGGTGGGCAGGCCGTCGCCGCCGGTCCACATGGTGCAGTTGATACGAAAGTCTTCGCCCGTATCAAACGACTGAATCTCTACATTCCAGTCCTTGTAGGAAAAATACTGTTCCTTGGCCTGAACAGCGGAAGCGGCAAGCAGGCCGAGTCCGAGGCCGGTCAAAATTCTGAATGTCATCAAAAAGTCCCCGAAAAGGTAGGATGACGCTCACTCAACACCGAAAACCTTAAAATAAGTGACTGATGTCAGGCGTTTTTAGGCATCAACCTTGTCTGGTCCCACCTCCTCTCCTGAACCACGCGGACCGGGTTCCGCCATGCTTGCCCGGGATGACACAAGTGCTTGCCGGAACCGTTTCTTTCCCGTGGAAAGCAGGGGTAGCGGCCGGTTGACCAAGGCCAGAAAAAAACCACCGCCGAAGCGGTGGTCCAGTTTGCTACAATCACGTGATCTGAGGTCACGCTGCCTGGTTGTCTCCATTGGCCGCAGACCGAAGAACCATGCCATAGAGGTCACGCGGGTCGTCCGGATCAGCCAGCAGGTCGAGCTTCTCGAAGTGGCCGGTTCTGGGCAAAAGATCGCGGACATAGCGCAGGGCGGCAAAGTCCTCGATGGCAAAGCCGACGCTGTCGAACAGCGTAATCTGGTCCTGCGAAGTGCGGCCTTCGGCCTTGCCGGCGTAGACCTGCCAGAGTTCGGTAACCGGATGATCGCGGTCGAGCTGCTGGAATTCACCCTCGATATGAGTCTGATCCGGGAACTCGACAAAGATATCGGACCGCAGCAGGATGTCGCGATGCAGCTCGGTCTTGCCCGGGCAGTCGCCGCCGACCGCATTGATGTGCACGCCGGTGCCGACCATGTTGTCGGTCAGGATCGTCGCCGATTTCTTGTCCGCGGTTACGGTGGTGATGATCTGCGCGCCTTCGATCGCATCTTCCGGCGTCTTGCAGATGGTCACGTTCAACCCGGAATTGGCGAGGTTGCGGGCAAGGCGCAAGCTTGCGGCGCTATCGATGTCGTAGGCGCGGATGTCGGTGATCCCGAGCATGTCCTTGAAAGCCAGGCACTGGAAGTCGGACTGTGCGCCATTGCCGATGATCGCCATCGTGGTGGATCCCCTGGGTGCCAGGTATTTGGCGGCAAGCGCAGAGTTGGCTGCCGTGCGCAGGGCCGTCAGGATGGTCATCTCGGTGAACAGCACCGGATAGCCGGTCGTCAGGTTCGACAGAACACCGAAGCCGGTAACGGTCTGCAGACCATCACGGGTGTTGCCCGGGTGGCCATTGACATACTTGAAGCCGAAGGTCTTGCCGTCACTGGTCGGCATCAGCTCGATAACACCCTGAGGCGCATGCGCCGGAATACGCGGTTTCTTGTCGAAGCTTTCCCATCGCAGGAAATCCTGCTCGATATATTCGGCGATGCCGCGCATGAAGGTTTCGACGCCAATCGCGCGGACATTGCGCATCATGTTGTCGACGCTGACGAAGGGCACATAGGCCAGATCCGACGGCAGGAGATTGATGGGGCTGTTTGACATTGTTCGGTCCTCTAGAAGCTTCTTGTCGGCCGGTCGAAGACCCGGCGGCCAAACAGGCTGCCGGTCAGTTCGACCATCAGACGCGCGGTTTTTCCGCGTTCGTCCAGGAAGGGATTGAGCTCGACCAGGTCGAGAGAGGTGACGAGACCACTGTCATGCAGCATCTCCATCACCAGATGGGCTTCGCGGAAGGTCGCGCCGCCCGGAACGGTGGTGCCGACGGCCGGCGCGATTGACGGATCCAGAAAATCGACATCCAGGCTGACATGCAGAAGGCCGTTTTCAGCCCTTACGCGCTCCAGAAACGGCTTCAGAAGAGTGCCGATGCCTTCCTCGTCGATCCGGCGCATGTCGCTGACACCGACGCCGTGGCTGACCAGCAGGTTGCGCTCGGCATCATCGATCGAGCGAACGCCGAGGATCTCGACATTCTGCGGCTTCAAGGTGTGTTCCAGCGGGCTGCCGAGCAGATCGTCAAATCCGGGTAGACCGCACAGAAACGCGAGCGGCGTACCGTGAAGGTTGCCGCTGGCGGTGCTGTCCAGCGTGTGAAAATCCGAATGCGCATCGAGCCAAAGCACGAACAGCGGGCGCCCGAGTGCGGCTGCCGCCCTTGCCTGGCCCGAAACGGTGCCCGCCGCCATGGCGTGATCGCCGCCAAGATAGATCGGAAAACCCGGGCCTTCGCCAAGTTCCGTCGCCTTCTGGTGGAGCGCCCGGGTCCAGGCAACATAGGCGCGGTAATTCCGCAGTATCCTGTTGGGAGGGGTGAGGCTGCCAACCTCCGCCGGGCTCAGATTTCCGTGGTCGACGACCGAATGGCCGAGTTCCTGCAGCGTCTCCTGCAGGCCGGCGGTTCGATAGGCGTCCGGTCCCATGAGGCAGCCGCGCTGACCGGCGCCTTCATCCACCGGAGCTCCAACCAGCACAATCTGTTTCTCAACGACGTTCACGTCCTGCTCCGCCCCAAAATTCAACTGTCAAAAGTGTGCTGAAACGCCGCGGCGGAGTAAATCCGGACACTTGATCAAAAGAGCAGCCAGATTTATCATTTTGATAAGCTCAATTTATCGGAATGGAAAAATGGACGATCTGGATCTTCGATTGATCTCGCTTCTGCGCCATGACGGGCGAAGGTCAGTGTCCGAATTGGCAGGTGATCTGAAGGTCTCGCGCGCCACCGTGCGCTCTCGCATGGAGAAGCTGGTCGACACGGGAGAAATCCTGGGATTTACCGCCGTCCTGCGCGACGACTGGCGCGACCTGCCGATCCGCGCGGTGACGCTTGTGGTCGTAGACGGCCACAACACCGAACCGGTGATCCGCTCGCTCAGCGCCATGACGGAGGTTCGCGCGATCCATTCCACAAACGGCAAGTGGGATCTGGTACTGGACGTCGCCACGCGCGATCTTGCTGCCTTTGACGATGCACTCAATCGCATTCGCCTGATCGAGGGTATTACCGGTACGGAGACCAGCCTGCTTCTGACCACCCGCAAGGGACCGGCGGTTTCGGCCAGCGAATTCAAGGATGTTCTGAGGTAGGAACGCCAGTCCCGGTTTCTGTTCAGTCATTCCGGCCGAGTGCATCCGAAACTGGCATCAAGGCGCCAAAGATCTTGAAACGGATCGCAAATCGGGTCGATCCCCTGTTGTTCGCCGACTAAGATCGGAGCAGACTTCAAGTTCAGCATGAAGAAACCGCCATGACCAAAGCGCTCGACCTTACCAGCCTGACGTCCGAACCGACCCCGATCTCCATCGGCGAGGAGGCTGCGCAGAACTATGACGTTGTTCGCCGCACCCTGAAGCGGATCACCGAGGACTGGCGCGAGCAGCCCACGCTGGACCAGCTTGCCAGGGAAGCCGGTCTTCAACCCATCCAGCTGCAACGTGTGTTTTCGCGCTGGGCCGGACTGACACCGAAGCAGTTCCTGCAGGCAATCACGCTGGATCACGCCAAGGCGCTGCTGCGCGAGTCCGCCAGTGTTCTCGACGCCACCTACGAGGTGGGCCTGTCCGGATCCGGCCGACTGCACGACCTTTTCGTCACCCATGAAGCCATGACGCCTGGCGATTACCGCAATCGTGGCGCAGGTCTTTCAATTGCCTACGGCTTTCATCCATCCCCCTTCGGCCAGGTTCTGGTAATGGCCACCGACAAGGGTTTGGCCGGTCTGGGATTTGCCGATCCGGGCGAGGAAACCTCCGCCCTGGAAGACATGTGCGAGCGCTGGCCCGCAGCCGTTTTCGTCCAGGATCAGGAAGCGACGGCGCAATTTGCCCGGCGCGTCTTCGATCCGAAAAAGTGGCAAGAGGACCAGCCGCTCAACATCGTTATGATTGGTACCGATTTTGAAATCAGGGTCTGGCAAACCCTGCTGAAGATCCCGATGGGCAAGGCTACCACCTATTCCGACATCGCTGCCTGCCTCGGCAACCCGAAGGCATCCCGCGCTGTCGGCACCGCAGTCGGCCGCAACCCGCTCTCCTTCGTCGTCCCCTGCCACCGGGTGCTCGCCAAAGGCGGCAAACTCGGCGGCTACCACTGGGGCCTCACCCGCAAACGCGCCATCCTCGGCTGGGAAAGCGGCTTGTCCGGGCCGGTTCTGGAGTGTGTTTGAGGGGGAAAGAAACCCTCCGCCGTCATTCCGGACAAGCGCAGCATGGATGCGCGCAGATCCGGAATCCAGACATCAGCGTGAGCGAAGCGAAGCCCGCTTGAAAGAAAACGCGGATGCGCCTTCGGCGCGACATACGTCTGGATTCCGGATCTGCGTTCGGCTTGCCTCACTTGTCCGGAATGACAGCAGGATGCTTTTAAAACAGATGCTTTTAAAACACCGGCCCCTTCGGCATTGGATAATTGCCGGTGATTTCCCATCCGAATGCAGCGATGCGTTCGGCGGCCATGGGTGTGACGTCGCCGGTGATCAGGAAGTCGACGCCCGTTGGCGGGAAGGGCAAGGCGCCGAGGCCTTCGTGCATGGCGGAGAAGGTCTGCGCCACAGTCTGCGTCCAGGCCACATGATCGAAAGGCATGACGATGGCGGCAATGCCGTCACGGCGCAGGGCGACGGGGATGCCGGACACCAGCTTGATGTCTCCCAGCGGCGAAACCGTGCTGTTGTAGGTTTCCATGAGAACGACACGACGAAGCTGGAAATAGGCAAGATCCCGGCTGTCGGCATCGGCCGCCTTTTCGGCAATCAGGTAAAGGTCCTTCACACCGGGCATTGCCTGCATCTGATAGGCGATCGCGGCCTTTTCTGATGCCGTGTAGAACGGATTGCCCATAAGCTTAGCGTTCGTCACCTCCGGCACGCCCACGGCGCGTAGAACGCTGGAGGTGCGTTCCTGCAGCTCGGTCGGCGTGCTGTCGACGATGAGATTGCGGAAATTGTCTGCCTGCCGCGCGGCATTGACGATGATACCGCCGGGCAGGAGGCTTGTAATTGCGCTCACCGTCCAGTTGCCTGCCGTGGTCACACTGGCGGTTTCGTCGAGCTTTTCCGATAGCGGCCGGTAGAACGTATAGGGATCGACACCCACATCGACCGCAAGTTCGCGCCGGGCCTTGGCCTGGCCGGTGATCGACTTGGCAAGTTCCGCCGGAGATCCGCCCTTGCCGCTGACTGCGGCCTCGACACCCTTGGTGAGGCGGCCGAACATGCGGCCGACACCGGAAACGGTGTTCTTTGCGGTTCCCACAGGGTCGGTCACCGTGCTTTCGACAAACTCGACCGGCTTCATGGCCGCCTGCTTGAGGCCGTCGACGAAGCTGGCGTCGTTTTTCAGACTGTCGAGGGCAATCAGTACCTGGATTTCGTGCAGGCGCAGCTTGAGCATGCCGTCGCCTTCGATCTGCTCGACGCCGAGATCGGTCTGAACCTGGTAAATCCGCAGGAACCCGTCGCCGCGCACCGGCGAGAGTACCGCATAGCCGGGGCCGAGTTCCTTGCCGTCGAGAAGTGTGGCCGGATCCTGCTCCGGTGGCGTCTCATATTGTTCGGTGAGCGCGTTTGCAGGCACGCTCAAGAGCAGAGCGCCCAGGAAAGCGCCTGCGAGCTTTGGGCGACAGGTTTCAAAACCGAACATTCAGGGCCTCCTCGGGCAGAGGCCGGTGACGCCTCAGACCGGCGCCAGACCGCTGCGCGCCAGAACTTCACCAGCCAGATAGAGCGACCCGCAAATCAGAATCCGGGGCGGCTCGCCATCTTTTGCCGCACAAGCTGCCACATCTGCCAGCGCTGCGTCCAGTGATTGAAACGGGGTCGCTTCAAGTCCCGCACAGCGGGCAAGATCGGCCAGGTCTTCCGGCTCTCTTGCCGTGGGTGTGGTGGTGATCGGCACCGTGCCGACGTGGCGTGCCAGTCCGTGAAACGGACGGAAGAATCCGACGGGATCCTTTGTCGTCAGCATGCCGGACACGAGGTAGAGCGGCCGGGGTGAGCGCTCTTCCTGTTCGCCCATGAACTGGGCGATCGAAATACCCGCACCGGGATTGTGGCCACCATCGACCCAGACTTCCGACCCTTCCGGGCACAGGTCATGCAAAGGTCCGCTGGTGATCGGCTGCAGCCGTCCGGGCCAGTTGACTGTTTTCAGGCCGTGGGCAATCGTATCGCCATCCGGCAACATGCCCGCCGCCTTCAACGCCGCAATGGCGACAGCCGCATTGGAGAACTGGTGACGGCCACCAAGCACCGGCACAGGCAGGTCGATCAATTCGTCCTCGTCCTGAAACGCCATGCGGCCCTGGTCTTCCTGGGCTGCGAAATCCTGCCCGAACACTTCGATCGGCGCCTTGTTGCGCGCTGCCTGACGCGCAATCGTTGCCATGGCGCTGTCTTCCTGCGCAGCACAGATGACCGGCACGCCCGGCTTGATGATACCGGCCTTTTCGGCAGCAATCACCGACAGGTCGTCACCCAGAAACTTCTCGTGGTCCATCGAAACCTGGGTAATCACCGTGGCAAGCGGCCGGTCGATCACGTTGGTCGCGTCAAGACGGCCTCCGAGACCGACTTCAAGCAGCAGCACATCTGCGGGATTTTCCGCGAACAGGAGCAGGGCAGCAGCAGTGGTGATCTCGAAAAAGGTGATTTCCTCACCGCCATTGGCTTCTTCGCAGCGGTGCAGGGCTTCATAGAGGACCGGATCGGAGACGAATTGGCCATCCGAGCCGAGCCGAATGCGCTCGTTGAAGGAAACCAGATGCGGCGAGGTGTAGACGTGACAGCGTTTTCCGGAAGCTTCCAGGATCGCCCGCATGGTGGCGGTAACCGAGCCCTTGCCGTTGGTACCGGCGACGTGAATCACCGGCGGCAGGCGCTGTTCGGGATGCCCGAGCGCTTCCAGCAGGCGATACATGCGTCCGAGCGAGAGATCTATCTCCTTCGGATGCAGCGCCAGCAAACGGTCCAGAATTTTCGTGATTTGATCCAAGGCGCCCTCCGCAGGGTCCCTTTTTCCCGGTTGCGTTTGACTAACGCCTTTACGGGAAGGCCGCCCGCGAGACAAGCGGACAGCCCGGAAATGTCGTGTCAGGCCGCTTTCGCGACGTATTCGTGTAACGAAGCCACCTAGCTGGCAGCTTCCGCGCCCTTGGCAGGTTCTGCCGCCGTTTCGGCAGGCTTGGCTTCGGCTTCCGGTGCAGGGTCCTTGGGAGCCTCAAGCTTCGGCAGTTCGACTTCCCGCTTCATCAGGATACCGCAGATGCGTGCCAGTGTTTCCTTCATCTTCTGGCGCGGCACCACCATGTCGATCATGCCGTGGTCGAGAAGATATTCGGCAGTCTGGAAATCGTCCGGCAACTTTTCGCGCACGGTCTGTTCGATCACGCGGCGGCCTGCGAAGCCGATCTGGGCGCCCGGCTCGGCAATGTGCACGTCGCCAAGCATGGCGTAGGAGGCCGAGACGCCGCCCGTGGTCGGGTTGGTCAAGACGACGATATAGGGCAGTCCCGCTTCGCGCAGCATCTGCACACCGACCGTGGTGCGCGGCATCTGCATCAGCGACAGAATACCTTCCTGCATGCGCGCACCGCCGGAAGCGGCAAACATGACGAAAGGCGTCTTGTCCTCGACCGCTTTCAGCATGCCGGCAAGAATCGCTTCACCTGCGGCCATGCCGAGCGAGCCGGCGATGAAATCGAAGTTCTGCACGGCAATGGTCAACGGCATGCCGTTGACCTGGCCCTGGGCCACGATCACCGCTTCGTCTTCGCCGGATTTGGTGCGAGCTTCCTTCAGGCGGTCGGTATAGCGCTTGCTGTCGCGGAACTTGTGCGGATCGGCATGCACTTCCGGGGTATCAACCTCGGTGTATTTGCCGCCATCAAACAGGGCTTCAACGCGTTTGCGCGCCGGAAAGCGCATGTGATGACCGGAATTCGGGATAACCCAGAGATTGGCTTCCAGGTCCCGGTGAAACACCATTTCACCGGTTTCCGGACACTTGATCCATAGGTTTTCCGGAACTTCGCGCTTCTTCCAAAGATCACGGATCTTGGGGCGTACGATAGAATTGATCCAGTTCACGTCAAACGCGTCCCGCTACTCGAGTTACCATTGGACGGAGATATGGGGTCCGTCCGAAATCCTTCAATTCAGACCAGCCGATGGCTGACCAGTCAGGCTGTTCTTGACCGGGCGCATCCGGAGGCCAGGTCGGACACCAGGTCAACGACGGTCTGAACGGTTTTGTCGGTTGCCTTGCCGGCCTCATCGAGGCTGTCACGGATGGCATTGACCAGAACCGACCCGACCACGACACCGTCGGCATCCTTGCCGATTTCCGCTGCCTGGTCTGCGGTCTTCACGCCGAAACCGACGGCAACCGGCAGGTCCGTATGGCCCTTGATCCGCTTGACCGCGGTGGTCACGCGACCGGTATCGGCGATATTGGCGCCGGTAATGCCGGTCACGGAGACGTAATAAACGAAACCGGAGGTGTTGGCCAGAACGGCAGGCAGACGCTTGTCGTCAGTGGTGGGTGTTGCCAGGCGAATGAAATTGAGACCTGCTTCCAGGGCCGGAATGCAGAGTTCGTCATCTGCTTCTGCCGGAATATCGACAATGATGAAGCCGTCGACACCAGCGTCCTTGGCTACTTGCACGAAAACCTTCGGGTCCCGCACGTAGATCGGATTGTAATACCCCATCAGGATGATCGGCGTGTCCTGGTCCTGCTTGCGGAATTCACGAACCATGTCCAGGGTCTTGTCCATGGTGTGCCCCGCAGCCAGCGCACGCTGGTTGCCGAGCTGAATCGGGATGCCTTCGGCCATCGGGTCGGAAAACGGCATGCCGAGTTCGATAACGTCGGCACCTGCTGCCGGAAGGGCGTTCAGGAGGGCTTGCGAGGTCTGCAGATCCGGATCGCCTGCGGTGATAAAGGTGACCAAGGCCGGCCGGCCGGCATCCGCACAGGCTTTAAAACGGCGGTCGATACGCGTATCCGTCATTCACTGCTACCCTTTTTCGCGCCATCCGGGACCCTCCGGGGCGTTTCCGTTTCAGCGATGTACGGGGGCAGTGCGTGCAATGTCAATTGTCTCATGCAGATTCGGGGCGTTGAAACAGGCTCCGAACCCAGACCGGTCAGCGGCTTGGATAGTCGATCAGGCCGATAGCGCGCAGGGCGGCATCCGCCCGGTAGACATGTTCGCTGCCCATGGGCTTCGCCCGGCCGGAGCGCGTGAACGGGTTTCCGGCACCGCGAAACACGGTGGCGAGGGGCGCTGCCGATGGCGCGCTGATATGGAGGGCCTGCAAGGTGCTCATCTCAAAAACCAAAAAAGACTGATGCCGCGATCCGGAATCGCAACCGAGCCGCACCTTATGGGTTTTTTGCAGTGCAGCAAGCGGTGGAAGCGCAGGTCAGATCCGCGAAAAATGCATGGCTGATAGGCGAAATGTGCACAAATTGCGCCTAGAAAAATGCACTGCGTGCACCTATTGTAAAACGAACCACTGAGCCACCAAACAAATAAGGAGCTGAAAATGGCCCATTCCCTGTTCGAACCCGCTCCTCAGCCTTTCACTGAAAAGCTGTGGCGCCGGATGAGGGATTTTCACCTGGGTTTTGCCCAGCGCAAGGGTGTTGCCGAAGTTTCTTCCGAGCAATCAGACCCGGCGCTGGCACAACAGGCGACCGGTCTGGACGCCCGGGGCCGCCAGCAGTTGCTGGAAGCCATGTTGACGGCAAAACCCATAGCCGTGCCACCGCGCGCCGCCTACAAACGCAGCGCCTGACCGGCTGCAGCCTTAGCGCCGTTTGAAATGACGGGCGAAGGCGCGGCTGGTGATTTCGCTGCGTTCCAGGCCGAGATCGGCAAGCTGGGCGTCGTTCAGGTGGTTCATGCGTGCGATTTCGCCGGCAACCTTGCGGGAAGCGCGAAAGTCGCGGACGAAGCCGGTCAGAAGATCGAAAGCCATTTCGGGGTTTCCTCAAGCGGCCGGCAATAGCGCCGACCCTGTTTCATTCGCGGCTGATTTAGTCTTTCCCGGCGGATTCACAACGCACAAGTTTGCATTGCAGCATTTCCAAACTGGCGGGGCTGGTTAACTGGCGTTAGGGGCCGGTGGCAAACCGCGTTGTCATCCCGGCCAAAGCGGAACGTCGGCCCTATCCAAAACCCGCATTGATGACCAGAAGGCGCCAGGTCTTTCTCATGGCAGAGGGGATGACACTCCGGAACAGCCAAAAGAAAAACCGCGCACCTTTCGATACGCGGTTTTCCGGGATTCCGTTCGAGGCGGGCTGTCAGAGATCGAAGCCCAGCATCTGGCCGACGGCAAAGACGTCCTTGTCGCCCCGGCCGCACAGGTTCATGACGATGATCTGGTCCTTGTCCATCTGCGGGGCCAGTTTCACGACGTGAGCCAGCGCATGAGACGGCTCCAGCGCCGGGATGATGCCTTCAACGCGCGTCAGCATCTGGAAAGCGTCCAGAGCCTCGTCGTCCATGACCGGTACATAGTCCACACGGCCGATTTCCTTCAGCCAGGAATGCTCCGGCCCGATGCCGGGATAATCGAGACCGGCGGAAATCGAGTGACCTTCCAGGATCTGGCCGTCGTCGTCCTGCAGCAGGTAGGTGCGGTTGCCGTGCAGAACGCCCGGCTTGCCTGCAGTGAGCGAAGCGCAGTGCTCTTCCCCCTGCAGGCCGCGACCACCAGCTTCGACGCCGTAAATCTTGACGTCCTTGTCGTCCAGGAACGGATGGAACAGGCCAATGGCATTGGAACCACCACCGACCGCGGCAACCAGCGCATCCGGCAGCCGGCCTTCGGCTTCCATCATCTGTTCGCGCAGTTCCTTGCCGATCACCGACTGGAAGTCGCGCACCATTTCCGGATAGGGATGCGGGCCAGCGGCGGTACCGATCAGGTAGTAGGTGTCCTCGACGTTGGTCACCCAGTCGCGCAACGCCTCGTTCATGGCGTCCTTCAAGGTGCCGGCACCGGCGGTCACCGGCACGATTTCCGCGCCCAGAAGTTTCATGCGGAAGACGTTCGGCTTCTGCCGTTCCACGTCAGTCTTGCCCATGTAGACAACGCAGGGCAGGCCGAAGCGGGCACAGACTGTCGCCGTCGCGACACCGTGCTGACCGGCGCCGGTTTCCGCGATGATACGGGTCTTGCCCATGCGCTTGGCGAGCAGGATCTGACCAACGCAGTTGTTGATCTTGTGCGATCCGGTGTGGTTCAGCTCATCACGCTTGAAATAGACCTTGGCACCGCCGAGTTCCTTCGTCAGGCGCTCGGCAAAATAAAGCGGCGACGGACGGCCGGTGTAGTGCTTGTTCAGCGTCTCAATCTCGGCCTTGAAAGCCGGATCGTTCTTGGCGTCCTTGTAGTGCTGTTCCAGGTCCAGGATCAGCGGCATCAGCGTTTCGGCAACATAGCGGCCGCCAAAAATACCGAAATGCCCGCGATCGTCCGGACCGGTCCGGATGCTGTTAGCCATATCGTTCACGCGTTTACTCCTTCACCCGGGGTTCAGCCCGGAACCTTGACGCCCTTGGCCGCCGCCAAGAATGCGCGAATGAGATCACTGTCCTTGACGCCCTTTTCTCGCTCGACGCCGGAGGAAACATCCACCTCGCTGACGCCGCTCAAACGGATCGCCTCGGCGACGTTCTCCGGATCAAGTCCTCCGGAAAGCATGAAGGGCTTCTTCAGGTCAAGGTCTTTCAGGATCGTCCAGTCGTAGGACACGCCGTTGCCGCCCGGCAGTTCGGACCCTTTCGGCGGCTTGGCATCGAATAGGAGACGATCTGCCACAACAGCATAATAGTGCGCCTGCTCCAGATCTGAACGGTCGGAAATCGAAATCGCCTTCATGACCTTGGTGCCCTGCATCACCTTGGCCGCTGCCAGGGCTTCCGGAGCTTCGTCGCCATGAAACTGGAACGTATCGGGCTTCACAAGCTCGTTGATACGGGACAGGCCGTCGAGATCCATGTTGACGGTTACCGCCACGATCTCCGCCCGGCCGCGCGCCATATCGGCCAGCCGGCAGGCCTGGCTGAGCGACACATGACGCGGGCTCTTCGGGAAGAACATCAACCCGACCATATCCGCACCGGCATCCAGCGCCGCCGCCATGGTGTCCTCGGTCGAAAGACCGCAGATTTTGACTTTAATATCCGACATGGTTTCGAGGTATCGCCGTTGGGGCAGGGTTTGTCAAAAAAGATTAGCTGTCGTGAAGCGAAAAGGCGCAATTGCACGCTATCGCCCCTCTATCGAGTGACTTGCGATTACGACGAGACACCGGACTTTGGATTTCCATTTGTGTTGCCGCAGCGCATTGGGGCTCCCCGATCCCGGATCTTCGCTACGCTGCGTCCGGGATGACGACCGAGAGATCAAGGTAGTTGTTACTGATTTAGAACCAGATACAGATCCTGCCAGTCCGGGTTCATCTCCTCGATCAGATCGAATTTCCATTGCCGGCGCCAACGCTTGATCTGTTTTTCGCGGGCAATCGCAGCCCCGGTCTCTTCGTGCTGTTCGTACCAGACCAGGGATTTCGTACCGTATCGGTTGGAAAAACCCTCAATCAGACCTTCGCGGTGCTCGTAAACCCGGCGGGCCAAGTCCGTCGTTACGCCCGTGTAAAGAGTTTCGAACGGTCGCGAGGCAAGGATGTAGACCCAGGCTGTCAAACGATGGTCACTCCGGGTTTCGAGAGGTTGGGTGGCTCCCCGATCCCGGGTCGCGCTTTGCTTGCCCGGGATGACGACTGAAAGGTTTTACCAGACCTATCTTCGTCATCCCGGACGCAGCGCAGCGGAGATCCGGGATCGGGGCGCCCCCAATTCAGCGGAACAATCAACCACCTCACGTCACATTGAACGCCGCGATGGCCGCCATGTTGACGATGTCGCTGTCCTTGGCGCCAAGGGGAACGATCTGGATCGACTTGTCGAAGCCGACGAGCAGCGGGCCGATGACCGTGGCGCCGCCCAGTTCCTGCAACATCTTGGTGGAGATGGATGCCGAGTGGAACGCCGGCATGACCAGAACGTTGGCCGGACCCGACAGGCGGCAGAACGGATAGGCGGCCATCCGGTCCATGTTGAGCGCGATGTCGGCGGCCATTTCGCCGTCGAATTCAAAGTCAACGCGGCGGCGTTCGAGGATCTTGACCGCCTCGATGACCTTTTCCGAGCGTTCGCCTTTCGGGTGGCCGAAGGTGGAATAGGCCAGCATGGCAACACGCGGTTCGTAGCCGAACTTGCGTGCGACATGCGCCGCTTCCTCGGCGATGTCCGCCAGTTCTTCCGATGTCGGCATGTCGATCACCGCCGTATCGGCGATCAGCACGGTACGGCCGCGGGCCAGTGCCAGCGACACGCCGATGACCCGGTGACCGGGCTTCGGATCGATGGTGGCCTTCACGGTATCGAGGGCGACGGAATAGTTCCGCGTCAGGCCGGTCACCATGGCATCGGCGTCGCCGCGCGCGACCATGATCGCACCCCAGTAGTTGCGGTCGTTGTTGACCATGCGCTGGCAGTCGCGCAGCAAATAGCCCCGGCGCTGCAGGCGGCCGTAGAGGTACTGCGCATAGTCGCTGTTGCGGTTGGAAAGCCGCGCGTTCTGGATGGAAATGCCCGGCCGGTCGATGTCGATACCGGCGTGTTCGGCCATGGATTTGATCTCGTCTTCGCGGCCGATCAGGATGGCCTCACCCAGGCCCTGCGACACGAAGCTTGTCGCTGCGCGGATGACCGGTTCTTCCTCGCCCTCGGCGAAGACGACGCGCTTGGGCTGCTGGCGCACCTTGGAGAAGATCCGCTGCAAGGTGCCGGCGACAGGATCGCGGCGGGCGGAGAGCTGGTGCTTGTAGGCCTCCATATCGACAATCGGCTTGCGGGCGACGCCGGACTCCATCGCAGCCTGGGCGACCGCGGGCGGAATGGTGTGGATCAGGCGCGGATCGAAGGGGACCGGAATGATGTATTCCGGACCGAACTTCGGCCGGTTGCCCCGATAGGCCGCGGCGACCTCGTCCGGCACTTCCTCACGCGCCAGTTCTGCCAGTGCGTGCGCGCAGGCAACTTTCATGGCGTCGTTGATCGTGGTGGCTTGAACATCAAGCGCGCCGCGGAAAATATAGGGAAAGCCGAGCACGTTGTTGACCTGGTTCGGATAGTCCGAACGCCCGGTCGCGACAATTGCATCGTCGCGCACTTCCGCCGCCTCTTCCGGCGTGATTTCCGGGTCCGGGTTGGCCATGGCGAAAATGATCGGGTTCGGTGCCATGACCCGCAGCATGTCGGGCGTCAGCGCGCCCTTTGCAGAAACGCCGAAGAAGACATCCGCACCCTTGAGGGCGTCATAGAGCGAGCGTGCCTTGGTTTCGACCGCATGGGCGGACTTCCATTGGTTCATGCCCTCTTCGCGGCCCTTGTAGATGATACCCTTGGTGTCGCACAAAGTGACGTTCTCGTTCGGAATGCCCATTGCCTTCACGAGTTCGATGCAGGCAATGCCGGCCGCGCCCGCGCCATTGCAGACCACCTTGGTGTCCTTCATGTCGCGACCGGTCAGGTGAAGGGCGTTGATGAGACCCGCCGCCGCGATGATGGCCGTGCCATGCTGGTCGTCATGGAAGACGGGAATGTTCATCAGTTCGCGCAGACGCTGTTCGATGATGAAACAGTCCGGTGCCTTGATGTCCTCCAGGTTGATCCCGCCGAAGGAAGGACCGAGATAACGGACCGCATTGATGAATTCATCGACCTCTTCGGTATCGACTTCCAGATCGATGGAATCGACGTCGGCAAAGCGCTTGAACAGGACGGACTTGCCTTCCATCACCGGCTTTGAGGCAAGCGCGCCCAGATTGCCGAGGCCCAGAATGGCCGTGCCGTTGGAAATCACCGCAACCATGTTGCCCTTGGTGGTGTAGTCGTAGGCACGGCTGGGGTCTTCCGCGATCGACCGCACCGGCACCGCCACGCCGGGCGAATAGGCCAGCGACAGGTCGCGCTGGGTCGCCATCGGTTTGGTGGGCGCAATTTCCAGCTTCCCGGGGCGGCCTTCCTGGTGGAATTGCAGCGCTTCCTGGTCGGTGAAGCTGACATTGGTCTTGGTCGGTTTCTTGTCGGCGGACATGGTTTGGGCGTTTCCTCTTGCGCGCTCTCTTTACGGGGCGGGAGCACGACCTTATCCCCTGGAAAATGAAGCCTCAAGCCAAGATGGAATAGGCCCTTGGTGGAATGGTCCGCTCAGTTTGCTAGGTATCAGGCATGAGTGGACAGAGCGCGCAAGAAATCACCCCGGCGGACAGCAAGGTCACGCCAATGATGGCCCAGTTCCTGGAGATCAAGGCTGCCAATCCGGACAGCCTTCTGTTCTACCGGATGGGCGATTTCTACGAACTGTTTTTCGAAGACGCCGAAGTTGCCTCCGCCGCGCTCGGCATCACGCTGACCAAGCGCGGCAAGCACCAGGGTGCCGACATTCCGATGTGCGGGGTGCCGGTGCATGCAGCCGACGACTATCTCAACAAGCTGATTGCCAAGGGGCACCGGGTATCGGTCTGCGAACAGACGGAAGATCCGGCCGAGGCCAAGAAGCGCGGCTCCAAATCCGTCGTCCGGCGCGATGTCGTGCGTCTCGTCACCCCCGGAACGCTGACGGAAGAGCGCCTGCTGGATGCCGGTGCCAACAACTACCTGATGGCGCTGACCCGGTTGAAGGGCGGTTCGCTGGACGGCAGTGCGGTCTACGGTCTTGCCTGGATCGACATGTCCACCGGCTCCTTCCAGGTGTCGGAAACCGATCATCAGCGCCTTGCCGCCGATCTTGCCCAGGTTTCCCCGCGCGAACTCATCCTGTCGGACAATCTGCTGCAGGAAAGCGAGTTGCGCCTGACCGCCGAACAGGCGGGAGGTGCGCTGTCGCCGGTGCCGCGTGCCTTTTTCGACAGTTCCACCGCCACGGACCGGCTTGCGCATTACTTTGGTGTAAAGACCCTCGACGGCTTCGGCACCTTCAGCCGGGCGGAGCTTTCCGCCGCCGCCGGCATTCTTGCCTATGTGGAGAAGACCCAGCTCGGCGAACGCCCTCCGCTGGATCCGCCCGTGCGCGAGGCCGGCGCCGGGCGCATGCTGATCGATCCGGCAACCCGGGCCAATCTGGAGCTGTCCCGCACGCTTTCCGGCGAAAAGCAGGGCTCGCTGCTGGCGACGATCGACCGGACAGTGACAGGCGGCGGCTCACGCCTGCTCGCCAGCCGCCTGGCCGGACCGCTGGTCAACGTGGATGCGATCCAGCACAGGCTCGACGGCGTTGCCTTCTTTCTTGAAAACGAAATCATGCGCGAAGGCCTGCGCCAGACGCTGAAAGGCGCCCCGGACATGGCCCGGGCCCTGTCGCGGATCGCGCTCAACCGCGGCGGGCCGCGCGATATCCTGTCGGTTGCCCAGGGGCTTGAGGCCGCGCGGGCAGTGCTCGACCAGACCAGTGCGACGGCGGGAACGATTCCGGCGGAAATCGCTGCTGCGCGCGCCAGTCTTGAACAGGCTCCGCACGATCTCGGCAGCGAATTGACGACGGCACTGAAAGAAGAGCCGCCGCTTCTGAAACGCGACGGCGGTTTCATCGCCACCGGTTACAACGCCGATCTGGACGAACTGCGCTCCCTGCGCGACGAAAGCCGAAAGGTGATCGCAAAGCTCCAGGCTGATTATTCGGAAGAACTCGGCCTGAGGTCGCTGAAGATCAAGCACAACAACGTGCTCGGCTGGTTCATCGAAGCGCCGTCCGCGCAGACGGAAAAGCTGACCGCAGATCCTGGACGGTTCATCCACCGCCAGACCATGGCCGGCGCCATGCGCTTCACCACCACGGAGCTGGCGGATCTGGAATCGAAGATCGCAAGTGCCGGCGAACGTTCGCTTGCCATCGAGCTGGAAATCTTCGACCGGCTTGCCAAGGCGATCATCGACGCAGGGGAAGCAATCAAGGCCGCCGCCCACGGCCTCAGCATTCTGGATGTTTCGGCCGGGCTTGCGAAGCTTGCCCAGGAAGAAAGCTATGTCCGGCCCGTGGTCGATGACAGCCGCGCCTTCGACATCAAGGGTGGACGTCATCCGGTGGTCGAAAAGGCGCTGAAGAAATCCGGCGGCGACAGTTTTGTTGCCAATGATGCCAATCTCGGTCCGGAAGCGGACGAGGATATCGGCCATATCTGGCTGATTACCGGTCCGAACATGGCCGGTAAATCGACTTTCCTGCGCCAGAACGCACTGATTGCCGTGATGGCCCAGATGGGCGGATATGTGCCGGCAGCAGCAGCCCATATCGGCGTGGTCGACAGGTTGTTCTCCCGCGTCGGCGCGGCAGACGATCTTGCGCGCGGCCGATCCACCTTCATGGTCGAGATGGTCGAGACCGCCGCGATCCTCAATCAGGCCGGTGACCGCTCACTCGTGATCCTGGACGAAATCGGCCGTGGTACCGCGACGTTCGACGGCCTGTCCATTGCTTGGGCGACGATCGAACATCTTCATGAGGTCAACAGGTCCCGTGCCCTGTTTGCGACCCACTACCACGAACTGACTGCCCTTTCAGGCAAGCTGGCCCGGCTTTCAAATGCCACCGTCTCGGTGAAGGAATGGAAGGGCGACGTTATCTTCCTGCACGAGATCGTTCCCGGTGCAGCCGACCGATCCTACGGCATTCAAGTGGCCAAGCTGGCTGGTCTGCCGGTATCCGTCGTCGAAAGATCCAAGCAGGTGCTCAGCCAGCTGGAAGAGCAGGACCGCCGCTCGCCGGCTGAGAGCCTGATCGACGAACTGCCGCTTTTCGCAAGCCTGACCGCACCTGCGCCCAGCGCTCCGGCAGGGTTTGCGGAACCCGATCCCATCTCGATCGCTCTTGAGGCAATCAATCCGGATGACATGACCCCGCGCGAAGCGCTGGAAGCGCTGTACCGGCTGAAGACATTGCGATTGACCCCGGACGACTAGTTGTCAGGTTCGAATTGTGCCGCTGATTTGAGTGACGATAGCGTTAGGGATTGTCTGGTTTTCGAAACTTTCCAAAACGGGTTGCGCAATCGGCAGACGCGCGTTCGGCAAAAAAAGCGGTGACGGGGCGATACAACCCAGTTAGGTTGTAATTCTTGCTTATTTCACTTTTCCGGCGATCGTCATGTTGTCCCTCCTGCAACTGCCTCGACAGGCATTGCTGATTCTGCTTCTTCAATTCACCAACAGCCTCGGCGTTTCGGCGCTGGTGCCGCTGATGAGTTTTTTCATTGTGGAAGGGCTGGGCGCCGAACCCTGGCAGGTGGGTCTTTACTCCGGTCTGGTGATGCCGCTGACGCTGGCCGTCAATCGATGGGCAGGCGAACGGCTGGACAACCGTTTCCCGGTCAAGAGCCTGCTGGTCGTCTCTGTTGTCGCCTATATTACGCTCGCCGCACTGCTGACCCAGATCAGCAGTCTGGTGATGCTGCTCGTCCTGATCGCCCCCCTTATGAGCCTATCCAACATGGGCGCGGGCGTCGTCTTTACCTTCGGCCGCCTTTTTGCCGAACAGGAGGGCATGGACGTTGCCAGGGTCAATTCCTGGCTGCGCATGATGGTTTCACTTGCGTGGATGATCGGGCCGGCGGTCTCCTTTTCGGTGGTTGCGGCCTTCGGTTTTGCCGCCGCCTTCCTGTGCGCCTTTGCGATCGGCATTGTCTACCTGATGCTCTGGTACATTGTCGTTCCGGCGGACTTCAGGTCAGCACGAGAGCGTTCCAAGACAAACGGCAAGGCGCCGATCAACTGGGGTCTTCAGATTGCCGGGCTGACATGCCTTGGCTTTGTCATCACCAATTCGCTGTTCGTCTCGGCGATGCCGCTGTTCTTCGTGCAGGAAACACATCTGCCCGGTGCAACGCCAGGCCTGGCACTGTCGGTCAAATGCCTGCTGGAAGTCTTTGTCATCTTCGGCTCGGTTCGCCTTGCCGAGCGCATCGGCATTCGGCAGGTGCTGATGCTGGCGGCGTGCCTTGCCGCGGTCAGCATGGTGCTGTTTGCCCAGGTGACCGCGCTCTGGCAGGTGCTGGCCATCGCTGTGCTGGAAGGGACTTATTATGGCCTGTTTGCCGGTGTCGCGATCAGCTTCGTGCAGAGCTTCGCACCGGACCGGCCGGGCCGGGCAACGGCGGTTTACATGAACAGCCTGTTCCTCGGCGGCATGATCGGCAGCATTTCGATGGGTTTCATCGCCAGTGCGGCCAGCTTTCAGACCGTGCTTTACACCGCAGCGCTTTCGGCAACCGCGGCTCTGGCCGTTCTGCTTGCAACGCTCAAGGTTCAACCCAAAGTCATTGAAGAAGGAGCCTAGACACCGCCTGACTTGGCGACGGACAACGCATTGGCCATGGCACCGGCAAAACTCGTTCTGTCATCGGGATTCAGGAAATTGCCGAGATCGACCTGTTCACCCCGGCTGAGGAGGGTCACCTTGACGACCCCTTCGTCCTCGATCCGGTCCACCGTCAGGCGGACCCAGAAGGGATTGAAACGGTATTCTTGGTATTTCTTGCCCGGGCCAACCTTGCGGATCGCAATCTCGTGCCGCGAGACAACCACTTCCTCGAAAGTTCGTGCGGAGTGGTAGTTCATCCGAAAGGCAAACCAGAGCAGCGCGATATCAAGTCCGAAGAACCCGAAAACCGGCCAGGCGCCGATACGCAGAAACAGAATACCGGCGATGAAACTGACACCGCCGAAGAAGCACATGAGAACCAGGAATCCGTTTGGCCCCAGAGACCGGTGAGGGGTCAGAACGGCAGTGAAAAACGGCCGGTCCTGATCCGGCAATTCGCCATCCCGCAGGGGTTTCGGATTGTTCTCGCTCATGAGGCATGATTATAGAGAGAAGATGACGCAAGCAAAGAGCCCTTCCAGGACTGCGGCACCACGCCGGCCCGCAAAATCCAAACAGACCCGGAGAAAAGCACCCTCCGTGGACAACCCCGGCAAGGTGTTGAAACGGTCCCGCTATACGAAAGCGGAAACCTTTGCGATCTTCCAGCGCTTCCATGCCGACAACCCGGAACCAAAGGGCGAACTGGATTATGTCAATGCTTTCACGCTTCTGGTTGCCGTGGTGCTGTCGGCCCAGGCGACCGACGTTGGTGTGAACCGGGCAACAAGACACCTGTTCCAGATTGCCGACACACCGGAAAAGATGGTGGCGCTCGGGGAGGACCGGGTGCGGGAAGAAATAAAGACGATCGGCCTTTACAAGAACAAGGCCAAGAACGTCATCCTGTTGTCCGAGCAGCTGATCCGCGACCATGGCGGCGAAGTTCCGGAAGACCGCGAAGCGCTGGAAGCGCTGCCCGGTGTCGGCCGCAAGACCGCGAATGTGGTTCTGAACATCTTCTTCGGTCACCCGACCATTGCCGTCGACACGCATCTGTTTCGCCTCGGCAACCGCATAGGCATTGCCCCGGGCAAGACGCCTCTCGATGTGGAAAAAGCCATGGAGAAAGTCGTGCCGGTGGAATTTGCGCTCCATGCCCACCACTGGCTCATCCTGCATGGCCGTTACATCTGCAAGGCGCGCAAACCGGAGTGCCGGCGTTGTGTGATTTACGATCTGTGCCGGAGCACGGAGAAAGAACTTTTTGATGCGGTGCCGGATATTGCCCTGCGCACCAAAGCCCTTATTGAAAAGGAAACAGTTGCGTGAGTTTCCCGCTTGGACCATTTCCCGTGAGCGAGAGGCTTCGCTTCCGCTTGCCTTCCAGCAATGATGCCGCTTTTTACCACCAGCTCATGAATGAGCCGGATTACATCCGATTTATCGCCGACCACGGTATCAAGACCGAGGAAGACGCGGCCAACTACATCAAGAACAAGACGCTGGCGCGCTTTGCCGCCCATGGGGTCGGGCTCTGGATCCTGGATCTGAAACCGTCGCTTACACCGGTTGGTGTGTGCGGTCTGGTGGTGCGCAAGGAACTGAAGTACCCGGACCTTGGCTTTGCCTTTCTGGAAGACCACCGCGGAAAGGGGTTCGGGCGCGAGGCCGGGCAGAGCGTGCTGGACTTCGTTACCCGGGAACTGAAGCTGCGCACGCTGTGCGCGATCACGCATCCGGAAAACGTCCGCTCCGCCAACCTCCTGAAGAAACTTGGCTTCGAGCCGGATGGCCAGCGTCATCTGGCGGAGATCGGGACGACCTCCGACTATTACGAATGGAAATTGCGTTATGTGGAAAGCGGTCTGGCCTGAGGGCCGCCGCAATCAATCGCGACGATCAGCGTTTCTCGCGAACGCGTACGACCACGTCGACACGAACGATTTCCATGCCTTCGGGTGCTTTCGGCAGAGCGCCGATGCCCACGCCTTCGCCCGGAATGTCGATCACCCGGTTTTCGCCTTCGATGAAGAAGTGATGGTGGTCGGACACATTGGTGTCGAAGTAGGTCTTGTTGCCGTCGATCGCGACTTCGCGCAGCAGACCGGCCTCGGTGAACTGGTGCAGCGTGTTGTAGACCGTGGCGAGAGAGACCGGCACATCGGCGTCGACCGCCTCTTCATGAAGCAGCTCGGCCGAGATGTGGCGATCGCCCCGGGAGTACAGAATTTCTGCAAGCGAGACACGCTGGCGCGTCGGCCGGAGGCCTGCAGACCGAAGCATGTCGGTCACATTCTTCTTGTCGCCGGTTTCATGCACCACAAGTGTTGTCATTCCGATCCGATCCAGGTCCAGGGTCGCTTCTTGAAACGGCGCAAATATGTGCCGCGCAAACGTTGCGCCGGGCCGTTTTCACTAACATTGGCCTATATCTGCCATTTCTTGTACCCAAGATGCAAGTTTTAAACGTAAAGGGCAACCTGAGCGGAAATCAGGGCGCAACTGCGGCGCGTTCGGAAGGTTCGTGCAAGCGCTGACCAAACAGCTGCAAGCCGGTGTCCCGGAACCGGATGCACAGATTAGGTCGAATACGCACAAAACTTGGCGAAACGCCCGAAAAAACCGAGTAACTTCGCGCAAGTGACATCTTTCGGTCATGGTTCCCCTGTGTTAGGAAGGCGCCTCAAACGAACCGAAAACAAACCGAACCTGCCCTGGGAAATTCCCTGGCAGGAGACAAAACACGGATCCCGAATGACCGATCGCCGCTCCAGCTACGATTATGAAGCACTTCTCGCCTGCGGCCGCGGCGAGCTGTTTGGCCCGGGCAATGCCCAGCTGCCTCTTCCCCCGATGCTGATGTTCGACCGGATCACGGAACTTTCCGAAACCGGTGGCGAATTCGACAAGGGGTTCGCTCGCGCCGAGTTCGACATCAAGCCGGATCTCTGGTTCTTCCCGTGCCATTTCCAGGGAAATCCGGTCATGCCGGGCTGCCTTGGTCTCGACGCCCTGTGGCAGCTGACCGGTTTCTTCCTTGGCTGGCTTGGCCTTGAAGGCAAGGGCATGGCCCTGTCGACCGGTGAAGTGAAGTTCAAGGGCATGGTTACGCCGGACGTGAAGCTGGTGGAATACGGTGTCGACTTCAAGCGGGTCATGAAGGGTCGCCTGGTTCTCGGCATTGCCGACGGCTGGTTGAAGGCGGACGGTGAACAGATTTACAAGGCGACCGATTTGCGCGTCGGCCTGGCAAAGACCTGACACCCGTTCGCAGGATCAATTGATGGCACCGGCGCTTCTTTTTCATTGGGGGCGCCGGTTTGCATATTATGTATGTGCCTGCAGGCTCTCGACACACACCCTGAGAGCTGTGGTGCAGTCAAGACAATAGGAGACCGCAATGAGACGCGTTGTCGTCACCGGCATGGGTATCGTGTCGTCCATCGGAGCAAACACCGAAGAAGTGCTGTCCAGCCTTCGAGAAGGCAAGTCCGGCATCAGCTTCGCTCCGGATTACGCGGAACACGGCTTCAGAAGCCAGGTACACGGCATGCCGAATGTCGATATCGCTTCGCTCATCGACAAGCGCCAGCTGCGCTTCATGGGCGACGGTGCCGCCTATAACTACATCTCCATGCAGCAGGCGATTGCCGACAGCGGTCTGGAAGAGTCCGACATCTCCAACCCGCGCACCGGCCTGATCATGGGTTCCGGTGGTCCGTCGACCAAGAACCTGTTCCAGGCGCACCAGATCGTGCTGGAAAAAGGGTCTCCCAAGCGCATGGGCCCGTTCATGGTGACCCGCGGCATGAGCTCCACCAACTCTGCCTGCCTGGCGACGCCGTTCAAGATCAAGGGCATCAACTATTCCATCACGTCGGCCTGCTCCACCTCGGCACATTGCATCGGTGCAGCCACCGAACAGATCCAGTTCGGCAAGCAGGACGTGATGTTTGCCGGTGGCGGTGAGGAACTCGACTGGACCCTGTCCTGTCTGTTCGACGCCATGGGCGCCATGTCCTCCAAGTACAACGATACGCCTCAGACCGCATCGCGGGCCTATGACGCGACCCGCGACGGCTTCGTGATCGCCGGTGGTGGCGGCGTGGTGGTTCTGGAAGAACTGGAACACGCCAAGGCGCGCGGCGCGAAAATCTATGCCGAGGTTACCGGCTACGCAGCCAACTCCGACGGCTACGACATGGTGGCACCTTCCGGTGAGGGCGGCGAGCGCTGCATGCGCCTTGCCACCTCGACCCTGGGCGACCGCAAGGTCAACTACATCAACAGCCACGGCACTTCGACACCCGTCGGCGATATCGGCGAAATCGAAGCGATCCGCCGCGTGTTCGGTGAAAACCAGCCGCCGGTGTCTTCGACCAAATCGCTCACCGGCCACAGCCTGGGTGCGACCGGCGTTCAGGAAGCCATTTACTGCCTGCTGATGCTGCAGAACGACTTCATGACCGCGTCTGCCAACATCAACGAGCTGGATCCGGCCCTGAAGCCGGGCGAGATCGTGACCGAGCGCGTGGACAATGCAGGCCTCGACACGGTTCTTTCCAACAGCTTCGGCTTTGGCGGCACCAACGCGTCGCTCGCGCTGTCGCGCTTTCACGGCTGAGGAGTTTTGAATGTCTGATCTGATGAAGGGCAAACGCGGCCTGATCATGGGCGTTGCCAACGACCACTCCATTGCCTGGGGTATTGCCAAGACGCTCGCCGATCATGGTGCCGAACTTGCCTTCACCTATCAGGGAGAGGCTTTCGGCCGCCGTACCAAGCCGCTGGCGGATTCCGTCGGTTCCAAGATTCTTGTGCCGTGCGACGTGGAAGACATTGCATCGGTCGACAGCGTGTTCGACACGTTGAAGGAAGAGTGGGGCAGCATCGACTTCCTGGTGCATGCGATCGCCTTTTCCGACAAGACGGAACTGCGCGGGAAATACGCCGACACCACGCGGGAGAATTTCTCCCGCACCATGCTGATCTCCTGTTTCTCCTTCACCGAGATCGCCAAGCGGGCTGCCGCTCTGATGACCAATGGCGGTTCCATGGTGACGCTGACCTATGGTGGTTCCACCAAGGTCATGCCGAACTACAACGTGATGGGCGTTGCCAAGGCTGCTCTGGAATCTTCCGTCCGTTACCTTGCGGTGGACTACGGTGAGCAGAACATCCGCGTGAACGCGATTTCCGCGGGCCCGGTTCGGACCCTAGCAGGATCCGGCGTTTCCGACGCCCGCCTGATGTTCAACTTCCAGAAGCGCAATTCTCCGCTCTGCCGGACCGTTTCCCTGGACGAAATCGGCGGAACCGGCCTCTATCTCCTGTCGGATCTTTCCGGTGGCGTGACCGGCGAAGTGCACTTTGTCGACAGTGGCTACAACATCATGTCGATGCCGCGTCTGGAAGAGCTCAAGGTTCAGGAAGTTCAGGCCGACTGAGGCCTGTACAACAATCCAAACATGCAAAAGGCGGCCGGATGGCCGCCTTTTTTGTTCCGTTTTCCTCATCCTGAGGAGGGCCGAAGGCTCGTCTCGAAGGATGGGCGGCAAACTCCCGAGCAAGTGACCCAACCTTCGAGACAGCGCTCACGCGCTTCCTCAGGATGAGGGATCAGGAAACCCAGGCAATCGAGGGAAGAGGACGTCAGTCTCCGATCAGCTCATCCGGATAGACACCGAACAGGCGGGTCTGATCCAGCCAGCCGTCATAATTCTCGCCGTTGACCCGGCACCAGCCACCGGCACATTCGGAAACCGTCGTCAGCACGAAGGGATCCAGTTCGGCAACGATATCGGCGTCGGAGCGGGAGCGGGAGCGCAGCGGTGTGCGGTCGCTTTTTTCCCATGGGGTGACGAGAGCCGTGCGGCGGCTGGACAGCAGCGAGCGGAACACCCAGCCCTGCTTGCCTTCCCAATCGCGAATGCGGCGCCAGTTCTCGAATTCACCGACGATTTCCACGGGCAGACCGGACTGCACGAAGGTCCACGCGATATCATGTTCACGCGAAGGCCCGATGCGCACATTGACCCGATCGGACTTCAGACTGACAAATCTCGGCACCGGCAGGCCGCTGGCGCCGGTCGTGGTGCCCTGGGCGTGCGAAGCGACCGAAGTTGCGAGCAGACCGCACAGCAATGTCATCACAGTGAGGAAGATCCGGGTAGCCTGGAACGAGCGAGCCATATTGTCCGGTTGTCCAATTGTTATTGATCTTTGATTTGAGGCAAATCTCTACCGAAAAATTTGCGCGAAAACCAGCTTGGTCGTTTTGGCCGGTTGGCGATCCGCGGCGATTGAAACCGATCCCTTGTTTCTGCTGGACCATCTGGTAAGGAAAAGGGGTGGTCTCATCCGCTCGCGCAACGCGCAGCGTCAAAGTGGTACCGTTGAGGTTAACAAGTCCTCAACGAAGCGCGAAAGGCAATTGGTATGGCGAAAAAGAAGCCTGTCGTTGTGGTGACCCGGAAGCTTCCGGACGTGGTCGAAACACGGATGCGTGAGCTTTTCGAGACGCGTCTCAATGATAATGACAGGCCCTTCAGCCAGGCGGAACTGGTGGAAGCGGTGCGAACCGCCGATGTTCTGGTGCCGACCGTTACCGACCGGATCGACTCATCCGTCCTCTCGCAGGCTGGTGAAAACCTGAAGCTCATCGCAAACTTCGGTAATGGTGTCGACAACATCGATGTCGTGAGTGCCAACAACCGGGGAATCAATGTCACCAACACGCCGGGCGTGCTGACCGAAGACACCGCGGACATGACCATGGCGCTGATCCTGGCCGTGCCGCGTCGACTTGCCACAGGCATCAAGGCGTTGGAAGCCGGCGACTGGGCCGGCTGGTCGCCGACCTGGATGCTTGGCCACCGGATCTGGGGAAAACGCCTGGGTATCATCGGCATGGGCCGCATTGGCCAGGCCGTTGCGCGCCGTGCCAAGGCCTTCGGCATGTCGATCCACTATCACAACCGCCGCCGCCTTGCCGAAGGTGTCGAGGAAGAGCTTGAGGCAACCTACTGGGACAGCCTTGACCAGATGCTGGCGCGCATGGATGTCGTCTCCATTCACTGCCCGCACACGCCGGGAACCTTCCACCTTCTGTCCGCCCGCCGCCTGAAGCTTCTGAAAAAGGATGCCTATGTGGTGAACACCGCCCGTGGCGAGGTGATTGACGAAAACGCCCTGATCCGGATGCTCGAGAGCGGTGAGCTTGCCGGCGCCGGCCTGGACGTGTTCGAGCACGAACCCGCGGTCAATCCGAAGCTGGCCAAGCTGGAAAGCGTTCTGCTGCTGCCGCACATGGGGTCGGCCACCATCGAGGGCCGTATCGAAATGGGCGAGAAGGTCATCATCAACATCAAGACCTTCATGGACGGACACCGCCCGCCGGATCGTGTTTTGCCGTCGATGCTTTGACCCGTTTGCGAGTCTCATGTCTTGGCTGATCGTTTCATCGGCAGCGCGGTTGTCGTGCCGGCCAGTCTCGACTGGCTGAGGGCGACCGAAACCGGCCGTATCTGGCTCGACAAGCTGCCTGTGCTGCTTGAAACCGCGTGCGAACACTTCGGGCTTTCAGACCCAGGGAGCCCGTTTTCTGGCGGTAATGTATCTCTCGTCGTTCCGGCAAGGCACGACGGTGAGGATGTTGTCCTCAAACTGCAGTTTCCCGATCACGAATGCCGCCACGAAGCCGAGGCACTGGCGCGCTGGAACGGCAAGGGTGCTGTTCGGCTATTGAAGCATGCTCCCGAACTAGGCGCACTGCTGCTGGAGCGCTGCAGGCCGGGGCAGTTTCTGGCCGACGACACCGAAACGGACCGGATTGGCGTTGTTGCAGGGTTGCTGCGTCTCCTGACGATCCCTGCCGGTGACCCGTTTACCCGCCTCAGCGATGAAGCCGCACGGTGGCGGGATAGCCTCGACCATAACTGGATGGCTGCCGGGAAGCCTTGCGAGCAACATCTCGTGGACGCTGCGCGCAAGGCCTTGCAGGACCTTTGTCGTGAGAAAGAGACGGAAGAGGTCCTGCTGCACCAGGACCTGCACGGACACAACATTCTGTCCTCTGAAAGAGATGCCTGGCTTGCCATCGACCCGAAGCCTCTCGCCGGCGATCCTGCCTTTGCGCTTAGCCCGATCGTCAGGAGCTTCGAATTCGGGCATTCGAAAGCCGAAGCGCGTTACCGGCTGGACCGACTGTCGGAAGAACTGGAGCTTGACCGGGAGCGGGCAAGATATTGGACCATCGGCCAGACCATGGCCTGGGCATTCGGCAGCAGCTATGCCGAGCGGCACTTTGAAACGGTGCGCTGGTTGCTGGCAGACAATTGATCCATGAAATCCGATTAAGAGGTCTTTCGAGCCTCAGCCGTTGTATTTTGACCAGATCGCGCTGTCGCCCATGCCTTCGATGAAGGCCTTGTGGGCTTCAAGTTCGCTGTCCTGCAACAGGCGCTGCAACGGCGAGGGACGTTGGCGGGCGTTAAAGGTGCCGAGTTCGCCAGGTTCGAAGCTGGAACCTGCCGAAGAGGTTTCTTCTTCGTCCGTAATCAGGCCAAGGGCCGTCTGGCGGCCGCCGATAAGCTCCAGATAGACTTCAGCCAGGATTTCCGCATCGAGAAGAGCGCCGTGCTTGATACGCTTGGAGTTGTCGATGCCATAGCGAGAGCATAGCGCATCCAGTGAATTCGGCCCCGATGGGTGCTTGCGGCGGGCGAGATCCAGCGTATCGAGCACCTGGGTGTTCGGAATTATGCGCCGTCCGGCCCGTTCCAGCTCCATGTTGATGAAGCCCATGTCGAAAGCCGCGTTGTGGATCACCAGCGTGGCATCACCAACGAACTCCAGAAACTCATCCGCAACGTGCTCGAACAAGGGCTTGTCGGACAGGAATTCCGCCGACAGGCCATGAACCCGGAAAGCTTCTTCCGGCATGTCGCGCAGCGGGTTGATGTAGACGTGATAGGAATTGCCCGTCGCGATGTGATTGATCAACTCAACACCGCCGATTTCCACCAGCCGGTCACCTCCGCGCGGGTTCAGGCCTGTTGTTTCCGTATCGAACGAGATCTCGCGCATTTTTCCGCCTTTTGCCTATGGATTCACTGTGCAGCTTGCAGGGTGAGTGGCAAGAGTTGCGCGCGGTTTTCCCCGGTGTTCTGGCGTTTTGTTGTTCTGGGGTTTTTCGGTTCTGGGGTTTGATCCCGATGCCCCAGCGCCCGTTCCGTCCAACACTTCATTCAGAGGAGCCCGGCATTGCCGGGTGTCTCGAAGGATGGGTCACTGGTTTTGGAGTATGCCGCCCATCCTTCGAGACGGGCCTTACAGGCCCTCCTCAGGATAAGGGCGAAGTTGAAAAGACCTTCAGGTGCAAGAGGAGATCAGAGAGACGTCAACCGGCCGCGGCAAGTGCTTTCAGGATCGCTCTCACCTGCCGCTCCGCCGCTTCCATGCCCCGGCCGGTATCGACCAGGAAATGCGCGCGGCGGCGTTTTTCTGCGTCAGGCATCTGCTTGGCGAGGATCGCCTCGAACCTGTCTTCGCTCATGCCCGGCCGGGCGAGGACACGGTCTCGCTGAACGTCTGCATCGGCGGTGACAACAACGACGACATCCACGCGGGCCTCACCGCCGGTTTCGAACAGCAACGGGATATCCAGCATGACGATGCGCCGATGGTCCGCGCGGGCACGCTTCAGAAAGAGCTGCTCTTCCTCACGCACCAGGGGGTGAACGATGGCTTCGAGCTTTTTCATGGCCTCGGGCTTGCCGAGCACATGCGGGGAGAGCAGCGTACGGTCGACCTTGCCGTCCGACACCGTGCCGGGAAACGCCGCCTCGATCAGCGGCGCAGCCCGGCCCGAATAGAGCGCGTGGACCGTGGCATCGGCATCGTGCACGGGAATACCTTCAGCAGCGAACATTTTTGCCGTTGTCGATTTGCCCATGCCGATGGAGCCGGTGAGGCCGATCCGGATCACGCGGTTACTCCAAGGTCTTCGAGTATGAGGTTGCGCAGGGTGTCGTCCACTTCCGGCCGAACCCCGAACCAGCGCTCGAACGCCGGTACGGCCTGATGCAGCAGCATGCCAAGGCCGTCCACAGTCCGATTGCCCCGAGCCTTCGCGCTGCGCAGCAGGTCGGTTTCCAGTGGTGCATAGACTGCGTCAGTGACGATTGCCGTCTTCGGCAAGGGTGACAGGTCGATTTCCAGTGGCGCCTTTCCGGCCATGCCGAGCGAAGTGGTGTTCACCAGAAGATCGGCTTCTTCAAGCACTGTCCCCAGGTTGTCCCATTCGTGAGCAATCGTTCCGGAACCAAACATATCCGCAATGGCTTTTGCTTTTTCGAATGTCCGGTTGACGATATGCACTCTTGTGAATCTCCGTGAGAGCAATGCCCACACCACGGCGCGTGCGGCTCCGCCTGCCCCCAGGACCACGGCAGATTCACGTGAAACGTCCCACCCGGGGGCGAGCTGATCAAGATTGCCGAGAAAGCCGAGACCATCCGTATTGGCCCCGCACAGCCGGCCGCTGTCGTCCAGCCAGATCGTGTTGGCAGCCCCCATGGATTTTGCTGCGTCGTCCAGCCAGTCGCAGGCCGCGGCAGCCACTTCCTTGTTCGGAACAGTGACATTGGCACCGGACAGACCCGCGTCGGCAAAATTCCGGTAGAAGTCCTCGGCTGTTTCCGGCGGAACATCGACCCGGCCATATTCTCCGGCGATGCCATGCTTCTTCAACCAGTATCCATGCACCAGCGGAGAGCGGGAATGTGTGACCGGATGACCTGTGATGGCCGCTTTTTTCACGGATCCGCTCATGTTTCGATCACCTTCAGGCTGCGCAGCTCTGCCAGAAGAGGCAAAAGGGGCAGGCCAAGAATGGTGAAATAGTCGCCATCTATCTTTTCAAAAAGCTGCACGCCGAGACTTTCCAGCTGATAGGCGCCGACGCTGGAAAGCACGTCCTCACCGGCCGCAGCCAGATAGTGGCCAATGAAGGCCGGGCTCAGTTCGCGCATGGTCAGGCGTGCCGTAGAAACGTGGCGCCAGATTGCTTCGCCATCCTTCGAAATCACGACGGCGGAATGCAGTTCGTGGGTCTTGCCGGAAAAGGCGAGCAGTTGCCGGCGCGCAGCTTCCATGTCCTCCGGTTTTGTGCGTCTTTCACCTTCGAACGCCAGAATCTGATCGGCACCGATGACAAGGTCACCTGCGCGGCGGTCACTGACGTCATTCGCCTTGGCTTCCGCCAGAACGCTTGCCAGGTCCTCCGGAGGAAAGCCTGCTTCCAGGAGCGGGGCTTCGACAACACGCTCGTCGACATCGGCCGGGTCGACCTCGATGTCGAGCCCGGCGTTTTTCAGAAGATCAGCGCGGATCCTGCTTCCGCTTGCCAAGACAACTGCCATTTCCATCCCTTTTGTTGGTTATCCGGCGCGCCCGGTTTCTCCTCCGCCTTCCTGCCCTGATTTGAATTCCTTGAAAAGGGTCAGGATCTCCGCAGCTGTCTCCTCGACAGAACGACGCGTAACGTCAATCAACGGCCAGCCATGTTCCGTGCAGAGCCTGCGGGTCATGTTGATCTCCTGGGAGATCTCCTTCCGGTCGACATACGTGTCGTTATAGCCTTCCGAATTCAAAGACAGCACACGGTTGCGGCGGATTTGCTGGATGCGTTCGGCAGAAGCGATCAGACCGACAATCATCGGCTGCTTGAGTTTCTTCACATGTTCGGGCAGGGCGATGCCCGGGACCAGCGGCACGTTTGCTGCCTTGATGCCCCGGTTGGCCAGATAGATGCAGGTTGGCGTCTTGGATGTGCGCGAAATGCCGATCAGCACGATATCGGCGGATTCCAGATCGTCCCAGATCTGACCGTCATCATGCAACATGGTGTAGTTGAGCGCTTCCATCCGGCGAAAATATTCCGCATCCAGTTCATGCTGTCCGCCGACACGGTGGGTTTGGGTGACATTGAGATAAGACTGGAAGACCGCGAAGACCGGATCCAGGATATTGACGAAGGGCACTCCCAGCTCGCGGCATTTCAGTTCCAGCCGGCCGGCGATTTCCACATCGACCAGGGTATAGAGGACGATGCCGGGTGCCTTTTCGATTTCAGTGATTACCCGGTCGAGCTGCTTCTGGGAGCGCACCAGCGGATAGACATGCTCGATTTCCTGCACGTTCTCGTACTGGACCGTTGCCGCACGGGCCACTGTCATCAGCGTTTCGCCGGTGGAGTCGGACACGAGATGGAGATGGAAGTAGTGTCTCGACTTGTTCACGTTGTCATCCCCAGGCCTGTTGATGATTTGGGTAAGATGTCTGTCACCCAGTGCCTAGCACGAAGTTTATGCCCGCTCAGCCGAATTTATTAACAATGCTTAAACGAGCGGAAACTGATGCCGAAACGGTTGTGCATGGATGTGGATTCACAAAGGCGCTGTGACATATCGACAGATTGTCCACTGCCGCCCAATTCCTTAACGAAACGTAAACAAGCGGACAAGTGATTGTAATTCAATTCGTAATCCTGTTATCGACTCCTGGGGAGGAAATCTGCTTAACAAGTAGCGGATTTTTTCCCGCCGAGAAAATCGGGCTGATGGATTGTGGATAGAAAATGATCCCGGTAATCCACGCACAAATAGAAAAAACAGATTCAAAATAAGAATCTTTATTGATTTGAAATGTGGGAAAGGCGACCTCATGATATCCCAAGACAAGTCCGTGATGCGGGTACTCTCCGGAGAAAAGCTCTGGCCGCCTCCCATCTGGATGATGCGTCAGGCCGGACGCTATCTTCCCGAATATCGCGAAGTGCGTTCGAAGGCGGCAAACTTTCTGGAGTTCTGCTATTCGCCCGACCTTGCAACAGAGGTCACGCTCCAGCCGATCCGCCGGTATGGTTTTGATGCAAGCATTCTGTTTTCCGACATCTTTGTCGTACCGGACGCCATCGGGTACCCGGTTCGTTTTGAAGAAGGACGTGGTCCTGTTCTGGAACCGCTGTCTGCCGATCTTCTGGATCGTCTGGAACAGGATCGTGCCGAGGATCATCTCAAACCGGTCATAGAGACGGTTTCACGCCTGCGGGCGGAGCTGCCAGAGGAAACGACACTGCTGGGCTTCTGTGGCGCTCCCTGGACGGTTGCCTGCTACTCCGTTGCCGGTCACACCACCCAGGACCAGGTTGCCGCCCGTGTGGGCGCCTATCGCGATCCTGACCTGATGCAGCGTTTCATCGATCAGCTCGTCACGGCCTCGATCCGCTATCTCATCCGACAGCTGGATGCGGGCGCGGATGCGGTCCAGATTTTCGATACCTGGGCGGGTGTTCTGGATGAAGCCGGTTTCAAGCGCTGGTCGATCGAACCGACACGCCGGATCGTTGACGGTGTTCGGGCGGTGCGGCCGGATGCAAAGATCATCGGTTTCCCGAAAGCTTCCTCGGCTCGGATGATGGCATTCGTGGAAGGTACGGGTGTGGATGCGGTCGGTTTCGACTGGACGGCTCCGGACCAGGTTGCGCTCGACATTCAGAAGAAGGTCCCGATCCAGGGCAATCTGGATCCGATGCGGCTGGTGGCCGGCGGCAAGGCGCTGGAAGAGGGCGTAGCCCATATCCTGAACACCTTCGACAAGGGTCCGCTGGTCTTCAACCTGGGGCATGGTGTGACGCCGGACGCGGATCCGGAAAACGTTGCCCGCATGGTCGAGCTGGTCAGGAAGGGATAAGCGCATGGATCTCTTTCTCTGGATCAAGGCGCTCCACGTCATCTCGATCATCGCGTGGATGGCCGGCATGCTCTATCTGCCGCGGCTGTTCGTCTACCATGCGGCCACGGAAATCGGGTCGGAACAGTCCGAGACATTCAAGATCATGGAACGGCGGCTGCTCAAGGCCATCATCAACCCGGCCATGATCGCCTCCTGGGTGTTTGGCCTGTGGCTCGCCTGGGAACTCCAGGCCTGGCAGGACGGGTGGTTCCACGCCAAGTTCACGTTTGTCCTGATCATGTCCGGTGTTCACGGCCATCTCAGCAGCTGTGTGAAGAAATTCGCCCGCGACGAGAACAAAAAGTCGCAGCGTTACTACCGGATACTCAACGAAGTTCCGACTGTCCTGATGATCGGGATCGTCATCTTCGTCATCGTCAAACCGTTTTAAGCGGCACGAAACAGGCAATAGAGACAGCCGCAGACATGCGGCCGTCATTTTCACCTTTCGAATTCTAAGTGTGGCCTAAAAAACCGGCAGAATTCCGGGCTTGCGCTTTATTGCAAATCAACGTATCTTTCGCGCATCTTCATACGGCACAGTGTTCGTTTTCAATCGCTCCGCAGTCGCCGTACAATCTGGACACGCCTAAAAGTCTCTCAGATATCTTCTGGCCGACCCATCCATCCGGCGCAGAACGACCTTTCCAAACCTAAATCCATAACAACACAAAAAAAGACCCCAACTCGATGCGGGAAATGAAACTCAAAGACCTAAAAGAAAAAACACCGACAGAGCTGCTCCAGACTGCTGAGGAGCTTGAAGTCGAAAACGCCAGCACCATGCGCAAGCAGGAGCTGATGTTCGCCATCCTGAAGAACCTAGCTGCTCAGGATGTGGAGATTATCGGCGAAGGCGTCGTTGAAGTCCTTCAGGACGGCTTCGGCTTTCTCCGGTCTCCGGATGCGAACTATCTGCCGGGCCCTGACGACATTTACGTCTCGCCCTCGCAGATCCGTCGCTTTTCGCTGCGGACAGGGGACACCGTTGAAGGCCAGATCCGCAGCCCCAAAGAGGGCGAACGGTATTTTGCCCTTCTCAAAGTCAACACCATCAATTTCGAGGATCCGGAAAAAGCCCGGCACAAGGTTCACTTCGACAACCTGACGCCGCTTTATCCGGATGAACGTTTCCGGATGGAGATCGAAGATCCGACTATCAAGGATCTCTCCTCCCGCGTTATCGACCTGGTAGCGCCTCTCGGCAAAGGCCAGCGTGCGCTGATCACCGCGCCGCCGCGCACAGGTAAAACGGTGTTCCTGCAGAACATCGCGAAGTCCATCACCACCAATCATCCGGAATGCTATCTGATCGTTCTTCTGATCGATGAACGTCCGGAAGAAGTGACCGACATGCAGCGCACGGTCGACGGCGAAGTGGTTTCCTCCACGTTCGACGAACCGGCCGCCCGCCACGTGCAGGTTGCCGAAATGGTGATCGAGAAGGCCAAGCGCCTGACCGAGCACGGCCGCGACGTCGTCATCCTGCTGGACTCCATCACGCGTCTGGGACGTGCGTACAACACCGTCGTTCCGTCTTCAGGCAAGGTCCTGACCGGTGGTGTCGACGCCAACGCCCTGCAGCGTCCGAAGCGCTTCTTCGGTGCGGCCCGTAACATTGAAGAGGGTGGCTCGCTGACGATCATCGCGACCGCACTGATCGATACCGGCAGCCGCATGGACGAAGTCATCTTCGAAGAGTTCAAGGGTACGGGTAACTCCGAAATCATTCTGGACCGCAAGATCTCCGACAAGCGTGTTTACCCGGCCATCGATATCCAGCGCTCCGGTACACGTAAGGAAGAGCTTCTGGTACCGGCCGAGCGTCTCAAGAAGACCTTTGTGCTGCGCCGGATCCTCAACCCGATGGGGACGGTGGATGCGATCGAATTCCTGCTCGACAAGCTGAAACAGACCAAGTCGAACGACGATTTCTTCGACAGCATGAACACTTGATCCCAAACGGATCCGGTTCTATTCAAAGGCGCGGCCCGCGAGGGTTCGCGCCTTTACTTTTTGTTAAGAATTAAAAACCCCGCCACCGTGTTTCACGTGAATCCTGCCTTTGTTGAATCGGACCCGTTCTGATGACTGACGCTTCGTTCCTGTTAGAGACTGACCGGCTCCTGCTTCGTCCATGGAAGGATGAAGACCTGGACCCATTTGCCAAACTCTGTGCCGACCCCGAGGTGATGAGATTTTTCCCTGAGGTGTTGACGCGGGAGAAATCCGACTTGCTGGTTGCGCGGTGTCGGGAAAAGACGGTGAAGGACGGTTTCAGCATGGCGCCGATTGAAATCAAGGAGACGGGAGAATTTCTCGGCTTCGTTGGTTTGAACGTGCCGTCCTATGCGGCACCCCTGCCGTTCGAGCCTTGTGTCGAAATCGGCTGGCGCCTGAAGCGGACTGCCTGGGGGAAGGGCTATGCAGGCGAGGCTGCTCGGGAGTGGCTTCGATTCGGTTTTGAAACCATCGGTCTTGAAGAGATCGTGGCTTTCACCATCCCGGACAATCTGCCGTCGCAAAGGGTCATGGAAAAGATCGGCATGACCCGCGATCTGGAGGGAGACTTTCTTCACCCCAGTCTTCCGGCAGATCATCCGATCGCAAAACATGTGCTTTATCGCCTTAAGAAGACGGACTGGATATCCGGCCCGAAGCAAGTCTGACTTCTGTTCCGGTGTGTCGATCAGATTCACGTGAAACAGACCTGCATCGCCTAAAGTTCAGACAATGAGAAACACCTTCAAGATTGAAACCGAACGGTTGGTGCTGCGCTGTTGGGCGGAAGCACATATTGACCCCTGTGTGCAACTTTGCGCAGACCCGGAGGTGATGAGGTACTTTCCCGACGTACTGACCCGTGATCGGGCCTTGAAGCTGATCGGCATGTTCCGGGACTGTTTTGAAAAGCACGGTGTTTTTTACGCACCGATTGAACTGAAGGCGTCAGGCGAGTTCATCGGCTTTGCCGGACTTGATGTGCACGATGAAGAGGCGCTGCCGATTGGTGGCTGTGTCGATATTGGTTGGAGGCTCAAGCGGTCAGCGTGGGGCCGGGGGTTTGCTAGCGAAGCTGCTCGCGCCTGGCTTCGATTCGGCTTTGAAACCATTGGCTACGAAGAGATTGTTGCCTTCACTGTTCCCGGCAATATTCCCTCGCAGAAGGTCATGACACGAATTGGCATGACGCAGGATGAGAGGGGTGACTTCGAGCACCCGAAGCTTCCAGAGGGACACGCCTTCAAGCGGCACCTGCTCTACAGGATGACGTATGACGATTGGCAGATGCGGACTGGGTGAGGGTTTATCCGAGCTGGAGATAAATCCGAGCAGAGATTCACGTGAAACAGAAACAGGGTCATGCCGGGGTCAGAATTTGTTTCACGT
Organism: Labrenzia sp. THAF191a; assembly: GCF_009363335.1. Taxonomy (GTDB): domain Bacteria; phylum Pseudomonadota; class Alphaproteobacteria; order Rhizobiales; family Stappiaceae; genus Roseibium; species Roseibium algicola. The sequence goes on from NZ_CP045333.1 coordinate 1,306,567, forward strand.
GAATCCGTCACGTTGAATCGGCTCCGATCCGACAGACGAAGTTTTCACCTGAGGTGAGTGTTTCTTTCTCACATTTCTTGCGGGCCACATTCGAACCCGATGTCACGCCTGATTGCAGTGGCTGGACCAGAGGACGACGGCGAAATCCCGGACGCGGTGTTTCACGTGAATCCCCTGTTTTGAATCGGCTCCGAACTCATCGCCTACTGTTGTGTTCAGGAGCTTAACCGCCTCCACTTACATCGTGTGACGACATGGGTGAAAGACCTCGATGTTCAGCTTACGGACAGATTGTGAGGCTGTGACGTAGTTTCGCCAAACGAAATGCAATTCCCTCATTCAGTGTGTTTCCGTCCTGGACCCGATTTGAAGGGGAAACAGGAACTGCCGGCGGCTGGGTACTCTCTGGCCGAAGCTGCGCGTGTGAGGCACAAGAACCGCGCCTGAGAGGAAAGCCGCTCCTGTCCAAGCCAGGTACTTTCTGACAATTGATTCACGTGAAACAGATTGCCGTATCGCCAGCAACTTCGATTCGGCGGCGGAATGGCGAGGCTTGTTCTTTTCCGCGGTGACGAGAGTTGATAAAGAGGCGGTCCACGACCCGACCACGAACCGGAAGACACCATGGCTGACACGATCTTTGCGCTCTCTAGCGGAGCTGTGCCTTCGGGCGTTGCGATGATCCGTGTGTCTGGTCCAGGTACCAGGGAGATCGTTGAGACACTGGCTGGCAAGGTGCCACAGCCGCGGAAGACGATGCTGGCCAAGCTCCGGGATCCGGAAACGAAGGACGTTCTCGACGAGGCCCTGGTACTCTACTTTGAAGGGCCTTCCAGCTTCACGGGAGAGGACGTTGCCGAGTTCCAATGCCATGGTGGACGTGCCGTGGTCTCAAGCCTTCTGTCCGTACTTTCCCGGTTTTCCAATTGCCGTCCGGCCGAGGCAGGGGAGTTCACGCGCCGCGCTTTCGATCGTGGCCGCATGGACCTGACGGAAGTTGAGGGCCTGGCAGATCTCATCGCCGCAGAGACCGAGAGCCAGCGCAAGCAGGCAGTCCGTCAGATGGGTGGAGCCCTCGGCAAGCTCTATGACGACTGGAGAAAGCGTCTCATCCATATGCGCGCAATGATCGAGGCAGACTTCGATTTCGCCGATGAAGAGGATGTTCCTGGCAGCGTTGCCGATGAAGTCTGGGCGGAAGCAACCCAGCTCCATGGTGAGATTGCAGATCATCTTGAGAAATCCCGCAGCGGCGAGCGTCTACGGTCCGGCTTGCAGGTGGTGCTGATGGGGGCGCCCAATGCCGGCAAGTCCAGTCTCCTGAATGCCATCGCAGGACGGGAGGTCGCCATCGTCACGGAAGAAGCCGGAACGACCCGGGACGTGATCGAGGTTCATCTGGATCTTTCAGGGTATCCCGTGACGCTAGTCGATACCGCCGGCCTCCGGAAGACGGAGGGTGTGGTTGAGAAGGAAGGCATACGCCGGGCGGAGGAACGGGGCCGGGGAGCGGATCTCATCCTGTGGGCGGTGGAGCCTGGTGGGGTGGAACAGGACGATGTCGTCGCCGGCCTTCCGGAAGACCTTCGCCGTAGCGTGCCTGTCTGGACCGTTCGAACGAAGGCTGATCTTGAGACTCTTCCGGAACAAGACTCTTCCGGAACGATCCAGGAAATTGCTTGTTCCAGCAAAAGCGCTGAAGGTATGAACCCGCTTTTTTCCCGGCTTACCCGTTTTGCCGAGGAAACGATATCTGTCGGCGAAGCACCACTGGCCACCCGGGAACGGCACCGTCACTATCTCAAGGATTGTCTGTCCGGCCTGAGAGCTGCCGTGGATATGGTGCACCTGCCGGCGGAATTGCGCGCGGAAGACCTTCGCCGGGCGGCAGATGCTCTCGGACGGATCACCGGGAGGATCGATGTCGAGGATTTGCTCGATGTGATCTTCCGGGATTTCTGTATCGGGAAATGACCTGTTTCACGTGAATCATCTCAGGTGAACTGCGGATCGATTCTCTACCGGAACATGTTTCACGTGAATCATTTTCTCTGCCGTAGGTGCTAAATGACCTGCGCCACCAGACGATCTGCCTGCTGACCGGAATTCCGCTTTGACCTTAAGCTGCGTCACACGTATAAGTCTCGGCGAACAAGTGCCGGTTTGCGCGGCCTGTGATAATCTGGCCTAGGCCGGAGAAAGATCCCGAAAACCGAACCGGAAAAACCCGGACCCGAGGCTCTGCTGTCGGGTTTCGTGAGCGGTAGAGACTATGAACGAACTGGACCTGACATTCGATGTGGTGGTGATTGGTGGTGGTCATGCCGGCTGTGAAGCTGCGGCGGCATCGGCACGTGCTGGCGCGGCGACTGCTCTGGTCACGCATCGCTTCGATACAATCGGTGTAATGTCCTGTAACCCGGCCATCGGTGGTCTGGGGAAGGGGCACCTCGTTCGCGAGATCGATGCGCTTGATGGATTGATGGGGCGTGTTGCCGACAAGGGCGGGATCCAGTTCCGCATGCTTAACCGGCGCAAGGGACCGGCGGTCCGTGGTCCGCGCGCGCAGGCAGATCGCAAGCTCTACCGGGAAGCGATGCAGCGTGAGATTGCCGCTGTCGAAGGTCTGAGCGTCGTTGAAGGCGAAGCCCACAAGATCCGGTTTGCGGTTGACGGCGAAAAACGTTCTGTCTCGGGTATCGAACTGGCCGATGGCCGGGTGATCAACTGTCGCGCCATCGTGCTGACGAGCGGTACATTTCTCCGGGGCCTCATTCATATCGGCGACAAGAAGATACCCGCGGGACGCTCCGGCGAAGCGCCGGCACTCGGGCTGTCTGAATCACTGGAGGAAATCGGCTTCGATCTTGGGCGTCTCAAGACAGGTACGCCCGCACGGCTGGACGGCCGGACGATCCACTGGGACAGGCTGGAAGAGCAGCCGGGCGATGACGACCCGATTCCGTTTTCCACCCTGACAGACAGGATCGAGACACCTCAGATCCCGTGCCACATCACACGCACGACGCCAGAGACCCATCGCATCATTCGTGAGAACCTTTCTCGCTCTGCTATGTATTCAGGCGAGATCAAGGGGCGGGGGCCACGCTATTGTCCGTCGATCGAAGACAAGATCGTTCGCTTCGGTGACAGGGACGGGCACCAGATTTTCCTGGAGCCGGAAGGACTGGACGATCACACCGTCTATCCGAACGGTATTTCCACATCGTTGCCGGAAGATGCGCAGATAGCGTTTCTGAAAACCATTCCGGGTTTGGAAGATGTGGTGGTGCTGCAGCCGGGTTACGCGATCGAATATGACCATGTCGACCCGCGCGAGCTGCGTCCGACACTGGAAGCCAAGCGGTGCTCTGGTCTTTACCTGGCTGGGCAGATCAACGGTACGACCGGGTATGAGGAAGCTGGGGCACAGGGTCTTGTGGCCGGGCTCAACGCCGCTCTGAAGGCTGCCGGCATGGCACCGTTCGTGGTTGACCGGTCCGAGGGATATATCGGTGTCATGATCGATGACCTGATCACCAGGGGCATCACCGAACCCTATCGGATGTTCACGTCGCGAGCAGAGTACCGGTTGTCCCTGCGGGCGGATAATGCGGACCAGCGCCTGACCCCTTTGGGTATCGCTATTGGGTGTGTGTCCACCACACGTAAAGAAGCCTTTGAAGACAAGATGGCCAGGATCGCCACTGCGCGGGAACTTCTGACGACACTGACCGTGACGCCTTCCGAAGCTCAGAAGAAAGGCCTGCCTGTAAATCAGGATGGCATTCGCCGGTCTGCCTTCGATCTGCTGTCCTATCCCAATGTCACCTTCGAGGGCCTGACGGACATCTGGCCCGAACTGAAAGATATTGATCCGGCGATCGCGGAGCAGGTTGCGACAGATGCGCTTTATGCCGTTTACCTCGATCGTCAGATGGCTGATATCGAAGCCTTGAAACGCGACGAAGCCTTGTCGATCCCGGATGGTTTCGACTACGAAGCGATCATTGGTCTTTCCAATGAAGTGCGCCAGAAACTGATCGACATTCGCCCGGCCACTCTTGGCCAGGCTTCTCGCATGGATGGCATGACACCCGCCGCGCTCACGCTGATCCTGTCGCATCTGAAGCGCCAGAGCCAGAAAGGGGCTGCCTGATGGGCCGCCCGGTGATGTTGAATACCTCTGGACAGGTTGTGCATAAGTTTGGGGATGTTTCACGTGAAACGTTGGATAGACTCCAGATCTACGTCGACCTCGTTCTGAAATGGCAGCCTGCGCAAAACCTTATTGCACCGTCGACCATCCCGGATATCTGGACCCGTCACGTGGCGGATAGCCTGCAAACCCAGTGGTGTTGTCCGGAAGCACGGACCTGGGTTGATATCGGCAGCGGCGGCGGGTTTCCCGGGGTGGTGACCGCAATCCTGCTCGCCGATGAACCGGACGCACATGTGCACATGATCGAGAGCAACCAGCGCAAGGTGGCATTTCTCAGAACGGCCTTGCGGGAGACAGGGTCCAAGGGGACAGTGCATCCTGGCCGGATCGAATCGGTTGCGAAAGATTGGAAGCACGGCCGGGTGGACGCTGTTTCTGCGCGCGCTTTGGCGTCGCTGGATCTGCTTTTTCAGCTTTCAGAGCCGTTTACGGCAACCGGCGCAAAGGCTGTTTTCCACAAAGGTCAGGATTTTCAGCGAGAAGTTAACGAAGCTACTGCCCGTTGGCAGTTCGACATGATAGAAAAAGACAGTCTTGTTGATCCAATGAGCCGGATGCTTCTTTTCTCGAATATTTCAGCCCGGCCGGAGTAGCCAGGAAGGTGTTGTAGCAATGAGCATGCTTCCCGAAATGCCGCGCGTTCTCGCGCTAGCGAATCAGAAGGGCGGGGTGGGCAAAACCACGACCGCCATTAACCTCGGCACGGCGCTTGCGGCGATTGGCGAAAAAGTTCTGGTGATTGACCTCGACCCGCAGGGTAACGCTTCAACGGGTCTGGGCATCGAGCATCGTGACCGTGGTCTGTCGACGTATGAAGTCCTGAGCGGCGACTGCGCCCTTGCAGAGGCCGTTCGCGAAACGGCGGTGCAGCGTCTTTGGGTGGCGCCGTCCACAATGGATCTGCTGGGCCTCGAACTGGAAATCGCTTCCACGGGTGACCGGGCGTTCCGCTTGCGCAGTGCCATCGAAAACCTGACCCATTCGCGTCTGTTCCAGGAGATCGGCTTTACCTATGTGCTGGTCGACTGTCCGCCGTCACTGAACCTGCTGACGATCAACGCCTTGTCCGCGTCGCACTCCATCCTGGTGCCGCTGCAATGCGAGTTCTTCGCGCTTGAAGGTCTCAGCCAGTTGCTCAGCACCGTCGAGCAGGTCAAGAACGCGCTTAATCCTGAACTCAGCATCCATGGCATCGTTCTGACCATGTATGACAGCCGCAACAACCTCTCCAGCCAGGTGGTCGCCGATGTGCGCGAAACCATGGGTGATGCGGTTTACGAAACGATCATTCCGCGCAACGTTCGCATTTCGGAAGCACCGTCCTATGGCAAGCCGGCGCTGCTTTACGATTTGAAATGCGCCGGCAGCCAAGCCTATCTGCGGCTTGCGTCGGAAATCATCCAGCGTGAGCGCGAACTGCGACGCGTCGCGGCATAAAGCCCGATCGATTCGGCTCCGTTTTGGCGAGCCTTGATGCATGGCGGCGAAGAGGCACAGTCGCCATGCTATATCCTATTGAAATATAAAAAGAAAAAGGTGCGGTATGGCGGAAAGAGACGTCAAGAACAAGCGTTTGGGCCGTGGTTTGGCGGCGCTGATCGGGGATTCGGCTCCCGAAGCGGCCGCACCGCCGGAAAAGATCATTCGCGACTCCCGCAGGGTTCCGATCGAACATCTGGAGCCCAACCCGCGCAACCCGCGCAAGACCTTTACCGAGAAAGACCTGGCGGATCTTTCGGAGTCCCTGAAGGCAAAAGGCATCGTCCAGCCGATCCTGGTGCGTCCGGCGGCAGGGAAGGCCAATCGTTTCGAGATCATCGCCGGCGAACGCCGTTGGCGGGCCGCACAGCGGGCCGGGCTGCACGAAGCACCAATCATCATTCGGGACGTGACCGATCAGGAAGCGCTTGAGCTCGCCATTATCGAGAACGTCCAGCGTGCCGATCTCAACCCGATCGAAGAAGCGATGGGCTATGAGCAGCTCACCGCCGAGTTCAGCTACAGCCAGGGGGAACTCGCCAAGGTGATCGGCAAGAGCCGTAGTCACGTGGCCAACACCATGCGCCTGCTGAAGCTGCCGAATTCGGTAAAGGACTATCTTGCCGAAGGCCTGCTGACGGCCGGTCATGCCCGCGCGCTGATCACCGTTGAAGATCCCGCGGCACTGGCCGAGTTGATCGTGGAAAAAGGCCTGACGGTTCGCGACGCGGAAAAGCTGTCGCAGGATCCGGATGCCCTGGCCAAGATCACGGGCAAGAAGGCACCCGGCGACAAGCCGCAGAAGGACGCCGACACCAAGGCACTTGAAAAGCGTCTGACCGACACGCTGGGTTTGAAGGTGACCGTTGGGCACAAGCCTGGCAAGGAAACCGGCGACCTCAAGATCAAATACACCTCGCTCGAACAGCTTGACGAGCTGTGCAAGAAACTGGGTGTCGAGACACGCTAAAGTATTGATATTATGACAAATTTAGAGCCGGAGCGCGTTTTGCCCCGGCTTTTTTTGTTCCGGTTCTGCCAGTCTGCCACCCCACACCCCTCATCCTGAGGAGCCGCATAAGCGGCGTCTCGAAGGATGGACCACTGGTTTCTGAGTTTGCCGCCCATCCTTCGAGACAGCGCTTGCGCGCTTCCTCAGGATGAGGGGGAGTACAAGAATACAGGGAGCCTCAGGGAGACGAGCTGATGAGCGCGTTCTAACGCCGCTGTTGCCGCGCTCTGGCGGCTCTGCCGAGCTTCAGGAGGGCTTCGGAGAGGACGGGTACACCAAGGGCATCGTTGAGGCGGGAAATGCGTGTAGCCTCGCTCAGAATGTCCATGGCGCGTTCCAGATCCGTCAGGGACCAGATCCGCAGCTGCTGGGTGAATTTCGGCTTGCGGGAGAAGAAGATAGGCGGTCGTTGTCCATCGACGACGGCCTGAGCGTTTTTGCCCTGTTCGATATCGATTCGCATCCGGTGCAAATGTTGAAAATGCTTCAATGTCTGGTTGGCGATCACCGAGGCCTTGGAGCCGGCTTCCGCGAGTCGTTCCAGCCCGTGGTCCAGCAAGGCAAGGTCTCCCGATGCTGCAGCATCAATCAGCTCCGACATTTCGAAGGCGGATGCATCGCCGATGATAGCCTCGACATCCTCGCTGTCGATCCGGCCCTTGTTGAGGGCATAGAGGCAGAGCTTTTTCAGCTCACCGCGGCTGGCCATGCGGTCGCCGCCCAGCAGGCTGTGCAGTGCTGCCCGGGCTTCCCGGGTAACCGAAAGACCGGCTTCGCGTGTTTCCTCGTCGATCAACTGGTCGATGCCCCGGTCATTGTCGGCATAACAGGGCAGCGCAACGGCGCGTTTGTGCGGTTCGATCAGCTTTCTGAGGCCGACACCCTTCTTGATGTCGCCGCCCTCAAGGACCACCAGCGTCTGCCAGTCGTCCAGTTTCAGAACGGGTTCGACTGCAGGATTGAGATTGCGGGAGGAAGCATCCTTCACCCAGACGATCCTGCGGCCACCAAAAAGCGGAACGGTCAGGACTTCGTCGATCAGCCGATTCGGATCCGAACCGAGATCGGACGCATCTAGCTTGACCAGATTGAACGGATCGCTTTCGCCTTCGGAGGCCTTGTTAACGAGGCGGGTGGCGCGTTCCGATACAAGTCCGGTATCCGGACCGAAGATCAGGACAACGCCGCCAGCCTCCGGGGGATTGGCGACGAAACGGTCAATCTCCGCGGCTTTGAGGACGGTCACGGCCGTTTGCCTCCGGGGTCAGTGTTACGACTGGCTGGCGAAATAGCCGGCAATCCGGGCTGCGATATCGTCGGCAACTGCCTTGGCAACACGTTCCTGCGCATCACGATAGGCACGGGTGTTGGCAAAACGCTGGTTGGAGAAGTCGTAGGAAGCGGACTTGAACGCCCGGCCGGTCATCAGGGTTTCGTCGGTCGCCAGATCGCTCAGGACGAAGGTCGAGTTCATCGTGGTCGTGTAGGCGGAAGGTACGTCGGAGAACTGTTCAACGCCGACTTCCGAGCTGCCGATGTCCATCAACACCTTGAGACGATATTTCTTGGCACCCGAGCCGGCCCCACGTTCGAACCGGTAGGTCAGTTCGTTGTAGAGAACACGCGATGCGTCGTCGTTGGCGTACTGGCTGGAGATTGATTCCAGGTCGATTGCCGCGAGTTCCGCCGCCACGGGGGAGGGCTGGGAACCGAAGTCGCCCGTGCTGCTGCCGTAAAGCGGGCGGACCTGACATCCGCCCAGAGCCATGGCAGCAGCCAGTCCGGCGCAAAGGGCAGCGCGCCGCAAAGCGCCACTGCTCTGGAAGAGGTTGTTAAACAACGACATTCACGATCCTTTGCGGTACCACGATGATCTTCTTCGGCGCCTTGCCTTCAAGAGCCTTCTTGACTGCGTCGAGGGCCAAGGTAGCCGCTTCGACCTCGTCTTTGGAAGCCTCTTTTGCAATCGTCAGTTCACCGCGTTTCTTTCCGTTGATCTGGATCGGGTAGGTGACGGTGTCGTCGGACAGCAGGGCTTCGTCGGCCTGCGGCCAGCTTGCTTCCGAAATCAGATTGTCGTGGCCGAGTGCAGACCAGCATTCTTCTGCCAGGTGCGGCATCATCGGAGCTATCATCTGCACGAGGTAGTCGGCTGCTTCACGTACGGCATATTCGGTGCCGGCATCGGCGTCGCCTTCGTTGAAGACCTTGCTGATGGTGTTGACCAGCTCATAGAGGCGGGCCACGGCACGGTTGAAGCCGAGGCCTTCCAGATCGGCGGAAACGGCCGCCAGGGTCTTGTGGCTGGCCCGGCGCAGATCAAGCGCCTTGCCGTCGACTTCCGGTGCCTTGCCGCCACGAGGTTCGATCTTCTCGGCAATGTCGCCGATCAGGCGCCAGACGCGCTGGACAAAACGCCAGGCACCTTGCACGCCGTCCTCGGTCCAGATCACGTCTCGCTCCGGCGGGCTGTCGGACAGCATGAACCAGCGGGCGGTATCGGCGCCGTAGGTGTCGATGATGTCGGTCGGATCGACAGTGTTCTTCTTCGACTTCGACATCTTCTCGATGGAGCCGATGGCCACATCCTCACCGGTTTCGACAAGAACCGCGCGGCGCTTGCCGTCGACATCCTCGATACGGATCTCGGACGGGGCAATCCAGCGCCCGTTCGCACCTTCGCCGACGCGATAGGTCTCGTGGGTGACCATGCCCTGTGTAAACAGGCCCTTGAACGGCTCCTTCAGATCAAGCGCACCGACCTTCTGCATCGCCCGTGTGAAGAAACGGGAATAGAGCAGGTGCAGGATGGCATGCTCGATACCGCCGATATACTGGTCCACCGGCAGCCAGCCGTTGGCGGCTTCCGGGTCGGTCGGCTGATCGCAGTCCGGCGCCGTGAAGCGGGCGAAGTACCAGGAACTGTCCACGAAGGTGTCCATGGTGTCGGATTCGCGGCGGGCAGGCTTGCCGCATTTCGGGCAGGACGTATTTCGCCAGGTCGGGTGACGGTCGAGCGGATTGCCGGGCTTGTCGAAGTTGATGTCATCCGGCAGCTGGACCGGCAGGTTCTCGTCCTTCTCCGGTACCACACCGCAATCGTCGCAATGAATGACCGGGATCGGGCAGCCCCAGTAGCGCTGACGCGAAATTCCCCAGTCGCGCAGGCGGTAATTCACCTGGCGTTCTGCCTGGGATGCGCCGTCGACGGTGATTTCTTCCAGCTTCTTGGCCACCGCTTCCTTGGCGTCCGGAATGGAAAGGCCGTTCAGGAAGCCGGAGTTGAAGATGGTGCCGTCGTCGGTGAAAGCCTCGTCGGCTACATCAAAGGTTGCCGGATCGGCATCCTTCGGCAGCACGACGGGCGTGACAGGCAGGCCGTATTTGCGGGCGAAGTCCAGGTCGCGCTGGTCATGTGCCGGGCAGGCAAAGATGGCGCCGGTGCCATAGTCCATCAGGATGAAGTTGGCGACATACACCGGCAGCTCGATGGAGGCATCCAGCGAGTGTTTGACGCGCAGACCGGTATCGAGACCTTTTTTCTCTGCCTTTTCAATTGCTTCTTCGGATGTACCGACCCGGCGGCACTCTTCTATGAAGGCTTTCAGCTCCGGATTGCTTTCCGCCAGCTTGGTCGAGATCGGATGATCCGGCGACAGGCCCATGAAGGAAGCACCGAACAGCGTGTCCGGACGGGTGGTGAAGATTTCCAGCGTCTTGTCGCCGGTGGGCGCAGCCTCGGTGAATTCGAAGCGCACACGCAGACCTTCGGAGCGGCCGATCCAGTTCTTCTGCATCAGGCGCACCTTGTCCGGCCAGCGGTCGAGCGTGTCGATCGCCTCCAGCAGGTCTTCCGAGTAATCGGAAATCTTGAAGAACCATTGGGTCAACTCGCGCTGCTCAACCAGAGCGCCGGAGCGCCAGCCGCGACCGTCAATCACCTGTTCGTTGGCCAGAACCGTCATGTCGACCGGGTCCCAGTTGACCTTGGCGTTCTTGCGGTAGACGAGGCCGGCCTCCAGGAACTTCAGGAAAAGCCGCTGTTGCTGGGTGTAATAGGCGACGTCGCAAGTCGCGAATTCCCGGCTCCAGTCCAGCGACAGGCCCATGATCTTGAGCTGGTCGCGCATGGTGGCGATGTTTTCGTAGGTCCAGTCCTTCGGATGAACCTTGTTCTGCATGGCCGCGTTTTCCGCCGGCATGCCGAAAGCGTCCCAGCCCATCGGATGCAGGACGTTGAAGCCCTTGGCGCGTTTGTAACGGGCAACAACATCGCCCATGGCGTAGTTGCGCACGTGGCCCATGTGGATGCGGCCGGACGGATAGGGGAACATTTCAAGGACATAGTATTTGTCGCGGGGATCGTCGTTGTGGGTGACGAAGACGTCCTTGTCGTTCCAGACCTTTTGCCAGCGCGCTTCGACTTCGCGCGCATTGTACCGTTCCGTTGCCATCAAATGTGCCGTTTGTTCTTGCCGCCGGATCCGGCGGATTTCCTGAAAGATTGACTGCCGGACTGTCACCAGAAATCGCGTCCGGGGTCAACATGTGAGAAGAGATTGATCTTGCAGATGCCTGTTTATTTCGCAACGCCGCATTCGTAAAGCTATCGGATGGCCGCTTCCGGCGTTGTTTCGGGATCCGGCGGACTTGAAGCTTCCCAGATTTCCAACAGGCGCCGCCCGTCCGGGTGTTTCCTGCTGAACATGGGATACATGGGCACTTCCAGGAAGGTGGGGGAGTGAACGAGCAGGCTTGCTTCGTCACCCAGGAACACGGCCTTCCGGATCATGCCGACTTCCGTGCTCTCCATATAGACATCGGCCCGTTCGTGCAGAAGCATCGACCAGGCAAGCTGTTCCGTCGACACATATTCAACAGTGACACCCGCAGCCTCCAGCATGTCTTCGTACCAGTAGTTTCTGACCGCAACCACGGAGAGCCCTTCCTTGCGAAGATCATCGAAGCTCAGTGGTCCGATGCCGTCCGGAAACCGGTCTTTCTTGTAAAAATGTACGTAGGTTGCCAGTCCGACGGGCCGTTCGGGAAAATGGAATTCCTCACTTCGTTCATCCGTGTAGGACCAGGAAAAGGTTGCGGCGTAAGTCCCGTTCCTGACCATCTGGTACGATCGCTGCCAGGGAAGAAAGTCGAATTTCGCCCGATGCCCGGCTTTTTCTATTATGCGTCTGACGATCTGGGTGTGGCTTCCGAAGCCCGGTGACTTCTCGCCAATAAAAGGCGGCCATTCGCCAACCGCGAACGTGAAGGTTTCACTCCGCGATGCGGGAACGTACAGAAAGCAGAACAACATCAGTATGCAGATAAATGAACCGAGTTGCCTCACACCGGGCCCTCCATCTTCATTTGATGCAAGCGGCGAGACACTATCGGCAAACCTCTAGGAAAAGGTGAACCTGATTGAATACCTGGCGTGAAAATTCACCGGCTGTGCAGTCACGTCAGGTCGCTTGGGTCTGTGCAAAGACCACTTGAGATCAAGGGGCGACCGGGCCTATGAGAAGGAACGCGCGATCCGGCAGAGCACCTGACAATTTGAAGGACCAACTGATGACCTCCGCAGCAGACCGACTGGCCAACGTCCAGGCAGATATCAGAAGTGCCGAAGCCGAGTTCGGCAGGCCGGAGGGGTCGGTAACGTTGATTGCGGTTTCCAAGACCTTCGAAGCGGACGAGATCCGCCCGGCGCTTGAGGCAGGTCAGCGGGTTTTCGGCGAAAACAGGGTGCAGGAAGCCATGCACAAGTGGCCGGGGCTTCGCGAGGACTTTGAAGGCATCGAATTGCATCTGATCGGCCCGCTGCAATCCAACAAGGCCAGGGAAGCGGTCGCGACCTTTGATGTCGTCCATACGGTTGACCGGCCGAAAATCGCAAGGGCACTGAAAGCCGAGATGGAAAAGCAGGGCAGGGATCTGCCGTGTTTCATTCAGGTGAACACGGGTGAAGAGCCCCAGAAGGCAGGCATCGCACCGAAGGATGTCGATGCTTTCGTGAAAGAGTGCAAGGAAGATGTCGGGCTCAACATTGTCGGCCTGATGTGCATTCCGCCGGTCGACGAAGCGCCGGGCGAACATTTCGCGCTTCTGGAAAAGATCGCCGCCCGCAATGGCCTTGAGCAGCTTTCCATGGGCATGTCTTCCGACTATCCGGTCGCGGTCGGCTTTGGGGCCACGCATGTGCGTGTCGGATCCGCCATCTTCGGCTCGCGCGAATACACCTGATCGAAGCCTGCCGTTTCACGGAACGGCAATCAGCCCGGTCTTGGTATTGCTTCGGTTTGCAGGACTGGTCGCGAACCGAAGCCCGGCTAGCCGTTTCGACCAGTTTGTTTCGAATTTATAAATAAAATCAAATAGATATTCGGACTTGTTTTTCCAGCGGAAGCCCCAGAACTGCCTAAAATCGTTAAAAATGACGGTAGTTTGACCGACCTGTGGCTGATCCCTATGGCGAGACACAACATTGCCGCGAAGGTTTCAAAGAGCTGCCCTTTGCCGGTCGCGATCGGCCCGCAGTGTTTGTCTCGTTCCGGTTCGACGGGTCGCAGGGGCCTGGCGAACGGACGGAACGACAGGTGAGCCCAAAGCCGAACGGCACACGGGACACCTGACAAGACCCAAACCATTGGAGGTCATATCATGTCCAAACGTCTTACTGCTGCTCTTCTGATCGGTGCCTTTACCGCGTCTTCCGCAGCTCTTGCCCAGGGCATGTCGTTCGAGGCGGTGGATCTCGATCAGGACGGTTATGTCAGCTTCGAGGAAATCGCGGCAGCCGTCCCGACCCTTTCTGAAGATGCATTCAACGCGGCTGACAGCAATCAGGACAGCCTTCTGGATCCGGAAGAGTTCACCTCCGTCCAGCCGTAATCGGGCTTCGGGCAATCAAACCCCCCGTCGGCTGCGTCAGCAGCCAGATTGCCCGAACAAGACCACCGTCGGTAAGGTCACGCCGGCGGTGGTTTTCCGTTTTGAAGGGGACTTCCGAATTTTTTCCGAAGAAATGAGCCAATCCGGCCGGGTCAGGCTTCAGTCCAGCCAGAAATCCGGTGTCAGGAGCAGGATACCTGCCAGGATTTCCAGCCGACCGAGGATCATCTGAACCGCCAGGAACCATTTGGCGAGATCCGGCAGCGACTGGAATGTACCGGACGGACCAATGGTATCGCCTACGCCGGGACCGACATTCGCAAGGGCTGTGATGGAGGCGCTGAGCGCCGTCTCGAGATCAAGACCGAGCATCATGTAGACCAGCGAGAACGCCGCGAATGCGCCTGCATAAAGAACGGCGAAGACAAGCACGCCTTCCAGAACTGGATTTGACACGGCCCGTCCCTGGTATTTCGCCTCGACCACCCGGTGCGGCCGGATCATCCGTCGGAACAGGCCCTGGATGTAACTGCCCAGAATTGCGATCCGGAACATCTTGAAGCCGCCGGACGTGGAGCCGCTACAGCCGCCGAAGAACGTCAGCACGAAGAAAATCGCGATCACGGGCGGGCCGAACTGCAGGTAGTCGTTGGCGGCATAGCCGGTGGTGGTGATCACCGAAACCACGTTGAAGACCGCGAATGTGAACATCTGGAACGGCGTGTCATGTCCGATGAACCGTTCGAACAGGAACACGCTGATCGAAGCTGCGGCGACAATGGCAAGCAGCAGCATGATCTGGACGTCCTTCACCCAATGCCGTCGCTCGATACTCCGGATCAGATAGAGGAACGGCACGGCGGACCCCAGCATGAACACCGAGGCGACCCAATAAACGGCGAGGCCGTCAAATTGGCCGAAGGACTGGTCGGACGTGGAGAATCCTCCCGTCGAGACAGTGGTCATGGAATGGATCACCGCTTCGAAAAAGGTCATTCCACACAGCAGGTAGAGCGTGGCGCAGGCAATCGACAGTCCGGCATAAAGGGCCAGCAGCCGGTAGACGAACGGTCCGACATGACCATATGGCTTGCTGGTATTTTCAGACGATTCCAGCGCGAAGAGCTGGCTGCCACCAACGCGCAAACCCGGCAGAAGCCAGATCCCGATGGCAACCACGCCAATGCCGCCAACCCATTGCAGCAAGGCTCGCCAAAGCAGGATGCCCGGCGGCAACGTGTCGAGACCCGTCAGGATTGTCGAACCGGTTGTGGTCAGGCCGGAAGCAGTCTCGAAGAAGGCGTCTGTGAAGCTGATGCCGAGGCCGCTGAAGTAGAACGGAACGGCACCGGCGAAGGAGAAGGTGAACCAGGCGGCGTTGACGAACAGGATCGCTTCGCGAAAGTGGCTCGGCGGCTGTTCTCCCTGGAAAGCCATGGTCATGAGCAAGCCCGCCGTCCCAAGAACCAGGGCCGACACCAGAAAAACCTGCCAGTCAGAGTTACTGGCGAACACATCCGCGATACCCGGAACGATCATCAGAACTGAAATCAGGATGAGCAATCGTCCGATTGGCAAAGCAATGGCGCGATAATTCATAGACTGGACGTCCGCAACGGTCGGCTGTCAGGACAGCAGGCGTGTGTGTCAAAAGACAGTCGTTATCTGCCTGTGCACTGCAAAAAGCAAGGCCGTCGGGATTTGGGCCTGCCTGTCACCTGGAAAGACCGGCAGGGTGGCTTGCCTGCGCGCGATCGGCAAATCTGCTTCTAAAACACACCTATACGCCAGTTCATGTTGACCGGACCGGGAGGCTTTGCCAGAGTGATTTCATAAATTTGGGAGGAAAAACATGAAAGTACTTTCCTGGGCGCTTGGCGCGGCAATGGCGCTTGGCCTGGCAGCCGGTTCGGCACAAGCAGCAGACACAACCTTGCGCATTTCGCTGCAATTGCCTCTGACGAGCCACCTCGGCCAGAATCTGCAGCTTTTCAAGGAAGAAGTAGAGAAAAACTCCAACGGCGACATTGCCGTGGAGATCTACGATTCCGCTCAGCTCTACAAGGACAACGAAGTTCCGGCAGCCGTCGGAAGCGGGTCCATCGAAATGGGCGTTGCGTCGCTGACGCGTTATGTCGGCGACATTCCTGCCGTCGACGTTTTCTATCAGCCGTTCCTGTTCGACACGGAAGAAAAGGTTCGTGCAGCCGTAGCCAAGGGATCTCCCGTGCGCGGACCGCTGGATGAGGCAATCGCGGAAACCGGTTCCACCGTTCTGTGGTGGCAGGCTTATGGCGGCTCCATCATGCTGTCCAATGGCGGACCGCTGAAAACCCCGGAAGATCTGAAAGGCAAGAAGGTTCGCGTCTTCGGCAAGACGCTTGGCGACTTTGTCACGGTTGCCGGCGGTGCGCCGACGCTGATTTCCGGTTCCGAACAGTATCTGGCCTACCAGCGCGGCACCGTGGACATCGGCATGACCGGTGTTTCCGGCGTGAAATCCCGCAAGCTCTGGGAAGTCATGGACACGATCACCGTGACCAACAATGCGGATATCGAGTTCATCGTCGTGGTGAACACCGATTTCTGGAATGGCCTGCCGGATGAGCACAAGAAGATCATCGAGGCTGCTGCCCTCAAGGCGGAAGCCGATGTGCGGGATCGGATGTCCCAGATCGAAGCCGAAGCTTACGAGATTTCGGAGCAGAACGGCATGACCATCTACACGCCGACCGCAGAAGAAATGACCGCCTGGAAAAGCGTAAGCCAGCCGGTCTACGACAACTTCGTCGAAAAAGCGGGCCCCCTCGGCAAGCAGGTTCTCGAAGCCGCTCAGAAATTCTGACGGTCCACGGATACTGAACGACGGAAGCGGCCGCGGCCATGCTGGCCGCTTCCAGTCACGGATGCCGGAGTTCCGGTGTCTTTTCGCGGCCGGGTTTCACCGGCCGTCTTTTCCCGGCCTTGCCGATTGCTCGATCGACAGATGGTTTCATGAAAGCCTTCTATTTTCTTCTTCAGGCCTTTGCCTGGATCGCCGCGCTGCTGTTCGTCGCCGTGGGCTGCATGCTCACGTATGAAGTTCTGGCCCGGTATCTTTTCGTTGCACCGACCATCTGGGCGTCGGAGTTGTCTCAGCTGTGCCTGATCTGGGGCACCATGCTTGCCATGCCATGGCTGTTGAAAGCCGGTCGGCACATTGCGGTTGATGCGCTGACAGACCAGCTGAGCCCGGGCTGGCGACGCGCCTGCCATGTGGTTGCCATGGGCTTTGTTGCGGTGTTCAGCATCCTGGTCGCCTGGAAAGGCGGCGGGATCTTCTACGATTCCTTCGAGCGAGGCCGCACCTCGGGCTCCATGCTGGACCTTCCCATGTGGATCTCCGAACTGTCCGTTCCTGTCGGATTTGCACTTCTGTTCGTGCAGGCCCTCATTGAGCTGGGCCAGAAGCCCAAGTCGGGCGACCATGAAGCGGTGGTGATGGAATGACGACGGTTCTCATTCTCGCTTCGCTGTTCACCTTGTTGCTGATCCGCGTGCCGGTGGCGTTCGCGCTGGGCGGTCTCGGGCTTGGAATGCTCATTCTCGGCGGTTTCTCGCCGCTGATGGCGCCCCAGGCGATCCTGTCGACGCTGGATGGCTTCATTCTTCTGGCGGTACCGCTGTTCCTGCTGATGTCGAATATCCTGCTGAAAGGCGGGGTCGGGCGGGATCTCTTTGCCGCCGTTCATGCCTGGGTCGGTCACTGGCCGGGTGGACTGGCCGTCGCGACCATCCTGTCCTGCGCCATCTTCGCAGCCATTTCCGGATCGTCGGTGGCAACGGCCGCCACCATCGGAACAGTTGCGATCCCGGAAATGATCCAGCGCGGCTACGAGCGGAAATTCGTCTACGGCCTGCTTGCCGCCGGTGGCACGCTCGGCATTCTGATCCCGCCGTCGATCCCGATGATCGTTTATGGCTTCGTTACCGAACAATCGGTGATCGCGCTGTTCCTGGCAGGTGTTGGCCCGGGCCTTATGCTTGTGGTGTTCTTCATCGTTTTTTCCATGGTCTATGCCCGCTGGTTCGGGGGCTACACGCCGGAGCCGGCGTCAAGCTGGGACGAGCGCATGCGCGCAACAGTGCGGGCATTTCCATCGATCCTGTTGGCGCTTGTTGTTATCGGTGCCATCTACAGCGGCGCGGCGACACCGACGGAAGCTGCAGCCATCGGCTTTGCCGTGGCGCTTCTGATTACCGGGCCCATCCTGCGTACGCTTACCTGGCAAGGTCTGAAGGAAGCCGCGTTCGATGCCATGGTGACGACCGTTGCCATCGTCTTGATCATTGCCGGGGCCAAGGTGTTCGGCAAGGCGATCACGCTTTACCGGATTCCGCAGGATATCTCGGTCTTCATCGGCCAGACCATCGATACGCCGCTCGCATTCATCATCGTGGTGTCGATCGTGCTTCTGATCATGGGGCTGGTGTTCGAGGCGCTGTCCATGGTGCTGATCATGACGCCCGTGTTGCTGCCGGCAGCCATGGCATTGGGCTTCGATCCGATCTGGTTCGGCGTTTATATGGTCGTCATGGTGGAATGCGCCCTGATCACACCGCCGGTCGGGCTCAATCTCTATGTCATCCAGTCGGTCGCGCGATCGAAGCTGTCCGACGTCTCCCGTGGCGTGCTGCCATTCCTGGTGATCATGTTGATTTCGGTCGCGATCCTGTATGTCTGGACCGATCTCGCGCTCTATCTGCCATTCAAGTTCTGAGGTTTTTGTCATGCCGTCACCGGCAGCTACCCTTCGCGCGCTGCTGGAGCAGCCGAAACTTCACGTCATGCCTTGCTGTTATGATGCCTTGTCCGCCAAGCTGATCGAGCAGGCAGGGTTCGATCTCACCTTCATGTCCGGCTTTGCCGCTTCCGCATCGCGGATCGGGCAGCCGGATCTGGGGCTGATGTCCTATGGCGAAGTGCTCGATCAGGCGCGCAACATCACAGATGCGGTCCGGATCCCGCTGCTGGCGGATGGCGACACCGGTTACGGAAATGCCATGAACGTGCGCCGGACCGTGACCGGCATGGCCAAGGCAGGCGCCGCGGCCGTGATGATCGAGGATCAGGTGGCTCCGAAACGCTGCGGTCACACGCCGGGCAAGGCAGTCGTTTCCCGCGAGGAAGCCTTTGACCGGATCCGGGCGGCGCAGGATGCCAAGGAGGCAGGGGCCGATATCCTGATCCTTGCCCGGACCGATGCCCGTCATGAGCACGGCCTTGCCGAGGCAATTGCCCGGGCGGCAAAGTTCAAGGAACTCGGCGCTGATATCCTGTTTGTCGAGGCGCCCAAGACGGTTGCCGAAATGCAGGAAATCTGCCGGGAGCTGCCGGGCCCGAAGATGGCCAACATCGTGGAAGGCGGCGAAACTCCAGAACTTTCGCATGAAGAGCTTCGGGACATCGGTTACGCCATTGCCGCCTATCCGCTGACCCTGATGGCCAGTGCCATGAAGGCGATGGTGGCAACGTTGCAGCAGCTGAAGACCGACCAGGACCGCACACCGGATCTCATGGACTTCAAGGAGCTGCGCGACCGGATCGGCTTCAACGACTATTATGAGGTTTCGGCCAAATACGAGACGTCCAAGCGGGATTGATGCCGCCGGACTGTCCGGGGCACGGTTGTTCTGCCGAACTGCAAAATACGCCAACCCGTGTTACTCGGCGTTGGATTTATTGCGGATGGAATGATAGACCCTGCGCGACTCAGAAGCTGTAACGGAAATCTTGAATGCAGGGCGAAAGACGCCGAAGACCTTCGCTGTCGCTGCCGATCCTGCGGACATCGCGCGACCAGCACCGGGACGGCACACTGACGCTCGGCAATTTGCTGTTGGCGCTGGGCGAGACGTCGTTCGGCTGGGCGATCGTGCTGTTTTCGCTGCTGACGCTTCTGCCGCTGCCTCCCGGCTCCTCGCTCGTTACCGGTCTGCCGGTGCTCGTCACCACGTTCCAGATGGTGCTCGGCTTTCCGCACGTGAAACTGCCCAGGCCGCTTGCACGCCTGTCGCTCAATCACAACAAGCTGCGGCGAACGATGGTGCGCCTCCGTCCCGTCACAATGCGGCTGGAGCGCGTGCTGGCCCACCGGTACGAAGGTCTGTTTGCGCGAAAACATGAGCGTTTGCTCGGGCTTGCGTTGTTCGTCATTGCGTTCACGTTGTTTCTGCCCGTGCCGCTCAGCGGCTGGTTTCCGGCGGTAGCTCTGTTCATCGCCGGCGTCGGCATTGTCGAGCGCGACGGTCTGGTCGTCATCTTCGGACTGCTGCTGGGTCTGGCCGCGGTGCTGCTCACCATCGCCATCCTGACGTCGATTGCGATCAGCACCCAAGCGTTCATGGCCTGAACCGAAAACCAGATGTTCGACAAGACGAAACGGCATGGATCCCATGGTCAAGCCACGGGATCACGGAGTAGAGAAAGAAAACCGGATCAAGGAAAACGGTAAATTCCGCCGCTTCCTTGACTCTTGCCCGGGTTTCGGGCATATCCCCGCGAACTCCATATGAGTGATTGAAATTTCGATCCGCCGACCGGGACCCGTAAAGGTGTAAAGAGTTCCCGGAGGTTAACATCCGACAGCGCGTTGCGCCCTCGGGTGTCAAACTGCTTTGCGCGGATTGATCCGGTTGGAAATGACCGGCGGTTGCCCATATGGTTCGGGAGACTTCCCGAAACCGAGACTATTCAAGGACTACTGATGTTTGAAAGCCTGTCCGATCGATTAAGCGGTATTTTCGACAAGCTCACCGGCCGCGGTGCGCTGTCGGAGAACGACGTCAACGAGGCGCTGCGCGAAATCCGCCGCGCGCTGATCGAGGCCGACGTTGCGCTGCCGATCGTACGTTCCTTCACCGACAAGGTGCGCAACCGCGCCGTCGGTGCCGAAGTGGTCAAGTCCGTGACCCCGGGCCAGATGGTCGTGAAGATCGTTCATGACCAGCTGGTCGAGATGCTCGGTGAAGAAGCCCATCCGATCGACCTGAACGCTCCGGCACCGGTAGCGATCATGATGGTCGGTCTGCAGGGCTCCGGTAAGACCACCACCACGGCCAAGATTGCCCGCCGTCTGACCCAGCGCGACAAGCGCAAGGTGCTGATGGCATCGCTCGACACTCGCCGTCCGGCTGCCCAGGAGCAGCTTAAGGTTCTGGGTGAGCAGAACGACATCGACACGCTGCCGATCGTTGCCGGCCAGGGCCCGGTCGAAATCGCCAAGCGGGCCATGTCCGCCGCCAAGCTCGGCGGTTATGACGTGGTCATGCTCGACACCGCCGGCCGTATTCACATCGACGAGCCGCTGATGGTTGAAATGGCAGAGGTGAAAGCCGCTGCCCAGCCACATGAAATCCTGCTGGTGGCCGATAGCCTGACCGGTCAGGATGCCGTCAACCTGGCGCAGAGCTTCGATGAGCGCGTCGGCATCACCGGTATCGCCCTGACCCGTATGGACGGCGACGGCCGCGGCGGTGCGGCGCTCTCCATGCAGGCGGTTACCGGCAAGCCGGTCAAGCTGATCGGTACGGGTGAAAAATCAGACGCACTTGAAGACTTCCACCCGCGCCGGATCGCAGACCGCATCCTCGGCATGGGCGACATCGTCTCGCTGGTGGAAAAGGCTGCAGAAGCCATCGACGCGGAACAAGCCGCGAAAATGGCGAAGAAGATGCAGAAAGGTCACTTCGACCTGGAAGATCTCGCCGAGCAGCTGCGCCAGATGGAAAAGCTGGGCGGCATGTCCGGCATGATGGGCATGTTGCCGGGCATCGGCAAGATGAAGAAGCAGATCGAGGCTTCGAACATCGACGACAAGATGTTCAAGCGTCAGGTCGCCATCATCGAATCCATGACACCGGCCGAGCGTCAGAAGCCCGAACTGCTCAAGGCCAGCCGCAAGAAGCGTATTGCAGCCGGGTCGGGCATGGATGTGGCCGACGTCAACAAGCTTCTGAAAATGCACCGCCAGATGGCGGACATGATGAAGAAGATGGGCAAGGGCAAAGGCATGCTGGGCAAGCTGATGGGCGGCCTTGGCGGCAGCGGAATGCCGGATGTCGATCCCAAGCAGCTTGAAGAAATGGCCAAGTCCGGCCAGTTGCCGGGCGGCATGGAAATGCCCAAAGGCCTGCCCGGCGGGTTGGGCGGCGGTCTGCCGCCAGGCATGGGCATGCCGGGCCTTCCGGGCCTCGGCGGTCCGAAACTTCCCGGGTTTCCGGGTATGGGCAAGGGCAAGAAACGATGAGCGAAGCGGAGAACAAGCTGGGTGAAAGCCCCGCCTTGCGCGAACTGAAGGCTCTTCGGGCGTCCATCGACAACATTGATGCGGCTCTTGTTCACATGCTCGCCGAACGGTTCAAGTGCACCCAGAAAGTGGGTGTGCTGAAAGCCACCAACGACCTGCCGCCGGCTGATCCGGCGCGGGAGAAAATTCAGATCGAACGGCTGCGCCAGCTTGCGGGCGACGCCAATCTCGATCCTGACTTTGCCGAGAAATTCCTGAACTTCATCGTCAAGGAAGTGATCCGGCACCACGAAGCCATTGCCGCTGAAGCCGGCAACTGAACAAACTGGAGACATAAAAATGGCTACGAAAATTCGCCTGGCACGTGGGGGTTCCAAGAAGCGCCCGTACTACCGCATCGTTGTTGCTGACATCCGCTCCCCGCGCGATGGCCGTTTCATCGAAAAGGTCGGTTCCTACGACCCGATGCTGCCGAAGGATTCCGAAAACCGCGTGACCCTGAACGTCGAGCGTATTCAGCATTGGCTGGACAGCGGCGCAAAGCCGACCGACCGCGTTCACCGTTTCCTGGATGCTGCCGGCCTCTTGAAGCGTGAGCCGCGCAACAACCCGAAGAAAGCCGAGCTGGGCGCAAAGGCGAAGGAACGCGTTGAAGCCAAGCGTCAGGCTGAAGAAGAAGCAGCTGCTGCTGCCGCCGAAGCTGCTGCCGCTCCGGCAGAAGAAGCAGCTGCCGAATAAGCAGATGCGCCAAGCCGCACCGGAAGACATTGGCCAGGGAGCCTTTTGAGATGACGTCCAAGGACGATCAGAAGGTACTGATGGCCAAGATCGGTGCGGCGCATGGCATTCGCGGGGAAGTGCGGGTCAAACCTTACGGCGATGACCCGCTTTCCTTTGCCGATTACGGCATTCTGACTACCCGGGACGGCAAACGTTCCTTCGAGGTGGAACGGGCGCGGGTGCAGAAGACGGTGGTGATCACCAAGTTCAAGGGGATCGCGGACCGCAACCAGGCGGAAGAGCTGAACGGCGTCGATCTCTTCATCGACCGTGACCAGCTGCCCGAACCTGAAGAAGACGAATTCTACTATTCCGACCTGACCGGCCTCGATGTGCTCGACCAGACTGGCGAGACACTCGGGAAGATCATTGCGGTGCAGGATTTCGGAGCCGGCGATCTGCTGGAAGTCCGGCCAAAACGCGGCCGCAGCTTCTATGTTCCGTTCACGAAGGAATTCGTGCCGGAGATCGATCTGGAGAACGGCCGGGTCAGCGCTTCGCTGCCGGAGGATTACTTCTCCGAAGGAGCTCCTGAGCCTTCGGAAGACGAGCCGGACAGGTAACGCGTTGGCACGGGCTGCAAGCCCATCTTGCGTAAGTTGAGCTCTTCGCGCTCCTCCGCGGGAATGTCCTGGCGGACAGCCTGCCGAACCTCGGAACGCTTCAGCGCAATCAGTGCGACGACCAGTGCAACCCCGATGCCGTTGGCAAAGGCATCCTGCAACGACATTTCGTGGTGGGGAATGAAGCCTTGCACCACTTCACCCGCCAGACCCATGCCGAAGGCGACGACGGCCGAAATGCGCAGCCGGCAGCAGAACAGCGCATGGATCGACAGGGTCAGAAGTGCAAAAAAGCCGATATGGATGACCTTGTCATAGGGGTGGCCGACGCCGGTGTTGAACACAAGGCCGGCCAGCACGCCGAAGGTCATCAGGGCGAACAGGGGCAGCACGCGGCTCAGGGAAATGTCGAGATAGTGGCGGTCGACATGAACCTGAATGAAACGGGGAAGCTTGAAACGCAGGACTGGAAATTTTGCCACGGCAATAAACCCGATTGAAACGCTCTTGCCACTTTATACTGCGAGCCTTAATCAGAGCTTTCTTTCCGGCGGCTACCCTGAAGAATTCGACAGGTTTTTAGGAAAGCGGTAAACGGCTCGTTAACCAATGAGCGGTTTTGGACCCGGGCATACCGGCCAATCAGCAGAACTGACAGGCGTAATGACGTTCAAGGCAACCATTCTGACGCTCTACCCGGACATGTTTCCAGGGCCCCTGGGCCACAGCCTTTCGGGCCGGGCGCTGGACAAGGGGCTTTGGCAGCTGGAAACCAGCCAGATCCGCGACTTCGCGACGGACAAGCACCGCTCCGTTGACGACACGCCGGCCGGTGGCGGTGCCGGAATGGTGCTCAGGGCCGATATCCTGGCCAGGGCCATTGATGCGGCGGCCCCTGCCGACGATCCGCGCCCGCGGCTCCTGATGAGCCCGCGCGGGGCGCCCTTTACCCAGGACCGCGCGCATCAACTTGCCGAAGGCCCTGGCGCAGTCATCGTCTGCGGCCGGTTCGAGGGGGTCGACCAGCGGGTGATCGACGCGCGTGGTCTGGAGGAAGTCTCCGTCGGCGACTACATCCTGTCCGGCGGCGAAATCGGCGCGCTGACCATGCTGGACGCTGTTGTCCGGCTCATCCCTGGAGTCATGGGCAACATGGACAGTGCGGAAACCGAAAGTTTCGAAGGTGGCCTGCTGGAACACCCGCAATATACGCGGCCGGCCGAGTTCGAAGGCCTGACCATTCCCGAGGTTCTGACCTCGGGAAATCACCGGAAGATCCACGAATGGCGCATGGCCGAAGCCGAGCGCCTGACACGCGAGCGGCGGCCGGATCTCTGGGATGCCTATATGGCGGATGAAGACGACGTGGATTGAAGAATCCGCATGACAGTGGCGCAAATTTGCTGTATACGCGCGCCGAAGCTGGGTGAAGTTGTGTCTTTTCCTTGGAAAGACCTGCGTCCTGAACCGGACCAAAAGGACCGGAAAATCAGGAAAGTCCAGCCGACAAGCAACATGGCCCAAAGTCGGTGAACCCGTTTCCGGCCCAAACCGGAAAACGCTCTGACCGCTTTGTAATTCAAAAGGGAAATATGCCATGAACATCATCGAGCAGCTCAATGCTGAGGAAATGGCGAAAATCGAAGAGCAGCGCAAGCTGCCGGAATTTTCTCCTGGTGACACCGTTCGCGTCAACGTGAAGGTCACCGAAGGTACGCGTACCCGTACCCAGGCTTACGAAGGCGTCTGCATCGCCCGTTCCGGCGGCGGCATCAACGAGAGCTTCACGGTTCGCAAGATTTCTTACGGCGAAGGCGTCGAGCGCGTTTTCCCGATCTACTCCCCGATGCTGGAAGGCGTTGAAGTGGTTCGCCGCGGTAAGGTCCGTCGCGCGAAGCTCTACTACCTGCGCGACCGTCGCGGCAAGTCTGCCCGTATCGTCGAAAACACCAATGCTCGTTCCAAGCGCCTCAACGAAGAAGTGCGTGCGGAAGTGGCTGCTGCCAAGGCAGCTGCTGCAGAAGCCAAGGCCGCTGCCAAGGAAGCTGCAGAGAACGCAGCCGAATAAGCCGGCCCGACAAAACGTTTCGAAAAGGCGGTCCTTCGGGCCGCCTTTTTTGCATTTGCGCCAAACCCTGGCGCAGTCCGATGCAAATCCGGGGTTTTGCGCCCCGTTCTTCCTGCGCCGGTCAATCTGAGTTGAATTCAGCTCAACTCGGAACGCTTGACCTTCAGGCGGCGCTGCGTCATTCACTAGCTACGATAAACGAGGATAGACCCTTGCGGCTGGACGCGCCGCGACGGGCATCACCGGGCATTTCGCAAACTTTAGACCGTTTGACCGTTTGCTCGGATGGACCGAGGAGAGACCCATGGCCAAGGCACGGACGCTTTACGACAAGATCTGGGACGACCACGTGGTCGACATGCAGCCGGACGGAACCGGTCTGCTCTACATCGATCGCCACCTGGTGCATGAAGTTACCAGCCCGCAGGCATTCGAAGGCCTGCGCATGGCCGGCCGCCAGGTGCGTCAGCCGGAGAAGACGCTTGCCGTGGTCGACCACAACGTTCCGACCACCGACCGCCGTCACGGCATCGATGATCCGGAATCGGCCCTGCAGGTCGACACGCTGGCCAAGAACGCTGCCGAATTCGGCATCGAATATTATTCCGAACTCGACATGCGTCAGGGCGTCGTTCACATCGTGGGTCCCGAGCAGGGCTTCACCCTGCCCGGCATGACCATTGTGTGCGGTGACAGCCACACCTCCACCCATGGTGCTTTCGGCTCCCTCGCCCACGGCATCGGCACGTCCGAAGTGGAACACGTTCTGGCCACCCAGACGCTGATCCAGAAGAAAGCCAAGAACATGCTGGTGAAGGTCGACGGCAAGATCCCTGCCGGCGTCACCGCGAAAGACATCGTTCTGGCCATCATCGGCAAGATCGGTACCGCAGGCGGCACCGGCTACGTGATCGAGTATGCCGGCGAAGCAATCCGTGCCCTGTCGATGGAAGGCCGCATGACGGTCTGCAACATGTCCATTGAGGCTGGTGCACGCGCAGGCCTGATCGCACCGGACGAAATCACCTACAAGTACATCGAAGGCCGCCCGAAGGCGCCCAAGGGCGAAGCCTGGGATATGGCTCTCGGCTACTGGAAGACCCTGCATTCGGATGCGGACGCCTATTTCGACAAGGTCATCGAGCTGGACGCTGCCAACCTGCCGCCGATCGTTTCCTGGGGCTCGTCTCCGGAAGACGTCATCTCGGTGGAAGGTGTCGTGCCGGATCCGGCCGAAATCGCTGATGAAAACCGCCGCGAGTCCAAGAAGCGCGCCCTGGAATACATGGGCCTGCAGCCGGGCACCAAGATCACCGACATCAAGATCGACCGCGCCTTCATCGGTTCGTGCACCAACGGCCGCATTGAAGACCTGCGTGCTGCTGCGGCCGTCATCGGCAATCACAAGGTGGCGGCAGGCGTCAGCGCCATGGTTGTCCCGGGCTCTGGTCTGGTGAAGGAACAGGCCGAGGAAGAAGGTCTGGACGTCATCTTCAAGGAAGCAGGCTTCGAATGGCGTGAGCCGGGCTGCTCCATGTGCCTTGCCATGAATGCGGACAAGCTGAAGCCGGGCGAGCGCTGTGCGTCGACGTCCAACCGCAACTTCGAAGGCCGTCAGGGTCACAAGGGCCGGACCCATCTGGTTTCGCCGGCCATGGCGGCTGCGGCAGCAATCGCCGGCCATTTTGTCGATATCCGCGAGTGGACGACGAATTGATTCGACCGCATTTCGGTTCGTGAGAAAGGGCGCCGCAAGGCGCCCTTTTTGCTTCTCCCCGTAAAACAGTCACAATGACGCAGGGGATTTTGCTTTTGCGTAAATAATTCATGTAGTTAAGAAAAATCCTTTGCCGGGTCTGATCTGGCGACAACTGCACTCAGAAATGATTTTCCCGGGCTTCACAAGACTGTCACCTCGGCACTACAATACTCCCGTCACAAAAGGACTGTTCCGCTGTCCGATTGACCGGATAACGGACATTCCGACAGGTCAACGCGCTGTCAGTTGGCACCTGATTGCTGGAAGTTGATCCAACGTAAGTCGTTAGAGCAACGCATCCGCGTGTGGATTCGGCATGCTCTTGGAATGAGGAGCGGAAGGTGACGATAGCGGTTTCGTCGGGCGCCCATCCGGCGTTGGTGCTCAATGCGGATTACCGGCCCTTGAGCTACTACCCCCTGTCGCTGTGGAGTTGGCAGGATACCATCAAGGCTGTGTTCCTGGACCGGGTGAACATCGTTGCCGAATACGATGCGGCGGTTCGAAGTCCGAGCTTCGAGTTCCGATTACCCAGTGTGGTCTCTCTCAAGACCTTCGTGAAACCCAGCCGATACCCTGCCTTTACCCGATTTAACGTCTTTCTCCGCGACAAATTCCAGTGTCAGTACTGCGGCTCCAAGGATGAGCTGACCTTCGACCACCTTGTGCCGCGTTCCAAGGGTGGTCTGACGACCTGGGACAATGTCATCACCGCCTGCTCCCCCTGCAATCTGCGCAAGTCCAACAAGTCGTGCCAGCAACTGAACATGTGGCCAATGCACATGCCGTTCCAGCCGACCATCCAGGACCTGCACAACAATGGCCGCGGTTTCCCGCCCAACTATCTGCACGATAGCTGGCTGGATTTCCTCTACTGGGATACCGAGCTGGAACCGTAGTCTCCGGTTCGTATTGCGAGCCTTTAGGCGGGGTCATCAAAAGCCCTTGTGACGGCGCCAAAGCGTCTGCGTCGGAGCGCCTATTCCACGTTGCAGGCAACTGGCAGTTGACATCCAGTGGATGTATTTATACCGTTGAATATTTGATTTTAACGAGGCTTTAACCTCGTTCCCAAAGTTCATTCACTGTTTTTTCTTAAAGTGTGTAGTAGCTGTCTTTATCTCCCTTGAGGCGGCGCCATACATGTCTCTTCTTTTCTGGAATTTCAAAATAAACAGACGATTTCTCACGCAACGTGAAGGGGCGGTGTTGCCCATCTTTGCGTTGATGGTGATTTTTCTGATCGTCGTCATGGGCGCAGCCGTGGACGTTTCGCGCACGGTCAACGCCCGCGAGAAGCTGTCTTATGCGATCGATGCGGCCGCACTGTCCGTGGCGGCGGATCTGTCGACATCGCTCATGACGGATGAACAGATCAAGCAGGCGCTGACGGATTCCTTCAAGTCCAACCTGGACGGTGCCGAGTTTCTGGCCGAAGCCATCAAGAACCTGACCTTTGTGGTCGATGCGGAAAACGGAACCATCAAGGTCTCCTCGACGGCCAGCCTGCAGAATTACTTCATCGATTTCGGTGGCTACATGATGAAGAACCTGGGTCCGGAGACCTTTGCCTTCGGAACCAGTTCACAGGTCTCCTATTCCAAGTTCAATGTGGAGCTGGCCCTTGTGGTGGACGTCACCGGCTCGATGTCCTCAAGCGACATGAACACGCTGCGCAAAGCCTCGGCAGCGGTGGTCAACATCCTGCTGCCCGAGGACGTGGAAGAAGACGATGCCAAGGTGCGCATTTCGCTGGTTCCCTACAGCCAGGGCGTCAACCTCGGCACCTATGCAAAAAAGGTGAAGGGCGGCGATTTCTACAGCGTCAGCGGCAACTGCGTCACGGAACGTCAGGATTATTCCACCTATGAGGTCATGCTCACGGACGATCCCTATAACTACTACAAGAAGTCCAGCCCTCCTCCGGCACAAACCTTTTTTGGCGGGGGCAGCAGCAGTTGCTCCTCCACGTCCAAGCTGGTGCCGTTGACCAAGAGCCGCTCCACGTTGCTGCCGGCGATTTCCGCACTCAACAACACCGGCGGTACGGCGGGTCAGACCGGGGTTGCCTGGGGCTGGTACAGCCTGTCGCCGAACTACGCCAACGTATGGCCTGCGGACAGCGCGCCTGCGGCCTATTCAGACGGCGATACGCTCAAGTTCGCGATCATCATGACTGACGGCGACAACAACCGGTATTACCAATATATCGAACAGGAGGAGCAGTGCGGCTGGGTCAAGAAAAACGGCAAGTCGACCTGGCAATGCAGCACAGTGGCCGTGAATGCCTGGCGGGAAACGGGTGAAAGCGAAAGCTACAACAACACCTCTTCCGTCCGCTCACGAGACATCTGTGCGGCCATGAAAGCTGCCAACATCCAGGTTTTCGGAGTTTACTTTGGAACCAGCAATACATCCGCAGGGGCAAAAAACATGCAGTCCTGCGCAAGCCAGGGGAACTATTATCAGGCTGCATCGTCCGATGAACTCATAGGAGCGTTCGCCAATATCGCGCGGAAGATCCAGTCGATCTACCTGTCCAAATAAGACCTGCCGGACGACCGGCCAGCGAAAAGTGTCAGTCTCGTTTCTTTCCGATTGGTTTACCAAACGGAAACAACCCCCTATTTTCTACATTCCGTTTAAGGAATTAGGTACTTTTCTAGAGTAACTGTCTCACAAAATGACGAGGCAGTAATGCAGTATTTGAAGCGTCTCATTTGCCGACCCCTGCTTGCAGAGTTTACCGGCGACCGCAAAGCATCCATCTTGCCCATTTTCGGTATGCTGGTGATCCTGATCGTCGTGATCGCGGGGATTACCATCGACGTGTCCCGAACGGTGAATGCGCGCGAAAAACTGTCCTTTGCGATTGATGCCGCGGCACTTTCGGTCGCGGCGGACCTGTCGACCAGCGTCATGAGCGACGACCAGATCAAGCAGGCACTGGCGGATTCCTTCAAGGCCAACCTAGCCGACGTCGAATTCCTGGACGAGGCAATCGACAATCTCGAGTTCGTCGTCGATCCCGACAACGGCACCATCAAGGTAACGTCCACGGCCTCTCTCAAGAACTACTTCATCGACATGGGCGGATACGGCAAGAGTGCCCTTGGCCCGGAAACATTCAGCTTCGGAACGAGCTCACAGGTCACCTACTCACGCTTTGACGTCGAACTGGCCCTCGTCGTCGACGTTACCGGGTCCATGCGCAACGACATGGATACGCTGCGGGATGCCTCCGAAGGCCTGGTGAACATCCTGATCCCGGATGGAACCGAAGAATCCGAAAGCAAGGTCCGTATTTCGCTGGTGCCATACAGCCAGGGGGTCAACCTGGGAACTTACGCTTCCAAGGTGAAGGGTGGTCTCTTCGGCTATGCCGACAGCAGCAAATGCGTGACGGAACGCCAGGATTACGACGACGGTGAAGATCTCTACGAAGTTCGCTACACCGACAAGACCTACAATTACTACGACAAGACCGATCCGCCGCCGAAGGCCGTGTTTTACGGCGGTGGCAGCAACAATTGTTCCAGCACGTCGAAGATGATCCCGCTGACATCCGACCGGGACGAGTTGCTCGATGCGATCGACGACCTGGATGATAACGGCGGTACGGCAGGCCAGACAGGTGTTGTCTGGGGCTGGAACAGCATCTCGCCGAACTATTCGGACGTCTGGCCTCTCGCAAGCAAGCCGGAGCCTTATGACAACGAGGATGTTCTCAAGTTCGCGATCATCATGACCGACGGGGACAACAACCGGTACTACGAATACATCGGCGAACGGGAAGAATGCGACTGGGTTTATTCCAGACGCCGTGGCTGGCAGTACAAGTGTGAGACGGTTACGGTCAATCAGTGGCAGGAACGCAGCGAAAGCGAAAGCTACAGCAACAATTCCTCAACGGCTCAGCGGGCGCTTTGCCAGGCCATGAAGGACGAAGGAATTTCGATCTTCGGTGTCTATTTCGGCACCAGCAACACCTCGGCCGGGTCGAGAAACATGCAGTCCTGCGCCAGCACGGGCAATTTCTATAAGGCGACGAGTTCGGACGAGCTGATCAACGCCTTTGCCAATATCGCCAAGAAGATCCAGCAGATCTACGTTTCGAGGTAACTGAACCCTTCCGGGATCCGATCGACAAAACTGAAAAAAGGCTCGCCGGGTGGCGAGCCTTTTAGCGTTTCTAGGTCCGGAGTGTGCCGGTTAGCCGCGGTTCTGGCGGTTGTCGATCAGGTCGTCGACAACGGTCGGATCGGCCAGGGTCGAGGTGTCGCCCAGGCTGTCGAAGCTGTCTTCGGCGATCTTGCGCAGGATACGGCGCATGATCTTGCCCGACCGGGTCTTCGGCAGGCCGGGTGCGAACTGGATCAGGTCCGGAGAGGCAATCGGCCCGATTTCCGAGCGGACATGCTTGACCAGTTCCTTCTTCAGGTCGTCGCTCGGCTCTTCGCCTTCCATCAGCGTGACATAGGCATAGATGCCCTGTCCCTTGATGTCGTGCGGATAGCCGACCACAGCGGCCTCGGACACCTTCGGATGGGCTACCAGCGCGCTCTCGACTTCCGCCGTGCCCATGCGGTGGCCGGACACGTTGATGACGTCATCGACGCGACCGGTGATCCAGTAGTAGCCGTCCTCGTCACGACGGCAGCCGTCACCAGTGAAATAAAGTCCCTTGTAGGTGGCGAAATAGGTCTGGACGAAGCGCTCATGGTCGCCATAGACCGTGCGCATCTGGCCCGGCCAGCTGTCCTTGATGACAAGGTTGCCTTCCGTTGCCCCCTCCAGGAACTTGCCTTCCGCGTCGACGATCGCCGGCTGGACGCCGAAGAACGGACGTGTGGCAGAACCAGGTTTCAGGTCGGTAGCGCCCGGCAGCGGCGTGATCAGGATGCCGCCGGTTTCGGTCTGCCACCAGGTGTCGACAATCGGGCAGCGCTTGTCGCCAACTACGTTGTAGTACCAGGTCCAGGCTTCCGGATTGATCGGCTCGCCCACGGACCCCAGAAGACGCAGGGACTTGCGCGAAGTCTTGGTGACGTGTTCGTCGCCGGCTCCCATGAGGGCGCGGATCGCGGTGGGTGCCGTGTAGAAGATGTTGACGTTGTGCTTGTCGCACACTTCCCAGAAGCGGCCCGGACCGGGATAGGTCGGAACACCTTCGAACATCAGCGTGGTGGCGCCGTTGGCAAGCGGGCCGTAGACGATGTAGCTGTGACCGGTGACCCAGCCCACATCCGCCGTGCACCAGTAGACGTCGCCTTCGTGATAATCGAAGACATATTCATGGGTCATGGAGGCGTAGACCAGGTAGCCGCCGGTGGTGTGCATCACACCCTTGGGCTTGCCGGTCGACCCGGAGGTGTAGAGGATGAAAAGCGGATCTTCCGCGTTCATTTCCGCTGGTGCGCAATGGTCGGACACACGGTCCGCCTCGTCGTGGTACCAGACGTCTCGGCCGGCCTGCATGGCAATGTCGCCGCCGGTGCGCTTGACCACGATGACGCTCTTTACCGGCGCTTTTTCAGCAGCCTTGTCGACATTGGCCTTCAACGGCACCTTGCGGCCACCGCGCAGGCCCTCGTCTGCCGTGATCACGCATTCAGAGGCGCAATCCTCGATACGCTGGGCAAGGCTGTCTGGTGAAAATCCGCCGAAGACGATGGAATGCACAGCGCCGATGCGGGCGCAGGCGAGCATTGCATAAGCTGCTTCCGGAATCATCGGCAGATAAATGGTGACGCGGTCGCCCTTCTTGACACCCTGGCCGTGCAGCACGTTGGCGAACTTGTTCACCTCGCGGTGCAGTTCCTTGTAGGTGATGACCTTGTGCTCGTTCGGGTCGTCGCCTTCCCAGATGATCGCGGGCTGGTCGCCGCGCTTTTCCAGGTGGCGGTCAACGCAGTTGGCCGAAACGTTGAGCGTGCCGTCCTCGAACCATTTGATCGAAACGTTGTGATAGTCGTAGGAAGTGTTCTTCACCTTGGTGAAAGGCTTGATCCAGTCCACCCGTTTGCCGTGCTCACCCCAGAAGCCGTCGGGGTCTTCCACGGAACGCTGATACATTTCCTGATATTTGGCATTGTCGACATGCGCCCGCGCGGCAACCTCCGCGGGAACGGGAAATACGGACTCAGTCATGTGAAACCTCCCAGAAACCACAATTGGACCTGCGGTAAGCGAGTTCTCCCTTCCGCGGCCTTGTTTTGCCGGGGCCATTATGCGTATGGCCCCTCAAAGCGTCCAGAACCTAGACTTGGTACTTTAGTCGGCGAGTCTTTGGTCTATGGCAAGGCCTAAGACCTTCAATCTCGTACGGATTTACGCGTATTTCCCGGCGATCACGTCAGCTCAGCCACCCGATCACGATACCCTGGACAAGCAGTACCCCGAGCCAGTGACCGCCGTCGATCAGCGTCAGGTTCCAGGACAGCCCTTGAAAGCGGTGGTTGACGATCTGCGTGGTCATGACGATGCCGACCCAGATCATCAGCGCGGAGATGATGCCGTTCCTGATATCGGCTCCACCGGTGTGATAGATCACGCCCGCGAAGACGAATGCCATGATGATCTGGCAGAAAAAGGCCGTTGCAAAGACAACCGGGTTTGGCCTCGTCTGCTCCTTGGTCAGGCTGGCGGCGTTCATCCAGGCCTTGCCGAGGATGCCGTACCAGAGCGCGCCGAACAGGAAAGACACAATGGCGGCCGCAGCAACTGCAATCAGGTTGATACCGTCGAACATCATTGCAGGTCTCCCAACGTCATTTTTTCCTTGGCAATTCTGTCTACTTGCGACTTTTATCACACTTCGAGATTGCGAGTGTCTCTAAATTCGGCCCGTCTCGCCTATCTCCTTTCCGGATAAGGCTTTTTCGAAAATTCATTACAGGAGCCCAAGGTTCATGCTCTCTTCAAAGCGGCCTGTGTTTCGACTTATGGGAGCCGCCCTCATCGGCGGCACGATGTTCATGTCGCCCGCACGGGCACAGACGGACACACCTTCTGATCTTTTGTTCGTCCTGGATTCTTCCAATTCCATGTGGGGTCAGATCGACGGGACCGCGAAAGCGGAAATTGCCCGGTCTGCCTTCGAAGGTTTTGTTGCCGGTCTTCCGGATGGAACCAGGGCTGGTGTGATGGCCTATGGTCACCGCCGCAAGGCCGATTGCGGCGATGTGGAAACGCTGGTGCCGGTCAGTGAGCTGGACCGCTCCAAACTGGTGCAAAGCGTCAAGGCGCTCACGCCGCGCGGCAAGACGCCGATTACCGAAACACTTCGGCAGGCCGCGGAACTTCTGGCGCAGAACGACCGCCCGGGTCGCTTGATCCTGATCTCCGATGGTATCGAGACCTGCGGCGGGGATCCTTGCGCCCTCGCCGAGGCACTTGCCAAGTCCGGTGTCGATTTCAAGGCCCATGTCATCGGTTTCGATATCGCTTCCAAGGCGGACCAGGCCAAGATTGCCTGTATTGCGCATCTGACCGGCGGCACCTACTGGAACGCCAAGTCCGCAGATGGCCTGACCGAAGCGCTGAAGGAAAGCGTTGCCGCGGTTGAGGAAAAAGCACCGCTGCCTGTGACAGTCCTGACAGCGGCCGACAAGGAAAGCGGCCAGCCTGTTTCAGGCCCTGTGCAATGGACAGTGGCAACCGTCAACGACGAGACCGTGGTTGCGTCCGGCATGACAGGTGGCAGTGTCGAGGTCGAGCTGGAACCGGGATCCTACGTCGTCAGTGCAGAACTTGGTGAAAAGGCAGGCGGTGCGTCGCTTGAGGTGTCCGACAAGGGCGGCCAGCAGACTGTTCTTCTCGACGGCAAACTTCCCGAGGCGAGTGTCACGCCCACCTCCCCTGAAGCGCCCGCAACCTCGCTGCTGGAAGTTGCCTTTGAAGGCCCGGGTCTGGATGGTGATTTCCTGCGTGTCGTCACCCCGGACGGAAACAGGCTCGAAAGGGATCTCTGGGTGTATGTGCGCGACGGTAATCCCGCCAAACTGGCCCTGCCAAGCCAGCCGGGCGACTATGAAATCGTCTATGTCTGGGCCGATAGCGGTGAACGTGTTCTGGCCAAGGCGCCGATCAAGGTGACCGAAGTCCAGGCAATCCTGACCTACGCTCCCGAAGTTGCCGCCGGTCAGCCGGTGGAAATCGCCTTTGAAGGTCCGAACGGGCCGGAGGACTGGATCGGGATCGTTCCGAAGGACGGCACGGTTGACGATTACCAGGGCCGCTGGAAAGGCACTGCCGACGGGTCTCCCGTCACCCTTCAGGCACCGAGCGAAGCCGGCACCTATGACGTCATCTATGTCACCGGCATCGACCAGACGATCCTGACGCGCCAACCGCTAACCGTTGGCGAAAGCGCAGCAACGCTTCAGGCCGACAGCACGGTTGAGGCGGCCGGCAGACTGAACGTGACCTGGAGCGGTCCGAAGGCGCCCGACGACTGGATCGGCATCGCGCCGGTCGGCTCCGACCCTTCGGCCTATTTGACCTACGAACGTCCGGATGGGGACAGCGTCTCGATCATTGCGCCACTGGCTCGGGGCGATTACGAGCTGCGTTACATTCTCTCGACGTCCGACGGATCGAGGATCCTGGCCAGCCAACCTTTGAAGATCACGGATCCGAAGGTGACGCTGGAGGGCCCGTCCGAAGTTCCGGCTGCCAGCTATGTCAGCGTAAAGGCGAGCGGCCCTGCCAACAGCAGCAACTTCATCGGTTTTGCCGAACCGTCTCAGGATGCCTGGAGTACGGCGCCGGGGGCCTGGGAGATTGCGGACAACATCTCCAACGGCGTTGTGGAGGTGCGGACACCGGAAGAACCGGGCACTTACGAGCTGCGCTTCGTCCTGTCCGCAGGTGACGCGGAAATCGTTGCGCGGCAGACCGTGACGGTGAAATAGCGCGACCGGTCATCAACGAAAATCGGAGCCCGCCGCTGTAAAGTTGCGGGCTTCGTTCTGATCGGAGCTACTGTTTCAGCCAGACGGAAAGCTGTCCGCAAGGCTCGAAACCGAGTTGCCGGTAGACCGGTAGCACGCTTGCATCATCTTCGTAGGTGCAAATCGACCGGTTCGGAAACGGTTCCAGAAGTTCGTGCAGAGCACTGTAGAGCCAGGTCTTGCGGCAGAAGACGTTTGAAAGGCCAAGGATATCCTTGCCGTCAAGCTTCGGACCGGTGTTGAAGACCGCCCCTGCCTTCACCTTGCCGTCCTTGATGATGGCGGCGAAATCGATGGTTTTGCGTTCCAGCAGTCTGGACGGGAAAACGGCATGGAGGCTTTCGTTCTCGTTCCAGCCGGCCAGCCATTTCTTCAGGCTTTCCGATGTCGCCACCTTGTGCCAATCGGAGCTGACCGGGGCACGTTTGGCACTTGGCGGCGGACGAAACAGCCAGGTGCCGGTAAAAAGCCTCTGAAAGCCGTAAGGTGCCAGATCCAGATTGTCGAAACTGTCCTTTACCCCGGCCCCTTGCGGCAAATCGGGCAGCGCGGCATAAAAATCCGCTCCCTGCTTTGGCGACAGGGTGACGATGTTCGGATAGAGCGGCAGGGACTTGTCCCGAGCGCACCAGAACCCTGCATGAAATTCGGTTTTCGCGCCTGCGGTTTTCAGGACCGCATCGCACCAGAGCGCGTTATTATGCGCGCAGGCTTCCTGTCTGCCAGCGATCATTCGGCCATCAACATCGAAGATTTAAGCGTTCAGCCCACCCTTTTGGACGATGAAGTCTACCACGGATTCGACACCCTCTCCCGCCTTTGTATTGGCGAAAACAAAGGGTCGTTCCTTGCGCATCTTCTTTGCATCCCGGTCCATGACCTCCAGATTGACGCCGACATAGGGCGCAAGGTCGGTCTTGTTGATGATCAGGAGATCAGAACGCGTGATGCCCGGCCCGCCCTTTCGCGGAATTTCCTCACCTGCGGCAACATCGATCACGTAGATCGTCAGGTCGGCGAGCTCTGGCGAAAAGGTTGCGGCCAGGTTGTCACCGCCGGATTCGATCAGGATCAGGTCTAGATCCGGGATGCTTTTGGTCAGGTCCGCCACGGCCGCCAGATTGATGGAGGCGTCTTCACGAATTGCCGTATGCGGGCAGCCACCGGTCTCGACACCGCGAATGCGGTCACTGGTCAAGGCCTGCGAGCGCATCAGGGCTTCGGCGTCCTCGCTTGTGTAGATGTCATTGGTGATGACGGCGAGCGAGTAGCGGTCGCGCATGGCCTTGCACAGCTTGTCGGTCAGCGTGGTCTTGCCGGAACCGACGGGACCGCCGATGCCGACGCGCAAGGGACCATTTTGGGAAGTCATGAACGGAACAACCTCGAATACTGGGTTTCATGTGCCATGGAGGCGATATCTGCAAGGAAGGTGGAGGTGCCGAGATCGTTAAGACCCGCCGCCTCGGCCTCTTCAGCAATGTCGAAGATCACCGGTTCCAGACCAGCCAGCACCTTCTGGCCGTCGCTCTGGCCGAGCGGCACCACCCGCACGGCGACGGAAATCAGATTGGCTGCGAAAGCATG
Organism: Labrenzia sp. THAF191a; assembly: GCF_009363335.1. Classification (GTDB taxonomy): domain Bacteria; phylum Pseudomonadota; class Alphaproteobacteria; order Rhizobiales; family Stappiaceae; genus Roseibium; species Roseibium algicola. The sequence continues at coordinate 1,344,170 of NZ_CP045333.1, forward strand.
CAGGAAACAGTGAAGCGCGGCATCCACCGGCAAGCCGTGAGCCGCAGCGGCAAGTCCCAGCACGACCGGGTATGGCCAGGAGGTGTTTTCCTCGCCCGCGAATTCGTGAAACAGGCGTGCGGCCTCGGTGTCCGCTTCCGGCATCCAGCTGTTGCACACGGCCCTGAAAAAGGCGCTGCCCTGGGCATTGGATTCCAGTTGCCGCTCCCTGGAGGGTTGCAGGGCCAGCCCCAGGTCACGCAGCTCGTCAACAGTCTCTCGGTCTCCTGCCAGAGCGGCCCAGTAGGTTACCTTCAGCAGGATGGCGTCGCTTCGTCCTGCGCCGAAGCGGAGGACTTCACGCAGCCAGACGCCGAGTTCCGTCGCACTTGCCACCCCGCCCTGCTCGATCACCTGTTCCAGCCCGTGACTGTAGGTAAAGGCGCCGATCGGAAAAGCCGGTGAGAGAAAGGCCTGCAGCCGGTATAGCGCCTGAGGTGACAGGGGTAACCGGGGTGATACTGGCTCAGTCATGGGAATGCCCGGACCCGTGGTCGTGATCGTGGCCATGGCTGTGTCCATGATGATGGTCGTCGGAATGCCCGTGGCCATGATCGTGCCCGTGAGTACGGCCATGGCCGTAGGCGCCGCCTTCCGGATCGAAGGGGGCGGATAGTTCGGTCAGACGGCCGCCGAGCCTTTCCACCATGTCTTCAATCACGTGGTCCCGCCGGATCCGCAGGGTGTTGCCCATGAGCTGCGTCGGCAGGTGCCGGTTGCCCAGATGCCAGGCAATCTTCACCAGGTGGGCGGTGTCGTCGGCGTGAATTTCGACCACTTCCTCAGGTTCTGCGAGAACTTCGACAATCCGGCCGTCTTCAAGTTCCAGACCGTCGCCATGGCGCAAATGGATCGCCATCGGTTCGTCCAGCAGGAAGGTCAATCCGCCTGCGCCGGTCAGGACGGCCCTGCGCCGATACCGGTCTTCCCGGTCAAGCGTGACCTGGTCGGTGACATCGCCGGTCCATGTTTCGGCCTTGTGGATTTTCGCGACGCGGATCATGCGGCTTCCATCACCTTTGCCATCATGGCCTGGAAAGCGGGACGCTCCCTGAGGCGTTTGAAATAATCGTAGACCGGCCCTTCTTTGGGAAGGTCGAACTTGGCGGCCAGTGCCCAGCCGGAGCAGTGCCCGACGATGATGTCGGCAATGGTGAAGGTTTCGCCCATGGCATAGGGACCGTCACCGATCAGCGCTTCCAGCGTTTTCAGGCCTTGCTCGAATTCGAGCCGGCAGACGTCCTTGACCGCCGGAACCCGGACATCTTCGGGATGGATGAAGGTGTTCTTCGCAGCGGTCCAGAGCGCGCCTTCCAGCACATCGACGCCGAACTGGGTGATGCTGTCCTGACGGGCGCGATCAAGAGTTCCGGCAGGAAAGGTAAACCGGCCGTGCTTGTCGGCCAGATAGGTACAGATTGCGATGGAATCGGTGATGACGGCGTCGCCGTCGACCAGCACGGGCACCTTGCCGCTTGGATTGAGCGCCTTGACGGTATCCGACTGCGGCAGGGCCGGGTCAACCTCGTAAGGCTCGCCCAGTTCCTCAAGCAGCCACATCACCCGCATGGCGCGGGTCCGCGGAAATCCGACGATCTTATACATGCCTTTCCTCTCCCGAACGCGTTCGTGCGGAGCTTAGAACAGGAAGTAGCGCTGGGCCATTGGCAGCACTTCGGCAGGTTCGCAGGTCAGCAGTTCGCCGTCGGCGCGCACCTCGTAAGTTTCCGGATGCACTTCGATCTTTGGCATCATGTTGTTGTGAACCATCGACTTTTTGGAGATTCCACCACGGGTGTTCTTGACCGGAAGCACCAGGCTGTCGAGACCTGCCTTGTGCTTGACGCCGGTGTCATAGGCCGCCTGGGACACGAAGGTGACACGGCTGTGCGTCATCATCTTGCCGTAGGAGGCGAACATCGGTCGGTAATGCACCGGCTGCGGTGTCGGGATGGAACCGTTCGGGTCGCCCATCGGAGCGGTCGCGATTGAGCCAAGCTTGAGCACCAGCGCCGGCTTGATGCCGAAGAATTTCGGGTCCCAGAGCACGAGGTCGGCCAGCTTGCCGACCTCAACCGAGCCGATGTACTCGTCCAGGCCGTGAGCGATGGCCGGGTTGATGGTGGTCTTGGCCATGTAGCGCTTGACCCGGAAGTTGTCGTTCTCGCCGGTTTCATCCGAAAGACGGCCGCGTTGCATCTTCATCTTGTGCGCGGTCTGCATGGTGCGGATGACGATTTCGCCGACACGGCCCATGGCCTGGCTGTCGGAGGAGATGATCGAGAACGCACCCATGTCATGAAGAATGTCTTCCGCCGCAATGGTTTCCTTGCGGATGCGGCTTTCAGCAAAAGCAACGTCCTCAGGAATGTCCTTGTGCAGGTGGTGACAGACCATGAGCATGTCGAGATGCTCTTCCAGCGTGTTGACGGTGAAAGGCCGTGTCGGGTTGGTGGACGACGGAATGACGTTGGGTTCGCCAACCACCTTGATGATGTCCGGTGCGTGGCCGCCGCCGGCCCCTTCCGTGTGGAAGGCGTGGATGGTGCGGTTTTTGAACGCAGCGGTGGTGTTTTCGACAAAACCGGACTCGTTCAAGGTGTCGGTGTGGATCATCACCTGGACGTCGTATTCATCGGCAACTGACAGGCAGTTGTCGATGGTTGCCGGTGTGGAGCCCCAGTCTTCGTGGATCTTGAGGGCAGCGGCCCCTGCCATCACCTGCTCTTCCAGCGCGGCAGGCAGGGATGCGTTGCCCTTGCCGGCGAAGATGAGGTTCATCGGAAAGCTGTCGGCTGCCTGAAGCATCCGGGTGATGTGCCACGGGCCGGGTGTACAGGTGGTCGCGTTGGTGCCCGTTGCCGGACCAGTGCCACCGCCGATCATGGTGGTCACGCCGGAGCACAGGGCTTCATCGATCTGCTGCGGACAGATGTAGTGGATATGGGCGTCGATCGAACCTGCGGTGAGGATCTTGCCCTCCCCGGCGATCGCTTCCGTGCCGGGACCGACGATGATGTCGACACCGTTCTGGACATCCGGGTTGCCGGCCTTGCCGATTCCGACGATCCGGCCGTCCTTCAGCCCGACATCGGCCTTGACGATACCCCAGTGGTCGATGATCAGCACATTGGTGATAACCGTGTCGACGGCGCCGGCGGAACGTGGTGCCTGGGACTGGCCCATGCCGTCGCGGATAACCTTGCCGCCACCGAACTTCACCTCGTCGCCATAGGTGGTGAAATCCTTTTCCACCTCGATGATGAGATCGGTATCCGCAAGGCGCAGCCTGTCGCCGGTTGTCGGTCCGAACATGTCCGCATAAGCGGCGCGGGGCATCTTGTAGGCCATATCTAGTCTCCAATCGACGATCAGAAATCGGTGTGTTTAATTCGCGTAGTCCTCAACCGTCGCATCCAGATCCTCTGTGCGTTTCATGGTGAGGACGATCAGGCAGTTCCGGTACAGTTCGTTGCCGCGTGTTCCGCCCCTGAAGGGGAAGCTGTAGGCGGTGCAATCCTTGTCGGCGTAGGTTTTCCAGGCGGCCTGGGCATCATCGAGGCTGGCGGGGGCGCCCTTCAGATGCTCCGGCAATTCCGCATCGATCTCGACCAGCCGTGCACGCAGCCGGTCGAAGGCTTCGTTCATGCGCGTGTCAGCGTCTTCCAGGGCCTTGTCGGCACAAAAGCTGCGTTCGGCTTCGGTCAGCGGATAGCCGCAGTCGATGTTGTCGTTGACCTTCTCTTCCTCAGCAACCGCCGCGCCGGCAGTGGCCAGAAACAGGGCTAAAGCAGGAAGCGTCAGGCCGCGCACAGGCATCAATTCCCCAGGCCTTCACTGAGCTGTCTCAACTCGTCGATACGGTTGCGGGTCAGATCGGCGCGGCAGCCGTAGACCAGCATGGGCTCCATGGTTCCGCCGCGGGCCAGAAAGCCGTAGGCGTCGCAGGCCTTGTCGCGATAGGGGATCCAGGCACGCTGGGCTTCGCGCAATGTTTCGACCGCCCCTTTCAGCCCTTCCGGCAAATAGGCGTCGGTCTCGGTCATCTTTTCCATTGCGGATCTGTAGACCGCGTTCAGCTCCGCATCCGCCTTCAGCCAGTCGATGTTGGCACACTGGGTCATCTCCGACTGCGTCATGGCATTTTCGCAGTTGGGTGTTTCCTGCGCGACGACCGGTCCGGTGAGCAGAAGACCGAGCCCGATCAGCAAAAACGAAAGAGATGATGCGGATCTGATCACAGTTCGCCCATGACCTTCTGGTTGAAGCCGTAGACCGTGCGGCTGCCGCGATAAGGCACCAGCGTCACGGATCTGGACTGGCCGGGTTCGAAGCGAACGGCTGTGCCTGCGGGAATATCCAGGCGCATGCCGCGGCTCTTTTCCCGGTCGAAAGACAGGCCTTCGTTGGTTTCGAAGAAGTGATAGTGGCTGCCGACCTGGATCGGCCGGTCACCAGTGTTGGCGACTTCCAGCGCTATGGTCTCAAGGCCAGTGTTCAGTTCGATCTCGCCTTCGGCGGGAAACAGTTCTCCGGGGATCATGCTCGTCTCCTTGGAAATTGCGGTCAGCGGATCGGTTCGTGCACGGTCACGAGCTTGGTGCCGTCAGGAAAGGTCGCCTCGACCTGAACATCGTGAATCATCTCGGACACGCCTTCCATTACCTGGTCGCGTGTCAGTACCTTCGCGCCCGCGGACATCAGGTCGGCAACGGTGCGCCCGTCACGGGCCCCCTCGACAACAAAATCGGTGATCAGGGCGACGGCTTCCGGATGGTTCAGCTTCACGCCCCTTTCCAGGCGGCGGCGGGCGACCATCGCGGCCATGGAAATGAGCAACTTGTCCTTTTCGCGGGGCGTCAGGTTCATGAAAGAAAGTCCTCCAAATCAGCAATACCAGACGCGCGGCAGCGCCGTCATTCGGTATCCGGTGAGAAACGACATCAGGGCCGTGCGCAAGCCGCGGCCATCATTGGACACAAACCGGGTTATCAGCAAGCCGTTCCAGGCGCTGGCGGCTGCCTGGGTGGTTCCTTCCGGCAATGTTTCGATCAGCTCTCTTGCCCTGGCGAGCCTGTCTTCGGCATCGGCGGAGCAATCGACAAAGGTTGCCGCGGCCAGGGCGCCGGCGGCCGTAGCCGGGCCGGTCAGCGCGTCGGCCGGGTCGCCATCCAGCCGGATGTCGTCGGCAAACACCAGCTTTCCGTCCCGGCGGATGCGCCAGCTGTCGCGGTAGAATACGGACTTGACCTGCTCGCCCATCGCCTTTCGGCCAAGGACGAAGGATTCGACCATCATCAGCCTTGCGTCACCTTCCAGGTCCGCCTGCAGCGTGCGGCGAAGGCGCGAGGCGTTGAAAAGGATGGTTTCCTGGGGCAGCCATTCCAGGGTCGCACCGGCTTCGACCGTGAAATGCCCGCTCACCTGGGCGGTGCCGCCCGGGCTGCGGTAGGCACGTTCGGCCGTCTGGCTGGTCACAATTACGTGTACACCGGCGTTAGCGCCGACTTCATAGTCGAGCTGGTCGCCTCCGGTGAGACCACCGGCGGTGTTGATGAGAACGGCTGTGGCAGGGGTATCATAGACCTTCGGCAGGCGAACCTTGGCCGACCCGCTCTGATACAGATCGGTCAGACGGGTTTTGCCATCCGGCGCCGAAAAACGCACCTTGCCGATGCCTTTCACGCGCTGCAGAACTACGGCTTTCCCGCCCGTTTCTGATGCCAGACCAGCATCATACATTGCTTGACCGCCCCCCCTGCGGGCTCATTCAGTCATTGTTATTTTTCACATCTGTTCAAATTGGTCCAGACCGTCGCCGGGCCGCAATGGGCAATATGCCCTCGGCAATCTTAGCAAGAGCCGGGCCAAGGCCGGCAAGTGGAAAGGCAAGACGACACCGGCGAAAAAAGTCCCTGTTTCCCGCAGCTTATCAATGCCTGCTCGCAAAAGTTGCTCAAAAATAAGGCAATTGCAAGAAAGATTGGCGTGGAGTGGATTTGAGGAAGGGGTTGCTCTCGCGCCGATGTTCCGGTTTTTTAAGAAGACAGCAGCTATTCATACTGCCATTGCCCAATTGCGACGTGTCATCCGCTGGATGACGAGCGAGGGAAACCGTGTTTTTGAGCCCGATTGGCCGCCTGACTTCCGTTTGTCTGACCGTAACCGCTCTTGTGATGAGTCTGGCCATGAGCCAGGCACGGGCGGATATAGGTGCCTATGTCCTGATCGACGCGAGTTCCGGCGCGGTGATCGAGCAGGAGAACGCCACGCGCAAGTGGTACCCGGCCTCGCTCACGAAGCTCATGACGGCCTATGTCACCTTCAAGGCGATCCGCGAAGGCCGCGCCTCGCTCGACAGCGCGGTAGTGCAATCCAAGAACTCCGCGGCGGAACCACCCAGCAAGATGGGGTTCAAGGTCGGGACGCGGTTCACTGTCGACACGGCGCTGAAGATCATTCTGATCAAGTCGGCCAACGATGTTGCGGTAGCGCTCGGCGAGTCGATCGCGGGATCTGAATCCGGCTTCATCGCCATGATGAATGCGGAAGCTCAGCGCTTGGGAATGTCCAATACCCGGTTCTACAATCCGCACGGTCTGCCAGACAACCGGCAGGTGACCACGGCGCGGGACCTCGCCATTCTGGCCCTGGCGCTGCGCCGGGACTTTCCGGAATCCCGAAACTTCTACGACCACCCGGGGATCCGCTTCGGCAAGAAGACCCTGCGGTCGGCCAATCGGGAATTCCTTCTGCGGGTGCCCGGCGCCAACGGCATGAAGACCGGCTACATCTGCAATTCCGGGTACAATGTTGCTGCCTCCGCGACGCGCGGCAACAAGACCTTGATCGCGATTATCCTTGGCGCAGGTTCCGGACTGGAGCGCACCGCCTTTGCACGCCAGCTTTTTGACGAAGGGTTCCGCAAGCGCGGCGGCCGTAGCATCACAAGCCTTTCGGGCACCACCGGCAATCCGCCGGCCGACGGTTATTGCCGGCGCAACAAGAGCCCGGGTCCCAAGGGTTACATGGCCCGGTTCGACATGGAAAAGGAAAAGCAGGGCGGGTTCCTGTTCTTCGCCAAGGCCAACAAGTCCGACGAGGACAAGCTCGACGACAGCGGTTTCAAGCTGTCCAACGGCAAACCGGACTGGGCAAAGATCCTTGACCGTACCCTCGGACCTCGCCGGATTGCCTACCGTCCGCTGGATGTCGGCCTCGGCAACCCGAAAGGGTCGCCTTCCGTCAGCCCGGGCACCGTTCCCGCCGGTGCCGCCAGTGAAGCGGTGGCAGCCATCGCGGGCGAGGATATTGCCGCGGAAGACGTACCGCTGCCGGTCGCCAATCCCGTGCGGCGGGCAGAAAACGAAATCCGGGCGAAGATGCAGCTGACGGCCAATGCCAAAACCGCAGGGGCAATACCGCAAGGTGGCGATACCGTATCACGCCCGGGAGCCGCGGTTGAACTTTCGAAATCTTCACCCGGATCGATCTTCCGCAAGGGTCTGGATTTCACCGTTCCGGTTCCTTCCCCAAGTCCTCGCAAGTAATTCGATTTCCAGATCTTTGACGGTGCCGATGATGTAGCGTTGCGGTTGACGGAGTTAACCTTTTATTTACGCTACTCCTTAACACTGCAGTAAGCATTTTTCTGGCAAAGGCGTGCTCCCTGCCGGACCTCGAAATGCCACTGCGGCACAGAATATGCCGGTACAACAGGTCGAGAGATCGCATGATGATTGAACCGAGATCCACCGCCACCATCAAGGCCCTGGCCAGCCTTGCGGAACTTTCCGCCAATCAACTGGAGGAAGGGGTTTCGGTCGACCATGTGATCGCCACCTTGCGAAAGGCGGCGGAGGCTGTCCGGCTCGTGGTTGATGTCGAGGCGGAAGAGGAACTGGATGACTTCGAGTTCGAAGCCGACAGCGAGACAGACGTGGAAGCCGAACTGGAAGCTTCTGAAGCTGACATCGTCCAGGATCTGACCCCGATGGATTTGTCCGAGGATGAAGCCGACAGGAAAATTGTCGCCCTCGACAAGAAGGACGCCAAAGCGGCCTCCGAAGAAGACATCATCCTCAACGCGGGGTGATTCGGCGTCAGCCGGACTTTTTTCCAACTGAACAAGCCGGCGTGGCGGGACCGGCATTTGCGCTGACCCGCCTTTCTGCCTATGTGTCTGCGGAAAGTCCGCCGGGTTCGATCAGGGACCGGCGAATGCATCTGGAGAGATACCATGGCCTCGCCGACACCGGTTGCCGAAGGACAAAAACCCAAGGGTCCGAAGCCCCCCATTCCGCTGTCTGTCCTGACCGGGTTTCTGGGGTCAGGCAAGACAACACTGCTCAATCGGATCCTGAAGGATCCGTCGATGGCGGATACGGCGGTCATTATCAACGAATTCGGCGAGATCGGGCTCGATCACCTGTTTGTCGATCAGGCCGGCGACGGCATCGTGGAGCTGGCGTCCGGCTGCCTGTGCTGCACCATTCGCGGCGATCTTGTCACGACGCTCGAAAACCTCTTGCGCAGACTGGACAACGGCCGCATGGACAGGCTCAACCGGGTGATTATCGAGACCACGGGTCTGGCGGATCCGGCGCCTATCCTGCACACGGTTATGCTGCATCCCTATCTGGTGATGCGCTACCGGCTTGACAGCGTGATCACGCTTGTGGACGCGGTCAACGGTCTGTCGACCCTCGACAATCACGAAGAAGCCCGCAAGCAGGCCGCCGTTGCCGACCGGCTGGTCTTCACAAAGACCGATCTCGTTCAAGGCGAAGAGGCGCGCGCCTCCTTCGACGCCCTCAAGCAGCGTTTGCAGCAGCTCAATCCCGGTGCCCGCAGGCTGGACGCGCAAGCAAACGATACGACGGTGGAAAACCTCTTCAACGCGGGCCTTTATGATCCGAAGAGCAAGATCCCGGACGTGGCTGCCTGGCTGAACGCTGAAGCCTACGAAGGCCAGCAGCATGATCATCATCACGGTCACGGTCACGGTCACGGTCACGATCATGCACATGGCCATTCGCACGGGCATCACCACGGCCACGATCACGACCATGCTCATGACGTAAACCGGCATAGCGATGCCATCCGAGCCTTTACCCTGTCGACTGATCGACCGGTGCCGGCCTCCGCGCTGGAAATGTTCCTCGATCTGCTGCGATCGGCGCACGGACCGAAACTGCTTCGGGTGAAGGGTATCGTGCAACTGGCCGAGGATCCGGAAAGGCCGGTCGTCATCCACGGTGTCCAGCATGTCTTCCATCCGCCAGCGACACTGGAGGCCTGGCCGGACGCGGATCACAGAACCCGCATGGTGTTCATCACCAAGGACCTGCCGGAAGGGTTCGTCAGGCGCATGTTCGAGGCCTTTTCGGGCGCCTTGCTGCCTGATACGCCAGATCATCAGGCTCTGACGGACAATCCTTTGGCGGTGTCGGGTTTTACCAGTCCGGTGAGGTAGGCGGCAGATCCGCAATACCCCGGCGCTCTCCAATGGGATACCTCATCCTGAGGAGCCGCGAAGCGGCGTCTCGAAGGATGGGCGGCCCTCCTCAGGATGAGGTGGTAGGTGAGAGGAAGGTTTGTAAAACTTCCGAAACTCAATCCTTCTTGCGCAACCGGATCAGGCCTTCCTGGGCGGTCGAGGCGATCAGAACCCCGTCCCTGGTGAACAGAGATCCGCGGTTTATCCCGCGTGAGCCGGAGGATGAGGTGCTGTCGGTGGCGTAAAGCAGCCAGTCGTCGGCGCGGAAAGGCCGGTGAAACCACATGGCATGGTCGAGGCTGGCGGCCTGGATCTTCGGGCTGAAGACGGACGTGCCATGGGGAAACAGCGAGGTGTCCAGCAACGTCATGTCGGAAGCATAGGCGAGGGCGCACTGGTGCATGCGTTCGTCGTCCGGCAGCGGACCTGTCGCCCGTACCCAGACATATTGCTGCGGTGGCAAGGGCTTCTTGCTGAAATAATGGGTCATGTCGACCGGGCGCATCTCGATCGGTCGCTCACGCTCCCAGTAGCGGCGGATGTTTTCCGGTGCCATCGAAAGGAATTTTTCCTTCAGTTCCTGTTCGCTGGGCAGATCTTCAGGTGTCGGAACGTCCGGCATGTCGATCTGGTGCTCCAGTCCCTCTTCATGCACCTGGAAGGAGGCGGACATGGAAAAGATCGCTTCGCCGTGCTGGATCGCGACAACGCGCCGGGTGGTGAAGCTGCCACCGTCGCGGATGCGGTCGACTTCGTAGATGATGGGGACTGACGGATCGCCGGGCCTCAGGAAGTAGCCATGGAGGGAATGGACGTGACGGTCTTCCACCACGGTGCGCGAGGCGGCAACCAGCGCCTGGCCGATTACCTGCCCGCCAAATACGCGTTGCCAGCCGACCTGGGGGCTGCGACCACGGAACAGGTTGCGTTCCAGCGGTTCCAGGTCGAGAATCTGGAGAAGATTATCAATGGCCGTGTTCATCGGCGCGATCCCTGTTAGATAGACGGCAGGTGATTTGGTTCGAGGCTTTGGCCCCGGCCCCGCACTCTTGGACGGCAGTTGACGTTAAAGTCAAGATGCCTTTAGGGAAACCGAAGGCAAGGAGAAGAAGACGATGGCGAGGAAAAAAAGCGTCCCGGACATGTTCGATGTCGTGATCGCAGGTGGCGGCTATGTCGGCCTGTCTCTGGCGGTGGCGTTGAAGCAGGGCGATGCCGGCCTCACCTGTGCCGTGGTCGATCCCAAGCCGATGGAAGACCTCCACAAGGATCCACGCGCCTCAGCCATCGCGGCAGCTGCCTCACGCATGCTGTCGCAACTCGGCATCTGGCAGAAGATTGCGGGCGAGGCCCAGCCGATCAATGAAATGATCGTCACCGACAGCAAGCTTCGCGATGCGGTTCGCCCGGTCTTCCTGACGTTCGGCGGCGAGGCGACGGAGGGCGAACCCTTCGCCCACATGATGCCGAACGGTGTGATGATGCCTGCGCTCTACAAGGCGGCCAAGGCGCTTGGAGTGAGCTTTTTCGCACCGGGAACCGCGGAAACCTTTCGCACTCATCCAGATCACGTCGAACTGGCGCTGGAAGACGGGACCCTTTTGAAAAGCCGGCTGCTCGTTGCAGCCGACGGTGTGCGCTCCCGCCTGCGCGACCTTGCCGGTATCCGGACGGTCAACTGGGACTACGGCCAGTCCGGCATCGTCACAACAGTCAAGCATGAACGGCCTCACAACGGCCGGGCGGAAGAACATTTTCTGCCTGCCGGGCCATTTGCGATCCTGCCCTTGCCGGGCAACCGGTCGTCGCTGGTCTGGACGGAAAAGACAGCGGACGCCGACCGGCTTGTGCGGTCTGACGACTTTACCTTCGAACTGGAACTGGAACGCCGTTTCGGGCATCACCTCGGCACACTGGAGCTGGACGGTCCGCGCCGGGCCTATCCGCTCGGGCTGAAGCTGGCGCGTGATTTCGTCAAGCCGCGCTTCGCCCTGATCGGCGATGCCGCCCATGGCATTCATCCGATAGCGGGCCAGGGGCTCAATCTGGGCTTCAAGGATGTTGCGGCACTGGCCGAAGTGCTGGTGGATGCCCGTCGTCTGGGGCAGGATCTCGGCGGTTTCGACGTTCTGGAACGCTACCAGCGCTGGCGCCGGTTCGACACGTTCCAGATGGGCGTTGTCACCGACGTACTGAACCGCCTGTTTTCCAATGACAATGACGTGTTGCGCGCCATGCGCGATTTCGGACTTGGTATTGTGGACAGGATGCCGGGCCTGAAAACGCAGTTCATCAAGGAAGCTGCCGGTTTTGCGGGGCCGGTGCCGAAATTGCTTTCCGGCGAACCTATCTGATAGGAGTTGGATCGGACCGTCTTCCACTCCGCAGGATTTCCATTTGATGATTGCCAATCCGGAGAGTTTTTCCGCGCACCGGTCGATCCTGATTACGGGCTGTTCCTCCGGCATCGGCCTTTCGGCAGCCCACATCATGCGTGGGCGCAACTGGCGTGTTTTTCCGACTGCGCGGAGCCAGGCGGATGTTGACCGGTTGAGCGATCTTGGTTTCGAGGCCTTTCGCCTGGATTATGAGGATCCGGACAGCATCGAGGCGACGGCAAGCGAAGTTCTGCAGCTGACCGATGGTGCGTTGAGCGCGGTGTTCAACAATGGCGCCTACGCGGTTCCCGGTGCGCTGGAAGACTTGCCGACGGAAGCCCTGCGGTCGCTTTTCGAGGCGAACTTCATCGGCTGGCACGATCTTACCCGCCGGTTGGTGCCTTCAATGCGCGCCAACGGTTCCGGGCGGATCGTGCAGTGTTCGTCCGTACTGGGGTTTGTGGCACTCAAGTACCGCGGAGCCTACACCGCTTCCAAATTCGCGCTTGAAGCCTATTCGGACACGCTTCGGCAGGAACTGAAAGGCACCGGCATTCACGTCAGCCTGATCGAACCCGGTCCTATCGATACCCGGTTCACGCAAAACGCACTGGCGAATTTTCAGCGCTGGATCGGCGAGGATGGTCTGCAGGCGTCACGGCATCGTAAGACCTACGAAAAGCGCCGCATCCGAATGGAGGCCGGTGAGCCAGGTCCGTTCAAGCTGCCGCCGGAGGCCGTGGTCAAACGGCTGGTGCACGCGGTGGAGGCAAATCGGCCGAAAGCGCGCTATCATGTAACAATTCCGACCACCGTCATGGCGGTGGCCAAACGGGTGCTGCCGACCGGTCTGCTCGACCGGTTCTGCATCTGGGCTGCCGACGGCGAGGAATAGCTGCCTGCCGACCGGTGGCTGTGCCGCACAGTGGTGAAACAAGGAAAACGAAATGGCAGATCTGATCAACTTTCTCATTCCCGTCGGCCTCGCCGCGGTTGCAATCGTGTTGCTGCTCGGTATCTGGAACATGTTCCGTCATGGGCCGGCCAACCGCTCGCAGCTTCTGATGCGCTGGCGTGTCGGCCTTCAGTTTCTGGTGATTGTCCTGGTGATGGGCGGTCTCTACTTTTTCGGAACCGGCCGCTAAGACAAGATAACCGGACACTACTGGAGGAACTGGGGGCACAATGGTTGTTCTGAACAAGATCTACACGAAGACGGGTGACGACGGCACGACCGCGCTGGGTTCCGGAGAACGGCGCCGAAAGAGCGACCTCAGGATCGAGGCCTACGGGACCGTCGACGAGACCAACTCCGTGGTTGGTCTGATTCGCCTTCAGACCGGGCAATCTGCGCCGGAGGTCGACCAGGTGCTCGGCAGGATCCAGAACGACCTGTTCGACCTGGGGGCCGATCTTGCAACACCGGATACGGGCGAGGACCTGGGGTACGAGCCGCTTCGGATCACCGACGCCCAGGTCACGGCGATCGAACAGGCGATTGACGTCCTCAATGCGGAGCTCAAGCCGCTGCGTTCCTTCGTGCTGCCGGGTGGCAGTCCAGCCGCTGCCTACCTGCATCTGGCCCGCACGGTCTCGCGCCGGGCAGAACGTCTGATGGTGGAACTGGCAGCTCGCGAGCAGATCAATCCCGCTGCCGTGCGCTACATGAACCGCCTGTCGGACTATTTCTTCGTTGCCTCGCGGTACCTGAATGACAAGGGTGAGCAGGACGTTCTTTGGGTGCCTGGACAGAACCGTTAGGTCAGTTCCCCTTGCCGGAGGCCTGGCGCTGAATGTTCATTCCCCTTCACGATCACAATCGGCTGGTCCATGTTCCCCGCCCCTTTGTGAACCTTTTCCTGATTGCCGCCAACATCCTGATCTTTCTTCTGTATCAGGGTGCAGGTTCCCAGCAGGCGGTGGCCGCGTCCTCCTATTCCTTCGGCCTTATCCCGGTTGTCCTGTTCGATATCCGGGATCTGTCGCCGGAGCTGCAGATGCTGCCCGACTGGATGTCAGTGGTCACCTATGCCTTCCTTCATGGCGGCTACATGCACCTCATCGGCAACATGCTGTTCCTGTGGGTGTTCGGCGATAATGTCGAGGATGCCATGGGGCATCTGCGTTACCTGGTCTTCTATCTGCTGTGTGCGATAGCCGGCGGGTTGGCCTACGCCTCCATCGACGTCAATTCGGATGTGCCGTTGATCGGGGCGTCCGGCGCCGTTTCAGGCGTTGTTGCCGCCTATCTGATGCTGCACCCGCGGGTGAAGGTGTGGGTGCTGGCACTGGGCCGGATACCCTTGCGCCTTTCCGCCGGATGGTTGCTCGGCGGCTGGATCCTTTATCAGATCGTCAATGCCGTGATTGCGTCCGACAGCGATGTTGCCTGGATTGCGCATATCGGCGGCATGGCGGCGGGTGCCGTGCTGATCTTGTTTTTCCGGCGCAGGGGTGTGCCCCTGTTCGACCGAAACATCGCCTAGGCACAGTTTTCAAAAAGAATGCGGACCGGTCAGGAAACTAGGCTGCTTTCCAGACAGCATCGGCGGTGCGGCAGGCGACTCCCCGGCGGCTGATCATTCGACCGTCAGCCAGCTTGATCCGTTCGCGGTAGGAGCGGCAGAAGTCGCCCGACGTATTTTTCCAGGTCTTCAGAGGCGTAATTGTGCCGCTCGCTCCACTCGAGGGGTTTCTCCAGCTTCGGTCCTTGCCGGAAACAGACTTCTCCAGCGCAGCCTGAAGCGTGGTTTCAGCCCGGTATTTGTCCGATGCTTGCAGTTTTGAAGCCGGTTTGCGGGTTTCCGCCGCGGCGGGTTCCTGCAGGGAGACAAGCGTGTCCTGCACTGACGCCACGGAACAGCCTGTGAGGATATTTGCCAAAAAAAACAGAAAAAACGTCCCTTTCGGAACGTGAAACCCACGAAAAATCAAGTCCGATCCCGCCTCTTGGATCTATTGCCAGCCGTTGGAGATAGCCTCCCGTTCTTCCCGCGCGCTGAGGGACCCACCAGAAGGCTCGCTATCACCATTAAACTGACGCCCGCCAAAGATGCGATCTAAAAAACCGCCTGAACCGGACTTTTGTGTGGCAGAGCTAAAAGAAGTTCGTTCTGACGAACCGCCGGACGACGAACCGCCGGATGACGATCCACCCGACGAAGAGCGGGAAGAGGAAGGAGAAGAGGAGCCTCCGCTGCGACCGGAGTTGCCTTTGCTTTCCGAGCTTCTACCGGCCGATTTGTTTCCTGCCGAACTGTTACCGGTGGAGCTTTTTCCGCTCGAACTGTTACCAGTTGAGTCGCCGCCGCCCGAACGGCTGCCACCTGTGTCGCCGCCACCGGAACTGCTGCCACCGGTGCTGTCACCGCCGGAGCTTTTGCTACCGCTGTCACCACCGGAACTCTTGCTTCCGCTGTCGCCGCCGCGGTCTCCACGTTCGCTGCGGCCTCCGCGATCGCTGCGACTGCCGCGATCACCGTGCGAATCTGCGGCCGCGGCAATGCTGTCCTTCATGTCGAACAAGGGGCTGAAGTAGACAAGAGAGAACATCATTGCCGCAGCTGCAACACCCGGCAGTATGCGAAACATCGCAGAGAGGCGGTCTTGCAATGTAATCTGGCGGGCGCGTTTCATCTGATGCGATTCAATTCGTAATAAGGGGTTTTTGGCGGTCGACGAGAGCGGTTTTACGACCTTCGCACGCATAACACCTGGGCAATCTTTGTTCTTCCCGAAGATAGTCTAAAAAAAGTCGGGATCAAAAGGTCTCCTTACGTGTTGTCTCGCTGAGAGCGGTTTTGCGGAGAACTCCTTGCCTGAAGATACGTTAAAGACGGAGATGATCCGTCTGCTCCCGAAGCTGAGGAGTTTTGCTTTAAGGCTGTGCCGGAATCCGGATCAGGCAGACGATCTGGTGCAGATGACATGCGAACGTGCAATCCGATCGCTCGACCAGTTCGATCCGGCCACCCGGCTCGACAGCTGGATGTTCCGGATTTTGCAGAATCTGTACTTCAATTCGGTTCGCGACACCGCAAACCGGGCCAGGCTTTTCGACCTTGCCATGCTGGATTTCGAGGAAAGCTACGACGGCGCGAAAGCCGCCGCCGACAGCCTGGAACTTCAGAAAGTGCAGGATTTCATTGGCGAGCTGGAAGAAGACAACCGCGAGGTGCTTCTGAAGATCGCCGTTGAGGGCAGAAGCTACAAGGATGTGGCGGATGAACTCGGCGTTCCGATTGGAACGGTAACCAGCCGGCTTGCCCGCGCAAGACTGAAACTGCGCGAGTGGCTGGACACGAACGATGCCCCGCAGGGCGTCAGGCTGCGCAGCATGCCAGGGGGTATGTGATGACATTTGACGAAAAGCGCGAACAGATCCTGCTTGCAAAGGATATCGGCAAGATCCTGGACGAGGAAGGTTCGGAAGAGGAGCGTGCAACTCTGCTTCGCCGGATCGACGCGACTGGTGGCGGACATGATCTGCTGGAGCAGATGTCCAAGGACAATACCATTCTGCAAAAAGCGGTTGCTGCGCCGGTGCCTGACGAATCAATGGCACGGTTCGAAGCACTCATCGAAAAGGAATTCGCCAAGCGCGAAGGTCCTGCGCCCCGTCATGCGCATGCGTCCTGGACAGGCGTGCTGATCCAGATCGCCGCCGCACTTGTGATGGTTGCCGGCACTTTCGGCTTTACCACCTACTGGATGCAGACGCGGATGGACAGTGCCGTGTCTTCTCTTGCCGCACATATGGAAACTGAGCGGATGCTTTTGGCACAGACCGTCCAGGAAGCGCTGGAAACGAAAGTCAGCGGCGAGCCCGTGTTCGTTGGGCAGGAAGGCGACTGGCGCGAGATCCTGACGCCGATCAAGACCTACCGCAGCAAGAGCGGGCACTGGTGCCGCGAGTACCTTCGCGAGACCACCTTCAGCAGGCTGGACCTTTCCATCCGTGGCACGGCCTGCCGGGACGAGAACGGCACCTGGGTAACCGTGTTCGCCGAACCGGTGTCCGACAAGTTCTCGCCGCAGACCCCAGGCATCTGACCGGGGGCCGGGACCAGGAAAACAGAGAAGTCGCCGCGTGTTGCCGTAACAGGTGCGCGCGGTTTCTTTTTTGCACTGAGCCCCGGTTTTCCACGCATTGTTGCGTTGCCGAACTATCATCATTGCGACGCATGTTTTTCCAAGCCCGGCAAATTGCCGCCTTAGACCTTTTACCGCAATTGACAGGTGCCGTGTCGGTCAGTACCGTCCCCCGCCATGCGCCACGATTGGCTCAATTCTGCCGTTTGTAACCTAGCGTCATGAGGGCAGAGAGCCGGAGAATGCGGTGCGGTGAAAGCCGGCCCAGCAAGAGGTTGAGACCAAATGAAGATCCTCGTACCCGTAAAACGGGTCATCGACTACAACGTGAAGGTCCGTGTGAAGGCGGATGGTTCTGGCGTCGATCTTGCCAACGTCAAGATGTCCATGAACCCGTTTGACGAAATCTCCGTCGAAGAAGCCCTTCGGCTGAAGGAAGCGGGCAAGGCGAGTGAAGTGATCGTCGTGTCCGTTGGGCCGCAACAGGCCACCGAAACGCTGCGCACCGGCCTTGCCATGGGCGCCGACCGCGGCATTCTGGTGAAGACCGACGACACCACCGAGCCGCTGGCAGTCGCGAAGATCCTGAAAGCGATCGTCGAAGCCGAAGAGCCGGGTCTCGTGATCCTCGGCAAGCAGGCGATTGACGACGACTGCAACCAGACCGGCCAGATGCTGGCAGCCCTCCTCGGTTGGAGCCAGGGCACGTTTGCCTCCAAGGTTGATCTGGGCGACGGCACTGTCGATGTCACCCGTGAAGTGGATGGCGGCCTGCAGACCGTGAAGCTGAAGCTGCCGGCCATCGTGACCACGGACTTGCGCCTCAACGAGCCGCGCTATGCGTCCCTGCCGAACATCATGAAAGCGAAGAAGAAGCCGATCGACGAAAAGTCTCCGGCCGATTTTGGTGTCGACACCACGCCGCGCCTCACCGTTGTCACCACCACCGAGCCGGCATCGCGCCAGGCCGGTATCAAGGTCGGTTCCGTTTCCGAGCTGGTCGACAAACTCAAGAACGAAGCCGGCGTCCTTTAAGACCCGTCGCAGGAGGATAAAACATGACAACACTTCTTGTGGCCGAATACGCCGGTGGCGAACTGAGCGATGCCACGGCAAAGGCCCTGACGGCTGCCGTCGCTCTTGGTGCCGACGTTCACGTCCTGGTCGCCGGCAAGGGCGTTCAGGGCGTTGCGGATGCCGCGTCCAAGCTTTCCGGCGTCGCCAAGGTTCTGCTTGCTGAAAGCGATGCGCTGGAGCACCAGCTGGCCGAGCCGACCGCCGATCTGATCGTCGGCCTCGCAGGCGATTATGACGCGATCGTTGCCCCGGCAACCGCCAACGGCAAGAACACCCTGCCGCGCGTCGCAGCCCTTCTGGACGTGATGCAGATCTCCGACGTGACGGCTGTTGTCGATGCGGATACTTTCGAGCGTCCGATCTACGCGGGCAACGCGATCCAGACCGTGAAATCCGGCGATCCCAAGAAGGTGATCACCGTGCGGACTTCCACGTTCGCGGCTGCGGAGGCAGGCGGTTCTGCCGCTGTTGAAACTGTTGCGGGCACGGACGGTTCGGGTCTTTCGGAATTCGTCGGCGAGGAGCTTTCCAAGTCCGACCGTCCGGAACTGACGTCTGCCAAAATCATCATCTCCGGTGGCCGCGCGCTCGGTTCTTCCGAAAAGTTCCAGGAAGTCATCATGCCGGTGGCCGATGCCCTCGGTGCGGCGGTCGGTGCATCGCGCGCCGCCGTCGATGCGGGCTACGCCCCGAACGACTGGCAGGTCGGCCAGACCGGCAAGGTGGTCGCTCCGGATCTCTACATTGCCTGCGGCATTTCGGGTGCCATCCAGCACCTTGCCGGCATGAAGGATTCCAAGGTGATCGTCGCGATCAACAAGGACGAGGAAGCTCCGATCTTCCAGGTCGCGGACTATGGCCTCGTGGCGGATCTCTTCGACGTGCTGCCGGAATTGAAGGCTGCCGTCGAGTAACACCTGCGGCAAATTGATCACGGACCCCGGGGCGAATAACAGTTTTCGCTCCGGGGTTCTTGCTGTTCGGCGCAAGACTTGCCAAAAATAGCCGCAACCCGTCCAATCGGGATGTTTTCTAAAGATCGGATTTTCAGGATGGCAGTCGAAATCAAGAAAGTCGGCGTAATCGGCGCTGGTCAGATGGGCAGCGGCATTGCGCATGTGTGTGCACTTGCGGGCTTCGACGTGGGATTGAGCGATCTCTCCATGGAACGGATCGAATCCGGCCTGGCTTCGATCAACGGCAACCTGGCGCGCCAGGTGTCCAAGTCCATGATCACCGAGGAAGAGCGCAACGCGGCGCTGGATCGCATCAAGGCAGCCGAAGACCTCGATCTTCTGCGTGATGCAGACCTGGTGATTGAATCCGCCGTCGAGAACGAGCAGGTCAAACGCAAGATCTTTTCGCAGCTTTGTCCGATCCTGAAGCCCGAAGCGATCCTGGCGACCAACACTTCGTCGATCTCGATCACGCGTCTTGCCGCTTCGACCGATCGTCCGGAACGCTTTATCGGCATCCACTTCATGAACCCGGTTCCGGTCATGGAGCTGGTCGAGCTGGTGCGCGGCATAGCCACGGAAGACGAGACTTTCGAAGCCTCGAAAGGGTTCTGCGTCCGTCTCGGCAAGCAGATTGCCGTCGCAGAGGATTTCCCGGCCTTCATGGTCAACCGTATCCTTCTGCCGATGATCAACGAAGCGATCTATACGCTCTATGAAGGCGTCGGTTCTGTTGATTCCATCGACAAGGCCATGCGTCTCGGGGCCAATCATCCGATGGGGCCTCTGCAGCTTGCGGATTTCATCGGCCTCGATACCTGCCTGTCGATCATGCAGGTGCTTTACGAAGGTCTGGCGGACACCAAGTATCGTCCGTGCCCACTGCTCGTGAAATACGTTGAAGCAGGCTGGCTCGGCCGCAAGACCCAACGCGGTTTCTATGATTACCGCGGCGAGCACCCGGTTCCGACCCGGTAATCGGTTCGCCAGCCACCGCAGAAGCCCCGGTAACGATGAACCTAGCCCGCTATTGCCTGACCAGCGCCGCCCCGGACCCGGGCAAGACGGCGCTGGAACTGGTCGGGGCCGGTGGCGCCCTTCTGGAAACATGGAGCTATGGCTCGCTGACGCGGGCCGTTCTTTCGGTTGCCGCGGGTTTGCGCGCCACGGATCTTTCGCCCGGTGACCGTATCCTTCTCAGGATCGGTCACTCCAGTGATTTTCCGCTGGCGTTCTTCGGGGCGATTGCGGGTGGTTTCGTGCCGATCCCGACGTCTTCCCAACTTACTGCATCCGAAGCAGAAGCGATCCTGGCCGACAGCGGCGCGCGGATGGTGCTGCACGATGGTCACACCGTGCTGCCGACCGCGGGCAGCGCGATGTTGCTGGGTCCAGAGGCCTTGGTCGAACTGAAGCAGGCAGAGCCGGGAGACTTCGCGGAGACCCACGCTGACGACCCGGCTTTTCTTGTCTATACGTCCGGTACCAGCGGCACGCCGAAGGGCGTCCTGCATGCGCAGCGCGCCGCCAGTGCGCGCCGGCCCATGTATTCCGGCTGGTATGGCATCGGCGCTTCCGACCGGCTGCTTCATGCCGGAGCATTCAACTGGACCTATACGCTTGGTGCCGGCTTGATGGACCCCTGGGCCAATGGCGCGACCAGTGTTGTTTATGATGGGCCCCGAGACCCGGACCTCTGGCCGGAACTGATGACAGACACAAGGGCGACGCTGTTTGCGGCCGTGCCCAGTCTCTACCGGCGTATCCTGAAGTATGGCGCTGTTACGCCCGCCTCCTTTCCCGACCTTCGCCACGGCCTGACGGCCGGAGAAGCGCTTCCGGCAAGTCTTTATCGGGAGTGGAGGGAACGCACCGGCCGCGAACTTTATGAAGCGCTCGGTATGAGCGAGATCTCCACCTATCTCTCCAGCAGCCCCAGCGTTCCGGTAAAGCCGGGTTCCCCGGGTAAACCTCAGGAAGGCCGGAAGGTTTCCATTCTCAGCGAGTTGGATGACACGCCGGTGCCGGTGTCCGGAACGGAGACAGGGCTTCTGGCTGTTCACAGGGATGAACCGGGCCTGATGCTGGGATATTGGAACCGTGCCGAGGAAACAGCGGCCGCATTCAGGGGCGACTGGTTCCTGACCGGCGACAGGGCGCGTACGGATGAAGACGGCTATTTCTGGTACGAAGGCCGTGCTGACGATCTGATGAACGCTTTCGGCTACAGGGTGGCCCCGGAAGAAGTGGAGCGGGTGCTGGCAGCTGACCCGCAAGTGCAGGAGGTGGCCGTGACGGCGGTGCCTGCGCGCGAAGGCGTCAGCCTGATAACGGCCTTCGTGGTGCCGGCCCTCCCCGGACAGCTGGATGCCGACCGTCTTGCCGCTCATGCGGCAGAAAACCTGGCGGAATACAAGCGTCCCAAGGTTTACAAGGTGCTGGAACAGTTGCCACGCACACCGTCCGGCAAGGTCCGGCGCAGTGTCTTGCGGGAGGGGCACTGACATTCGTTAACACCTGATTAAGGGTAGGGGGTTAGGATGGCCACAACCTCAGGAGTTAATGATGGACAGCGTTGGCATTGCCACGACATTCGTTGCGCAGACCCAGGCACAGACAGCCCAGACGCTTCAGGCAGAGATGATGAAGATGGCCGCCCAGCAGGACGCCAATCTGGTGGCGCTGCTGCAGCAAGGGGCTGACAATCTTCAGGCTCAACAGGCCACAACACCTCCCGGTCTCGGCGGACGGGTAGACGTCAGCGCCTGATCCCGTTCCTTTGCAGTTTTGTTAACGGCCCGTGCGGATTTGCCCCGCACGGGCCGTTTTCGTTGCGCCGCCGGGTGACTTTTTTCGGAGGAAGCCTGAAAAGGGCCTCTCGAGAGATGCTTCTGAAAGTTACGGTCTTTCAGATGCTTATCCATAATTACGTAAAGTTTTAAGAAAAATATTCCGATCAATTCAGTAATTGAGTCAGCAACTCTGAGAGTTGTTTTGGAAATTTACCTTTGAATTCAGGTATTTCATTCAAGATGAACATTGAAATCGTATCCAAGGATTGGAACGACCATGCCTGAAGCAATAGGATATGGAGCATCCCAGGCGTATCAGCCGAACCAGGCCAACACGCGTGCGGGCCAGGTTGCAGAACAAGCCGAAGCGTTCAAGACCAAACGCTCCGAAGCTGCAGCCGTGATCGCGCAACGTCAGGCGAGTTTCAGCACGAACCGGGCAGAATTTCTGAGCCGGCAAGCTGAGCAGCTGGAAAATCGCGCGGAAACGCGTCGGCTGGAAGATGGTGTCGGACTACAGGTCAACATCCTGGCCTGATGTGACGCATCATCCGGACAAGCCGACTGGAAGCGTAAGACGAACGAACAAAAGCCGGAGCGCCCGATTGCAAGGATGACGGGTGACTAACGGCTGCGGACAAGCCTCATCACCACGGCGAAGGAGTAACCCATCATGCCGAGTGCTATCGACAGTTCCTCTTCCTCGGCCGCCTACAGCGCTGCAAGTGTTCGCAGCGAACTTGCTGCCAATGCGGTAAGGGACCAGAACCAGCAGGAGCGCCAGGTCGCCGAGCGGCTGGAGCAGGCTCAGGCAACCCAGGAAGAAGACCGGCGCGAGTCGCGCCGCATTCCAGGTCTGGGCAACGCGGTCGACATCAGCGTCTGAACCGGAGGAGGTCACCTCCACCGGCTTCGAAAGGTCTGATGATCTTGATACTTCTGGCGGCAGCCGGACGTCAGGCGTCCGGGGCCGCCATTGCGTTTTTAATAAGCGCCTTGGCCTCGCCGGAGGCCCATTCGGCGGGGCCGTACATGGTACCGATCTCGCAGCCCTTCGGGCTAACCAGAATGGTTGTCGGCAAACCGGTTGCCCGCGCAACCTTGCGCAAGTCCTTCAGAAGATCGTTCGAGCTGTCCTGATAAAAGGCGAGATTGCCGACGCCGATCTCGTTCAAAAAGTCTTTCGGCTTTTCCGGTCCGCCCCGGTCGAGATTGACCGCAACCACCTCGAAATTGTCGTCTCCCATCTCCGCCTGCAGTTCGTCCAGCGCCGGCATTTCCTTGCGGCACGGGGCGCACCATGTTGCCCAGAGATTGAGGAGCACTGTCTTGCCGCCGAAGTCCGACAGCGCCATCTGCTGGTCGTCAGGCCCCTTGAAGGTCAGGTGCTGAAGGTCCAGCGGTGCGCTTGCGGGAAGGAAGGCGGCCACTTCTCCAGTGGCGAAAGGCTTGGCTGCCGCCGCAAAATCGAGCGCAGCCGAACAGCTTTGCGCACCGGCGATGTTGCCATTCGGTCCAGCGATCACGTATAGAGCCGCTACGGCGGCCACTGCACCCGCAAGCCCGGCGGCGACAATGCCGCGTCTGTTGGTTTTCGCTGGTTCGGTTGGCTTTGTCATTCGTTCACACCCCGCAAGGGGGCGCCTTCTAAGGGACAGGACATGAGCAATCGCATGTGGGGAGGCCGGTTCGCTGAGGGACCGGACGCCATCATGGAGGAGATCAACGCCTCCATCGACTTCGACCGGAAGCTATATAAGCAGGACATCGACGGCTCGAAAGCCCATGTGCGCATGCTCGCGGAAAAAGACATTGTGACGCGGGACGATGCCGACAAGATCGTTCAAGGTCTAGACACAATCCTGTCAGAGATCGAAAGCGGCAAATTCAAGTTTTCCCGCGCGCTTGAAGACATCCATATGAACATCGAGGCGCGCCTTGCCGAGCTGATCGGCCCGGCTGCCGGACGCCTGCATACGGCGCGCTCGCGCAATGACCAGGTGGCGACCGATTTCCGCCTGTGGGTGCGCGACACGCTCGATACGCTCGACGACCAGCTGGGTGAGCTGATGCAGGCTCTGGCGGAAAAGGCGGAAACCCATGCCGCCGACGTCATGCCCGGGTTCACGCACCTGCAGTCGGCCCAGCCGGTGACCTTCGGACACCACATGCTGGCCTACGTCGAAATGTTCGGCCGCGACAGGGGCCGTGTGCGCGACGCGCGCAAGCGCATGAACGAATGCCCGCTTGGTGCGGCGGCGCTAGCCGGCACGTCCTTCCCGATCGACCGGCGCATGACCGCCAAGGCGCTCGGCTTCGACCGTCCGTCTGCCAATTCGCTCGATGCCGTTTCCGACCGTGATTTCGTCATCGAGGCGCTGGCGACGGCGTCTCTCACCGCCATGCACCTGTCGCGCCTTGCCGAGGAAATCGTCATCTGGTGCTCGGCGCAGTTCGGCTTCGTGAAACTGTCGGACAAGTTTTCGACCGGTTCGTCGATCATGCCGCAGAAGAAGAACCCGGATGCGGCGGAACTGGTGCGTGCCAAGTCGGGCCGCATCTACGGTTCGCTGCAAGCGCTTCTGGTGATGATGAAGGGCCTGCCGCTCGCCTATTCCAAGGATATGCAGGAAGACAAGGAGCAGGCTTTCGACGGCCTGGCCAGCGTTTCCCTGGCTCTTGCGGCCATGACCGGCATGATCCGCGATCTGGAGCCTGTCACCAAGGCGCTGAAGAAGGCCGCGGGCTCGGGCTATTCGACTGCAACGGACCTCGCCGACTGGCTGGTTCGCGTTCTTGGTCTGCCGTTCCGCGACGCTCACCACGTGACCGGGCGCATCGTGGCGATTGCCGTCGAGAAGGGCATCGAACTGCACAAGGTTTCGCTGGAAGAGATGCAGGCGGTGGAACCGAAGATCACCAACGAGATCTTCCAGGTGCTGTCCGTCGACAAATCCGTACGCAGCCGAACCAGCTATGGTGGCACGTCGCCGGTAAACGTACGCAAGCAGGCACGCCGCTGGCTGAAAGAGCTGGCCAAGGCCTGATGGCCCATTGAAGGTCGGCTTTCCCCGCAACGCACGGCGCGAACTGGTCTTGCCGAACGCGCCGTGTCATGCGAGGAGAAGGACCGGTATGTGACTTTGTAAGAACTCCCGTGTCCGCCCGGACGCGGGGCAGTCGATCCAAAAAGGCATGATGGTGATGACAATGCGGTTCAAAACCCTGGCTCTGGTCGGTCTTTGCCTGAGCGTGACCCTGGCAGGGTGTGGCCGCAAGGGCGGGCTGGAAAACCCGGGAGCGCCTGTGCAGCAGGCGGACGCCGCGGTTGATCCTGCTGTGGCAGCACCGGTTCAGCCGGAAGCGCCGCAAAGCGACAAGCCCTTTTTCCTGGATTTCATGATCCGATAAACCATTCGCGCAGCGGCAGAGCCGGCTGCGCATCGGAGCGAGCCGGCTCTGCCGAGGCAACCGATACGCTCCATCGTTTCAATGCCGATCAGCTTCCGCACGGTCTGGTAACACCGACCGGCCCTGAACCTGATCCAGCCGCATGAGGGCCGTCCCTTGCATCACTTCGATTACAAGAATGGCGAGCTGTTTGCCGAAGACGTGGCGATCGAGACGATCGCGCGTGAAGTCGGCACACCGTTCTACTGCTATTCCACGGCAACGCTCACCCGTCACTACCAGGTGTTTGCCGCCGCATTCAGCGATATTCCGTCGTTGGTCTGCTATGCGATGAAGGCAAATTCCAACCAGGCGGTCCTGAAGACGCTTGCACAGCTTGGTGCCGGCATGGACGTGGTCTCGGAAGGTGAATTGCGCCGTGCACGGGCTGCGGGCGTTCCTGCGTCGAAGATCGTCTTTTCGGGGGTCGGCAAGACCGAGGCCGAACAAGCCTACGCGCTTCAGGAAGACATCTTGTGCTTCAACGTGGAGTCCGAGCCCGAGTTGCGCCAGCTTTCACGGGTTGCCACTGCAATGGGCAAGACCGCACGGGTGTCCATGCGCATCAACCCGGACGTCGATGCCAAGACCCATGCCAAGATTGCGACCGGCAAGGCCGAGAACAAGTTTGGTATTCCCTGGCAGCGTGCACGTGACGTTTATGCCGAGGCAGCGGCTCTGCCCGGTATCAAGGTCACCGGCATCGATATGCACATCGGCTCGCAGATCACGGAGCTGGAGCCTTTCGACAACGCATTTGCGCGTCTAGGCGAGCTGATCACGGATCTGCGCTCGCAAGGCCACACGATCGACCATGTCGATCTCGGTGGCGGACTGGGCATCCCCTATATCACCGATAACAATCCGCCGCCGCATCCGGACGCTTATGCCCAGGTGGTCAAGAAGCATGTGCGCGAACTGGACTGCATGGTCATGTTCGAGCCAGGCCGCATGATTGCCGGCAACGCCGGCATCCTGGTCACCGAAGTCGTCTATGTGAAGGAAGGCGCCGACAAGAATTTCGTCATTGTCGATGCCGCCATGAACGACCTGATCCGTCCGACGCTTTATGAGGCCTATCACGAGGTGCGCCCGGTGCGCGAACCGGGGAAAGAAACAGACCGAATCAAGGCCGATATCGTCGGTCCGGTGTGCGAAACCGGTGATTTTCTGGCCCAGAACCGGGATATGCCCAGGGTAGAAGCCGGGGATATGCTGGCGGTCTATTCGGCCGGCGCCTATGGCGCAGTCCAGTCCTGCACCTACAATTCGCGGCTTCTGGTGCCCGAAGTGCTCGTAAATGCAGACCAATTTGCCGTTATCCGCCCCCGGACCAGCTACGAAGACCTGCTCGGTCTGGACCGGATTCCGGACTGGCTCAAGGGTTCGTGAACAGATCGGCTGACAATTAGTTGAACCGACAGGTTGCCGGACAGCCCGCTATGCCTCACCTTATTGTATGGTGGGCAGGTCCAGCGGGCTGCGTTTCCGGAGAAACGGGCAGTTCGGGGGGCAAAACCGGAGGTGCCATTGAGCCCGAGCGACAGCGATCCCGATCAAGAACGACAGATTTCTTCCGAGACCTACGGCTGGCGGGCCTTGATCCGATCCCGGCTGGACAGGCTGGTGCGCCAAAGCCGCCGTGCCTTGTTCATCGAACGCCTGTGGCGTGCTCTGCTTCCGGTGCTGGTGGTACTCGGCCTGTTTGTCGGGCTGTCCTGGCTTGGTCTGTGGCTGGTCCTTCCCGCCTGGGCAGGCCCGCTCGGGCTTCTCGTATTCGCTGCCGCCACCGTTTGGGCGGCGCGGGATCTCTTCCACCTTGCCTGGCCGACGCGCGAGGATGCGCTTTCCCGGGTCGAAAAATCCTCGGGCCGTACCCACCGTCCCCTGACAACGCTTGAAGACGAATTGTCGGTCGGTGCGAGCGATCGCGAAAGCCAGGCCATCTGGGCGTTGCACCAACGTCGCACAGCCGAAGCAGTTGCAGCGATCCGTTCGAAAGCGCCGGATCCGCAGGCCTTCCGACGCGATCCCTGGGCGCTTCGCGTCCTGGCCGCCAGTGTACTCCTGATCGGCTTTTCGACAGCAAGTGGCGATCATTTCGGCCGGCTGGTCTCGGCCTTTCAGAACCCGTTCAAGACAGTGGAACCGCCCAGCCGTCTCGACGCCTGGGTCACGCCACCGCTCTATACCAGCGAGCCACCGATTTACCTGACGGGCGAAAGCGCCCAGTTGCGCGACCCGGGTGCGCCGATCTCCGTGCCGGAAGGGTCGATACTTGTGGTCCGCACGCAAGGCGCACGTGATCTCAAGATGACCTACGCCCGTGCGGAAGACGCCGAGCCTAAGGTGATCGAACCTGAACTTGGGACAGAAACGGAAGATCCGGATCTGAAAACGCTTTTGCCGGTTGAACGCCGGCTCGAGCTGGAAACCACCGGTATCGTCGAGCTGCTCAATGGCGAAGAGCCGATGCTGAGCTATGTCTTTGCGGTGAAGCCCGACGATGCGCCGGATATCCGGTTGACGGACGATCCTGAAGAACAGCTCAGCGGCGCGCTCAAGTTTTCCTATCTAGTGAATGACGACTATGGCGTTGTGGCCGCCGAGGCTCGCATCGCGCCCCTGCCTAATCCGGACAACAACAACCGGGCTCCGCGCCCGCTTGTGGAAGCACCCCAGTTCCCGCTTTCACTGCCGCCGCGCGCCGGCACAGCCAAGACGGCGGAAACCATCCGGGACCTGACGTCGCATCCCTGGGCCGGTTCTGAAGTCAATCTGTCGCTGCTGGCGCGTGACCAGGCCGGTCAGGAAGGGCAATCGCCCGCGTACCGCATTACCCTGCCCCAGAGACGCTTCGGCAAGCCCTTGGCCCGCGCTGTCGTCGAACAGCGCCGTAATCTTGCGCTTGATGCCGAAAGCCAGGGCGAGGTCATCATCGCGTTCGACGCCCTGATGCTGGCGCCGGAAATGTTCGACTTCAAGCCGCGCAACTATCTGGGCATGCGCTTTGCCTATGGCTCTCTCGTAAACGCAAAGACAGACGAAGACCTGAAGGCCCTGTTGCCGCTCTTGTGGGACCTGGCCCTGTCGATCGAGGACGGTGACCTTTCCGCAGCCGAACGCAAGCTGCGTGATGCCCAGGAGGCCCTGCGCAAGGCGCTGGAAGAAGGGGCGAGCGACGAGGAAATCGCCAAGCTGACCCAGCAGCTGCGGGAAGCCCTGAACGAATACATGCAGGCACTGGCCGAGCAGATGCGCCAGAACCCGCAGGCCATGCAGCCTTTCGACGGCAATCAGCAGACGCTCAGCGAACAGGACCTGAGCGAAATGCTGGACCGGATCGAGGAGCTGGCGCGTACCGGCTCCCGTGATGCTGCCCGCGAGCTGCTGGCACAGATGCAGCAGATGCTGGAAAACCTGCAAGCAGGCCGGCCGCAGATGATGCCCAACAGCATGTCCAGCGAAATGATGGAGATGCTCAACCAGTTGGGTGAAATGATCCAGCGGCAACAGCAGCTGATGGATGAAACCCACAAGTTCAACCAGGACCAGCAGCAGCAGCGCCGTGGTCAACAGCAGCAACCCGGTCAGCAACAACAGGGCCAGGGACAGCAGCTGACCCAGGAGCAACTGGAACAGATGCTTCAGCAGCTTCAGGAGGGCCAGGGTGACCTGGCACAGCGGCTGCAGGAACTCATGGACCAGCTTAGCCAGAACGGCATGGGCCAGAACCAGGCGCTGGGCGAAGCCGGCGAGTCCATGGGCGAGGCTCAGCAGTCCCTGGGTGATGGACAGGGTCAGCAGGCGCTCGGCGAGCAGGGCAACGCCCTGGATGCCCTTCGGCGCGGCGCTCAAGGCCTGACGGAGCAGATGATGGGTCAGGGCGAAGGTCCGGGATCGCCCAACGGCGCGTCGCCGATGGACGAAGACCCTCTTGGCCGTCCGCGGCGCACCGAGGGCCCGGACTTCAACAACCGGGTGCGCATCCCCGACGAAATCGATGTTCAGCGGGCGCGCAGGATCCTGGAAGAGCTCCGGCGTCGCTTCTCCGATCCTTCCCGGCCGCAGCTGGAGCTCGATTATCTGGAACGGCTCCTGAAGCGGTACTAGGCCCGTTTCTGACAAAGGTTCACGACCCCGCTTCGGCGGGGTCAATTGTTTTTGACGGTGATGTTTGTGTTTGTGGCCCATCCTTCGAGACAGCGCTTCGCGCTTCCTCAGGATGAGGTGGATCTTGTGGCAACGAGATATCCGAATGTGGCTGGGCTCTCCGCGGGGCTTACAAAAGGCCTCACCTCAAAAAGACAACCTTTTCCTGAGGAGCGCACGTGCGCGCGTCTCGAAGGATGGGCCGCTTGCTCAATTCTCTGTGTTCTGAAGGAATACGGTGACTACCGGCGTGATCAGCCCAAACAAAAACCCCGCCGAAGCGGGGTCTTGGGTTTCGGAATTGCGGCGGCAGGCCTTACGCGTAGCGGCGGGTCTCGCTCGGCAGATCGCCGGAAATGGCGTTGCGCACGGCCTTGCGGATATCGGCCAGCGAAAACGGCTTGGTGACCACGTCATGGACCAGGGATTCCAGGCCATTGGCCCGTTCACGCTGGTCGGCAAAGCCGGTCATGAGGAGGATCGGCAGCCGTGGATAGTCGCGCGCCGTATGCAGAGCCAGGGCGATGCCGTCCATGACGGGCATCTTGATGTCGGAAAGCAGCAGGTCGAAGCTGCCCTTCTCGCGGGTCAGAACTTCGACGGCTTCGCCGCCATCCTCGGCCGCTTCAACGGAATGACCGTCAAGCTCCAGGGCACGCTTTACGAAGCTGCGGACAGCTTCATCGTCTTCAGTAAGAAGAATGCGAGCCATGCTCACTCTCCTGTGTTGCCGTCAGCCGCTCCGTCGTCCGGGGCGACAACGTATCCAATATAGGGCAACTGCCGCCAAGCGTGGCCCATATCCATACCATATCCGACGACAAACTTATCAGGACAGGCAAAACCGACATAATCGGCAGATATGGCAGCTTTACGGCGCTCGGGTTTATCCAGCAGAGCTGCGATCTTCACCGAGTGTGCGCCCCTGTTCAGCAGCCGCTCCCGCGCGAAGGCGAGCGTGCGACCGGATTCCAGGATATCATCCACTAAAATAATATCGCGCTCGTTAACGTCACTTTCAACATCGCGCAAAATCCGGATGGTGTCGGAGCCTTCAGTCCCGGCGCCATAAGAGGACAGGTGCATGAACTCCATTTCCGGCTGCAGCCCTGCCCGGTGCATTGCCCGCACAAGATCGGCCGCAAAAATGAAGCTGCCTTTCAGAACCGCGACAACCAAAAGATTTTGCGGTTTGCCCTCGGCGATTTCCTCTGCGAGCGCGCCAACACGTTGGGCAATGGCGTCTTCATCGAACAGAGTATGGATATCTGATGTCATGGTCACTCTAGAACTACCTGGCGTTGGCCGCGTTCAACAAACCGGACCTGGATATCGGACGCGGTTTTCGGAGGGTCGGCTAATATCGTCCTGAACCGGGTTTCGTCCAGTGCGTTTAGCGATTTTGTTCTGGGCTCGACAGTCCAGGCATAAACTTCCTGCATGTCCGCACCACGGATCGACAGGCGCACGGCGGGCACCGAGTTCAGTTCATCAAGCAGGTTGCGGATCGATCCCTCGACCACGAGAACCTTCTTGCCGTCCTCGACCTCGGTGAAGGTGCGCAGGTTGCGGAATTCAAGTCCGCGCAGATTGACTTCAAACCCGATCATCCGGAACAGGCTTGCCAGGTCAGGAGACTGTTTGACGAGCGAGTCTCGCATGAGGACAAACAAAACACAGGCCGCAACCGCGACGCCGAACAGCGCAACGCCGCCAATGCGCCGATAATTTCGCCGCAGGATCCAGTTGAGGATCGCACCGATCTGGTCTCGCCGGAACTTGTTCGGATTGACGATGATCTTCGGCCGCTTGGCCATGGATTCGATGTCGGCCTTGTTTTCAGGCTCACCGGTCCGGGCGTCTTCCTTCAGATCCGCAGCGAATTTTGCCTCGTCGCTGGCCGTACGGGCGGCTGCGGGTTCGGGAGCGACGGCCGCTTCGGGTTCGTCGTCCTCGTCATCCGCTTCCGCGTCGAACGTTTCTTCTTCCGCGTCGGCTGCCCAATCGGCTTCGTCCTGTGCGGGATCTTCTTCAACGGAAGGAGGTGCAATTTCGTCGTCGTCGTTCTTTGCGCTGAACGCAACATCGCCTTCTTCGTCATCGTCGGGCGAAACGAACCAGCGGTTGCCGCACTTGGCGCATTTGACGCTACGCCCTTCCGGGCCAAGCGCCTCTACCTTAATCTCGTAGGACGTACTGCAGTCCGGACATTTGATCTTCATGTGCGAAGACCTTTCGCCATGGCATGCTCTAGCGGTTCACTTTGGAACCGGGGGGTCGAAATCCGGCACGAAATATTGGACAAGGGCCAAGCAAATCCTATGACGGGCTTTCAGGTCCTTAATGGACCTTTATATGATTAATGCACCGTTAACGGCCAGGCTATAGCGTTCGGGCCATCAACAGGAGTAATTTTGTGATCCGCTTTGAAAATGTCGGATTGAGATACGGAATGGGATCGGAAATCCTGCGCGACCTGACTTTTCAGATCGAGCCGCAGTCGTTTCAGTTCCTGACCGGTCCCTCGGGGGCAGGCAAGACCAGCCTGATCCGGCTCCTGTTCATGTCCCTGCGCCCGACCCGAGGTCTGATAAAGGTTTTCAACCGCGATCTGAGCGTGATCGACAAGCAGGAATTGCCGAAGCTCCGGCGCAAGATCGGCGTGGTGTTTCAGGATTTTCGCCTGCTGGACCATCTGACAACCTATGAAAACGTGGCCCTGCCACTGCGCGTGGTGGGAAAGGACGAATCCGAATACCGCTCCGATGTGATTGATCTGTTGAAATGGGTCGGACTTGGGGATCGCATGCATGTGCTGCCACCGGTGCTGTCGGGTGGGGAAAAGCAGCGTGCGGCCATTGCGCGGGCGCTGATCACCCGGCCGGAGGTGCTGCTCGCGGATGAGCCGACCGGTAACGTGGATCCGCCACTTGCACGTCGTCTGTTGCGCCTTTTCATCGAATTGAACAAACTCGGCACCTCTGTCGTCATCGCGACCCACGATATCGCGCTGCTGGAACAGGTGGACGCCCGGCGCATGGTGCTTGCCGACGGGCGCCTCTCAATTTTCGATTAGGCGGCATGATGGCTCAGTCCGACGACACAGACAAAAAACAGGCAAGCGCCGCCAGTGTTCGCCCGCCCAAGCGAGCCGAACGACCGAAGCGTGGCCGAAAGCCGACGCGCAAGGCCGCACCCAGGCCGAAGAACGAAGCACCCCAGGGGGACGATGCCAAGTTGCGGCCCTCCGCGGCGATCGTTCCGCCACAGGCAGTCGCCGGGCGGGCTCTCACGCTGGTGGTGGCCATCATGAGCTTTCTGGCCTGTTTGACGGTCGGTGCAGTGTCGGTGGTGTGGGACGCAGCCGATGCGTGGCAGAACGATCTGGTGCGTGAGATCACCATTCAGATCCGCCCGGCCGAAGGCGTCGACATGCTGCGGGAGATCGACAAGGCCGTTGCGCTTGCGCAGGAGTTTCCGGGCATCGATTCCGTACGGGCACTGTCCGATGCCGAAACCAAGTCACTGCTGGAGCCCTGGCTGGGCGAAGGCCTTCAGCTTGACGGCCTGCCGGTGCCGCGGCTCATTCAGATCACGGTCGGGGATCCGGAACTTCTGAACCTGTCGCAGTTGCGCTCGATGGTCTCGCAGAGCGTGACGGGCGCGAGTGTCGACGATCATTCCGTGTGGACATCTCGTCTGTCGGCCATGGCAGGCGCGGTGGTGCTGGGCGGCTTTGCGATCATGGTGCTTGTGCTCGGCTCGATGGTCTTGAGCGTCGTCTTTGCGACCCAGGCAGCCATGGCCGGCAACAAGGACGTCGTCTCCGTTCTGCATTTCGTTGGAGCGGAGGACGGTTTCATCGCTCGTGAATTCCAGCGCCACTTCCTGATGCTGGGCCTGAAGGGCGGTGTTTCCGGCGGTGTTGCGGCCATCCTGGCCTTTCTGACGGTTGACATGCTGACCCGGCAGAGCTCCGGCCAGGCGGGGTCGGACCAGATGTCGGCTCTCTTCGGCGGCATCTCCGTCAGCCTGCCCGGCTACCTCGGTGTATTCGGTGTGGTGTTCCTCGTCGCGATCCTGACAGCCCTGACTTCTGGCCTCGCCGTCAAGGCCCATTTGGCAAAAGTGGATTGATTTTATCGCACAATGCCGTGAAATTGGCCGAATCACTTATCATAGTCGCGCCATGACCCATGCTGACACAGTGTTAGACCCCGTTCTGGACGACGGTTCTTCCGTCGTTGGCGATCGGCGTGTGTCCGTATCAAAGGACAAGGGCACAGCACGCAGGAACGCCACAAGCGGCGATGCGCGCAAGAAACGCTTCGGTCTCAGAATCCTTTTCGTTGCCGTCATCACGGCTCTTGTTGCGGGAACCGTCGGACAGTTTGCCATGTTCGCGCAGAAGGTTGCCAATGCCAGAGTGCCGGCTTCCGCAAATGCGGATGCCATTGTCGTGCTGACGGGCGGGCATGCCCGCGTCAACGAGGCAATCCGCCTCCTGGAAGAAGGCCGTGCCAACCGGTTGCTGATTTCGGGCGTTCATCCCGGCACC
Source organism: Labrenzia sp. THAF191a (assembly GCF_009363335.1). Classification (GTDB taxonomy): domain Bacteria; phylum Pseudomonadota; class Alphaproteobacteria; order Rhizobiales; family Stappiaceae; genus Roseibium; species Roseibium algicola. The sequence continues at coordinate 1,378,162 of NZ_CP045333.1, forward strand.
ACGCGTGAACAGCTTGCCGCCGTTACAGCGTCCAGCATGCCGCTGGAAAAAAACAGTGTCGATCTTGACCGGGTCGCGCTCAATACAGCGGGCAATGCGGTGGAAACCGCCAACTGGGTCAAGAAGAACGGGTTCTCGTCCCTCCTGGTCGTGACCAGTGCCTACCATCTGCCGCGTGCCAAGGTGGAACTTGCCGGCGCCCTGCCGAATGTCGCCCTGATTGCCTATCCGGTCTTTTCCAAGGACCTGAAGCTGGACAGCTGGTACAGGGAACCGGCAACGATGCGGCTTCTCATGCGCGAATATGTGAAGTATATCCTCGCCCGACTCCGGATTACCGTGCAGGGTGTGCGCTGACAGCTGTCGGACCACGGCCGAGCGGTGGCTTCACCCACGACCAGTCTTTATGGTGCCATGGTTTTTCTGCGCTCTACCCTTTTCCAGATCCTGTTCTATCTCGTCACGTTCGTGCTGATGATCCTGTTCGCACCAGTCATGCTGCTGCCGCGGCGCTGGGGCTGGTGGGTGGTGCCGACCTGGTCACGGGTGTTGCAGCTGCTGATGCGTGTCTTTGCGGGCATCAAGGTGGAAGTCCGGGGACGGGAAAACCTGCCTGACGGTGGTTTCATTGCCGCCATGAAGCACCAGTCCGCCTGGGAGACAGTGGCACTGATCCCCCTTTTCAGAAGCCCGACCTTCATCCTGAAACGCGAGCTGCGCTGGATACCGATTTTCGGCTGGTACACAGCCAAGTTCAAACAGATCCCGATCAACCGGGGCAAGCGGTCCGAAGCGCTGGCGGCAATGATGCTGGCCGCCAAGGAGGCGATTGCCGAAAAGCGCCAGATCCTGATCTTTCCGGAAGGCACCCGCCGGCCGGCCGGGGCAGAGCCGAAATACAAGTTCGGTATCGCGCATCTCTACCGCGACCTGAAATGCCCGGTTGTCCCGATCGCTCACAACGCCGGCCTCTACTGGCCTCGCGCCTCGTGGAAGGTCTATCCGGGCACGGTGATTGTCGAGATCCTGCCGCCGATCGAGCCGGGCCTGGCGCCCAATGCCTTTTACGAAAGAATGGTCACGGATATCGAAACGGCCAGCGATCGACTGATCGAGGAAGCCCGCACGGCCCGCAAGCCCTCGCCGGTGCTTGAAGAAGTCGACACGCGCCGCAAGGCACAGCCGGCCTGAAAAAAAGACCGCCCCAATGCGTTGAGACGGTCTTTCAGTTTGAAGGGGTCCAGGCGAGATGATCGCCTGAACCTGACTTCGGGCTGCCTTATTGTGCTGCCTTGCCGGCTTCGGCCGACTGCAGGCGCATCAGGCCCAGATGGAGTACACCACCCAGGACCGCGCCGATGACCCAGCCGTAGCCGGAGAGTTCCGACAGGGCCGGAACCCACACCGTTGCCACCGAAAACAGTGCGGCGATGGCAAAGGCAAAGATCGCCTTCATGTTCCAGCCGTTGTTGTAGTGGTAGCGGGCGTCCGGATCGGAGGAAAACAGCGCCTCGACATCGATGTTCTGCTTGCGAACCAGGTAGTAGTCCGCGACCAGAATGCCGTAGAGCGGTGCCAGGAACGCGCCGAGCGTATCGACGAAAGCGGCAATGCCGATGTTCGAGATGACCGACACCCACAGCGCGCCGATGAAGAAGGCAATGACAGCTGTGATGATGCCGCCGGTCTTGGCCGAGATCTTCTCCGGGTTGAGGTTGGCAATGTCATAGGCCGGCGGAATGAAGTTTGCCACCAGGTTGATGCCGACCGTTGCCGCAAAGAAAGTGACGGCAGCGATCAGCGTCAGCAGGACGTTGTCGACACGGTCGACGATATCAGCCGGGTTCACCAGCTTTTCTCCGAACAGCACCACGGTGCCGGCCGTCACGAACAGGGCGATGAAGGAGAAGAAGGCCATGGAAACCGGCAGGCCCCAGAAGTTGCCGCGCTTCATGGCGCGTTCATCCGACACGAAGCGGGAAAAGTCGCCGAAGTTGATCACAACGGCGGCGAAATAGGCGATCATCGTGCCGACCACCGCGACGAAGGCAGCAACAGGCCCACGCGGGTCGGTCGCTTCGCTGCCTTCGAAGATGGTGCCGAGAGCCGAGAAGATGCCGTTGCCGGCTTTCCACCAGATCACCAGGCACAGCGCGATCATGACGATGTAGACGAACGGACCTGCCCAGTTCAGGAACTTGCCGACCCAGTCGATGCCTTTCATGAACAGGGCAACCTGGAAGACGCAGACGATGAGATAGGAAATCCAGCCGACCGTTGTCATGCCGAGGAATTCCGCGCCGCCCTCAGTGCCGAGTAGCGTGTTGAACAGCAACGCAACCGCCGTGGAGGCGAAGTAGGTTTGCACGCCATACCAGAAGATGGCGACGATACCGCGTACGAGCGCCGGGAAACGGGCGCCGTAAACGCCCATCGAGGCGCGGGCGATTACCGGATAGGGCACGCCGTGCTTTACCGACGGGCGGCCGGTGAGATTGACCAGCACCATGACGAAGAAACCGGCCAGCACGATAGCCGCGAAAACCATCCAGCCGTTGAGGCCGTAGGTGATGAACAACGATGCAGCCAGCGTGTAGCCGAACAGGCTCTGGATATCGTTGTTCCAGACGTTGAAGATTTCGAAGGCGCCCCACTTGCGCTCCGAAGCTGGGATCGGCGCCAGGTCCTCGTTGTAGAGGCCTCCGTCTCGCGGACCCGATTTGCCAGATAAATTCGCCATAGTCTCCTCCTTGTGGCCGCATCCCCAGCGACCTCGGTGTTTTTCCGGACATTCGCAGGTCTTCTTGCGTTCTCCCGGACGCAGGAAGCTCTTGGCTGTGCATTGCAAAAAGTTTGTGCTTGCATCTAACATTTTACAAAGCATGTTAGGTAACAGACTATACGGAATTTCAAGCAGGTCCTTTCGGCTTTGCTTGGAAATGCCAGTGGCGACAACCTGCGATCATCCGGACCGGATCGACGGAGCTGCAATGAAGGACGCAAACAGAGGTGAATTGCTGAACGACAAGGCTTTTCAGGCGCTTGTCGAAGCCTTGCGCAGCGGTTCGCTGCGTAATGGCCAGTTCCTGTCGATGTCCCAGCTTGTCGATCAGCTGGACTATCCGATCGCGCCCGTGCGCGAAGCCGTCAAATACGCCAGCTCTCAGGGGTTCCTGACGACGGTGCCCAAACGCGGCCTTCAGGTGATGGAAGCTAGCCCGGACAACATTCGCGAATGTCTGGACGTGCGTCTGGTGCTGGACCAGGAAGGTGCGCGCCGGCGGATATCACAGGGAAATCTGGAGGGCCTCGACGCCTTGCGCCGGCGTCACGAGATCATGCGCGACGAGGTGCGGACGGGGCCTGCGGCCAGCCTGCCGCCCAAGGCGATCGAGGTGGACCTGTCCCTGCACACATACCTTGGCGAGGGACTTGGAAATTCGCTGCTGTCGGCTGCCTATGCCGCAAACCGTATCCGGATCGCCGTCATCCAGCATGCGCGGCCGTTTCTCGCGGATCGGATCGCCTCGGCCATGGACGAGCATCTGGCGGTTATCGAGGCGCTGGAAACCCGGAACGAGGCCGCTGCGGTGCAAGCCTTGAAATATCATTGCGAGCAAACACTGCGCTGGTGGGGTGTTCCCTGAACGTTAGCATCCTGCAAGACCTGTACTGCCGTCCCTGAGCCTGGCTCAGGCTTTCAGGCGCTCGGCCAGCCAGGCAAGACCCGTATCGGGAATGCCCATTTCCTGGAGGTGGGCGGCGGTGTTGATGACATAGTCCGGATTGGCGCCGGACTTGCCGACAGCGCCTCTTACGATTTCCAGCTGCTCTTCCAGAGGCAAGGAACCCGCATACTGGGCATGGCCGTGATCGACCATGTAGACCAGCGCTTCCACCTTCTCGCCGCTGTCGAGCTCGACGTGATGATGGTGCTCCTTGTAGACCATCGTCGTCTGTTCCCGGGCGCGCAGATATTCCAGCACTTGCGGCCAGATATCCCCGGAGACCTGATAGGCGATGCCCCGGCATGCGCCGCCGTTGTCGAGGCCGAACACGAGACCCGGTCTCTGCTGCGTACCCCGATGTACCCAGGAATAGACGCAAAGCGAGCGATGTGCACCGCGCAGCAGCGCCGGTTCGGCGCGCTGGTGATCAAATCCTGGGTTCCACATCAAAGAACCGTAGCCAAAGACCCAAAAATCGCTCATATCGACCTGTCTTGTGTTACCGCAGCTGCGGAGATAGCAAGCTGCACCGGTCGTTTCAATGGCACTCCGGCAGCGCCTGTCTTGCAGGTGGCCCTTGTCGGTAGTGTGACCGGTCCGGAAATCGCCGAACCAGAAGAGAGTGTCACCCAGTGTCCGATATCAAGACCAAGCCGCCGAAACCCACCAGACGCGGATATATTCTGCTGGCCGGAGCCATCGTTCTGGTGATCGCGGGCTGGTCGGCCGCCTGGTTTTATGGGCAGTCCGTCCTTCGGGAACAACTCGACCGGCAAATTGTCCGCATGGCGGACCAGGGCCTGGATGTGAGCTGCGCGGATCTTGCCATTGCCGGCTATCCGTTCCGCTATGAAGTCTCCTGCGCGGATATGCGCTCGGCCGATCGCTGGGGAACAGCCGCATCGCTCGGCGGGTTGAATGCCGTCGCCTTGATCTATAATCCGTGGCACGTGATCTTCGAGGCAAAGTCGCCTGCGGCCATGTCGGTGCCGGTGAACGGCCTCGAAGGTGGCCTGACCTGGCAGACGGCCCGCGCCAGCGTGAAGTTCAGCGACAATGCACTCGGATCGTTTGATGCGGTGATCGACAAACCGGAAGCAGCGTTCGACACCGCCCTCGCCCGGGGCCTGTTTGCGGCTGAAAAGTCCGAAGTGCATCTGCGCAAGCAGCCCGATAGTGCGGCGACGCTGGAAAGTTTCGTCACGGTTCAGGACCTCAGCCTCAAATCTCTGCCTGAACTTCAGCAGACGATTTCCCTGCGCAGCCATGCCCGTATCGAAGGTGGCACAGCCCTGCTTGCAGGAGCAGACCTCGTTTCGCTTGTGCGGGCGCAGGGCGGAGAATTGCCGGTCGAACTGGTGCTTACCGAAATACTGGTCGGGGCTGGCAAGGCCACGGCGAGTGGCAATCTGGTGCTTTCGGGTGACGGCACCTTGAGCGGTTCACTGGAGCTGAACCTCGGCAATCCGGACGCGCTTCTGGACAGCGTGAAGCCCTTGTTCCCGCCTGAAGACCAGACTTTTTCACTGCTGCAGAATGTGGTGAAGAGCCTGGAGCCCGCCGCCAGGGAAGTCGACGGTGTGCGCACCATCACGCTGCCGGTCTCGGTCGACCGCGGCGTGGTTCGCATCGGTTTTCTGCCGCTTGGCCAGATCCCGCCGTTGTTTCCAGCGGGATCCTGATCATTTGATGGCCTCAGTCCGCACCCTGAACAGCGGCATGCGGACTGAAACCTGCCTGAAACCCAAGCCCGGTCAGTCGCCGGCTACACGGTCGATCGGGATCAGGTAGCTCTTGCGATGATCGGGTTCTGCGATCTTTTCGTAGAGCGCAACCGCCGGGGTGTTCTTGCCCGGTACGAGCCAGCGCAAATGCAGCCATCCGCGGCTCTGGCCTTCGCTGACCAGGGTTTCGATCATCTTGCGGCCGGTGCCCTTGTTGCGGTGGTCGGGATGGACATAGATGTCATCCATCTGGCCGATCCTGAGACCCGTGATGAGTTCCGGCAGGTCGAAGAAAACTGCGAAACCGACCAGCTTGTCGCCTTCGAAAGCTCCCAGAACCTCTGCCGTCTTGTCCGACAGAATGCGTTCGGCGTAATAGGCGTCGGGACGACGCGGTGCACCGCGCCGCAGCGCCTGTGCATTTTCGGCAATAAGCGGCGCAAGCTTATGAGCATCATCCAGCCGAAGGGCCCTGATTTGCGTTGTCGTCATGATTTCCCCGGAAAGCAAATCGATTAAGAGTGTGACTTTGGCCCACCATGTCCCGAAACGGGTTCGCTGATCAAGGACTTCGATCAATTAATGGCTGCGGCATTGCTGACGGTCGGCTACGCACGCCCTGTCCGGGGTCTGCGGCCTTTCGCTTGCGGCGATTTCGTGCCATGAGCGATGCACGGAAAAGACGGGAACAGGAAATGGCGGACAAGCAAAAGTTGAGGGCGACGCTGATCGGACTTACAGCTGTGCTGATGTGGGCGACCCTCGGCCTGTTTGGTGCCGGTTCCGGAAGTGTGCCTCCGTTCCTGTTGAACACGCTCTGTTTCGGCTTCTCCGGCATCATGGCGCTGATCTGGCTGATCGCGACCGGCAAGACCCGGTTGCTCAGGCAACCGCTTGGCGTTTGGGCATTCGGCACGTTCGGCCTGTTCGGCTTTCATTTTTTCTATTTCACCGCCATCCGCAACGCGCCGCCTGTGGAAGCAAATCTGATCAACTACACATGGCCGCTCCTGATCGTGCTGTTTTCCGCCCTGTTACCTGGTGAACGGCTTCGTCTGCATCATGTCATTGGAACGGTTCTGGGCCTGGCCGGTGCAGTGCTTCTGATCACCGGCGGGGAAGGTGTCGGTTTTTCCTCCGGCTCGATGCTCGGCTATGGGGCAGCGGTGGCCTCGTGTCTGTTCTGGTCCAGCTATTCCGTGCTGTCGCGCAGACTGGGTGCGGTGCCGACCGAAGCCGTTGCAGGGTTCTGTCTGATGACCGCAATCCTTTCGGGTGTCTGCCATCTGGCGCTGGAGGAAACGATCCTGCCTGCATCGTCGCTGGAATGGGCATCGGTGCTGGCTCTTGCCGCTTTCCCGGTGGGACTTGCGTTTTTCACCTGGGACATCGGTGTCAAGCATGGCGATATTCAGGTTCTGGGCGCAGCGGCCTATTCGGCGCCGCTCCTGTCCACCCTGTTGCTGATTGCCTTCGGCTTCGGGGCGCTGACACCTGCCGTTGGCATCGCCTGTGTGGCGATTACGCTGGGGGCGGTGATTGCCGCAAAGGACATGATCTTCAAACGCCGGCAGAAAGTGCCGGTGAGCATGCAGGCAGACGAACTTCCGTGATCGGCGGCAACGTCTGCGTTTGGCGGTACCCCGGTGCACGAACGCGGCCGTTCCCCCTTCGGCGAATTCCCCTGGCCGCCGCGATCCACTAGGTTAACCGGAAATCCGTTTTCCCGACTTGCAGGATCGACCCATGACAACACAGCCAAGACCCCGCCGTTCCGCTCTCTATATGCCCGGCTCCAACGCCCGGGCGCTGGAAAAGGCGGCAACGCTGGATGTGGACTGCCTGCTGCTGGACCTTGAAGACGCGGTTGCTCCCGATGCCAAGGACATGGCGCGCACCCAGATTGTCGAGGCCGTTTCGGCCCGTCCCTATGGCAATCGCGAGGTGGTGATCCGCATCAACGGGCTGGAGACGCCCTGGGGCGAAGACGATCTGGCGGCAGCGGTGAAGGCCAATCCGGATGCCATTCTGGTGCCCAAGGTCAACAGCCCGGCCGACCTGCAGATGGTTGCGCACAAGCTATCGCTTCTGGGGGCGTCTGCGGACCTGAAACTCTGGGCCATGATGGAAACGCCGCTCGCCATGCTGAATGCAGCCGCCATCGGTGCCTGCGGTCTGGACCCGGCTGTGCGGCTGTCCTGTTTCGTGATGGGCACCAATGACCTGGCCAAGGAAACAAGGGCACGTCTCACGCCCGGCCGCATCGCCATGACGCCCTGGCTGATGACCTGCGTTGCGGCAGCGCGCGCCGGCGGCATCGATATTCTGGACGGTGTCTACAATGCGTTTCAGGACGAGGAAGGTTTCGCCGCCGAATGTGCCCAGGGTGTCGACATGGGCATGGACGGCAAGACGCTGATCCACCCGAAACAGATCGCCCCCTGCCACGCAGCCTTCAGTCCGTCGGAAGAGGAAGTTGCCTGGGCACGCAAGATCAATTCTCTGTTCGATGAGCCTGAAAATGCGGGCAAGGGCGCAATCCAGGTGGACGGCAAGATGGTTGAAAGGCTACATGCGGACATGGGCAAGCGGGTGATCGCCATCGCCGACGCCATCGCTGCCCGGACCTGACACACAAGAGAGCTCTCATGAAACTCTACCGCTTCATCACCGGCATCGACGACAGCGAATTCTGCCACCGGGTTACCCAGGCTCTCAACAAGGGCTGGCAGCTGTCCGGTTCTCCTTCGCTCACCTACGACGCAACGCGTGGCGCGACCATTTGCGGCCAGGCAGTGACAAAGGAAGTCGAAGGCGTTGAATACTCCCGGGACATCAAGCTCGGCGACTACTGATCGCAGTTGGTTCCCTGAATCAGGTTGCTCTGCGCGATCGCTGAAAATTCAACGGCCCCGGAAGTTCCGGGGCCGTTTCGCTTTGTCGGGTCATGAAGTTCGGGTCGCTACTGCATCCCCTTCGACAGAAAGTCCTCGACGATGTTCGACATGTTGAACGACGCCCCGCCCTGGACCGGGGGATAGTCGGCAAGGCTCTGCAGATGCTGACCCATGAGCACGCCCATCGGCTGGATAAGCCACGATATCTTCTGCATCAGATGTCCGTAGCCATCGGTTGAATCGTAGCTTTCAAACGGATCCGCTCGGATGTTGAACACCAAAGGTGCTGTCCGCGGAACCAGGTTGGCGTAATAATCTTCCTTGGTCGAGAAGTGGAATTTCCACGGTCCCATCCTGATCGCCGTCAGCACGCTTTCGTAATAGTGGAAGATGTGGTTGCGATTGGAATTGGCCTGTTCGCCCTTCCAGTAAGCCAGGTTGTTGACGCCGTCGATGAACTGCTGCTTCTCGGCCATCACTTCAGCCTTGACGTCTTCAATGCCGGCTGCGGCTGCCAGGGTGGTGAACATGTCCTGGTGTGCCTGAATTCCGGTAAGTGTCTTGCCGGCTTCCAGTATGTTCGGCCAGCGAACCATGGAAATGACACGGACGCCGCCTTCATAGGTGGTCATCTTTTCGCCCCGGAAAGGAGTGGTGGCGCCGTGGGGCCAGGAAGAATGCTCCGGCCCGTTGTCGGTCGAATACCAGACAATGGTGTTTTCGCTCAGGCCCTGTTGGTCGAGCCAGTCAAGCACCAGGCCGATATCATGGTCGTGCTGCAGCATGCCCGAGCCGTGGTAGTCGGCTTCGGTCGTATAGGTTTCTGCGGCGTAGCGCCACTCGTCGTTCAGCCGCGTGTAGAGATGCATGCGGCTGGTGTTCAGCCAGACAAAGAACGGTTCGCCCGCTTCCTGGGCGTTTTTCATGAAGTCCTTGGCCAGAGGGATGACTTCGCCCTCGTCGAAGTTCTTCATTCGCTCCTGGGTGAGTGGACCGGTGTCCTCGACCGTCTGCTTGCCTATGACACCAAACCTGGGCTGTTCGGTATCGTCGAAGGTTTCCGATGCAAAGCTGTGTATGACGCCCCGTGTTCCGAACTGCTTCTCGTATTCCTCAAGGCTGCCGGAAAAGGCTTCGCCGAAACGCTGGTAGTCGCGCTGTTCGGCTTCTTCCTGCGTATTGAGATGATAGAGATTGCCGAAGAATTCGTCGAAGCCATGGACGGTGGGCAGGTGCTCGTTCCGGTCACCCAGATGGTTCTTGCCGAAATGTCCCGTGCGGTAGCCGATCTGTTTCAGTTCTTCCGCAAGCGTTGGCGACTCTGCTTTCAGACCGAGCGACGACCCGGGTTGACCCACGGTGGTCATGCCGGACCGGATCGGGTACTGACCGGTCAGGAACGCCGCACGGCCTGCGGTGCAGCTCGGCTGGGCGTAGTGATCGGTGAAGCGGAGGCCTTCATTCGCCAGGCGGTCGATGTTGGGCGTGGTGTAACCCATGGTGCCCATGCCATAAGCGGAAACATTCTGCCAACCGACATCGTCGCCCCATATGACCAGTATGTTTGGTGGTTTTGACTCTTGCGCCATGGACGTTGTGCACGTCATGAGAAGTGCGATGGGCAAGCCTGCAAGCAGATGTCGAAAAGACATGATCCCCGTCTCCCTTGAACACATTCGGTGAGTTCCTCTGGCAGAGTAGGCGCAGCACGGCAGTTCGCCAAGCTGTGATAGTACTTACGCTTAATGCACGGAGTGGTCGTATTCGGGATTTGTCCGGGATTTTTTAGTGTTCTGGTGTCGCCAAACAGATTCAGGCCTCAGCGGACACCATGGCCCTGTCCGCAAGGCCGTCCTGAAGCAGGTCTTCAACGAACCAGGCCGCGAACTGGTGACGGCCCGAAACACCGGCCTTTGCGTAGATTCTGGTCAATTGAGCGCGCACGGTTCCCTGTGCCGCGCCCCGCAGCTGGGCGATCTCCGAAAGATCCAGCCCTTTCAAGGCCAGGAGGCCGACATCTCTTTCAGCAGGTGTCAGGCCCCATTCGGCAAACTGGCCGTCAATGATCCGGGCAAGATCGCCGCGGGCGGCTCCAAGGCCGCGCTCCTGATTGCGCAGTCTTTCCAGGGTGAGCCGCAGCTGCCAGCCGGCCAGGAAAATGCCGACGATCAACACGAAGGCGACAAAGAATTCGAAAATGGAATGCGGGCTGCTGACGTCGGTCACAAGATCGGTAAAGGCATCGCCGACAAAGAAGATCGCGGCCACGGATTGCAACAGCATGAAGGCGGCAAGGGCGGTTGTCTCACGCCGTCCCTGCCGCAGGTTGATCCCTGAAAATGTCATTTGTCCTTGATCCGGCCAACCAGCATGGGCCGAACCAGATTACGCTTCATCACACGACTTTCAACTGCGACACCTGCGACATGGATCAGGGCCATCACCAGCATCAGGTTGGCGGCGATCTCGTGAACTTCCTCCGCGGCTTCACCCAGGGACGATTTCTCTTCGCCTTCGTCGTCGTCTTTCTTGACGAGCACCGACCAGTCTCCGGCGGCAACCGCCGCCTTTTCCTCGGCAATCGTGATGGGGCTCTTGGCACCGGTCATGTAAAGGCCGGTTCCGGTTACCGCCACAAGGCAGGCCCAAAGCGCATAGACCATGATCGCTCCGGCGGGATTATGGGAGCGATAGTGGCGCGGTTTGCCCCTGACGAGGTCGATGAGGTGAGACACCGCAGCCCGCGGGTCGGGCAGAAAGGAGGAGAACCTGGCTTCGGCAGGCCCGAGAAATCCCCAGACGAAGCGAAGCGCCAGCAACCCCAGAACGCCCCAGCCTATCCAGATGTGGATGGTGCCGCCGCCCTTGTTGATGAGGCCGTTGGCGATGACTGCGGCTGCGATCAACCAGTGGCTGATCCGCACCAGCGGATCCCACAATTCGGGGGGGCTTTGCGCCCCCTCGTTCGATTGCGGGGTGTTTGAGGCACCCATGATCAGTCTTCGTTCTTGACGTTGGTGACCATGCCGGATTTCGGGTCGATGTAGACTTCCCAAAGCTTGTTTTCCGCATCGGTGCATTTCGCTTCGATCTTGCCGTCCTCGGCCTCGAATTCCTTGACGGTGCAACCGGCCTTGGCCAGCGCCGCGGTGGCTTCCTCGGGATTTGTGCCGACCATGTCACCAACGGCGGGCATGGCCTGCGCGGCGACCGGAGCAAGGCAGAGGCAGAGTACGGCGAGAGATTTCTTCAGCATGATTGTGTCCTTCATCAGGTTTCTGCGACCGTTGCGGTCTTCGTCCTGATTGGCCGCAAACTCGGCTTCGGTCGATTGACGGACTGCTGACGCCGGGCATCATAAGCAGGTGCTTACGCGCGGATTTCGATCCTTCGACAGCCGTCCCTAAGGTCAAACCAGGCAAATGGTCTTGCCAGGGTTGAAACGGCTGAAATGAATTGCGAAGTCATGGGAATAAAATTGCTCCGGCAAAATTCCAAGCCGGTATTTTCAATTTGCTTCAAGGAAACAGGCCGTTGCGCATCTTTTCCCTTCTGGCCCACCCCAGGGACAACAGCTTCTGCCATGCGCTGTCGAAACAGGCGCGTGACGCTCTGGAGGCCGAGGGACACCAGATAGATCACCACGATCTTTATGCCGAAGAGTTCGATCCCTGTCTGACAGCAGAGGAAGCCTATTCGATCGGCGATACCCTGGAAGAAGTGCTGTCCCGTTCAGAGGACGCCGTCGTTGCGCGGCACAGGGAAGGTATTTCGAACGCTGATGGTCTGCTGGTCGTCCATCCGAACTGGTGGGGCAAACCGCCGGCGATCCTTGCAGGCTGGATGGACCGCGTGCTGGTGCCGGGCGTTGCCTATCGGCTGCAGACTGCCGACGGTCTGCCGGAAGGGTTGCTGTCGATCCGCAAGGCCGTCGTCTTCAACACATCCGACACCGAGGCGGAGCGAGAGCGGCTTGATCTTGGAGACCCGCTGGAGCTGATCTGGGGCCGGTGCGTGCTGCCGTATTGTGGCGCTCTGGATTATGAGCGCCACGTCTTCAGGCCTGTTGTCGGCAGCTCCTATCCCCAGCGGCAAGACTGGCTGGAAGAAACCGCCCATATTTGTCGAAGCGCCTTTGATGGTTGACTAAGCTGTCACGAGATCCTTCAGGACGTCGGCCGCGAGCTGGAAGGATTTCACGCGGGCACCGTGATCGTGGATCATGCCGGTGATCATCAGTTCGTCGGGCTGGTAGCGGGTGATGATTGCCGACAGTTGGTCGCGGATCGTCGCCGGAGATCCTGTTGCCGAGCAGGACAGGGCGTGTTCGACCTGCGCCAGAACGGCGGGCGGAATTTCGGCGGTGATATTTTTCACCGGCAGGGGTAGTTTGCCCGGGCTGCCCATGCGCAACCGGGCGAAGGCGAGCAACTGGGAAGAGCGCAGGTAATCTGCCTCTTCGTCGGAGTCGGCAGCAAAGACGCCAGCTGCCACCATCACATGCGGTCTGGCGAGCTGCGGTGACGGCTGGAAGGTTGCCCGGTAGATCTCCAGCGCTTCTTCCAGCATGTCCGGTGCGAAATGGGAGGCAAAGGCATAGGGCAGCCCGAAGGCCGCCGCGAGTTGCGCGCCGTAAAGGCTCGAGCCAAGGATCCAGATCGGAACCTGCGTGCCTTCGCCCGGGATCGCGCGCACCCTGCTGGTTTCAGAAGCGGGTCTGAAATAGCCCATCAGCTCCTGGACATCCTGCGGAAAACTGTCCTCACCGGCCATGTGACGACGCAGGGCCCTGGCCGTCGCCATGTCCGTGCCCGGGGCGCGGCCCAGGCCCAGGTCGATCCGGCCCGGGTAAAGCGTTGCCAGCGTGCCGAATTGCTCAGCGATGATCAGCGGCGAGTGGTTGGGCAGCATGATACCGCCCGCGCCGACGCGCATGGTGGAGGTTGCTGCCGCCACCTGGCCGATGACAAGCGATGTTGCGGCGCTGGCGATGCCCGGCATGTTGTGATGCTCGGCCAGCCAGTAGCGATGGTAGCCTGCCTGTTCCGCGGACCGCGCCAGATCGACCGTGTTTGCCAGAGCCGCGGCCGCTGTCTGGCCTTCCGGCACAGGGGACAGATCGAGAAGGGAAAAATGCTGCATGGATATCTCCGTTGGAGCTCCATGTAGGATCTGAAAACCCACCCGCCAAGGTCAAGTTTTGTCGGCAGCCTGCTTTGGTGCAGCCTTCCCAAGCGCTTAAACGGGTATGGCTCCCGGGGTCAGCGGGATCTATTCGGCGAATGTCGCTTCGAACACACGCTCGTAGATACGCTTCACCGCTTCGGTCTCTTCAGACCCCTGCCGGGCAAGGTTGCCGAGACCTGGCGCGGCGTTGACCTCCAGGACAACGGCATCTGCGTTGGCTGCAGTCGGCAAGATCAGGTCAACGGCGGCATAACGCAGAGACAGGGCCTGTGCGGCCTCACGGGCAAGGGTGGCAAGGTCCGGGGCGAGCGAGCCGGTGACAATTCTGGCCGTGCCGCCTGCGGACAGATTGACCACGGGCAGAAGCGTGACCGTCTGGCCTGACGCGGGAATCGTTTCCAGCATCAGCCCTTGTTGCTGCAGTTCGAGGACGAGGCGGGGGTCGGCAGCGTCGAAGCGCGGATCGGCGCCGATGATCTCGGCAATGCTGCGATGACCGTCGCCCATGATCTGAGGCGGATGGCGTTCGATGGCGCACAGCACATCGTCGTCCAGAACGATAATTCTCAGTTCCTGTCCGCGGATTTCCGGTTGCACCAGCAGCTGGTCGTTGCTCTTGGCGAGGGTGTGCAGGGCCGTTTGAAGGGTGTGACTTGTGTCGATCCGCACTACGTCCCGCCCTTCCCGACCACAGTTCGGTTTGACGTAAAGCGGGAACCCCTGGTTCCCGACAAAATCCAGAAGGTCTTGCGGCGCAGTTCGGCCCATGCGGATGTCGTGTGCGAACACCAGATGTCCGTCCGGCACTGTCAGGCCTGCGGCCTTCAGAAAGGCCGCGGCATAGGCCTTGTCGGTAGCGATTTCCGCTGCACCGAGCGTGTTGAGGTCGAACCTTGTGCCCTTGAAGAACCAGCGCTTGCCGGACGGGCTTTCGACCATACCGGCATGGCCATGGCCGTCGCCCGCCGTCAGGCGGTAGCCTTTGCGGGCGCAATAGACTTCAAGCAGGTCAAAGACGAGTGCGCGCCGGCCGGCCGTTTCCGTCATGCTGGGGCCAGCCGGGCTGTCAGTTGTTTTTCTGGCGGGCGTTGGCCAGATAATCGATCTTGAAAAGTTCCGGATTGGTCGGGCCATTGGACACAACGTTATAGACCGCAACGGAGGTGTCGTAGCCCTGCTGGTCGGTAACGGTCCACTGCTTCAATGCGTAGTCCTTGGCATCGAAGATCAGCGTCAGCGTACCGGAGTTGAACTTGGTCTTGTCCAGGATCGTGACGGTGATCAGGTCTTCTTCCACCAGAACGTTGGTGACGTTGGTGTCCTTCTGCAGGTCGATGTCGTCTGACAGCAGGAAGCGCAGCGGCGTCTGGCCAAGAGGCCAGATGTCCTGGGTGTTCAGCTTGCGGTCGCGCACGGACACCGACTTGCCGTCGGCCACAATGTCGAGCACGGAAGGCTTGTTGTAGTAGAAGCGCACCTTGCCCGGGCGGGCCATGTAGAACTTGCCGTCGGACTGGTTTCCGTCAGGACCGAACTGGATGAAGTCGCCATGCATGGTCTTCACCGAGTTGAAATAGGAGTTGAGATCCCTGAGGGCATTTTGTTCCTGCTCGGTCAGCGCCGCGGCGGGCAGCAGTGCCGACAGGGACAGAGCCGCAGCAATGCCAGCTGCCAGCATAGGTTTGATCAGGCGGGAAGCGAAGCGTTTCAGCATGATGCAATGTCCTAAATCGTTCTCTGTGTGACACGTTTCCCCCTAGCTAGGGAGCGTGTGTGGCAAAGCTTTGGCAGTTTACCATCAAAAATCTTCTTCCACGCCGTTCTGCACGAGAATTTCGCGTTTTCCGGCATGGTTGGCGGCGCTGATCAGGCCTTCGTTTTCCATCCGCTCAATCAGCGAAGCAGCACGGTTGTAGCCGATCGAAAGGCGCCGCTGCACATAGGAGGTCGACGCCTTCTTGTCGCGCAGCACGATGGCAACCGCCTTGTCGTACAGATCGTTGCCCTCGTCGCCGCCGGCAAGTCCGCCGCCACCGTCGTAGGGGCTTTCGGCCTCGTCATCTTCCTCGGTCACGGCTTCCAGATATTGCGGCGTTCCCTGAACCTTAAGGTGCTTGACGATATCCTCGACCTCGTCGTCGGAAACGAACGGCCCGTGCACACGCTGGATGCGCCCGCCGCCGGCCATGTAGAGCATGTCGCCCATGCCCAGAAGCTGTTCGGCGCCCATTTCACCCAGAATGGTGCGGCTGTCGATCTTCGACGTCACCTGGAAGGAGATACGGGTCGGGAAGTTGGCCTTGATGGTGCCGGTAATGACATCCACCGACGGCCGCTGCGTGGCCATGATCAGGTGAATGCCGGCGGCACGGGCCATCTGTGCCAGCCGTTGGATAGCACCTTCGATGTCCTTGCCGGCCACCATCATCAGGTCGGCCATCTCGTCGACGATGACGACGATATACGGCATCGCCTCGAGCGGCAGCTGCTCTTCTTCGTAGATCGGCTGGCCGGTGTCGCGGTCGAAGCCGGTCTGAACGGTGCGGGTGAAAGACTCGTTCTTTTCCAGCGCCTGCTTGATGCGGGTGTTGTAGCCGTCGATGTTGCGGACACCCATCTTGGACATCTTCTTGTAGCGGTCTTCCATCTCGCGGACGGTCCACTTCAAGGCGACGACGGCTTTCTTCGGATCGGTCACGACCGGTGTCAGCAGATGTGGAATGCCGTCGTAGATCGACAGTTCCAGCATCTTGGGGTCGATCATGATCATCTTGCACTGCTCGGGCGTCAGTCGGTAGAGCAGCGACAGGATCATGGTGTTGATCGAGACCGACTTGCCCGAGCCGGTGGTACCGGCCACAAGCAGGTGAGGCATGCGGGCCAGATCCGCGACAACGCTTTCGCCATTGATGGTCTTGCCCAGGGCAAGTGCCAGCTTGGCCTTGGACTTTTCGAAGTCCTGGGCGGCCAGCAGTTCACGCAGGTAAACCGTCTCACGGCGGGCATTCGGCAGTTCGATACCGATGGCGTTCTTGCCCGGGATCACCGCCACACGGGCGGAAATCGCGCTCATGGAGCGGGCGATATCGTCCGCAAGACCGATGACACGCGAGGACTTGATACCAGGTGCCGGTTCCAGTTCGTACAGGGTCACGACCGGACCGGGACGAACCTCGATGATTTCGCCGCGAACGCCGAAATCCTCAAGCACGCCTTCCAGGATGCGGGCGTTCTGTTCCAGCGCATCGGCGGACAGACCCGGCACCTTGCCGGCCACCTTCGGCTCGGCCAGCAGCCGCAGCGGAGGCAATTCGTACTCTTCCGGGGCTCCGAGGAAGGATGGCTGGGCTTCCTCGATCGCACGTTTGCTCTGCTTCGGACGCGGTGCCTGCGGAATGACGCGGCCGTTCGTTGCCGGTTGCGCAGGCGCCTGCTGAGTCTCCGGCGCGGCAATGCCGACCGGGACCGCAGGACGACCGTTGACGGGGCCCTTGTCGATCATCAGATCGTCCGGCTCGAAGGTGTCGCCTTCCTCGTCGTAGTATTCTTCCGCATAAGGTTCGTCACCGTCGTCCGCGTGACGGCCACGCTGGTAGAAGTCGTCCAGGCCGTCGTCATCTTGCGGCATCAGTCGACCGGCAAGGGCCTTGCGGAATGCCTTCAGGCGGCTGCCCTGGCGGGTGTCTTCCGGTTCGTAGTCGGTGTCGTCCTCATCCTCGTCCCAGTATTCTTCTTCATCCTGGGCATGGCTGCGCTTCAGGCCGGTCAACCGGCGCACCTGTGCGGCAGCCTGAAGACCGAAATGCTCCATCTGGCCGACGAAGGCACTCATGAAGATACCGATGCGGGACTCGCCATCGTCGTCGTCAAAGTCGAGTTCATGCTCGGCGACCTTGCCATGGCCGACAGGGCCGGCCACGGGCTCAATCCGTTCGGACGGAGCGCCGACGCTGCCCAGCCAACCGGCAGCTGCCAGCAGGCATAGGATAGCCGGTACGCCAAGACCAAGCATGCCGACGATCGTGGCGGCGCCGCTTGTCATGTTGTCGGTAACGAGCGCGGGCAAATGGTGAACGGTGTCGCCGAAAAAGCCGCCGAGACCGGTCGGCAGCGGCCAGCTCTCGGGAACCGGCAGCGACGCCAGGGCACCTGCGGCAAGGCTCGTGCCGATCAGCCAGTAGACCAGGCGCTTGCGGCCGATGCCAAGCGCGTGGCCGGTCAGAAGCCGCCAGCCCCACAGAACCAGAGGAATCAGGAACACGGCCGTCGCCAGGCCGATGGTCTGCATCAGAATGTCTGCAAGCACAGCGCCCGGTGTTCCCAGGGCGTTGCGCACCTGGCCGCCGGTGGCATGATTGAAGCTCGGGTCGCTGACGGACCAGGTGGCCAGGCTTGCCGCGAGCATTGCCGCCAGCGCAATGATACCGAGGCCCGCGGCCCCGACAAGATTGCGCCGGATGAACCGCTTCAGCGGGCTCTCGGTGTCCAGTAGGTCAACCGAAGATCTGCGGCCGTTGCCGCGAACTGCGCTGGCCCGCCTCATGCCTTGTCCCCCAACCATTTTGCCAGACGCTCCAGAGCGATCTCTGTCTGCTCAAGAGGAGCCGTCAGGCTGATGCGAATATAGCTCCGCCCCGGATTGCTGCCGTCCGACTGGTCCGAGGCAAGGTAGCTGCCCGGCAGCACCTTGAGCCCGATTTCAGTCCAGAGTGCCTTCGTGACCGCAACGGCGTCGCCCCAGCGGCTGATATCCAGCCACAGGAAGAACCCTGCGTCAGGCGTAACCGGACCAAGGATCGGGCCGAGGTGTTTTTCGGCAGCTTCGAATTTTTCGTTGTAGAGCCTGCGGTTTTCAATGACGTGGGATTCGTCCTGATAGGCCCGGACGGCAACTGCCTGTGCCGGCAGCGGCACCTGCGGTGCGGCAAGGCCTCTGAACTTCGCCCATTTTTTCAGGAACTCTGGATCGCCTGCCGCAAAACCGCAGCGCAGGCCCGCCAGGTTGGAGCGTTTGGACAGCGAATTGAGGACGATGATGTTGGCAAAGCCGCCGCCCTGCTCTTCATTCAGATCCCTGGCCGCTTCCAGAATGCCGATTGGCGGCGTCTCGCGATAGATTTCCGAATAGCATTCGTCTGCAAAGATATAGAAGCGATGCTTGCGGGCGAGACCGATCAGGCGCTGCCAGTAGGCGGTATCGGCCACAAACCCTTCCGGATTTGTGGGCGAGGCGACATAAAAGGCGACGGTCCTTTCCAGCAGCTCCGCATCGAGACTGTCGAGATCCGGCAGAAAATTGTTTCCCGCAACCGCGTCGAGCAGCACGGCCTCCGCATCGGCGACATGCGCTGCGGCAGCATAGGTCTGGTAGAACGGGTTGGGCAGAATCACCACAGGGTGGTCCAGACCCTTGTTCAGCTGATCGCGGGCGGCAATGGCGCCGAAAGAAAGCCCTTCGCGGGAGCCGTTCAGAGGCAGCACACCATGGTCGGCGTCGATCAGCCCACCCAGATTGTATCGGCGATCCAGCCAGGATGCGATCGCCGAACGGAATTCAGGCGAGCCGTCGATCGGCGGATAACGGCGGAAACCGGCCATATTTTCGGCCAGAACTTCCGCGGTAAAATCAGGAATGGCGTGTTGCGGTTCGCCAATCGTCATGACAATCGGGTCGAGCCCCGGCGCCTCGCCGCTCAGCAGTTCGGCAAGGCGTTGAAACGGATTGGAGCTCGGCAGGGACACACCGCGCTGGTAGGCTTTTTTGCTGGCAAGCATGAATGATCCGGCACTCGTTACGCATAACTTTGCTCAGACCCTATAGCCGGTGTGGTAAATCCCTTATTAACCAAGCGGGGCAGGGCACAGGAAATGCTGCAAATGGTTGCGGATTTTCCCGCACTGCCTGCCCGGGCGTCCGACCCGTCCATAGGGACAATTTCACCCCACCGACCTAGGTTGGCGGGAATTGCCCGGAAGTCCTTGATCGTCAACGAAGACTCTGTAGAAATTGAAGGCATCGGCGCGGTCTGCAGAAATGAAATATGCCTGACCTTTTTCAAAGTGCGCCTACCTGGACAGGTTCTACGATGTCGAAAACAACAAAAAATCCGATAAGCGTCGTTTGCTTCGGCGATTCTCTCACCTGGGGATTCAATCCGGTCGACAAATCCAGGTACGGCCACGACATCCGCTGGACCCGGCTTCTGCAGAAAGAACTGGGTGACGGGTTTTACGTGGCCGAAGAAGGCGTCAACGGCCGAACAACCGTGTTCGAGGATCCGGTCAAGGGCGACAAGAACGGTCTTGCGCATCTGACGACCGTTCGCAAGACGCATATGCCGATCGACATTCTGATCATCATGCTCGGTACCAACGACCTTCAGGCCCGTTTCGGCATGAACGCTGAAACAATTGCGATTGCCATGGGGCGCCTCCTGGATTTTGCCCGCAGGCCAACCGACGATGTCGAAGGCCGGGCGCCAAAGGTGCTGCTGATGTCACCGCCGCCGCTGGCACCGCTGGCAGGCACACCCTTCGTGGCACAGTTCAGCGAACAGAGCGTCACGGAATCCCATCGCCTGGCCGCCTGCTACCGGGAGAAAGCTGCTGAATATGGTGCAGCTTTCTTCGATACAGGAAAGGTGATTTCCGCCAGCCCGATTGACGCCGTCCATTTCGATGCGGAGCCACAGGCCGATCTCGCCAGGGCAGTGGCAGCGGAAGTGCGCAAGCTGGCAAACTGAATTGGCAGACTGGATTGCCTGCCGCCGTTAGAGGTGTCTCCGACAGGCGGAGCGGCTGACTATTCCCTCAGAAATCCGAGGTCAGTCCCTTGATCTCCCAATCGTCGTAGCGGGTGGGCTCCAGGCCGCCGCGTCCGTTGATCTCTTCGGCCATGTTCTGCTGTCTTGCGTCGATTTCCTTGCGCCGTTCTTCGGCTTCCTTGAGGGCGCGCTGGGCTGCAGGTGGCAGGTCCTCGAATTTCCGCTTCGGCGCTTCCTCGACATTGGTCTTCAGGGAGGGAGCCTCGTTCTGGCTGTAGCGGTTCGTCGGGTTGTCCGGTGTTTCTGTCATGGCTCTTCGGGTCGTTCAGTTTGCAGTCTTGTCTGGCGTATATAGGGTAATCTTGCCAAGAATGGCAGCACTCCCCATCTGTTGGACGGATACAAAGGCCATTAAGCGCCTTCTTGCAAGCAGTCGAAAACAGGACAGAAACGGAAACAAGCGGCGATGAACTACATTCGCACGGCAATGCTTCTGGCGGGGATGACCGCCTTGTTCATGGGGATCGGTTTCATGATCGGCGGTCAGTCGGGCATGCTGATCGCACTGCTCATTGCGGCTGCCATGAACCTGTTCAGTTACTGGAACGCGGACAAGATGGTCCTGCGCATGCATCATGCCAGGGAGGTGGGAGAGCGCGAAGCGCCGGACTTCTACCGGATGATACGGCAGCTGGCACAGAATGCCGAGCTGCCCATGCCCAAGGTCTACATCATCGACAATCCGCAGCCGAATGCCTTTGCGACCGGCCGTAACCCGCAAAACGCTGCCGTTACAGCAACCACGGGCCTGCTCGACATGCTGACGCCCGAGGAGATTGCCGGTGTGATGGCCCATGAGCTGGCCCATGTGAAGAACCACGACACGCTGATCATGACAATCACGGCGACAATCGCCGGTGCGATTTCCATGCTGGCCAACTTTGCCTTCTTCTTCGGCGGCAACCGCAACAATCCGCTGGGCATCGTCGGGGTTATCCTGATGATGGTCGTGGCGCCGCTGGCGGCAATGGTCGTGCAGATGGCGATCTCCCGGACGCGCGAATATGCGGCCGACCGGATGGGCGCACAGATCTGCGGCGAACCCATGTGGCTGGCTTCAGCACTTGCGAAGATCTCGCGCGGGGTGGAGCACATCCATAACCCGGACGCGGAAGCGAACCCGGCAACCGCGCATATGTTCATCATGAACCCGCTGTCAGGCGAGCGGATGGACAATCTGTTCTCCACCCACCCGAACACCCAGAACCGGATCGACGAACTGCGCAAGCTGTCGGATGCAGGTCTGGGCACCGGTGGCAGGGGCGGCAGAAGCGGTCCCATGTCGTTTACCCGCCAGGCTCCACAGCAGGCCGGCCCGTGGAGCGGCGCCGGTCCGACGGGGCCGTCCTCCGCGCCGCGCCGTCCAAAAGGGCCGTGGGGATAGGCCACAGTCCCCCGGAACGTCAGCTTCTTTGACAAAAACAACTTTGCCGGATGACCACCCGGCTTTAGTATGACCAGATGCGCCGCGACCGGCAGACCGGTCTGCGGCGCTTGATTTTGATACCGGCCGTAACAGCAGGGCCGGGCGCGTGAATGGATTGAGCCTTGACCAAACGGCCGAACAACAAACAGAAGCCTTCAGGCAAACCGGCACCCGAACAGGCCGAAAAGCCGGGGTTTGCCGCACGCAAGGTGGCTGCCGATATTCTTGGCAACGTCGTTCACAAGAAACGGCCTCTCGATGGCGAGCTGGATATCACGTCCGGCCACTCCGGATTTCGCGCGCTGGCCGGCAATGATCGTTCGCTGGTTCGCGCAATCATCGGTGCGGCCTTGCGCCATCGGGGTGAAATCGCTGAAATCCTGGATCGGTTGCTTGATCGGCCGATCCCTGAAAAGACAGGCCGGATCCTGGATATCCTGCATGTGGCCATTGCCCAGATGCTGTTTCTCGATATTCCGGACCGTGCTGCCGTCTCTCTTGCTGTTGATCATGCCGGTCTCGACCGCCGGGCTCGTCCTTACAAGGGCCTGGTCAACGGTGTGTTGCGCCGGCTCGGGCGCGAGCGGGACGAAGTGACCGGTGATCTCGATCCGGCGGTGCTGAACACACCGGACTGGCTGATGGAAAGCTGGCAGGCAGCCTATGGAGTGGAGACAGCGCGCGAGATCGCGCGGGCTCACGAAAGCGAAGCGGCGCTGGATCTGTCGGTGAAAGCGGATCCGGAAGAGTGGGCCCGGAAACTGGACGGCCAGATTGTGGGTGCGGGCAGCATCCGCCTCGTGCGCAAGGGCGCTGTCGATGCACTTGAAGGCTATGGCGACGGTCAGTGGTGGGTGCAGGACGCCGCTGCGGCACTTCCCGCCCGGCTTCTTGGTGACGTGAAGGATCTGCGTGTTGCCGATCTTTGCGCTGCACCGGGCGGCAAGACCGCGCAGTTGGCGGCCGCGGGTGCCAGCGTAACCGCGGTCGATATTTCAAAGGCGCGCCTGAAACGTCTTGAAGAAAACATGACGCGGCTCGGCCTGAGTGTTGAAACGGTTGCGGCGGATTTGCGGGCCTTTGAGCCGGAGGATCTCTTTGATGCGATCCTGCTCGATGCGCCCTGCAGCGCGACAGGCACGATCCGCCGGCACCCCGATGTGCCCTGGATCAAGAAGCCTTACGACATTGAAAAGCTGACGGAAATCCAGAGCGAATTGTTGGACAGGGTGATGGGCTGGGTCAAGCCGGGTGGGCTGGTTGTCTATTGTACCTGTTCGCTGGAAGCGGCGGAAGGCGAAGCTCAGGTGGCCGGTTTTCTGGAGCGGCAGGCCGGAAAAATCGAACTGGTTCCGGTCGAGGCCTCAGAGGTGGGCGGCCTTTCCGAATGTGTCACAAATGAAGGCTATCTTCGCTGTCTGCCCTGCCATAGCGCCACCTTGGATCCGGTGAGCAAGGGCATGGACGGCTTTTTTGCCGCAAGGTTCCGCCGGTTTTAACGCAGAATAAACTGTTCACTTGCAATGATTCTTTAAATGAAATGCTAACCTTAATGGTTCGTTTCCTGAATTAGACACCGGAGATTCCCCATAAACGCGCAGAAACCATCAGTTTTGGAGATGGTTTGGTGAATACTGCAAGCCTGAGTGAAAGAAGCCGCATCTGGCGGCTTGTGGCCCTGCATATTTGGCAACGCTCCTTGAAATGGATGCATGGCGGGCCGCTGTTCCGCATGCAGCCGTTTTCGGCTGTGCCTGCGCGCCTGCTCATCGCGCCGCAGGATCTGCGCACTGCCGACGCGACCAATGCTGCCGATATTTATGGCGGCCGCTTCCTGTTCTCCGGCCATCTGGTGGAGACGCAAGGCAGATCTCCGTTCGAGCTTCAGGCCGTTCACGAAGACTGGCAGCGTGAGCTTCACAGCTTCGGCTGGATGCGGGACCTCCGCGCCGCCGACAGCCAGATTTCCCGGCAAAATGCCCGGGCGCTGGTGGAGGACTGGATCAAGTTCTGCGGTCGTTGGCACGACATCGGCTGGGAAGCGTCGGTCGTGACCCGCCGCATTCTGTCCTGGCTGGCGCATTCGCCCTTCATTCTTCAGGACGGCGATCACGAGTTTTATCGCAGTTTCGTGCGGTCGCTGGCCCGCCAGGTGCGTTACCTGCGCCAGACCATCAACGAAACGGAAGACGGCGTCGAGCGCCTGCATGCAGCCCTTGCCATGGCATCCGCCTGTATCTCCATGGCCGGACAGGGCCGCTTTGCACGCCAGAGCATCCGGCGTCTCGATCAGGAGCTGACACGCCAGATCCTGCCCGATGGCGGCCATATCTCGCGCAATCCGAAAGCGCTGATCGACATTCTCGCGGACCTGCTGCCGGTTCGCCAGGCCTTCGTAGCGCAAGGGCTGGAGGTTCCGCCGGCGATGGTGCAGTCGGTGGACCGGATGATGCCACTGCTGCGCTTCTTCCGTCATGGCGACGGGGCCCTCGCCCATTTCAACGGCATGGGCTCGACGCCGAGCGACCTTGTCGCCACCATCCTTGCCTATGACGATGCACGGGGCGCCCCACCGCAGAATGCGCCGCATTCGGGCTATCAGCGCTTAACCGGTGGCAATTCCGTTGTCCTGATCGACACCGGCCCTGCCCCGGCCATCGGCGTTTCCGGCGACGCTCATGCAGGCTGTCTTTCGTTCGAATTCTCCTCCGGCAACAACCGGATCGTCGTCAATTGCGGCGTCTCGCCCAAGTCCAATCCGGCCTGGCGCCGGGTCAGCCGCTCGACGCCTGCCCATTCCACGGCGGTGATCGAGGATACGTCCTCCTGCCGGTTCCTGTCGAACCGGCCGTTCGGGCATATTCTGGGCGCACCCATCCTGTCCGGTCCGGTCAGGGTGCCGGTGGAGCGGGAAGACGATGCGGCCGGCAGCCGGATCACGGCCTCCCATGACGGTTATGCCAGCGAGTTCCATGTCCTGCATGAGCGTGACATTCGCCTTGCAGGCGACGGCACGGTGCTGGACGGCATCGACACGTTTTCGGCAATCGGTCCTGTGGACAGCGAAAACCGCTACGCAATCCGCTTTCACCTGCATCCGGGCCTGCGCAGCTCGCTCATCCGCGGCGGATCAGCGGTGCTCCTGGTGTGCCGGGACGGCGAAGCCTGGGAATTCGAAGCGCCCGGGACCGAGGTCATGCTGGAAGAAAGCATCTATCTTTCGGATGTCTACGGCCACCGCAAGACCGAGCAGATCGTGATCTCCGGTGCCGTGCTTGAGGCCCCCTCCGTGGGGTGGCAGTTCCGCAAAACGGCGACGGCCAAACTCAGCCGGCGCGGCACCAGCGATTTTGACGAGCCGGACGAACTCCCGCTGGAAGAATAGAGACCTTCCGCTTTTGCTGAAGACGTGATAGGGCGACGGCAACTCCCGGACCGTCCCCAATTGCGAGGCAAATTCATGGCCATTGTGTCCAAAGCCGTACCCGTTCCCGAGCTGGTTCCCGTCAAGCGCGCCCTTCTGTCCGTCTTCGACAAGACCGGTCTTGTCGACTTTGCAAAAGCGCTGTCCGAGCGCGGTGTCGAGCTGGTCTCCACCGGCGGTTCCTACAAGGCGCTGAAGGAAGCCGGGCTTAAGGTTCTGGACATTTCGGAAGTCACGGGCTTTCCGGAAATCATGGATGGCCGCGTGAAGACGCTGCATCCGAAGGTGCACGGCGGTCTGCTGTCGATCCGTGATGATGCCGACCACCAGAAGGCGATGAGCGAGCATGACATCGTCGGCATCGATCTCTTCTGCGGCAATCTCTATCCGTTCGAGGACGTTGTCGCCTCCGGTGCCGACTACGCCACCGGCATCGAGAACATCGACATTGGTGGACCGGCAATGACCCGTGCGGCCGCCAAGAACCATGCCTATGTTACCGTGGTCACCGACCCGGCCGACTACGATGCAGTGATTTCCGAGCTTGATGCCAACGGCGGCAAGGCCCCGCTGGCCCTGCGCAAGAAACTGGCGCAAAAGGCCTTTGCCCGCACGGCTGCCTATGATGCCGCCGTCTCCAACTGGATGGCGGATCAGCTGGACGAAGCAACGCCCGCCCACCGTGCGGTTGGCGGTTCGCTTGCCGAAGTCATGCGCTATGGCGAAAACCCGCATCAGACGGCAGGTTTCTACACCACCGGTGAGCAGCGCCCGGGTGTTGCCACGGCCAGGCAGCTTCAGGGCAAGACCCTCTCCTACAACAACATCAACGACACCGATGCCGCGTTTGAGCTGGTGAGCGAGTTCGATCCGGCCCGCACCAGTGCTGTTGCCATCATCAAGCACGCAAACCCGTGCGGTGTGGCCGAAGGCGCAAGCCTGAAGGAAGCCTACGAGCTGGCCCTGCGCTGCGATCCGGTCTCGGCTTTCGGCGGCATCGTCGCCCTGAACCAGACGCTGGATGCCGCTGCGGCCGAGGAAATCGTCAAGATCTTCACGGAAGTGATCATCGCGCCGGATGCGGACGACGCGGCACGCGAAATCATCGCGGCGAAGAAGAACCTGCGCCTTCTGGTCACCGGCGGCCTCGCCGATGCACGCGCCAAGGGTCTCTTCGTCAAGTCCGTTGCCGGCGGCCTCCTGGTCCAGTCACGCGACAACGGTGTGGTCGATGACCTTGACCTCAAGGTCGTTACCAAGCGCGCGCCGAGCAAGCAGGAACTGGCCGATCTGAAATTCGCCTTCCGGGTCGCCAAACATGTGAAGTCCAACGCCATCGTCTATGCCAAGGACGGCGCCACCGTTGGTGTCGGGGCCGGTCAGATGAGCCGGGTGGATTCCGCACGCATCGCTGCCCGCAAGGCCCTGGACGCGACCGAGGCCGCTGGTCTTTCCGAACCGCTGACGAAGGGATGCGTGGTCGCCTCCGATGCGTTCTTCCCGTTTGCCGACGGTCTTCTGTCGGCCGCTGAAGCCGGAGCAACCGCCGTTATCCAGCCGGGTGGATCCATGCGCGATGACGACGTGATTGCGGCAGCCGACGAAGCAGGCCTTGCCATGGTCATGACCGGCATGCGTCATTTCCGGCACTGATTTCGGGTATTCGCCGATGAATTGAAGTGCCGGTTTTCATTCGAACCGGCACTTCATCTGAGCTTGTAAAACATTAGCAAGCTAACGATCCAAAATTACTGTCAAAAATGACAGGGGTCATTAAGAAAAACCCTCCCATTGAAGACCTTGTTAACGCCCAACGGGTAGTCTGCAGCAAGCTGTGGCAGGTATTCGCCTGCCGTTTTCTTGCGATTCGCGGAGATTGCCGGTGTTTAGAAGAGCGAAGGTCACAACAAAGCTCATTGGGGCCAGTGCGGCGACCCTGACGGTTGCCCTTGTGGTCGGCATCAGTTTTATCGGATGGGAAGCGTCCCGCATTACGGGAGATCTTGCACGGTCCGAAGCCGAGACAGTGGCACGCGAGCAGGCGCAATTCGTCCAGCGAGGCCTGGAAAACGGCCTGAAATCCGCACAGACGCTGGCAAGTTCCCTCGGCGGCATGAAGAAGGCCGGATCTGTCGACCGTGAAGCCTGGAACGCCGTCGTTGAAAACCTGACGCTGACCAACAAGGACCTTTCGGGCACCTGGGGCGTGGTTGCAGGAGACGAGCTTGACGGCAAGGATGCCGAGTTCAAGGGCGACGAGAAATGGGCCGAAGACGGCGAATGGCAGCCTTATTACTTCCGCAAGGCGGATGGAACGCTGGCCTACCGGCCCATCGAGAAAATCGCCATCGGTGATCTGAGTGCAACCAGCGACCTCTGGTTCAATGGTGCCTATGTGTCCGGCAAGGACTACATGACGGAACCCTACAGCTGGGAAGCCGATGGCAAGACCGTGACCGGTGTGTCGTTCTCTTCGCCGATCCGAGACGGGTCCAAGGTGATTGGTGCTGCCGGTGGCGACATCCTTCTGACCCCGCTGTCCGAAGTGCTTGGCCAGCAACGGCCGTTGGACACGGGATCGGTTCACCTCCTGTCGCAGAACGGTGTCTGGATTGCCCACGCCGACCCGGCCGTTCTTGGCAAGCCATGGATGGAAGGGCAGTCGGAAGCCGACCTTGCCGTACAGGACAAACTTCTGGCGGCGGTCAAGAACGGTGAGCCTTTTGCCTATGACGGATATTCCAACACGCTCGGCACGGAAGTGCACCGCATCGTCATGCCGGTGCATGTGACCGGTACCGATGCCAAGCTTGCCGTGGTGGTCAACGTGCCGCTGGCAACCCTCAATGCGGCGTCGTCTTCGATCACGACCATGATTGTCGGCGTCGGCGTCGTGTTGCTCATCGTCGTGGCACTTTCCATCTATCTTGTCGGTAACACGATTGTCCGCCGTCCGCTGGAGCGCGCCGTGCGCAGCATCCAGGCGCTCATCGATCGCCGTTACGACGAGCCGATCCATGATACCGACCGCCAGGACGAAATTGGCGAGATCAGCAAGGCGCTGGAAGTCTTCCGCGACAAGGCCCGGCAGGCCGAGGAACTGGCCGCCGAGCAGGAAGAAGCGCAGCGTCAGCAGCTGGCGCGCGCAGGCCGGATCAGCGAGTTGTCGCAGGATTTCGACCGCCAGATCTCAGAGCTGACCCAGACGGTGATGCACCAGGTGCAGGACCTCAACGCGGCGTCGATGACGTTGACGGCGGGAGCCGACGACACCAGCGAGAAGAGCACGGCAGTGGCTGCCGCTTCCGAGGAAGCGTCGTCGAACGTGGAAACGGTTGCGTCCGCGGCTGAGGAACTGATGGCATCGGTCGGTGAAATTTCCCGCCAGATGACCCAGTCCACCGAGATTGCCTCCCACGCCGTGGAACAGGCCCAGTCGACAAACCGCAAGATCGAGGGGCTCGCGGAAGCAGCCAACCGGATCAGCGAAGTGGTCAAGCTGATCACCGACATTGCCGAACAGACCAACCTGCTGGCGCTGAACGCCACCATCGAGGCGGCACGTGCCGGCGAAGCGGGCAAGGGCTTTGCCGTTGTTGCCGCCGAGGTGAAGGAGCTGGCCAACCAGACCGCCAAGGCGACCGAGGAAATCTCCCTGCAGATCCAGTCGGTGCAGACGGAAACCGCCGGTTCGGTCGATGCCATCAAGGGCATTTCCGAAACCATCGAAAAGATGAACGAGATCTCCTCGTCCATCCAGGCTTCGGTCGAACAGCAGGGCCTTGCCACCGACGAGATCGCCCGCAACATCCAGGAAGCCTCTAACGGCACCCAGGAAGTGGCGCAGAACATCGTCAAGGTGGCAGCCTCCGCCGACGACACCGGCAATGCCGCCCGTCAGGTCTCGGCCTCCGCCAACGTCCTGCAGACTGAAGCCGACCGGCTCAAGCAGGAAGTCGAAGGTTTCCTCGCCAGCGTTCGTCAGGTCGCCTGACGCGAGACTTGCAATATCTGAACATGAAGCGCGCCGGATTTTCCGGCGCGTTTTTTGTTTGGGCAACGCACGCAACGTTTCCTGGAAAATGCGTTTGTTAGCGCTCCCGCACCCGCAACAACAAAAGCAGGCCAACGCCGAAAAAGACCAGGATGACGGACATGCCGGCGGGTTGGCTGGCAGTCAGGGCGGTTACCACGCCGACGGTAAGCGGGGCCAGGAAGCTGGTGACCTTTCCCGAAAGCGCCAGAAGGCCGAAATACTGGGTCACGTGCTGCGGCGGGGCTATGCGGACCAGAAGACTGCGGCAGGAGGCCTGTAACGGGCCGGACACCGAGCCGATGACACCGCCGAGTGCAATGAACACCTGCTCAGGCAGCGATGCAAAGAGAGCACCCTCGGGGGCAGCGGCGGTCTTGATGACAAAGAACACCGTCGTCCTGTCGATGGAGATCATACCGAGGCCACAGATCATCAGAACGATGAGCGAGAAGACAATCACCGGCTTGGCCCCGAAACGATCATCCATTGGCCCGCCCAGCAACAGGCCCAGTGTTCCGGTAATGGTCAGGATGATGCCGAAAGTACCGATTTCGATGGATCCCCAGCCAAGCTGGCCGGCGGCATAAATTCCGCCGAACGCGAAGAGGGCGACAAGACCGTCCTTGAAGATCATGTTGGCGAGAAGGAACAGGAAAATGTTCTTGTTGGTGCGTGCCTGCGCCAGGCTCATGCGCAGGTTTGCAAGGCCCGTGCGCACGGCAGGGCCGATCCTCGACTGATGCGGCACATCTGGCACGAACAGGAACATCGGCAGCACGAAGATAAGATACCAGAGCGCCGAGAATGGCCCGACGGCGCGATCGCCTTCCTGTGTCGCCGCATCAAGACCCAGAACCGGCTGGAAACCCAGCAGGGTCTTGCCGGACTCGGGGCTGGCGGCGAAAAATCCGAGGGCGATCACCAGCGTGACCAGACCACTGGCGTAGCCGAGCGCCCAGCCGAAGCTGGACAGGCGTCCGATGCGTTCCGGCGGCACCAGCGAAGGCATCATGGCGTTGTTGAAGACAGTCGCGATTTCGATGGATAGCGTGCCGATGGCAAAGGCGATGAGCGCGATGGCGATGCCGTTCGGGCTTCCCGGAGCGGCGTACCAGAATGCCCAGCAACAGATGACAAACGGCAACGAGAAGAGAAGGATCCAGCGTTTTCGCCGGCCTGTTGCGTCCGCGACCGAGCCCAGTACCGGTGCTGCAAAGGCAATGCAGAGTCCGGCGGCCGCAGTTGCGTATCCCCAAAGCGATTGGCCTTCGGCCGGGGTCGCGGCCAGCGTCGAGGCAAAGTAAGGCGCGAAGACGAATGTGGTGATCAACGTGAAAAAGGGCTGTGCCGCCCAGTCGAACAGCGCCCAGGAGAGAACGGCGCGCCTGTCGGTAGATTGCAACGGGATGTCTGAAACGGTTGTCATGGAAAAGGGCAACTCGCTGCCTGGGGGATCACGACCGGGACGAGCCCAACTCATTCATGCATATCGCTTCCCGCTCCTGAAGCCCACAGGTGTTTGCGAATATCCGGTGTCAGTTGCAGGAGAGAGTTTCGGTTGGCGTATGCGGCCCATCCTTCGAGACGCCGCTTGCGCGGCTCCTCAGGATGAGGGTGTGGGAAGGTAGGCCTCTCACCAGCCTGGCAACACATATCACCTCATCCCGAGGAAGCGCGTAGCGCTGTCTCGAAAGGGTGGGCCTCGCTCTCCGTGGGCCTCCAGCGATCCAGAAGCGGACAACGAAACGTCCGTGTGCAAGGGCCTCAAGGCCCCAACCGCGTCATCCCGGACGCAGCGCAGCGAAGATCCGGGATCGGTGAGCCAAAGACCATCTTGGTAAGGTACGCTTTGCCTTGGGTGCCGCTGGCTCTCCATTCCCCGCTCGCGCATAGCGGTGCCGGGGCGACGGCAATACCGCTGAAAAGCCAAGGCCGGCAGCAGAACTGCCGGCCCCATAACGCGATTTCCGATTGCTTACGCGGTGCCGCAGATTTCCGCGAGCAGGCTTGCCGCCACGGAGAATTTCGACACGCTGAGACCGCCGTCGAGGATTTCGGAAACCGAGCGTTTGCGCCGGCCCACTTCCGCCTCGTGTTCCTCCAGCCAGCTTGTAAAACCGCCGGCGCGAACCGCCGCGATGGCCAGGGCGCGCTGCGCGGAGACCAGCATGGCCCGTGCCCGGTCGAGTGCGAGGCCGTCGTAGTAGTCCCGGACGTCGAGATCGTTGGCGAGCTCGAGCATCGCACCGAGCTGGAAGTGGTGAGCAACTTCGAAATAGGCCCTTGCAGCCGTATCCAGATCAGCCCCGGTTTCTTCCGACACGATGACGATATCGGGAATGGCCCGCTCGGCCGGCAGCCAGGCGATCCGCCGGGCGAGGCTTTCCGGAACACCCTGCTCCACGAAGGCTGCGGTGCGCTCCGCCAGGACCGCGGCGGGTTCTTCCGGCAAGACCGCTTCCAGGCGGTCGCGCAGCGCGGCGATACCGGCACGGAACCGCTCGACAACGGCAAACAGGCCCTTGTCGAAGGACACGTTGCGCTTGAACCAGACGACCCGTTCCAGAAGCAGCGACTGGATTTCCGAATAGAGCTCCAGCTGCAGAGCGCCGTCGATCTTCGTGTCGAGCTGGTCGATCTCCGTGTTGAGATCGGTCAGGTCGTAGCTGTTGCGCACGGCAACGAAGCCCTGAGCGATTTCGGTCGCGGTTGCGTCGGTCTGGTCACGCAGACGGGTGATGAAGGTCGCCCCGCCCCGGTTGATCATCGAGTTGGCCAGCATCGTGGCGATGATTTCACGCCGCAGGCGGTGGCCGCTGATCTCGTCCTTGTAGGTGTCGGCCATCTGGTCCGGGAAATAGCGGAACAGTTCGCGCGCCAGATAATCGTCGTCCGGAACCGAGCTTTCCAGCAGCGCGTCGTAAAGCGTGATCTTGGCATAGGCCAGCAGCACGCCCAGTTCGGCGCGGGTCAGCAGCAGCCCGGCCTTGCGCATCTCGTCGAGTGTTGCCTCGTCTGGCAGCTGTTCAACCACCCGGTCCAGAAGGCCTGCCTGTTCCAGCTGGCGCATCATGCGCACCTGGTAGCCGAAGTCTTCCATGCCGCGCAGTTCGGTCATGGAGATGGCCAGGGTCTGCAGGTAGTTGTTCCGCAACACGAGTTCGGCGACCTCGTCGGTCATTTCGGCCAGAAGTTCGTTGCGCTGCTCGATGGTCAGCTTGCCGGATTTCACCGCGGCGCCGAGGGCGATCTTGATGTTGACCTCCATGTCCGAGGAGTTCACCCCGGCGGAATTGTCGATCGCATCGGAGTTGCAGCGCCCACCCTTCTTGTTGAACTCGATACGGGCGAGCTGGGTCAGGCCGAGGTTGGCACCTTCGCCGATCACCTTTGCGCCGATTTCCGATGCGGTGATGCGGATCGGGTCATTGGCGCGATCGCCCACATCGGCGTCCGTTTCCGACTTGGCGCGAATATAAGTGCCGATACCGCCGAACCACAGCAAGTCGACTTCCATCTTCAAGATGGCGGTCATCACTTCCTGCGGCGTTGCACTGCCCTTGTTCAGGTTGAGCAGGGACTGCATTTCCGGTGAAAGCGGAATGGACTTCAGCTGGCGCGAGAAGATGCCGCCACCCTTGGAAATCAGGTCTGTGTTGTAGTCCTTCCAGGACGAGCGACCGAGGTCGAACATCCGTTTGCGCTCTTCCCAGGTCTTTGCCGGGTCCGGATCCGGATCGATGAAGATGTCGCGGTGATCGAAGGCCGCGATCAGCCTGGTTGCCTTCGACAGCAACATGCCGTTGCCGAAGACGTCGCCGGACATGTCGCCGACACCGGCCGCCGTGAAGGGCTGGGTCTGGATATCCCGGTTCATCTCGCGGAAGTGCCGCTTGACCGCTTCCCAGGCGCCGCGTGCGGTGATGCCCATCTTCTTGTGATCGTAGCCGGCGGACCCGCCGGAGGCAAAGGCGTCGCCCAGCCAGAAGTGCCTTCCTTCCGAAATGCCGTTGGCCGTATCGGAGAAGGTGGCTGTGCCCTTGTCGGCTGCCACCACCAGATAGGGGTCGTCACCGTCATAGCGCTGCACGCGCTCCGGCGGCAGGATGTTGTCCTCACCGAGGTTGTCGGTCACGTCCAGAAGGGCGTTGATGAAGATCTTGTAGCTTTCGGTGCCTTCCTTGAACCAGGCATCGCGATCGCTCATCGGCGGCAGGTTCTTGGGCACGAAACCGCCCTTGGCACCGACCGGGACGATCACCGCGTTCTTCACCTGCTGTGCCTTCACCAGACCGAGCACTTCGGTACGGAAGTCCTGCGGTCGGTCGGACCAGCGCAGGCCGCCACGGGCAACCATGCCGAAACGCAGGTGCACGCCTTCCACGCGGGGGCTGTAGACAAAGATTTCCCGGAACGGACGCGGTTGGGGCAGGTCGTCGATCTGGCGGCTGTTGATCTTGAAGGCGAAGGTCGGCTTGGGCTGACCCTTCTTGTCGAGCTGGTAGAAGTTCGTGCGCAGGATCGATTCAATCGTGTTCTGGAACCGGCGCAGGATGCGGTCGTCGTCAAGGCTGGCGACGTCCTCCAGATCGGCGGTCAGTTCGCTTTCCAGCCGTTCCGTGCCGAGGTCCCTGTCCTTTTCGGTGACATCCGGGTTGAAGCGCAGGTGGAACAGTTCCACCAGTTTGGCCGCGATCTTCGGGTAGTTGTTGAGCGTGGACCACATGTAGTCTTCGGAGAAGCGGATACCGGCCTGGCGCAGGTATCTCGACAGCGCGCGGATCACTGCCACGTCGCGCCAGGCAAGCTCCGCCGTCAGCACTAGGCGGTTATAGCCGTCGTCCTCCGCCAGCCCGGTCCAGACTGCCATGAACATGCTTTCCAGCCGGGGTTGCAGCTGATCGGAAAAGACGATGTCTTCGCCGCTGCGCGATTCCAGCGTCATTTCGTGCAGGTAGGACATGGGGGCATCGGCCGGCGTGATGCGGTAGGTTCGCTCGTTGATCACGCGGAAACCCATGTTTTCCAGAAGCGGCACGCGCGCGGAAAGCGGGATCGGCGAACCGCGGTGATAGACCTTTAGCGACAGGCGGCTGTCCCTGGTGCCTGCCTGGCGGTGGAACGTGATGGTGGTGTCGTTCTTGTCGGACAGGGTTTCCAGCTTGACGATGTCGAACACCGCGGACTGGGCGTTGTAGACTTCCTTGTAGCCACCATGAAACGAAAGCGCGTAGCGATCGGCCAGCTTGCGGGCCTGTGAGGGCGCGAATTCGTCCTTGAGCGCATCGCGCACACTGTCGGACCAGGTGCGCACCATGTCGGCAACGGCGGCCTCCAGCTCTTCCTGCTGAGGCGTCGGCGTTTCCCCGCGATCGCGGCCGATGATGTAGTGAACCCGCGCAAGCGGACCTTCTGGATAGGTAACGTACCAGGCCGACACGCGTCCTTCATAGACCGAGGCCAGATAGGTGCCGACGTTCAGGCGAACTTCGGTGGAATAGCGATCACGCGGGACGAAGACCAGAATGGAGACATAGCGGTCGAACTTGTCCGGGCGGGACAGCACGCGAATGCGCGGGCGCTCGTCCAGCTGCAGGATGGCGATGGAAAAGTCGAACAGGCGCTCCCGTTCGATCTGGAACAGCTCGTCACGCGGGAAAGCTTCCAGAACGTTGCGGAGGGCACGGCCGGAATGGCTTTCAGACCCGTAGCCGGCGCGGGCCAGAACGCTGGCAACCTTGCGGCGCAGGAACGGGATGGTGCTGGTCGGTTCGGTATAGGCGGTCGAGGCGAACAGGCCGACGATGCGCAGCTCGCCGTTCATGTTGCCTTCGTCGTCATAAAGCTTGGCGCCGACGTAATCCATGTGCACGCGCCGGTGCACGGTGCTCTTCACGTTGGCCTTGGCGATGATCAGCGGTTCGGGTTTCTTCAGGAACTCGCGAATTTCCGGCGTGATCTGCACGAACTCCGTGCCGCGGCGGAGAACGCGCACATCCGGGTCGGACAAGAGGCCGAGGCCCGTGCCCTCATGGGGGGAAAGCTCGCCCTCCTCGACACCGCCTTCGAACATGTATTCGCGCATGCCGAGGAAAATGAAGTTGTCGTTCTCCATCCACTCCAGGAAGTGGATTGCCTCCCACAGCTCGTCGCTGCTGCCGGGGATTTGCGTGGTCTTGTAGGTGTCGATGGCCTCCGCCAGGCGTTCCTGCATCGGCTTGAAGTCCGACACGACGGAGCGGACATCGGACAGAACCTTGTCGAGCCGCGCCTTGAGGGCTGCGCGGGCTTCGGGCGAATCAATCCGTGTCACGTGGATATGGATGAGGCTTTCCTGCCGGTCGGTCCGCTTCGGTGGTTTCTTGCGAGCCGTGGCGGTTGTCAGTGTGCCGTTGTCATCCCGTTCCACGATGAAGATCGGGTGCAGAACCAGATGCACTTCGATCTTGCTTTCCTGCAGCTCGTCCATGACGGAATCGACCAGGAAGGGCATGTTGTCGTTGACGATCTCGATCACCGAGACGCCCTTGACCTTGCTGCCCTGGGCCTTGAACGCCGGATCGGCGATGCTGACACGATGCGTGCCGAGTTCGTGGTTCTGGAAATCCTGCCAGGCGTCCCGGGCAAAGCCGGTCAGCTCTTCCGCGGTGTAGGCCACGAGGTCTTCCGCTGCGCCCCGGTCATAAAAGGCGCGGGAAAACTCGGCGAGAGCCGGATCTTCCTGATTCAAGGTTGCTTGGACCGCGTCGATGAGTTTGAGTTTCTCGACGTCGTGTTTGTCCGGCATTTTCCATCCCCTTAGGCGATCGTATGGTTTGGCTCTGTCGCTGGCTCGTTCTAAGACTTAAGTTCATATTTCAGCGACATAAACGGTTTCATGACGGGAGGAGCAAATTGTCAAGTAAAGTCACGGCCTTGCAAATCGATTCAAATGTAACATTGAGTGAAAAGACACAGGCTTATTTCGACTTGTGCCAGGAGAAGCTGGGTCTCGTTCCCAACGTCCTCAAGGCATATGCGTTCGACGAAACGAAGCTGCGCGCCTTCACCGACATGTACAACGACCTCATGCTGGGCGAGTGTACACTCTCCAAGCTCGAGAGAGAGATGATTGCCGTTGCGGTATCAGCGGTCAACCGCTGTTTTTATTGCCTGACGGCTCATGGTGCTGCGGTGCGCGAGCTTTCCGGGGACCCCGTACTGGGGGAACTGATGGTGATGAACTACCGCGTTGCGGACCTTTCACCTAAGCAGCGGGCGATGCTCGACTTCGCCGTCAAGTTGACGGAGAAGCCGGCGGAAATCGTGGAAAGCGACCGGCAAGCCCTGCGCGATGTCGGGTTTACGGATCGCGACATCTGGGACATCGCCTCGGTAACGGGCTTCTTCAACATGTCCAACAGGGTGGCTGCGGCGTCCGACATGCGCCCGAATGATGAGTATCACTCAAGGGCCCGTTGAGATAACGGAGCGTCGCGCGGCGGTGACAAGCCGCGCGATTGGGTGTATGACGCTTGCGATTTTGCACCGATCTGCCTGACGGCTTTCGGGCCCTGGGGTTCGAAACTGGCGGCGATCATGAGAGGGAGAGGAACGGGCGATGGTTGCGCGCGTGTTTATTGATGGTGAAGCCGGTACGACGGGTCTGCAGATCCGCGAGCGCCTTGCCATGCGCCGCGACCTTGAGCTGATCTCCATTCCGGACGAAAGCCGGAAGGATCCGGCAGCCCGGGCCGACTACCTCAACAAGGCCGATATTGCCATTCTTTGCCTGCCGGATGCGGCGGCAAAGGAAAGCGTTGCCCTGATCGAGAACGACACCACCCGTGTGATTGACGCCTCCAGCGCCCACCGGGTTGCCGAGGGCTGGGCCTACGGCTTTGCCGAAATGGACCTCGACCAGGCCGACATCATCGCCGCGGCCATGCGCGTCGCCAATCCGGGCTGCTGGCCGCAGGGCCTGATCGCTGCGGTTCGTCCGCTGATCACCGCAGAGCTGATGCCGGCGGACTTCAACCTGACCTATTTCGGCATCTCCGGGTATTCCGGTGGTGGCAAGGGCATGATTGCCGATTACGAAGCTGCCGGAACCAGCGCAAATTCGTTTGCGCCCTATGCGCTCGGGTTCAATCACAAGCACCTTCCGGAAATGACGGAATATGGCCTGCTCGACGCAGCTCCACTGTTCACTCCGACCGTTGGCGATTTCTACAAGGGCATGCTGACGGTGGTTCCGTTGAACCTGGCAGGCCTTGCCAAGGTGCCGACGGGCGAGCAGCTGCATGCGGCGATCGCCGATCATTTCGCTTCTGCACCCGGCGGATTTGTCGAGGTCGCGCCGCTGGAAGCACTCGAGAAATCCGACAGCCTCAATCCGCAGGCGCTCAACGACACCAACAAGCTGCAACTGCACGTCTTTGCAAATGACGCCAGGGCGCAGGCTGCGATCGTTGCCGTCTACGACAACCTGGGCAAGGGCGCGTCCGGCGCTGCCGTCCAGAACCTCAATCTGATGCTCGGTGTCGATCAGACAACCAGCCTTGCCGCGTAAGCGGGCATCCGTTTTCAGGCCTTTCAGGAGAGAAGAAGAATGGAAAAATTTGAGACCCTGACCGGTGTCGCAGCGCCGTTGCCGATCGTGAACATCGACACGGACATGATCATTCCGAAGCAGTTCCTGAAGACGATCAAGCGCACAGGCCTCGGCACCGCGCTGTTCCACGAAATGCGCACCAACGACGACGGATCGGAGAACGAGAACTTCGTTCTCAACAAGGCCGCCTACCGCGATGCCAAGATCCTGGTCGCCGGCGACAACTTCGGCTGCGGGTCCTCGCGTGAGCACGCGCCCTGGGCACTGCTTGATTTCGGCATCCGCTGCGTGATTTCCACCTCGTTCGCCGACATCTTCTACAACAACTGCTTCAAGAACGGCATTCTGCCGATCCAGGTTTCCGAAGACGAGCTGGAAACCCTGATGCATGCGGCAGAGCGCGGCGCCAACTTCACGCTGACGATCGATCTGGAAAGCCAGGAAATCAAAGGTCTTGAAAGCGGCGACATCGCCTTCAAGATCGACAGCTTCCGCAAGCATTGCCTGATCAACGGCCTGGACGACATCGGTCTGACCATGGCGAAGGCCGGTGAAATCGACACCTTTGAAAGCAAGATGGGCAACGACCGTCCCTGGGTCTGAGCCGGACTGCAATGACTTTTGAAAAGCCGGGTCTCACGACCCGGCTTTTTTGTTTTGGTTGCCTCAGGTTCTTCAAGGCGCGCGACTTGTCGCCAAGACCTGATCCTCCACTCACAGGGTCAATCCTCCAGAGTTCGATCACGACAACCGCATTCAGCCGTGTTGTCCTGAAGCCCATCAACCTTGTCATCCCTGCGAAGGCAGGGATCCAGTATTCGTTGGGTTCGCAAGGTTTTCGAAGTCTGATCCCACGGCGTACAGGATCCCGGTCTTGCCGCTGACGCGACAAACCGGGATGACAAAGAATGTGGAAATGAGTGGTTCCAAATCGGATGTCCTGCTCCGACCGGATGCAAGCCGGCCGTGCTGAAAACTTGGTCGACAAATGGGCTAAATGGAGTTTTCTGGTGCGCCGCTCACCGCCTTGGTTCGCTTCTTCACCCCTGCGACTGAACCGCCGCTGCATGATCGCGGAACCGCATTCAGCCGTCTTGTCCTGAAGCCTATCAACCTTGTCATCCCTGCGAAGGCAGGGATCCAGTATTCATTGGGTTCGCAAGGTTTTCGAAGTCTGATCCCACGGCGTACTGGATCCCGGTCTTGCCGCTGACGCGTCAAACCGGGATGACAAATCATCTGGGTATCACGGGTTCCTGTCGGATTGAATACAAAGGGGCGGCGCCGAAAGGAGCTTGCCGGTGAAGCGGGACAGGGAAAGCTGGATAACCGCCTCTCATCTTCTTCACGCAGGCTTGAAAAGCTTTTCAGTGTCCTTGAACGTTTCGTGCGATAGTCCGAACGTATGGATATGATGACCCTGGCACCATACGCTCCCTGGACCGACCGACGCGGCAACCTTTCCGGTCTGCGATTGGCTGCATTCATTGCCGTGCTTCTTCCGGCGTTGCAGATCTTCTACAGCCTCGCCTTCGGACCGGTGCTGCCGGAGCCCTTCGAGATGGAGCTTCATGCCAGTGGCGACTGGACGGTGCGCTTCCTGCTTGTGACCCTGGCGGTCACCCCGCTCCGGAGGATCTTCTCCTGGAACAGGATCGTCGGTGTCAGGCGCATGCTGGGTGTGACAGTGCTTGCCTATGCGCTCTTGCACCTGGGGCTTTACGCTGCGCAGGAAAGCTGGAACCTCAGCAAGGTCGTGTCTGAAATCGTTCTGCGTTTCTATCTGACCATCGGCTTTGTCGCGCTGTTCGGGCTGGCGGTGCTGGGTGCGACCTCCTTCGACAGCGCCATCCGCAAACTCGGGCGGAACTGGCAGCGGCTGCACACCCTGATCTATCCGATCGGCGGTCTCATGCTGTTCCACTTCTTCCTGCAGTCCAAGTCGGACGTCACGCAGGCCACCTTGATGGCAGGCCTGTTCGTGCTGCTGATGACCTACAGACTTGCGGTCAAGGCAGGCTTCAGCCTTGCCAACCCGCTGGTTCTGGCGGTTTGCGCGCTGCTGGCAGCTGCAGGGACTGCCGGGATCGAATTTGCCTGGTACGCCCTTGCCACCGGCATTCCTGCCGACCGGGTGTTCCAGGCGAACTTTGCCCTTTCCGTTGCAATCCGTCCGGCTATCTGGGTCGGGATCATCGGGCTCGGGGTTGGCGTGGCGGCAATGGTTCAATGGATCGGCGGATTGCTCGGCCCCAAGCTGGGGCTGAAACGGGCGTAAAGTATCGCCGAACCTTCACTCACAACCGACATGGCGTGGCTTGGCCCTCGGACCCAAGTCGAGCGCCCCCATCCTGGTCGGGTGGTTCCATGCGGAAAGGTCACGGCATGGATTGCCGGGTCTGGCCCGGCAATGACGGAAAGAGGGGGCTCAGGAATTGGAACCGGTCTGGTTGGTGAGCCACCCCATGAGGGGGTAGGCTGAGTCTCCCGGTTTCCCATTGCCGTCATCCCATGGCTCGACCATGGGATCCATGCCGATCCCCTTATCTTCTGATGAGCTTGGCTGCGACAGGTGAGGATTATCTCTGGGGAATACACAGATCCGCCAAGATCCAGGCTCAGTTGTCGCTGATTGAGTTGCGAGACAATCAGCGTCGGGACTTTCGCCCTACGACTGTTTCTCGTCGTCGCGCACGCGGCGTTCGGCGTTGATCTGCTCCAGTTCGGCCATCTTTTCGCCGATGGGGCGCAGGGCTGAAACCGTCTGGCGGAACTGGTTGGCGCGCTGGTCGAGCATGCGCTGTGCAAGTTCCGGGAATTCCTGGATCATGCGTTTGAAGAGCGCGCGGCGAATGCGGATGATGCGCACGCCGTCAACGGCTTCTGCCCGGCAAGGGCGCTTGTTTTCCGCAAGAAGAGCCGTCTCGCCCAGCAGTGTGCCCTGACCGACGCGCTCGATTTCCTCAAAGCCGTCCGTGGTCCTCGTCTGCAGGCTGACCGTGCCGCTGGTGATTACCAAACCGCCATCGGCGCGGTCGCCCTGATCGAACAGGCGCTGGCCGCGGTTGTAATCCATGCTTTCGGCGCTGAAGGCGAGCAGACGCAGCTGATCGTCCTGAAAGTCCGAAAGCATCGGGATTTGTTTGAGAATCGCAATGTCTTGGGCAAGGCTCATGCCCAAGAAATACGCCGATTACCGGTTACGGCACAAGCTTATATCCACCGGCTTCTGTGACAAGAAGCTCCGCATTGGACGGGTCACGCTCGATTTTCTGTCTGAGGCGGTAGATGTGGGTTTCCAGCGTGTGGGTGGTCACGCCGGAATTGTAGCCCCAGACCTCGTGCAGCAGCACGTCGCGGGTCACGGGCTTTTCGCCGGCACGGTAGAGGAATTTCAGGATGGAGGTTTCTTTTTCCGTCAGGCGAACCTTGGAGCCGCTGTCGTCCTGCATCACCTTGGCGGCGGGCCGGAACGAATAGCGGCCGATGGCGAAGGTGGCGTCTTCGCTCTGTTCGTGCTGGCGCAAATGTGCCCGGACACGGGCCAGAAGCACGGCGAACTTGAACGGCTTGGTGACATAGTCGTTGGCACCGGCCTCAAGCCCCAGGATCGTGTCGCTGTCGCCGTCATGACCGGTCAGCATGATGATCGGTGCCTTGAAACCGCCCTTGCGCAGCAGTTTGACCGCTTCGCGCCCGTCTATGTCCGGCAGGCCGACGTCCATCAGCAGCAGGTCGACGTGCTCTTCCTTGGCCATTGCGATGCCGGACGTGGCCGAATCCGCCTGGATCGTCTCAAATTCATCGTAGAGCGACAGCTGCTCCACCAGCGCTTCGCGCAGTTCGGTATCATCATCGACAATCAAAATCGTGCGGGCGGTCATCGTCGCGTCCCTCGCCAGAATCCAAAATCTCTTCACGACGACTTGTGCAAAGGACACAAGCGCGTTCCTGCTTCTATGTGCGTGGGAAATTGTTCCCGCACAAGCGGTGTCCCGTCAATTCTTCTTCACGCGGGGTTTAGGGGTGGTTTATCAAGAAGACCGGCGGAGCGGACAGGCGGAACGGACAGGATCATGAAAACCTTGAAAAAATCGGCGGGAATGCTGGAGGTTCGTGCGTCGCCTCTGAACCGGACACGCGGCGTGCTCAGTCTTGGGCGGATCACGGTCCCGTGTGCGCTTGGCCGGTCGGGCATCGTCATGCGCAAGTGCGAAGGCGATGGCGGCACGCCGGTGGGCCGGTTCGAATTGCTGCACGTCTACTATCGCCCGGACCGGGGCTTGCCGCCGGCAACGCTGCTGCCGACCGAGCCGCTGACACCGGCGTCCGGCTGGTGTGACGACCCTGGCCACCGTCTCTACAACAGGCCGGTGCAACTGCCTTTTGCAGCCAGCCACGAGAAGATGTGGCGCGACGACAGGCTCTACGACATCGTCGTCGTGCTGGATTGCAACCTGAACCCGGCCGTGAAGGGACAAGGTAGCGCGATCTTCTTTCACATCGCGCGGCAGGGCTATTCGCCGACGGAAGGCTGCGTTGCCGTTTCGCCGGAACACATGCGCCTGATTCTTCAGAACATCGACCTTGGCGCGGAGATGGTGATCCACGCCTGAGCCGGCCCGAACAGTCTTAAGGATTGGCACTGACCTGTGGCCGGTAGATGATGAAACTGCCACTGACCGTGGTCGAGGTCCTGACAC
Organism: Labrenzia sp. THAF191a; assembly: GCF_009363335.1. Classification (GTDB taxonomy): domain Bacteria; phylum Pseudomonadota; class Alphaproteobacteria; order Rhizobiales; family Stappiaceae; genus Roseibium; species Roseibium algicola. Next base: position 1,420,704 of record NZ_CP045333.1, read on the forward strand.
CGGCGTCATCGGTCGTCGTTGCCGTGCGAATTCCGAAACCGTTGCGCTTGACGGTCTGGTCGTCGGTGACGTTGCTTTCCAGAAAGGTTGCCCTGTTGCCGTTGACGCTTTCGAGGATCGCCGTGTGCCGCGGTTCGCCGCGAGACATCGTCTGTTCCTCCCAGTTGCCGTCGGGCTGGGTTACACGAACCGTGACTTCGAAGCGGGTGAACTGGAAGACGTCACCCGGCCGGGCGTCCGACAGGTTGTTGATCACCCGTCCCCAGACATAGGTGGACGCCGGCTTGTTGAAGCCGACGTGCCGGAAAGCGTTGTCGACCAGCGTCCAGCACTGGCCATCGCCTTCCACCCGGCCAAGCCTCTCGGTGGCGAAATTGATCAGGCGTTGCGCCTGTTGAGCGTTTACGTCGGGCATGATCGTTATCCTTCATAACTGCCCCATGGACGCAATTTTAGGTCGGCATGACCGCCAACTCTGTAACCCGCATCACGATTCCGTTGGCAATGAGGGCAACCGAACGCGCCTTGCCGCGTTTTTTGAAAAGTGTCTCACAGGCAGAGACTGCGGCCAACCGCATAGGTTTCCGCGGTCTTGTCTGGTATGACGAAGTTCGGGTTCACGGAGATTACAAGGACATGCGCTGGAAAGGCCGCCGCGGCAGCAGCAACGTTGAAGACAGGCGTTCGATGGGCGGGAGACCACGCATGCGCGTTGGTGGTCGCCGGGTGAGAGGTGGTGGCCTCGGGTTGACGGGCCTCCTGATAATCGTCGGCATTGCCTGGCTGACCGGCATCAACCCGCTGACACTTCTCGGACAGCTGGATGGCGGGGGCGGTTACGATACGCAGTCCTATCAGACGCAGGCCCCTCGCAGTGCGGCCGACCAGGAAACAGCGCAATTTGTCTCCGTCGTTCTGGCCGACACGGAAAACACCTGGAGCCAGATCTTCGAAAACGGTGGTGCGACTTACCCGGAGCCGACGTTGGTGCTGTTTTCAGGGTCGGTGTCATCAGCCTGCGGATACGCCAGTGCGGCCACCGGCCCGTTCTACTGCGGTGCCGACAGCAAGCTTTACATCGACCTGTCCTTCTATCAGGAACTGGCAAACCAGCTGAATGCGCCCGGTGATTTCGCACAGGCCTATGTGCTGGCGCATGAAGTCGGTCACCACATCCAGAACGTGCTTGGCGTGCTGCCGGAATTCCAGAAGGCCCGGCGTACGCTCAGCAAGGCGGAGGGCAACGCCCTGTCCGTACGTGTCGAATTGCAGGCCGATTGTTATGCCGGCATCTGGGCGCATTATGCCGCCCGGCAGAAAGGGTTTGTCGAGGAAGGTGATATCGACGAGGCACTGAACGCGGCCAGCCGGATCGGTGACGATACGTTGCAGCGCCAGGCTCAGGGCTATGTCGTGCCGGAAAGCTTCAACCACGGCACTTCTGCGCAGCGGGCGCGCTGGTTCAAGAAGGGTTTCCAGTCCGGCGACCTCAATGCCTGCGACACGTTCAGCGCGGCGAGCCTGTAGAGGCACCAACACATCGCGTCTTGCCATGGCAGGTCCATGGTATCCAAGCCGCTTGATCGGTTCTTTTCCTTACACTTCCGGCTTTGAAAGCCCACGGCATGGATTGCAGGGGCAAGCCTGCAATGACGACCAAGTGATAACGGGCTGGGGCGTTTACGCATATCTGCGATGACTGCCTGCCCCACTGGTAATTTGCGGTGTTTTCCGCCATATAGGGGCAAATGTCCGCAAGATGGCGGACGCTTTTCCTTGAAGCTTTGAAGAAGTGCGACCGGTATGGCGTCTGAAACCAGACCCTTTTTGAAGATGAACGGCCTTGGCAATGATTTCGTGGTCTGGGATGCGCGTGCAAAACCGCTGCGCCTGACACCGGAAGCCATTGCCGCATTGGGCGACCGCGAGACGGGCATTGGTTTCGACCAGATGATCACCGTTGAACGGTCCTCGCTGGGTGTCGATGCCTTCATGCGCATTCACAACCGCGATGGCAGCGAAGTATCTGCCTGCGGCAACGCCACGCGCTGCATCGGCCGTCTGCTGATGGAAGAAGCCGGCAAGGAGCTTGTTACCATCGAGACCGGCGCCGGGCTGCTGCACGCGTTCGATGCCGACGGCCCGCGCAGCGTGACTGTCGACATGGGTGTGCCGCGGCTTGCCTGGAACGAAATACCGCTCGCGGAAGAGTTTGCCGACACCCGTGCGATCGAACTTCAGATCGGACCTATCGATGATCCGATCCTGCACACACCGGCCGTCGTCAACATGGGCAATCCGCACGCGATCTTCTGGGTCGACGACGTGGAAGCCTATGAGCTTGAGCGGGTCGGTCCCTTGCTGGAACACCATCCGATCTTTCCGGAATACGCCAACATTTCGCTGGCCCATGTGTTTGATACCGACCAGATCCGGGTAAAGGTTTGGGAACGCGGCGTCGGTCTGACGCTGGCCTGTGGGACGGCTGCCTGTGCGGTTGGGGTTGCCGCCGCGCGTGATGGCCGGACCAGCCGCAAGACCACCATCCATCTGCCGGGCGGTCCCATCGGGATCGAATGGCGCGAGAGCGACAACCACGTGCTGATGACCGGTCTGACGGAAGTGGAATTCGAAGGCGAGGTCGATCTCGATACTTTGGCCTGGCGCAAGACCGCCACGGGCGACGCCCCGCTGGCGGCTGGAGCCGCGTCATGAGCATCGATGTCGTGACCTTCGGCTGCCGGCTCAATGCATATGAGTCGGAAGTCATGAAGCGCGAGGCGGAGGCTGCCGGCCTCAAGGACGCCATCCTCATCAACACCTGTGCCGTAACCGGCGAGGCGGTTCGTCAGGCCCGACAGGCCGTGCGCAAGGCCAAGCGCGACAACCCGAACGCCAGGGTAATCGTCACCGGCTGCGCCGCGCAGACGGAAAGCGAGACCTTCTCCTCCATGGAGGAAGTGGATCTGGTGCTCGGCAACTCGGAAAAGCTTGAGCGCAAGTCCTATCAGGACGTTGCCGCCTTCGGCGTTTCCGAAACCGAGAAAGTGCGCGTCAACGACATCATGAGTGTCGAAGAGACCGCAGGCCACCTGATAGACGGACTGACGGGCCGCGCGCGTGCATTCGTGCAGGTTCAGAACGGATGCGATCACCGCTGCACCTTCTGCATCATTCCCTATGGCCGGGGCAATTCCCGCTCCGTTCCGATGGGCGTGGTCATCGACCAGATCAAGCGCCTCGTCGACAACGGCTACAACGAGATCGTGCTGACAGGTGTCGACATCACCTCCTATGGTGCGGATCTTCCGGGAACCCCCAAGCTGGGCACGCTGTCGGCGAAGATCCTGAAGATGGTTCCGGACCTGAAGCGCCTGAGGCTGTCTTCCATCGATTCCATCGAGGCCGATGACGACCTGATGCGGGTGATCGCCGAAGACGAACGGCTGATGCCGCATCTGCATCTTTCGCTTCAGGCGGGTGACGACATGATCCTGAAGCGGATGAAGCGGCGCCACCTGAGGGCCGACACGATCCGCTTCTGCGAAGAGGTTCGCCGCCTGCGGCCGGACATGGTTTTCGGCGCCGACATCATCGCCGGCTTCCCGACGGAAACCGAGGACATGTTCCAGAACTCGCTCCGGATCGTCGACGAATGCGGCCTGACGCATCTGCACGTCTTTCCGTTCTCGCCGCGCAATGGCACGCCGGCAGCGCGCATGCCGCAGCTGCCGCGCAACGTCGTGAAGGAACGCGGCGCGCGCCTCAGGGCCAAGGGCGAGGAAGCCCTGGTCAGGCACCTTCAGGCCGAGGTCGGCAAGACCCGCCCCGTGCTGATCGAGAAGGAAGGCCTTGGCCGGACTGAACAATTCACGCAGGTCGAGCTGGGCAGCGGCAATGCCGGTGAGATTGTCGAAACCAGAATTATCGGACATACCGGCCGCCATCTTCTGGGCGAAGCCCTTTCCAGGGCTGCCTGAGGAAAGGTTCAGGGATCGGGTGGTGACGAGCTGGCCTGTGGTGTGAGTCAGATTGGATTGAAGCCGGGGCGAATTGCAATGTACCCCTCATCCTGAGGAGGCCCAAAGGGCCGTCTCGAAGGATGGGCGGCAATCTCGGCGCAAGTGGCCCATCCTTCGAGACAGCGCTGAGCGCTTCCTCAGGATGAGGTATAGGGTTTGGCTTCGGCGGTGGATGCCGACAGTTTAAGAACGCAGTAGTGGGCAGATTTTTTAAGGCAGGTTCATGAGCGAGAAAAAGCGCGGCTTTCTTGGACGTCTCTTCGGCGGCAAAAGCAAACCGGAAGACGAGGCTGTTCCGGCCGCCGAAGATGCGGCACAGAAAGCAACATCCGCAGAACCGCAGGAAGACGACCCGGCACTCGACGTCGAGATGGACGTTCGGCCTGTCGCGGCGCTGAACGAGCCGTTCCAGCCGATCGCAATGGATGTCAGCCCTGGTATCGTTCCGGAACTTTCGCCAATGAAGCCGGTGGTGGAGCCGGAAGACATTCTGCCAACCGATACGGGACCCGACGTCGAGCCCGAGCAGGCAGAAACACCGGAACCTGAAGCGCCCCGGCCGGAAGAGCCCGAAAGCCAAGAACCTGCAACACCAGAACCTGCAACACAGGTGCCAGAAACACAGGCCCCAGAACCGCAGGCGCCAGAAATACATACGCCTGAAACGGCAAGCGCACCGGAACCGGTTGTCGAGCCGGCCCCCGCAGAAGCGCCTGTTGCTGCGCCAGTGCCCGCCGCACCGGTGGAACCTGTTGCCGAAGAACCGAAACTGTCCTGGTTCCAGCGATTGAAGAACGGCCTGTCCCGGTCTTCCGCATCGCTCACCGAAGGCATCAGCTCGATCTTCACCAAGCGCAAGCTGGACGCCTCCATGCTGGAGGAGCTGGAAGATATCCTGATCCAGGCAGACCTTGGTGTCGACACGGCGATGGCGATTACCGACCGTCTGTCCGACGGACGCTACAACAAGGAAATTTCGCCGGAGGAAGTCCGGGCGATCCTGTCCGAAGAGGTTGAGAAGGTGCTGGTTCCCGTCGCCAAGCCGCTTGATCTCGATACCGGCAAGAAGCCGCATGTGGTGCTGATGGTCGGGGTCAACGGTACGGGCAAGACCACCACCATCGGCAAGCTGTCACAGAAGCTGCGTTCGGAAGGCAAGACCGTCATGCTGGCGGCCGGCGATACCTTCCGTGCGGCTGCGGTGGAACAGCTGAAGATCTGGGGTGAGCGCACCGGGGCTGAAGTGATTGCGCGCGATACTGGCGCGGATGCCGCCGGACTTGCCTATGACGCGATGAAGGAAGCGCAGGCGAAGGGCGTCGATGTGCTTCTGGTCGACACCGCCGGCCGGCTTCAGAACAAGGCCGAGCTGATGGATGAGCTGGAGAAGGTCATCCGCGTGATCAAGAAGCACGACCCGGAAGCTCCGCACACGGTCCTGCTGACGCTCGATGCGACCACAGGCCAGAATGCACTCAACCAGGTCGAGATCTTCGGCAAGGTTGCCGGCGTGACCGGTCTGGTGATGACGAAGCTCGACGGAACCGCCCGGGGCGGGATCCTGGTCGCGATTGCCGCCAAGCACGCATTGCCGGTGCATTTCATTGGTGTTGGGGAAGGTGTGGCCGATCTCGAGCCCTTCTCGGCCAAGGATTTTGCCAGCGCGATTGCAGGCATGGCTTAACGCGGGCGTCCCGCAAGGCGCTGGATCCGTTCGTTCGGGCGTCTTGCGAATTCGCAAAGCAGTGCCGGGGAACCTCACAGCCCGACGTGCGTTTAGTTAGCGTCGAAGTCTGGCGCGCGCGGAAACCCTTCTACTGACGGCAGCCGGGCACAAGCGCGGAAAGGCCGTCATGATTTCCAGATTGTTGCACTCGTTTCTTGTTGCTCTGGTGCTGTTTCTGCCGGGGGCACTGCCTGCATTTTCACAATCGGAAAGCCCTGCCGGAGCAATCACCGCCGTGCCCGGTGCCGGCGACGATCAGGCCATCGAGCAGCGTATCAACGGCATCTATGACCAGCTCGACGGACTTTCCGGAATATCGGTCGTCGTAAGATCGGGTGTGGTCAACCTGACCGGAACCGTGACCGAGGCAAGCCTTGCCACGAAGGCCGAAGAGCTTGCCGGCCGTGTCGACGGCGTCGTCGCGGTCCAGAACAATCTCACCGAGGAAACCGCCCTGGAGGAACGTCTCGTTCCGGTTTACGAGCGCTTGCAGGCGCGCCTGTCCCAAGGGGTGAACTATCTGCCACTTGCCCTGGTTGCCCTGCTCGTCTGGATGCTGGCCAGTGCGGCCGGACTGCTGATCGCGCGGTTTGAATGGCCTTGGAACAGGCTCACGCCCAATGCCTTCATTGCAGATCTTGTCAGGCAGCTGATCAGGATCCTGTTCTTCACGATCGGGATCGTGCTTGCGCTTGATGTGCTGGGCGCCACTGCCGTCATCGGCACCTTGCTTGGAGCAGCCGGCATTGTGGGTCTGGCGGTCGGCTTTGCTGTCCGGGACACGGTCGAAAACTACATTGCCAGTATCATGCTCAGCATCCGGCAGCCGTTCAATCCCAAGGACTTCGTCCGGATTGAAGGCTACGAGGGTTTTGTGATCAGTCTCACGTCGCGTGCAACGATCCTGATGGAAAAGGACGGGAACCATATCCGCATCCCCAACGCCATCGTCTTCAAGAGCACCCTCGTCAACTTTTCCACCAATCCACGGCGCCGCTTCGTCTTCGAATTGGGCGTCGATGCGGAAAGCAACCTCGACAAGGCGCTGGACGTTGGCCTCATGACGCTTCGCCGCCAGGAGTTCATTCTTCAGGATCCCTCCCCCGATGCCTGGATCGAAGCGTTGGGAGATTCCAACGTTGTTCTGAGTTTTGTAGGCTGGATTGACCAGACGCGGACCGATTTCCAGAAGGCCCGGTCCGAGGCGATGCGCCTCGTCAAGCTCGCGCTTGAATCAAACGGCTTCTCCCTGCCGGAGCCCATCTACCGGCTGAGATTCGACGATGCGCCTGTGCTGGAAAACCTGCTGCCGGACAGGGAGGAGGGGGATCGGGACCGCGGGAAGATCGCCCGTAAAGAGGCAGCGTTTCCGCAATCGGCAGAAATGCCGAACGATACGGAAGCCGACCGGGATCTTGAAAAGCAGGTTGAACTGGAACGTAAAGCCGCCCAGTCGGACGACCTTCTCGATGAACATGCGCCGAAGGAATTCGGGGCGAAAGCAGCCAGGTGAGCCTGACAAGACAGGCGCTTAACAAAGCAAATCCTGCGCAGCGCCTCGGGAAAGGCTGACCCTGCGCCATCGGGATTCGACAAAGGAGTAGATGGCAAAAACCATCAGGCCAACCGCCAGCGCGAACAGCATGACCTGCCCATAAGGCAAACCCTGGATGTATTTCAGCGCATCCAGTGTGCTCGGCAGATCGCCGCCGGAGGTTGAGGCGCCCTCGATGCCAAGCCAGATCATTGCCGACAGAAGGGCGAACACGATCCCGCGTGCACCGAGGCCAAGAACCGACACGATGTGAACAACCCGCATCGGGGCTTCATTTTCATCGAAGTGCTTGCTGTATCTGCCTGAGCAGGCCTTCCACCAGTGCGCAACCGCTATTCCCAGAAAGACAAGGGACAAGCCAGCCACGAATAGACGCTGACCAAGAGCTTGGGAGATAGCGTTCATCAGGCCCGGCAGCAGTTTGCCATCATTCGTGCCCGTAATTCCGAGCAGGCCCATGGCGTAGAGTGCGAGCGCGCTATAGGTGGCGGCGCTTGCCAGAAGGGCCAGGCGCACGACGATCCCCTGCAGGTCCCGTCCATGGTTGTCCGCGTCCAGAACGGCCTGAACCAGCCGCCAGACGACAAAACCGAACAGGCCTGTCACCAGGACAGCCACCAGAACAGAGCCGAAGGGTTGGGACAAGAGAGTGACAAGGGCACCTTTCGTGCCCTTGCTGCTGCCTGCGCCGATGGATGCGAGAATGGCAAAGAAGGATATGATGCCATAGACGATGCCGCGCGAAAGATATCCCGCGCGTGCGGCAGCTTGTAACCAGTGCGAGTACTTCATTCCCCTGGTCTTTCCGCCATCCCGGCATTTTCACGATCGGTAAGCGCTGTAAGTCGGCTCCGCCAGAATGTTTGGCGGGCCGACCAGCGGGCGGTGCCAGAGGGCGTGGTCGCTAAACCTGCAATACGTTGAGGGTTACCCCGGCTCAGCCGAGGCCGAGAAACGACAGGATGGCAACAACCACGACGACAAGTCCGACGAGATAGATAATGTTGTGCATGTTCAATTCCTTACCAGAAACGGAAAAGGGCCGGACGCTGGGTGAACGGTAGGGGGCGGCCGTTCGTGGCGGGGGCTTGCGTCCGGCCCAAACTGTTGGAGATCGTCTGCCGGGGGCGCGGCAGAGTTACCGGGGCTAGGTTAGACCAGTCCGATGAAGGACAGGATCGCGCCGACAACGACGACGAGACCGACCAGATAGATGATACCGTTCATGCCTCTCTCCTTTCGTTGGAGAGAGAACTCGTCAAACAGGAAATGGTTCCGAGGAATCGAACAGGGAGCGAAAATTCAGCTTCCCGGTTGCCAGTCTTCCGGTGCCATGACGAAGCCTTCGAACTGAAATCCGGGGGCAACCGTACAGCCGACCAGGGTCCATGCGCCGAGCGAGCGGGCCTGCTGCCAGCCGTCACGGGGAACGATGCCCTGGGGGCGTTCGCCGGCCAGAAGGTCGTTGCCCAGGGTAATCACCTCCCGGGTGGTGCCGTCGGTGCTGATGGAAAGTTCCAGCGGGCTGCCGGCGTACCAGTGCCAGGTCTCGACCGCGTCAACCTTGTGCCAGCGGGAGAGAACGCCTTCGGGAAGCAGGAAATAGATCAGGGTGGATGCAGCCCGGCCACCATCATCGGTGACGCTGTCGCGGAAGGTCTCGGCATAAAAGCCACCTTCCGGGTGCGGTTGCATGTCGAGAAGGTCGACGATCTTTTCGGTGGTCAGGCTGGCAGTAGAAGTCATGAAAAGTCCCGGCTGGATCAACTGGATTTCCGGGACGGGATCGCTCAGGAGGATTTCGACCCGGTGCAGAAAGCCAGATCATCAATGGTTTCGCGCAGGGCCGCAACCACTTCCTCGTAAAGGAGCTGCATGTCCAGCCTGTGTCCGCCGCCCAGATGACCCGGTATCGGTTCGGCCTGGCCGACGATGCGGCTGACCACGTCCCGTGCGCGCTGCTCCGCGGAGCGTGTCAAATGGTCTTCGGAACTCGCAGGTGTCATGGTGTGTGCCCCTTCATGATCACGATAGCGTGCATATGGGGGCAACCAGCCGTTGTTTTAAGCCTTCCGGCCAAGAAAAACCGGAAGGCGGCGCAAGATTTCTGCTGCGGGTCCTATAGGTATGATCAAGCGTTGTCCTTGCGGATGCGGATCTCGGAAAAGACTTCGGCAGCGCTTTTGCCTTCCATGCCGAGAGCAGCGGCGACAGAAGCTTCACCTGCACGCAGGAACGGGTTCGTTGCTTTCTCTTTCGCCATGGTCGTCGGCAATGTCGCGGCGCCTTTCTCGCGCAGCGCGGCAACTTCGTCTGCCCGTGCCTTCAGATCGGTGTTGTCCGGGTCGATGGTCAGGGCGAAGCGCGCGTTGGCCTGCGTGTATTCATGGCCGCAGTAGATGGTGGTGTCATCGGGCAGCTGGCGCATCAGTTTGGCAAGCGACGACCACATCATGTCCCTGTCGCCCTCGAACACACGGCCGCACCCGAGCGAAAACAGAGTGTCGCCGGTGTGGGCCACCTTGATGGAGGCGATGTGCCAGGAGATCTGATCCAGCGTGTGGCCCGGGGTCGAGATTGCCTTGATCTCGTAAGGTCCGCACCGGACGTCGTCGCCGTCTTCCACGGTGCGGTCGAACTCGGCAATCTTCAGGCGCGAACGCTCGGGACCGATGACGGTCGCGCCAGTTTTCCGCTTGAGTGTGCCGAGACCCTGGACATGGTCCCAATGGTGATGGGTGATCAGAATATGCGTCAACGCCCAGCCGGTCTGCTCCAGCGCCTTTTCGTAGGCATCGGCGTCGGGCACGTCGACGGCAATGGTCGTTCCACTGTCAGTGTCGTGAATCAGCACGCCGAAATTGTCGTCGAGACAGGTAAACTGGTGAATTTCGGTGGTGTCGCTCAAGGCCATGAAACGGCTCCCTGCTGAGATCTGTTGGTTGAGATGCAGACTGGCAAAGTCAGGCGCCAAGGGCAAGGCAAGAGATCTTGCGCTCTCCCGCCGTTCCATGTTCAATCGCCGCGACCCTTCTTGACCGAGCAAGGCTGAATGTATCTCGACGTCGTTCATTTGCGCGCTTTTTACGATTTGCCACTCGGCAGGCTGCTTCGCAGCCTGATCGGCGCGCCTATCCGCAAGATGTGGCCGGACCTTACCGGCCAGGCTCTGCTCGGTATCGGTTACGCGGGCCCGTTCATGCGGCCCTACCTCGACACGGTTGACCGGGCGATTGCCGCCATGCCCGCCCCTCAGGGTGCGGTTCACTGGCCGCGCGAGCGGGAAAGCGCCTGTGCGCTGGTGGAAGACCAGGACCTGCCGTTTCCCGATGCCTATTTCGACCGGGTGATGCTGGTACACGCTCTCGACCATTGTTCGGACCCTGCGGCGGTTCTCAGGGAAGCCTGGCGGGTGCTGGTGCCGGGCGGGCGACTGATTGCCGTCGTGCCGAACCGGCGCGGCCTGTGGGCACAGTCGGAACTTTCCCCCTTCGGCTATGGCCGGCCTTATTCGGGCAGTCAGCTCAAGGATCTTCTGAAGAGCTGCCAGTTCAACGTGACCGAGGACAAGGAAGCCCTCTTCATGCCGCCCTCGCGCGCCCGCACCATCCTGCGTGCGGCCCGCACCTGGGAAGGCATCGGCCGCCGCATCTGGCCCGCCTTTGGCGGTGTTCTGATCATGGAAGCGGAAAAGGTCGTGTTCCAGAGCCTGCCCGTCGACGGCAAGAAAAGCCGCTTCCGCGTTCTGCGGCCTGTCTTCATTCCCGAAGGCGTTGCGACAGGACTGAAGCCTGTCAGGTCCGTGCATCGGGCGGAGACGGGCGACTGCTAACAGCCTCTGAGCCGTCATTCCGGACTAGCGCTGCAGAAGGCTGCGCGACGATCCGGAATCCAGCACGCCAGTGTGAGCGCAGCGAACTCGATAGGGTTTTATCGGTGCGCTAATCGCGCGAAATATGTCTGGGTTCCGGATCTGCGTTCGGCTTCGCCTTCCTTGTCCGGAATGACGGCCGAAGGGTATCGAACCAGCTTACCGCTTCAGCAGGAACACGGCCTGTTCGGCAACGATGTTCCACACCCACCAGGGGGCGTTGACCGGGATCTTGTTGCCCCGGCCGCTGAGGGCGATGGCCTTTTCGACATTCGCGTCCAGTTCCCGGCAGAGTTCGACGAAATCCCGCAGGGAACAGAAGTGGATGTTCGGGGTGTCGTACCATTCGTAGGGCAGGTACTTGGTCACCGGCATGCGCCCGCGGAACATGAGCTGGGCCCGGTTGCGCCAGTGGGCGAAGTTCGGGATCGAGATCACGACCTGATTGCCGATGCGCAGGAGCTCGCTGACGACCTTTTTCGGTTCGCGGGTCGCCTGCAGGGTCTGGCTCAGGATGACGACGTCGAAGGCCCCGTCCGGATAGTCGGACAGGTCCTGGTCGGCATCGCCCTGGATCACCGACAGGCCGCGGGCAACGCAGCGGTTGACGCCTTCCTGGGACAGTTCGATGCCGCGTCCGTCCACCTGACGTTCGCGCACCAGAAGGTCGAGCAGCTCACCGTCGGCGGACCCGATGTCGAGCACGCGGGCATTGTGCGGTACCAGCGAGGCGACAACCTTGTGGTCGCCGCGCACGTCTCCGCTCTTGGTCTGTCTTGGAGCCAGGTTCACGGGATCAGGCCTCCTCGCCGGGGGCGGGCAGGCCGCGGGCGTGTGCTGCGCCGGTGACGAAGCCGGAAATCGTCTGGAACATCTCCGGCACGTCCAGCAGGAACGAGTCGTGGCCGCGGTCGCTTTCGATCTCGACAAAGGAGACGTTGGCCGCCGCCGCATTGAGCGCCTTGACCACGCGCCGGCTTTCGGACGTGGGGAACAGCCAGTCGGATGTGAACGACATGACGCAGAAACGCGTTTTCGTTCCCTTGAAGGCGTTCGCCAGAGAGCCGCCGAACTGATGCGCCAGGTCGAAATAGTCCATCGCCCGGGTGACATAGAGATAGGAATTGGCGTCGAACCGGTCGACGAAGGTCATGCCCTGGTGGCGCAGATAGCTCTCGATCTGGAAATCCGCGTCGAAACCAAAGGTGACATTGTCCCGGTCCTGCAGGTTGCGGCCGAATTTCTGGTGCAGGGACTCGTCGGACATGTAGGTGACATGTGCCGCCATGCGGGCAACCGCCAGGCCCTTTGTCGGCCTTTGTCCTTCCTGCAGGTAACTCCCGGCACACCAGTTCGGGTCGGCCATGATTGCCTGCCGGCCGACTTCGTGGAAGGCGATGTTCTGGGACGTGTGCCGCGCTGCCGCGGCAATCGGTACGGCCGAGAACACGCGCTCGGGATAGCTGGCTGCCCACTGCAGCACCTGCATGCCGCCCATGGAGCCGCCGATGACCGCAAACAGCGTGTCGATGCCAAGATGATCGACAAGGCGCGCCTGTGCCCGGACCATGTCGCGAATGGTGATGACAGGCAGTGCAAGGCCGTAGGGCTGCCCTGTCTCCGGGTTGATGGAGGCAGGTCCTGTGGTGCCGAGGCAGCCGCCGAGGACGTTGGAACAGATAACGAAATAATGATTGGTGTCGACCGGCTTGCCGGGGCCGACCATCTGGCTCCACCAGCCGGGCTTGCCCGTCACGGGATTGGTGGAGGCCACATACTGGTCGCCCGTGAGGGCGTGACACACGATGACGGCGTTGGACTTGTCCGCGTTGAGCTCGCCATAGGTTTCATACGCAATCTGCCAGGGGCCAAGCTTTACGCCGGCATCGAGCTCCAGCGGTTCTTCCGCGGGAAAGCGCGCAAGTTTGCTCGAGGGCGAAACCGCTTCGCTTGCCTTCAGATCCTCCGGGGTGGCTGGACGTGATGTGTCTGCGGACATGGCTCTAAAGAATTATCTGTTGTCCCGGGCGGGAATTTTTCAGGCCGGTTGAGCGGGCCACGGTCCGCCACCGGGAAACGGCAGGCACCCGGCAGAACGGCCAGACTGGCGACCTAGCCGTGCCGGAACGCCTGAGTCAATGTTTTCTTTTGCCTTTGGGCAATCACATGCCTATGACTATGCGCCGCTGAACCCAAACGAAGGCCGGAGCCACCTCATGTCTCACTTGCCGGACAGCGGGCTGTCGCTGGACGACCTCAGGACACGGGTCGACGAGATCGATGCACGCATCCACACCGCCCTGATGGAACGCGCCCAGGCCGAAGCCGGTATCCAGGCTGCCGGCCGCGCCGCGGGAGCTGCACCCGCCCTGTTTCAACCCGAACGTGACGCCGACCTGATGCGCCAGATGGTGGAGCGCCACCAGGGCGACCTGCCGCTGGCAACCGTCGAACACATCTGGCGTGATCTCATCTGTGCCTGCACCAGCCTGCAGGCAGACACCGCCGTCCATCTGGACGGCAGCGCCGATCTGATCGAGATGCTCGACCTGGCGCGTTTCTATTTCGGTTTTTCCGTGGAGCTGGTGCCGGGAAGCGATGCGGCCGATGTTGTCGGCGCCGTGACGGCGTCAGCCGGTGACCTGGGCCTTGTGGCGCTTATCGACCGGGCGGAGCTGCCCTGGTGGCGCGGCCTCAGCGAATCCGGCGCACTGGTGCGGGCGCGGCTGCCCTTCGTCATTCTGGACGAGCGTCCCGCCGACCTGCCGGCGCTGGTGCTGGCCAAGGCCGACAGCATGATCGACAACGCCGATATTGCGGTTTATGACGCCCGCTGGTCGGATCTTCTGCCGGGCAACCTGATGGACGAAGGCATTGAAGTGCTCAGTTTCTTCCGGTCCGCCGCCGGTGTCGACGCGCTGCTTGCGATTTCCGGCGAGCTGACGGAAGAGGATGTGCGCGCCGCCTGCCTCGCCGCAGGCGCCGCACCGGAAGTTTTAAGGCGTGTCGGCGGCTATGCCGCGCCGATCGACGGCAATGGCGACCCGGACGACACATTTGCTGCCGAGGACGAGGAGCCTCAGGGATGAACGAGATGACGACAGTGACTGAAGCCGGCAAGGCAACCGCAAACCGTCCGCAGCCGCGGCCGGGCGTTCTGGATATTGCGCCTTATGTTCCCGGCAAGTCCAAGGGCAGCCACGGCAAGACCGTTCACAAGCTTTCGTCCAACGAAACACCGCTCGGCACCAGCGATGCTGCCCGCGCGGCCATTGAAGCCGTGGCGCGGAACCTGGAACTTTATCCGGACGGGTCCTCTGCCGAGCTGCGTGCGGCCATCGGCGAAGTCTACGGACTCAATCCGGACCGCATCATCTGCGGTGCCGGGTCCGACGAGGTTCTCAGCCTGATCGCCTACGGTTATCTTGGCCAGGGCGACGAGGCGATCTATTCCGAACACGGCTTCCTGGTCTACGACATTGCCATCCGCGCCGCCGGGGCAACGCCGGTGATTGCGCCTGAAAAGGACCTGACGACGGATGTCGATGCGATCCTGGCAAGGGTCACCGACAAGACGCGCATGGTCTTCATCGCCAACCCGAACAACCCGACCGGCACCTATCTGCCGTTCGAGGAGGTCAAGCGGCTGCATGAGGGCCTGCCGGCCAACGTCCTGCTGGTTCTGGATGCCGCCTATGCGGAATATGTCCGCCGCAACGACTATGAAAGCGGTCTCGAGCTGGCAGCGACGTCCGACAACGTCATCATGACGCGGACCTTCTCCAAGATTTACGGCCTCGCCAATCTGCGTCTCGGCTGGGGCTTCGGTCCGGCCCAGGTGATCGATGCGCTCAACCGCATCCGGGGTCCGTTCAACGTCAACGGCATGGCGATTGCTGCCGGCATGGCCGCTGTTCGTGACCGCGATTTCGTCACGCGATCGATCGAGCACAATGACACCTGGCTACCCTGGGTGACGGCGGAGCTGGAAAAGCTCGGCCTGAAGGTGACGCCAAGCGTCGGCAACTTCGTGCTGGTTCACTTCCCCGACGAGGACGGCAAGCGCGCGGCGGATGCCGATGCCTATCTGCTGGAGCGCGGCTGTGTGCTGCGCATGGTCGGCAATTACGGGCTGCCGAACTCGATCCGCATGACGATCGGTTCGGAAGACGCCAACCGGGCCATCATTGGCCACCTGAAGGACTTCCTGGAACAGAAATAAGAACACATGACTGTTGCCCCCATTTTCGAGCGCATGGCCCTGATCGGCATCGGCCTGATCGGTTCCTCGCTCGCACAGGTCGCCCGCGAACGCGGCCTGGTCAAGGAAATCGCGATTTCCACCCGCTCTGCGGACACCCTGCAAAGGGCGGAGGAGCTGGGCCTGGGCGACAGTTATGCGCTCGACGCCGCGGTGGCGGTGGAGGGGGCCGACCTGGTGATCCTCTGCGCGCCGGTGGGTGCCAATGAGGCCATTGCCAAGTGGATTGCGCCTGCGCTGAAAAAAGGCGCGATCCTGACCGATGTCGGTTCCACCAAGGGGTCCGTCGTCGATCAGGTCAGCTCGCATGTGCCTGAAGGCGTGCATTTCATTCCGGGTCACCCGATTGCCGGGACCGAACAGTCCGGACCCGATGCCGGGTTCCCGACGCTGTTCGACCAGCGCTGGTGCATCCTGACACCTTCAGAGGACACGGATCCCGAGGCCCTCGAAAAACTCAGTACCTTCTGGCGCGCCTGCGGTTCCGACGTCGACACGATGGATGCCAGACACCACGACCTGGTGCTCGCCATCGTTTCGCATCTGCCGCATCTGATCGCCTACAACATCGTCGGCACCGCGGACGATCTGGAAACGGTCACCAAGTCGGAAGTCATCAAGTATTCGGCGTCCGGTTTCCGCGATTTCACGCGTCTGGCGGCGTCCGATCCGACCATGTGGCGGGACGTCTGCCTGCACAACAAGGACGCGATCCTGGAAATGCTGGCGCGGTTTTCCGAAGATCTTTCGGCCCTTCAGCGGGCAATCCGCTGGGGCGATGGCCAGATGCTGTTCGACCTCTTCACCCGCACCCGGGGCATCCGCCGCTCGATCATCGAGGCCGGACAGGAAACCGACGCCCCCGACTTCGGCCGTCATGCCAAGGACAAGGCCGGCGCACCGGCGGAGTGACCGCTTCCATCAGGAACCGGTCTTGCCCGGGAATTTCCCGGGTGTTGAGCACTCATTGCATTGTAGCCCCTGAGGATCGCTTGACCCTCAAGGGCTTTTTTGTCTCGTCAGTTGGTCCGGTTGACGATGAAACGGGCAAGGGCGCTCAGGATCGCCGCACGGCTGCCGTAGGGCGCGAGAAGCGTTTCGGCTTCCTCCACCAGCCGGCCGAGCTCATTGCGCGTCCTGTCGGTGCCCCAGAGTCCTACAAGTGTCGCCTTGCCGGCCTCCGCGTCCTTGCCGGTGGCCTTGCCCATTGTTTCCGCGCTGGCTTCCACGTCCAGAAGGTCGTCTGCGAGCTGGAAGGCGAGGCCGATCACTTCACCGAAACGGGTCAGCCGGTCGACATCCGCTTCCGCTGCATCCGCCAGAATGGCACCCGCCCGGCAGGCGTAGCGCAGCAGCGCACCGGTCTTCATGGATTGAAGCTGCCGGATCTCCGCTTCGGAGCGCTCGCGGTGTTCGGACTCCAGGTCGAGCATTTGCCCGCCCGCCATGCCGCCGATGCCCGACGCGCGGGCCAGTTCGCGCGATAGCCGCAGGCGCACGGCTGCATCCGCATGCACCGCCTCGCCGGTGATCACGTCAAAGGCGAGTGTCAGCAAGGCATCGCCGGCCAGGATGGCGGTCGCCTCGTCATAGGCCTTGTGCACGGTGGGCTGGCCTCGGCGAAGATCGTCGTCGTCCATGGCTGGCAGGTCGTCATGAACCAGCGAATAACAATGGATCAGTTCCAGCGCGCAGGCAGCCTGCAGAACGCCGTCATCCGCCCGTCCGAACAGATTGGCAGCCTCCATCACCAGAACCGGCCGCAGACGCTTGCCGCCGTTGAGCGCGCCGTGGCGCATGGCGGCGAGCAGCCGTGGGGGGCGCACGGTTTCATCCGGCAACGCCTGGGTGGCCAGAAGCGTTTCCAGCGTGGCCTCCACAAACTTGGCCTGGGATATCAGATGCTGGTTTGGGTCAAGGGTCACGATTGGCTCCGGGACGGATCGGCAACATTTTCAAAGTCCGGGTTTCCCTGAAACCAATTCTCTGTATCGTCAAGGCTCGAATTTCAAAAAAATGCCGGGGCTACCTGCCCGATCTTTTCAAACTGACCCATTTGGAGATTTTTCCATGAAACTGCTGTCGAGCCTTCTTCGATCCTTCATCAAGCGCGGGCGCATGCGTGTGATCGACGTCGCGGGTACCGTGCACGAATTCGGGTCGGGCGAGGACGGTCCGACAGTGACCATCCGGCTGCATGACAAGAAACTCTACCGGTCGCTTTTTCTCAATCCGGAGCTGGCCGCGGGCGAAGCCTATATGGACGGAACCCTGACGATGGAGGAAGGGTCGACCTGCTATGACTTCATGTTCCTGTTTTCCATCAACAGGGCGCCGCTTGGGGCCAATCCCGTGCAAGGCCTGTTGCGGAAGGGCTGGAAGCTCTTGCGGCGGCGCCAGCAGCAGAACAACGTCGAACGGGCAAAGTCGCAGGCGCGGCATCACTATGACCTTTCAACCGACCTCTATCGGCTGTTCATGGATGAGGGCCTCAACTACAGCTGTGCCTATTACACCTCGCCTGACGACACACTGGAACAAGCCCAGGCGGCCAAGCTGGCCCATCTGGTCGCCAAGCTGGATCTGAAGCCAGGGATGGAAGTGCTTGAAATCGGCGGCGGCTGGGGCTCACTCGCCATCCGCATGGCGCAGGCCGGTGCAAAGGTTACCTCGCTCAACGTCTCGCCAGAGCAAGTGAAGATCGCCGAGGAACGCGTGCGCGCTGCGGGTCTTGAGGACCAGGTGACATTCGTTCTGAAGGATTACCGGGAATTCGAAGGGCAATTCGACCGGATCATCTCGGTCGGCATGATGGAACATGTCGGCATCGGTCATCTCGACGAGTATTTCGGCCAGATCCGCAGATGCCTGACCGAAAAAGGCTATGCCGTCGTGCATTCCATCGGTCGCATGACGCCTCCGGGCACCACCGGTCCTTTTATTCGCAAGTATATTTTCCCCGGGGGTTACGTTCCGGCGCTGTCGGAAGTCTTTGCGTCTACCGAACGGCTTGGGTTATGGGTCTGCGATGCGGAAATCCTGCGGCTGCACTACTACTACACCATTCGCGACTGGCGCATTCGCTTTGAAGACAAGAGGGCGATTGCCGCTGATCTTTATGACGAAACTTTCTGCCGTATGTGGGAGTTTTATCTGTGTGCGGTCGAGCTGGGCTTCCTGCACGGATCCAACATGGTCTTCCAGCTCCTCCTGTCGAAGGAGAGGGATGCCGTGCCGATTGTCCGCGACTTCATTGTCGATAACGAACGGGAACTGAATGGTTAGGGTCAAACCTGCAACGGGTGGAAAGTCAGGCTCCGGGGGTGCGCCGGGGCGCCGCCGTGGCATGATCGGCCTTGTCCGCAAGCGCTTGTTGCAGCTGTTGCTGGTCCTTGTCCTGCTTCCGCCTGTTCTTACCGTTATCTATTCCGTCGTGCCGCCCATAAGCACGCTGATGATCGGGCGGTATGTCCAGTTTCTGTGGGTTGACCGGCAGTGGGTGCCGCTTGAGCAGATTTCGCCAAACCTCGTCCGGTCGGTCATTACTTCGGAAGACAGCGGCTTTTGCGAAAACGACGGCGTCGAGTGGGACGCGCTTCAGGATCAGGTCGAAGCACTGAGCGAAGGCGAGAAGCCTCGCGGCGCAAGCACCATCACGATGCAGACCGCCAAGAACCTGTTCCTGTGGGGCGAGCGGTCCTACATCCGCAAGGGGCTGGAACTGCCGCTGGCCCTGATGCTGGATGCGATACTGACCAAGAAGCGGATCCTGGAAATCTACCTCAATATTGCCGAGTGGGGCGAGGGTATCTTCGGTGCCGAAGCGGCCGCGCAGGCCTGGTTCGGCAAGAGCGCCAAGGACCTGACACGGACCGAAGCTGCCAGATTGGCGACAGCCTTGCCAAATCCACGTGGCCGGAACCCCGCCAAACCAGGTTCCGGACACCGGAAACTGGCCGGCACGAACCTGGCCCGTGTGAAGGGCGCGGGGCCGATTTTCGGCTGTGTTCTGGGGAAATAGACGAGGGTGGATAGCGCTTCGCCACCGCCTGTTCTATCCAGACCAAGAATTTTTTCTCTATGGGGTGGCAAAACGTTGGCGTTGCCTGTATAACGCCGCGCATTCCAACACGCTGCGTGACGCCACGCCCCGGGCTAACCCGGTCCGGGCCGCGCGGTTATGGACCACGGAGAAAAACAAAATGGCCGTTCCAAAGAGAAAAACCTCGCGCTCCAAGCGCGGTTTTCGCCGTTCCGCGGACGCCCTCAAGCAGCCGACTTACGTCGAGGACAAGGATTCGGGCGAACTGCGCCGTCCGCATCACGTTGACCTGAAGACCGGCATGTACCGGGGCCGTCAGATCCTTTCCGCAAAAGACGACGCATAACACCCGTATTCTTCGTGAATGCAGGTAGCGTCCGGACCGGATCGCCGCATGGCAAATCAAGATTGAGGCTGGCCTTGTTTCGACGGGCCGGCCTTTTTCTTTTCAGCGCCTTGAATTGGCTATCAAGATCGTGTCAGCTCGCTCCGATTTCCGCCCGCTTCGGGTGTCCTTGAATTCGGGAGCCGTTCATGCGCCTTTTTTCAGCCGTTCCTTTCACGCTTTTCTCGCTGCTGATCTATAACGCCCTTGCTTTCACGGTGGGCGCGGGAGAGCCCGGCTTCTGGGCGCAGCCGATGATCACCATCCAGATGGTTTCCGGCGCAACCTTCGAGCTTCTGACGAGCGATCTGCTCATCACCGTCGGGCTGTTGTTCCTGTTCATCGAAATTCTGAAGGCGACCCGCATCGGCACGACGGCCCTGCTGGACCACATGTTCTCGGTGCTGGTGTTCGTCGCCTACCTGGTGGAGTTCCTGGTGCTGCAGCCCGCGGCGACGTCGCTGTTCTTCATCCTCATGGCGATCTCGCTGATCGACGTGATCGCCGGGTTCTCGATTTCCATCACCGGCGCACGGCGGGACGTTTCCTTCGGCCACGGGGACGTGCACTAAGACTGCTTGCCGGCCGACCGCCGCTATTTCGGACAAGTGTGACGCCGCCGAGTGCAGAACCGGCACGCGGAATTCCTTTGCGTTTTAGCGCTTCGCTGCACTTGTCCTAACTAACGGAGCAGGACAGGACCGAAGGGGTCAGGCGTCCTTGCCGTCTTCGACGATCGCGTGTTTCTGGATCAGCGGCAGCTGGGTCAGGGTGAAGACAAGGGTGATCGGCATGATGCCGAAGACCTTGAAGCTGACCCAGAAATCGGTCGAGAAGCTGCGCCAGACGATCTCGTTGATCGCGGCAAGCACGAAGAAGAAGACGCCCCAGCGGAATGTCAGCTTGCGCCAGCCTTCGTCCGTCAGCCGGAAGGCGCTGTCGAAGACGTAGCCGAGCAGCGCCTTGCCGAACAGCAATCCGCCCAGCAGAACCGTGCCGAACAGGCAGTTGACGATGGTCGGCTTCAGCTTGATGAACAGTTCGTCGTGCAGCCACAGCGTCAGGGCGCCGAAAACCAGAACCACCGCGCCGGACACCAGCGGCATGATCGGCAGGCGCTTCGTCAGCCACAGCGACACGACCAGCGAGATGCTGATGGCCACCATGAAGGCGGCGGTTGCCAGGAAGATAGGCTTGCCGACCTGTTGCAGCACCGGAAAGGCCGCCGCGATCTGTTCGCCGCGGGCATTGAACAGGAAGAACACGCCGAGCGGTCCCAATTCCAGCGCCAGCTTCAGGAGCGGGGAAAGTTCCTTGCGGGTGGGGTCGTTCGGGGCGTGTTCGAATTCCATGTTTTTCCGTTATCCTGTTCAGGAAGTCTGCTTCCGGACATAGGTGATGGAGGGTGCCAGGGTCAAGGACCCCGGTCCGATTCGGAAAATAGAGCCGGAAATTTTCAGGGCCAGTAGAGAGACGCCGGGAAGCGTGAAGATGAAACGTTGGATGTTGTGCCTCGCGGTCACCTTGCTGTTTACGGTCTCTGCCTTGGCGGCGATGCCTGTTCGCTGGGACCAGCTCAAGGATCCTGAGGCTGCGGCCTATGAGGACCCCTTTGCCGCGCTCAGCGGCACAGAGCTGCGGTCGCTGGGTATGGTGCTGCGGCTTCGCCAGCAGTTGGACGAGCTGGCTGCGACGGACGCGGACCGTTCAACGCTGAAACGTCGTCTTCAGCAGGAAGAAGCCCGGCTTGCAGCGGCCGGCGTGCCGACGGACAAATTGCTGTCGCAACGCTTCGAGGTTGCGAAGAAACGGGCTGCTGCGTCGCTTGCCGGCAACAAGGCTCTGGCCGGGAGGGACATCGAGATTACCGGGTATGTGATCCCCGTGCAGGAACCCGGCAGCGATGAGGTAATCGCCGGCTATCTGGTTCCCGAGCAGGGCATGTGCAGCCACATGCCGGCGCCTGACCCCAACCAGATGATCCGTTACCGGCTGTCGACAGGCTGGCGGGCGGAGTATGTCTATGAACCGGTCCGGCTCACCGGGCGCCTGTCCTTGAAAACAACCCGCCAGGAAATCACGCTTCTGGACGGTCAGGTCGACATGATTGCAGCCTTCGAGATGAAAGTCACAGGCGCTCAAAGCCTGGGTGAGGAGACCACCCCGGACCCGATGAGCCGGATCTGGAAATTCTTCAAAGGCCCGGTGCCTGAGAACTCCTGGAAGCACCCATAAAAAAGGCGCCGCAACGGGCGCCTTTTCCTGTGATTGAGCCTTTGGGCTCAGCCGTTGGCGATGTACTGGCCGCCGTTGATGGTCATCACCGCGCCGGTCATGAAGGCGGCGGCGTCGGACGCCAGGTAGACCACCGTCTGGGCGATTTCTTCCGGATGGCCGAGGCGGCCGACCGGGATGCCGGAGATGATCGACTGCAGCACTTTTTCCGGCATGGCGGCAACCATGTCGGTGTTGATGTAACCCGGGCAGACGCAGTTGACGGTGATGCCCTTGAAGGCGTTTTCCTGCGCCAGTGCCTTGGTGAAGCCAATCACGCCGGCCTTGGCCGCGGAATAGTTCGCCTGGCCCATCTGGCCCTTCTGGCCATTGATGGAAGAGATGTTGATGATGCGGCCCGAAGACCGTTCCCGCATGCCGTTGATCACCGGCTTGGTCATGGTGAACATGGAATCGAGGTTCGTCGACAGCACTTCGCGCCACTGTTCGAAGCTCATCTTGTGGAACATGCCGTCGCGGGTGATGCCCGCATTGTTGACCAGCACTTCAACCGGACCCAGTTCGCTTTCCACCTGGGCAATGCCTGCCGCGCAGGCGTCAGGATCGGAAACGTCCCACTTGAAAACGTGGATACCGGTCTCGGCCTTGAAGGCTTCGGCCTTTTCGGTGTTGCCGGCATATGTGGCCGCCACGGTGTAGCCTGCGTCTTTCAGACCTCGCGAAATTGCTTCGCCGATACCGCGCGTACCACCCGTGACCAATGCGACCTTGCTCATTCCCCTTCCTCCTGACTTCCAGTTCCGGGCCCTTTGGGCTCTCTGACATCAATTCAGTCTTGTTTGCTGTTCCCGATCATGGCCGGAGGCCCGGCCATGATCCTTCTTTGCCTTTGCGGCTTAGCGCTCCAGGCACATGGCGACACCCATGCCGCCGCCGATGCACAGTGTTGCAAGGCCTTTCTTGGCGTCGCGGCGGTTCATTTCGTGCAGCAGGGTGGTCAGGATGCGAGCCCCGGACGCACCGATCGGGTGGCCGATGGCAATCGCACCGCCGTTGACGTTGACGATGTCCGGGTTCCAGCCCATGTCCTTGTTGACCGCGCAAGCCTGAGCGGCGAAGGCTTCGTTGGCTTCCACGAGATCGAGGTCGGCAGCGGACCAGCCGGCTTTTTCAAGTGCCTTGCGCGATGCCGGGATCGGGCCGGAGCCCATGATTGCCGGATCGACACCCGCAGTGGCCCAGGAGGCGATGCGGGCGAGCGGCTTCAGGCCGCGCTTTTCGGCTTCGGCGGCGCTCATCACCAGAATGGCGGCTGCACCGTCGTTGATGCCGGAGGCGTTGGCGGCGGTCACGGAACCGTCCTTGGTGAAGGCCGGGCGCAGCTTGGCGACGCTTTCCAGCGTGGCGCCGTGACGGATATATTCGTCATCGGCAACGACGCGCTCTCCCTTGCGTTCCTGCAAGGTTACCGCGGTGATCTCGTCCTTGAACTTGCCGGCCTTCTGGGCAGCTTCCGCCTTGTTCTGGGAAGCAACTGCGAACTCGTCCTGCTGGTCGCGGTTGATCTGCCACTTTTCGGCGACGTTCTCGGCGGTCTGGCCCATGTGGTAGCCGTTGAAGGCATCCCAAAGGCCGTCCTTGATCATGGTGTCGATCATCTTGTAGTCGCCCATCTTGTAGCCGGCGCGCATGTGGGCGCAGTGCGGCGACAGCGACATGTTTTCCTGGCCGCCTGCCATCATGATGGTGGCGTCGCCGGAGATGATCTGCTGCGCTGCAATGGCAACGGTGCGAAGACCGGAACCGCAGACCTGGTTGAGCGTCCAGGCCGTCGCACTATCGGCAATGCCTGCCTTGATGGCAGCCTGACGCGCCGGGTTCTGGCCCTGACCGGCCGTCAGAACCTGACCAAACACGACTTCGTCGATGTCGCCGCCTTCGACGCCGGCCTGTTCCATGGCCGCCTTCATGACAATGGCACCGAGGTCATGCGCCGGGGTGTTGGCAAAGGCGCCATTGAACGACCCCACGGGCGTGCGGGTCGCACTGACAATGACGATATCGGTGAAAGCGCTCATCATACTCTCCAGACTTGAGGCCAATTGACCGTAGTGGACTGGTGCCGCAGGGGCACCTGTCGATGCTTATTATGCATGGACTAGAAACTGCGCTGAGATTTGTGTCAACCGTAACACTCCGTATCGAAGGCCTGTTTTCGCATTTGCGGTATAATCCTTTCGTCAGCGCACATAAAAAGGCTGGCACGATCCGATACGATTGGCTTAGTCTCTTACACGGAGGAGATGACAGGCCTGCGAAAGCCTTGTCGTCAAATGGGAAACTAGCCACAAGGCTGATAGGCGGAATTCACGGATGGCCAAGACCAACGAGCCGACAATCATCAAGAAATACGCCAACCGGCGCCTGTACAATACGGGCACCAGCACCTACGTCACGCTTGAGGACCTGGCGGTGATGGTGAAGGGGGAGGAGGACTTTGTCGTCTATGACGCGAAGTCCGGTGAGGATATTACCCGGTCGGTCCTGACCCAGATTATTTTCGAACAGGAAGGCAAGGGGCAGAATCTTCTGCCGGTCACGTTCCTGCGCCAGTTGATCCGTTTTTACGGCGACAGCATGCAGGGCCTCGTGCCGAGCTTCCTGGAATATTCCATGACCTCGCTCACCAAGGAGCAGGAAAAGCTGCGTTCGCAAATGAGCGAAGCTTTCGGCGCAACGGCGTTCGAGGCCATCGAGGACCAGGTCAAGCGCAACACCGAGATGTTCGAGCGGGCCATGAAGATGTTCATGCCCTTTCCGGCCGCAGGGGGAGATCCGGCTGCGACTGCCAACCCGGCGAGCCAGGCCAAGCCGGCAAAGTCCGGCGGGAACGATCTCGATGACATGAAGCGCCAGCTGGAAGACATGCAGAAAAAGATCAACCAGCTCAGCGAAAAGTCCTGAGGCGTTTACGCGACCTGCAATGAGCCGTGATCTGGACCGCATGAACGTCGCCATCATTGCGCTTGGCGATGATCCCGTGTTGCTGAAAATCCTCGAGACGTGGTTCGTCGAGGAATGGGCCGACTGGTATGGCCCGGGGGAACCCGGCGATGCGCGGGAAGATCTGGAAAGGTGCCTTCTGCCAAATGCTCGCCTGCCGCGCTGTCTGGTCGCGCTGGACCGAGATGGCAGGCCGTTGGGAACGGTCTCCCTGCGCGACACCTCGCCGGGGTCGGACCTTTATCCCGGCGCCTGGCTGACCGCATTGCTTGTCCATCGCGATTTCCGGAAAGCAGGTGTCGGCATCAAGCTGATCGCTGCCGCAGAACGGGAAGCCGCCAGGATCGGATTTCCGGAAATTCTGACCGCAACGGCAACGGCCGGGTCGCTCGTCCTCAGGCGGAATTGGCAGCAGGTCAAAACACTGCAATCGGCTTCGGGGCCGTTGGATATCTATCGCAAGGCCCTGGGGTCGGTCTGAACGGGCGTCAGCCCGGACCGCCGTCAAAATAAAGCCTCATCCCGAAGAGCGAGCTCACTCGAGTCTCGAAGGATGGGCCGCTTGCTCTTGTGTTTGCAGCCCATCCTTCGAGACGTGCCTATCGGCCCTCCTCAGGATGAGGTGAAGGGTAGGTGAGGCTTCTTGAAAGAAGGCAGATCCGGTCCTTCCCTCAGCCGCAGTCGGCAACCAGGCTTGCAGCGGCAATGCCGGCGACTGCGCAGGCTTCGTCGTTGTCGGACGTGTCGCCGGTAATGCCGACAGCGCCAAGGGTTTCGCCTTCGTCGTTCTTCACCAGAACGCCGCCGGGCACCGGTACGATGGCACCGCCGGAAACGCCGTTCAGAGCGTTGACGAAATGCGGACGGGACTCTGCATTGGCGTTCAGCCATCTGGTGCCGGTGCCGACTGCGAGTGCACCGATCGCTTTGCCCGTGGCGATCTGCGGACGCATGATCGAGGATCCGTCCTGCCGCTTGAGCAGGATGGCATGACCACCCGCATCGAGGACAGCAACGGTAAGCGGTTTCAGATTCAGCTCGGCTGCTTTTTCAAAAGCGGCGGAAATGATGGTCTCTGCCGTTGATAATGTCAGTTTGCGCATTTTCCCACTTCTCCTTAAGGTGCTGACCGCGATACCGATTTGCTAACAGAACATGGCATTGGCGAATAGGCGGCATTCCCGAGAAGCTATTGCTGCGATTCGGAAAGAAAGACACTTCGGCCAGGAGGAATTCAGTGAAGCGTGATTTTCAGGCCCCGGGCCGGTCCCCGGTTTTTGCACGCGAAGCAGCGGCTGCGACCTCTCATCCGCTGGCAACGAGCGCGGCTCTGGAAGTGCTTCAGGCAGGTGGTAATGCGGTTGACGCGGCGATCGCGGCAGTTGCCGTTCAATGTGTTGTCGAACCGCATATGACCGGTATCGGCGGCGACTGTTTTGCCATTGTCATGGAGCCGGATGGACGTCTGACGGGTTTCAATGGTTCAGGCGCAGCCCCGCGGGCCGCGACACCGCAAAAGCTTGCAGAGCTCGGCGTCAAGGACATCACCGACACATCGCCGCATGCCGTGACCGTACCCGGTGCCATTCGGGCCTGGGAAACGCTGCTGAAGGCGCATGGCACCAAGAGTTTCAAATCCCTGTTCAAGCGGGCAATTCAATATGCCCGCGACGGATTTCCGGTTGCCCCGCGTGTCGCGCGCGACTGGGCCGGGGATGTCGACAAGCTGCGCGCCGACGAGGTTTCGGCCGCGCGCTACCTGATCAAGGGCGAAGCACCCAAAACCGGCACGGTTCTGAAATATCCGCGTCTGGCAGACACTCTCTCGGCAATTGCCGAGGGCGGGGCGGATGCCTTCTATTCCGGCCCGGTTGCCGACGACATCGTGAGCGCGCTGCAGTCGCGCGGCGGGCTGATGACCCAGGACGATCTGGCCGCTTGCCATACGACAGCGGTTTCACCGGTGTTGAGGGACTACAAGGGCCACACGGTGGCCGAATTGCCGCCAAACGGGCAGGGGATCGTTGCCCTGATCATGCTCGGTATTCTGGAACAATTCGACCTCGAAAGCCTTGATCCGCTCGGTCCGGAACGTTTCCACCTGGAAATGGAAGCCGCGCGTCTGGCCTATGGCGTTCGGGAGCAGTTCATCACCGACCCGGGCTATATGGATGTCTGCCACACACGGTTGATCGGCGCGGATTATATCGACCAGCTTGCCCGGCAGGTGTCGCTGACCAAGCGGATGGACTCGGTTCCGGCAAGTGCGCTGGCTCCGCAGACGGATACGGTCTACCTGACGATTGTCGACAGGGACGGACTTGCGGTTTCCTTCATCAATTCCCTGTTCAGCGGGTTCGGCAGTGGCATTGTCGCTCCGGAAACCGGTGTGCTGCTGCATTGCCGCGGCAGTTCGTTCCGGGCCGAACCGGGACATACCAATTCCATCGACGGCGGCAAGCGGCCGATGCATACGATCATCCCGGCGATGGTGCTGAAAGAAGGCGCGCCATTCCTGTCGTTCGGCGTGATGGGTGGCCACTACCAGGCCTGTGGCCATGCACATGTGCTGACCAACATCATCGACTATGGCATGGATGTTCAGGCCGCCATCGACTTCCCGCGCATGTTCTTCGACATCGCCAGCCACGAACTGCAGGCGGAACGACTGGTGCCACCGTCCACGCTGGACGGCCTTCGCGCGCTGGGCCATTCCGTCGTTCCGGCGTCCGGCCCGATCGGCGGGTCCCAGGCCATCATGATCGACAAGGCCCGGCACTTGCTGACCGCAGGCTCCGATCCGCGCAAGGATGGGCATGCCGGAGGCTACTGATCCGGCTTCGGCAGGCCTCCTGACCGCGTCAATTTGAACCTTGTGATCGCCGCCTCACGGGTGTTTGGTGCGGTTGGACGCGCCGATAATCATATGAGGTTTTCAATATGCCCGGATTTTCGAGGCGGGAGATCCTGCTTGGCGGCGCCGGGGCGCTGACGGCGTTTGCAGCCGGTGGACTTGGTGCCAGGCAGGCACTGGCCGCCGAGCACAGCCTGACCCTTTCAAGGCTCAATCATTCCGTGCTGCCGGAAACGGTCACGGCTGACATGATGAGCTTCAGCCCCAGTGGCCCGCCACCGGTGCTTCGGTTCCGCAAGGGACAGACCACCACGATCGACGTGAAGAACGCGCTTGATGAAGCGTCGGTGGTGCATTGGCACGGGCTCAGGATCGCCAACAACATGGATGGCGTACCCTATCTGACCCAATATCCGATCGAGGCGGGAAACGCGTTCCGCTACGAGTTCACGCCGCCTGACGCCGGCACCTTCTGGTACCACCCGCATTGCAACACGCTGGAACAGATTGCCCGGGGAATGACCGGGGTGATCGTGGTGGAAGATGAGGAAGATGCCGGCTTCGACAGCGACCTGCCACTGAACATTCGTGATTTCCGGCTTGGAGGCGACGGCCAGTTCATTGCCTTCTACAAGCCTCGCAATGCCGCGCGAGGCGGCACTCTCGGAACCGTTTCGACAGTCAACTGGCAACCACAGCCCGTTTATGAACTAGCCGCAGGCTCTCTCGTGCGTCTGCGTCTGGCTGTCACCGATCTCACAAGGGTCGGCAGATATACAGTTTCCGGTGCCGAGGCGCTGGTGATCGCGATCGACAGCAACCCGTTGCCGCAGCCGGTGGCGATGGACGAAATCGTGCTTGCGCCCGGCCAGCGGGCTGATGTTGCCCTGCGTGTTCCGGACAGTGAAGACGAGGTCGCCACGCTTGTTCTGAAAAAGCCGAATGGCGACAAGGTGCTGGCGACGTTCCAGCCCAAGGGCACGACAGCCGGCAGGGACCTGCGCGAACTGAGGCCGCTCAAGCCGAACCCGGTGCCACAGGCAGACCTTGCCAATGCCGAGGTTCTGGATTTCGTGTTCGGCTGGTCTCCGGCCGGGGATGCGCCGCAGGCCAGCATCTGTGGTTCGCTCGGCTATACCTTCTGGTCGATCAACCGGGTGGCCTGGGGCGGGGATGTGCCTGGGCCGTTCGATCCGCTGGCGACCATGCGGCACGGCAAGTCCTACATCCTGCGCTTCCGAAACGAGTCACCAAACGATCATCCGATCCATCTGCACGGCATGTCGTTCCAGTTGCTGCGGTCGAACAAGCGCAAGCTGCCGCCGCTGGTGACGGATACCGCGCTGCTTCTGGAAGAAGAAACCATGGAAGTGGCCCTGGTTGCCGACAATCCGGGCGACTGGGCATTCCATTGCCATGTGATCGAACACCAGAAAACCGGCCTCGCCGGTTTCCTGCGTGTGGAAGCCTGAGCGTTTTTTTGACAGGTCAGGCAGACAGGGAGATCGTGTAGGAGCGTTCGTCGCCGTCTTCGGCGGCGGATGCATATTGCGCGACATGCTGCCGACGCTCCAGCCAGGTCTGCTCGTCAAACGAGTCTCCGGCCAAAAGCTGGGTGGCATATTCGGCATGGGCGCCGTAATAGGCGTCGCGCTGAGAAGCCTGTGCGGCGAGATGCGCAGGGACGGCATCCAGAGCGCCAAACTGACCGTTTGACGTCGAACCGAAGCCGGTTCTTTCAGTCGGCGCGGTTACCGGCTTCTGCCGGATGCGCATGGGATGGATGGCCGATACGGGTCTTACTTGCATTTCAGTCTCCGGGGTGGGCCAGTCCGTGGCCAGTCTTTCGGAGGTCCGGGGAGTCCGGATCTGTTTTTCAATATAGGGTCTCTGACAACAGAAAAATGTGACGCGCGTCACACTTTGACGGGTGAGGGGTTTGCCCGCTGCTGTCTAAGGGTAACGGTTGTCAGCAGAATTTGTTCCCGATGCCGTCATTTGGCGCGGTGCTTCAGCCTCCAGCCTGTGCTGTCCGCCTGATATGCCCCTCCAGGATCCTCACCTGAAACATGCTGGTGCAAACCAAAAAAATACCCGGAGCAATGCCCCGGGTTGAAGGTCTCCAGTGGTACTTCTGGAACTTTGAAACAGGTTGGCCTAGCGCTCGGTCTTGAGCAGTCGGCCGGCAGGGCGCTGGCGTGGCAGGGCAGCAGTTGCCCGATAGGAGTTCACGCCGGTGAGAGGTTCTGTTTGCCTGCGGAACCTTGTCTGGGGCTCTCCATCTCGAGTCGCGATCAGATGGGCGAGGAAAATAGAGTTCGGGCGGTAGCGCGCGCTGAAAGCAATCTGCTCGCGCTCAAGCTCCGGTTCCACGGGAACGGGAAGATGCGTGGCAAAGGTCGCCTGCCGCTCGGATTCCGTCTCTCCCACGGAGGGACGCTTCCGCCTCACATTGGCACGACCTGCAGAAGAAACCGGGTTAACTCGCACGATTTAACGCCTCATTGTTTCAGAATGGCACGCCCAAGGCTGCCTCACCTGAAACGTCGCAATCACCGTGCCACGTTAACCTCTTGTTAACTTTTTGTCCGCAGAAAACCGCCGATCCGCATTAATAATCGTTAATGCAGTGGCGCAAAATCGGACACTTTTCAGTGGGAAGCGGGGATAGCGGTGGTAACCGGAACCGGCCCGTTGCAGGCAGGGGCAAGTCCTGACGGCAAAGGGAATCAGGTTTGGCGTGCGAGTGGAGGACTCAGGCTGAACGGTGTTCCGACAGTTCTGGCAGCCGGACCGCGAGTGGCAGAGCGAAGTCTTCGGCGGTCAGTTTTTCGCTCCTCAGAAGATGCTGCAGGCTCACGGCAACCGACATGGCATCGTCGAGAGCGTCGTGTTGCCGCCCGTCCGGTGTCTTCAGGTCAAAATATTCCGCCAGGCGTCCACTCGTCATTTTGCCCATATCCTCAAAGGGAATGCCCGCATTCAAGATTAGGCCGATGGCGTTGCCGAAGCGGTGGGCGGGGATAGGTGGTGTCAGGCCTTCGATATAGGAACTGATCGCCAGAAGGGTGAGTTCGTCCTTGCCCCAGGACCAGAAATTCGCCCCCTCTGCGAAGGCTGCGAGCCTTTCCAATGCGTCGGCGTGGGCAATGCCTTCGCGGTCGATGTCCGCCTGGGTTATGCCGGTCAGTTCGGTGAAGAAAGGATCTGCCGTCGGGTGCCTACCAAACCTGTCCCTCGGTTTGATCAGGACATTGAAGGTTTTGAGAATGTCAAAACTGCCCCCGAGCGAGAGTTTCACCGCGCCAATCTGGGCGACATTCGGATCCGGATCCAGTGGCCCGCACCATTGCCGGCTCATGGCGCCGGGCGCGGTCAGATATTCGCAGTCGTAAATGATCACGTGATGCATGAAAAAGAGATCCGTCCGATCAAAAGAAGGAAAAAGCGAGGGCGGCCAGAAACAGAAGAACGGTTGAATAGAACGTCAGGGCAAAGCCGAAGGCCCTGGCGGCAGCGCCTTTTTCATAACCGTTCCAGAACAGAGCGCGTCCGCACCAGAACAGCAGAGCAGCAGCAGGCAAAGCGCCAAGATACCCGGCCGGGGCAAGTGCTGCGAATGCGATGTAGGCAAGGGCGGCCAGCGTGGTCTGTTCCAGCGTGTTCTGGAGCACGGCCTGCAACACCTTGGCCTTTTCGGTGCCAGAGGTCAGTCCGCTGCCGTCGATATCCTCCGGTGTGAAAAAGCGATGCCGCGCCAGGAGGCCTATCGACAAAAGCAGCCAGAAAGCGCCGGCCAGCAGACACTGGGCGGCGAGCGTAAGGCGGGCTTGCGGCGAGCCGTCCGGCAGCCAGTCCTGCGGATACTGAACGGCGCCGAAGCCGAGCCCGGTGGCCGCGACGATTACCGCCGCGATCATGCCCTTCATGACACCATGTTGTTTCGCTGTCAGGGGCAACCTGCTGCCTCGGGTTTGCTGACTGAACCGATACTGGAACAGGACCACACCGGGCTTCAAAAGAAAAGTGCTGGCAGGCCCCGGCGCAGGCAGACTGGCGCGACCAGGAGGCCGCGCCAGTGCAAGTGATCGTCTTTGAGCCCGTCAGTCCGGCGCCTTGCCGGTCCAGGCGCTGCGGTCGATGTCGAGATCCGAGAAGTTGTCAGGGTTCAGCACCGGTCGGGCCACACCTTCCCGAAGCTGACTCTTGAAGTCGTCCAGGATCCGCTTGGCTGTCGGGAACAGCATCATCAGAGCCAGTAGGTTGACGACCGCCAGGACGCCCATCAGCGGATCGGAGAAGAAGAACACCGAGGTTGCATTCGGTGCCGTCGCCCCCAGGAACACGACGCCCATCACGGCGACCCTGAGAACGTGCAGGGCCATGGTGCTGGATGTCATCGAACTGAGGGCGTTTTCGCCGAGGTAGTAGTTGTAGATGATGGAGCTGAACGCGAAGAGCAGCACCGCGCCGGTCAGGAAATAGCTCGTCCAGCCACCGAGGTGGGAGGCAAGGGACTGCTGGGTCAGGACCACGCCGTCAACGCCTTCTGCACCCGGCACATAGACATCGCCGAGAAGGATGACCAGCGCCGTACAGGTGCAGATGATCATCGTGTCGATGAAGACCGAGAAGGACTGGGTGATGCCCTGGCTGATCGGGTGGCGGACTTCCGCCGTGGCGGCAACGTTGGGAGCCGAGCCGAGGCCGGCTTCGTTGGAGAACAGCCCGCGGCGCAGGCCTTGCGCAAGGGCTGCGCCCATGCCGCCGCCAACCACCTCTTCCAGCCCGAAGGCGTTGAGAACGATGGTGTAGATGACGCCGGGAACTTCGGTGATGTTGAGAAGGATGATCACGAGCGCCATGCCGATATAGCCGACGGCCATGATCGGCACGATGACGTCCGCTGCCTTGGCAATACGGTGGATGCCGCCAAAGACGATGAGGCCGGTCACCACAGTCAGGCCAATGCCCGTCCACAGCCGGCCGATGCCGAGGCTTTCTTCGGCGGCGCCCGCCACGGTGTTGCCCTGGAAGGCGTTGAAGCCGAAGGCAAACGAGGCCATGAGGCAGAGTGCATAAAGCACTGCAAGCCAGCGGTAATCGGCGCCAAGGCCATGGATGATGGTGCGGGCGGGTCCGCCGCGATACGTGCCGTCACCGGTGGAGCGCTTGTAGAGCTGGGCGAGCGAACACTCGATCAGGCTGGTTGCCATGCCGACAAGGGCAACGGCCCACATCCAGAAGACCGCACCGGGGCCACCGAGCGTGATCGCCACGGCGACGCCGGCGATGTTGCCGCCGCCAACCCGGCCGCCGACAGACAGAAGCAGCGCTTCGCGGGCAGAGATCGCGTTGGGATCACCCGACTGGTTCTTGGAAGACAATACGCGGAACATACGCAGGAAGAAGCGTAGCTGAACGAAACCGGTAACGACCGTGAAGAAGATGCCAATGACGACGAGAAACGGGATGAGTGCCCACCCCCAGGTCAGGTCGCCGATTAGGGCGAAGAACGCCTCGACAAGCTGCATGGATCCAACCCTCCTTGTTTTCCGCAAGGCTGACGAAGGGTCAGCCTCATCGGAACCGGAAGGGTAGGCTTCAATTTCCGGGGTTTGCAATAAAAAAGAGAGTTGCTTGAAAATGCAGCTTTGAATTGCCGAGTTGATAGGCAGCCACCAGGCAACAAAAAACGCGGCTCGAATGAACCGCGTTTTTCAAATCGGATCGGGAAGCCTGCCTTAAGCGGCCAGAGCGCCCTGAGCCTGATCAACCAGGGCCTTGAAGGCATCCGGCTGGTTGATGGCGAGGTCGGACAGAACCTTGCGGTCGACTTCGATGCCGGCCTTGTTCAGACCGTCGATGAAGCGGCCATAGGTCATGCCGTGCTGGCGGGTTGCCGCATTAATGCGCTGGATCCAGAGCGAACGGAAGTTGCGCTTCTTGGCCTTGCGGTCGCGATAAGCGTACTGGCCGGCTTTCTCGACGGCCTGCTTGGCAACGCGGATGGTATTCTTGCGGCGGCCGTAATAGCCTTTTGCTGCCTTGATTACTTTTTTGTGGCGAGCGTGGGCGGTAACGCCCCGTTTGACGCGTGACATTTAGGTGATCTCCTTCGGGGCTGGCTTTATGCGTAGGGCAGGAACTGCTTCACGATCTTTGCATCCTGGTCGCTCAGCGTGGTGGTGCCACGGGCGTTGCGGATGAACTTGTTCGTGCGCTTGATCATGCCATGACGCTTGCCGGCCTGCGCGGTCTTCACCTTGCCGGTCGCGGTCACTTTGAAGCGCTTTTTGGCGCCGGACTTCGTTTTCAGCTTGGGCATTTTGCATCCTTTCCTTGGTGCATCCGTTCAGAACGGATACTCTTTTGTTGGTGCATTCAGAGCCGACACGGCATGCCCTCGGTTGTCGAAAACGGTCTGCGCAAGAACACAGAAAACCAGTCCACGACGAGCCGGACGACTCTGGACCGGGCGCTTATATGGGAGCTTTCCTTGGAATGCAACCGGTTTGCGCGCCTTTTTTGGCGGTTTCGGCCAGATCTGCGGCACGGTCTCCGTGGCAAAAGCAGTCGCCGCGGAGACCGGTGTTCGCCAGCAAGGCCGATCAGGCAGCCAGATCGCATTCCTGCCGGGCGGCCTGAAGGCTGGCAGAGGCCTTTTCAGGATCGGCGACGGTGCCTTGCACGGCAATGAAGCGGATATCCTCAACGCCCAGGAACGACAACAGGAACTTGAGGTAAGGCTGCACGAAGTTGGCCGCGGCAAAGGGCTGGCCGTCAAGATAGCCTTCGGCCCCATAGGCGGAAATCACCACCGCACGCCGGGTTTTTGCAAGTCCCTGAAAGCTGTTGCCGTCAAACGAAAATGTGTGCCCGACACGAACGATCTGGTCGATCCAGGCCTTGAGAGCCGCGGGAACTGCGAAATTGTAGATCGGCGCGGCAATCAACAGGGTGTCGGCTTCCTGAAGTTCGGCGATCAGCTCGTCGGAAAGGGCTGTCGCTTCCTTCAGGTCTGCGGTCATGGAGGCGGGCTCGGTATAGAAACCTTCGATGGTCTTCTGTCCGATGATCGGGATGGAACCATCGGCAACATTTCGCGTGATCACGCGGCAGTCGGGGTGTTTGCGGCGGTAGCTTGCCTCGAAATGATCGGCAATGGCGGTGGAGTGCGAGCCGGTCTGGCGAGAACTGGAATTGATGCGCAGAAGCAGTGTCATGCGGGTATCTCCTGGTTGGACGATGCCCGAAGGTTATTTCTGCGCGAGTGGAGGAAAAATACTGTGGCTCACAGGATATTCGTGCTTATTCTGCATGAATGGATCTGCAAGCCC
Source organism: Labrenzia sp. THAF191a (assembly GCF_009363335.1). Classification (GTDB taxonomy): domain Bacteria; phylum Pseudomonadota; class Alphaproteobacteria; order Rhizobiales; family Stappiaceae; genus Roseibium; species Roseibium algicola. The sequence continues at coordinate 1,455,998 of NZ_CP045333.1, forward strand.
TCAAGACAATCCTGCTCGTTCGCGACCTTGGCAGCCTGGCAGCTGCCGCGCGCGCGCTGGATCTCGATGCCTCGAATGTGTCCCGGACGGTTTCTTCAATCGAGCGGGAGCTTGGTCAGCGGCTTTTCCAGCGCAGCACGCGCAAGCTGTCGCTGACGGAGGCAGGCGAGGCCTATCTCCAGCGGGTTGCGCCGCTTGTGGAGGAGATCGAGGCGGCGAACGAGGACATTGCCGCCAGAAGCCAGCAGCCAAGGGGAACCTTGCGCATGACGGCGTCGGTTGCCTTCGTGCTGGAAGGAATCGTCCCGCTTCTGCCGGTGTTTCACGACCGGTACCCGGATATCTCGGTCGAGCTTTTTCCCTCCGACAGCAATCTCGACCTTCTGGCCGAAGGACTGGACCTTGCTATCCGCCTGGCTGCGGCGCCGAAAGGCGATCTCATTTCCACAAAGCTGCTGCAAACCCATTACCGGGTGGTGGCCTCGCAGGACTATCTTGAAAGGGAAGGGCATCCGGAAGTGCCGTGTGACCTGACTGCCCGAAAATGCCTGTGTTTTGCATTGCCGGATTTTCGCAATGCCTGGCGCTTCAGGCTTGGGGATGACGCGCCCTTCGATGTGGAAGTTTCCGGCAGAACGACAATTTCAAGTGCGCTTGCGCTACGCGAAGCGGCCAGGCTTGGCCTTGGTCCGGCATTGCTGGCCGACTGGCTGATTGCGAACGACCTGAAGGACGGCAGGCTGGTCGATCTCTTTCCCGACCACACGTGTGCTCCGGCGAACTTCGAAACCGCTGCATGGATACTTTATCCGAGCAGGGCCTATCTGCCACTCAAGGTGCGGGTGATGATCGATTTTCTGAAGACAGAGTTCGGACGTTCCGGGAATTGATTATACATCAGAGGATCTGATTTTTTGAGATAAATTATCCAATTTGACGAAATGAAGAAGGTTTTTTACATCCAGAAATGTTTACGAATTCAAATATTCATGATTTTGATCGTATTTCTGAATTCATAAACTGATTTATGCGATTGAGGTAATTCATATATGGCAATTTCACTAAGAAAAACGCCAAACTCAATCTTTACGTGTTATTTAGTGTGAAACTTTGTCCAATAATACATTTCTTTCTTGAGAATCAGGTCGTGAATATGTTGTTTTAAGGCTACGGAACAATAATTCGGACAACCTTGGATATGAATCCCAACATATGCCACGATCGAAAGATTGTTTTTGTACACAATCCCAAAGTAGCTGGTACGAGCCTGAGAGACTGGCTTGGCTTTGAAGAAGTCTGGAATCACGGATTCCCGACGACAAATACACCTGTAGAATGCTGGAATGACTACAGGGTTATTGTTGCTGTACGAGATCCGATCGACCGGGCCTTGTCCGGATACAGGTTCATGACCCGGGAAAAATATGTCGGAAGCTTCCGCAGCCGGTATCCTGACCTGCCAACCTGGGACCCGCTGACCTTCTTCCGGAAAATGTTCAACGAACAGATCTTCGTGGTGCCGCCGCAGTTCAAGTACACAATGCACATGCATTCCAACAAGGCGCCGGACTATCTGATCCGTTTCGAGAACATGGATCTTTCCCAGCTCGCGCAGGATCTCGATATCCAGAAGCCGTTGCCACGGGAAAACGCGAACCCGCAAACTGAAGTGGTCGATATTGCGGAAGATCTCTATGTGGCCCTGATCGACCACTACAAGGTCGATTACCTGCTTTTTGGCTACAGGCCGGTGCCTTATCGCGACTTCATGCGCTTACAGGAAAAAGCTGCGGCTGCCTGAAGATCTGCATTCATTTCCGTGACGAAATTCGCCCGGGCAGACGCATTGTCCACCCGGGCAAGGGATTGTCTCAGGCATTCACGTCGACGACGACACGGCCCTTGACCTGGCCTTTCAGGATGTCGGCACCAAGCGCCGGCAGGTCTTCAAGGGTTGCCGGATGGATCATCGCCTCCAGCTTGTCCATCGGCAGGTCTTTCGCCAGCCGTTCCCAGGCTTTCAGGCGGCCGTCATACGGCTTCATGACGCTGTCGATGCCCAGCAGGTTGACGCCGCGCAGGAGGAACGGGATGACGGTTGCCGGCAGATTGGCGCCGCCTGCGAGGCCGACGGCTGCAACGGATGCGCCGTATTTCATCTGGCCGAGAACACGTGCGAGCATCGGACCGCCGACAGCATCGATGCAGCCCGCCCAGGTTTCGCTTTCCAGGGGGCGCTTGACCGTTTCGGCAACGTCATCGCGCGGCACCACGCGGGCGGCGCCAAGAGACTTCAGGTAATCCCAGGTGCTCTCGCGTCCGGTGACGGCGGCAACCTCGTAGCCGAGATTGGCCAGAATGGCGGTTGCGACGGAGCCGACGCCGCCAGCGGCACCGGTGACCAGAACCGGCCCGTTTTCAGGCTTCAGCCCGTGCTCCTCAAGCGCCATGACCGCAAGCATGGCCGTGAAGCCGGCTGTGCCGATGGCCATGGCGTTGCGCGTGGTCAAGCCTTCCGGCAATGGGACGAGCCACTCGCCCTTTACCCGTGCCTTCTGGGCGTAGCCGCCCCACCAAGCTTCGCCGACGCGCCAGCCGGTCAGCACCACCTTGTCGCCCGGCTTGTACCAGTCGTCGGAGCTTTCCTCGACGGTTCCGGCAAAGTCGATGCCGGGCACATGCGGGTAGTTTCGAACCAGTCCTCCTCCCGGGCCAAGGCACAGGCCGTCCTTGTAGTTGAGCGTGGAATATTCGACAGCAACCGTGACATCGCCTTCCGGCAGGCGGCTCACGTCGATGTTCTCAATCGAGGCGTGGGTTTTGCCGTCTTCGTCCTTGTCGACAATCAGTGCCTTGAAGGTCATGAGCTGTTCCCTTTTCTCTTCGGTTTCAGGCGGCGGCTTCCGCCGCCGGGCCGGACCAGTCGATCTGGCAGATTTCAGCACTTCTGCCGTCAAAATCCCAGACCCTGCCGTAAGCGCGCACGCGGCCTTGCGTGGCAGTGGCGACCGTGATGTCCGAACCCATCCAGTATTCGGTGTTCTTGACGACGATATCCTCGTCCGGATTGGCGCCGCGCACAGGCTCTACCTCGCCCTTGATCGCCTTGCCGACGATCAGGCGGCGTTTCTTGCCTTCGTTGGTGTAGGAGACGGGGGCACGCTCTGCGCCCAGAAACTCGCTGACCAGAACCCGGAACAGGCCGGTGGTGCCCTTGGCCTGGCCGGAGAAGATCTTGATCAATCCGTCATAGGCCGCTTCGCTGGCGCGCTCGTCGATATAGGCAGCGGCCTTCCAGTTGCCGCGAGCCATCAGGCCCGGAATTTCCAGAACCAGGCCGACATTGAGCCCGGACAGGTCCTCGCCCTCATAATGGCCTTCGTCAATGCGCACCCCGGCCCAGGCCTGGCAGTAACCCTCTGTGGGCGGGTGCTTGCCGAGCGACACCACGCAGGGGCAGAAGACGGTGCAATTGCAGTTGAGGATCAGTTCTCCTCTAATGGCCCAGCCGGACATGATTTTCTCCCTATATGGTTATTGGCAATAACGGCAGAACCAGAACGACCAGTCCGGCCAGAATGAGGAAAACGCCGACCGGCGCGGTAAGTTTCGCGCCGATGTCGGGAAGTTTTTCCAGAGTCATCAGCACCATGGCGCCTCCCATGAAGGCGAGATTCATGGTGCCGGCGACAAACGCGAGCAGCATCAATGCCCAGCAGCAGCCAAGGCAGACGGCGCCAAGCCTGAGGCCGAGCGAAAGCCCGCCCCGGGCACCCGGCTGCCAATGGCTGAAGAAAAAGGTCAGCGGGTTCCGGCAGGAGCTGAGGCAGGCCTGCTTGAGGCGGCTGAACTGATAAGCCCCCGCCAGCAGCAACAGGGCTGCGTTCAACGGGTTGGAAACGGATTTGCCGAATGGATCGAGCAGGTTCTGTCCCGCCAGCCAGACCTGAAGAGAACCGGCCAGAAGCGAAAACCCGAGCCAGACAGCCAGATACCCACCCACAAGCGCGGCCAGCGGCAAGATGCCTGCGGCGGCTGTCTGTGTCAGCTGTGCATAGGTGCGAAAAGCTGGAAAGGCTGTTGGTGCCATCATCGCCAGGGCCATCAGGGCCCACATGAGGGCGGCGACCCAGAAGCCGGCATTGGCGGCCGTTGCCGAGCACAGGGACAGGAATGCCTCCAGCGGCTGCCCGATGGGTAGCCCCGTAAGCTGCCAGTCCGTGGTGTCCCTCAGGCCACCTGCCTGCATGGCGAACAGGACGGCCCAGGCCACCAGAATGGTGGCATAAAAGGTCAGCCAGAACGCTCTGTGGCCAGGCATGAGCCGCGCAACGGTGTCCACCCGATCCTCCCGATAAATTTTCACCTAGGCTGCGGGGGCGGTGTCTAAAAGTCAAACATTTAATTGTCAGACATTTAAACAATTTGTTTGACCGTGCCGGGTCGTCTCTTTAGGTTTGCCGGGGTTCAGGCGAAAATTCGGAGGTTCTTTTGGCGATTGAATTCAACACGATTCAAAAAGAGGGCCTTTCGGTCCAGATCGCCAATGCCATCCGCAATGCCATTCTGGAAGGCCGGCTTGCCGGCGAGGAACGCCTGCCGAGCGAAGCCGATCTGGCGGAGCGCTTCGGCGTGTCGCGGTCGACTGTTCGCGAGGCCTTGAAACGGCTTGCCGCCCAGAATCTTATCCGCAGCGAGCGGGGTTCTTCCGGTGGGGCTTTCGTCAATCGCATGACCTGGGCTGAAGCTCAGGACAACCTGATGACCACCACGCGGCTCCTGATCGGTATGAACGACATTCCGCTGGAAGACGCCATCGAGGCCCGCTTTGCGCTGGAAGCTGCCGCGCTGCCGCTGGCGGCGGAAAAACGCACCGACGACCAGTTGTCCGAACTTGCCCGTGAAATTTCCCTGCAGAGAAACCGTGACACAAGCGACGAGGACTTTTGCGCGTCGGACGTTGCCTTTCATTCGGCCGTGGCACGGGCAACGGACAACCCGATCCTGGTTTTCCAGTTGTCGGCTGCTTTCGAGGCAATGCAGCCACTCATGAACATGCTGGTCTACCGCCTGCGCGACCGCGAACGGATCGCCGATCTTCATCAGGCCCTGGCCGATGCGCTGGCCGCGCGCGACAGCGCCGGCGCCGCGCAGCATCTGGACGCCCTGTCGGCCTATACGCGCGAACTGGCGGCGCAAAGGCGCAAGCCGCGTAGCGCATAACGACCCTTTTCAGGGATGTCTGTCCTTATCCATGCGAAGCTGGTAGGCGATTTCAGTCGCGCCTAAGCCCAAAAGCCAAGTCATGTCAGAGACTTGCATAATAAGTAACTCTACGGCATTGTTCAATCTCATCCTAAAGTCTAATATAGACGAAAGTCGAAGTTCGAATCGTGGCGAATTTGCCTCCCACGTCTGCCGAGACGGTCACCGGATGCGCCATCTGTTTGAAAAGGTCGGCTTTTGTACGCCCGGTCACACTTGGCCGGGCGTACAGATCTGAACAGAGCTTGCGCCTGCGTGGCAGGAGCGCTCTTGACCATAGGGAGCAGTGCCATGAAATTCTGGAGCATCGCCGTCGTCGCCATGATCCTCGCCGGTGTCGCCGCCACCAAGGCCGCCAACCCCAGCCATGCCCTGACCGACGGCTCCGTCGCCACCGGCATCCCGGTCACGACGCTGCACACGCCAGTCACGCCGTAAGGCCACCGACAAACGTCCGGCGCAGGCGCCCTTTGCCTGCGCATTCAAACCTGTTTCAAGCCACTCGGCTTGGCTGCATCCCCTGTGCGCAGCCCTTTATCCGGCCTGGAGTGACCTTTGCTCGGCCGTGTCACATCCGCCAGCCTGCATCCCGCCATTGGCATGAAGAAGTCAGGCCGCACCGGCTATCAGAATGGAACGATTGCCCTTAGGTATCCGCCGTTGCTCCGGCTCACGCTTCCGAAACTGCCGGTGTACGCGAGCTTGAAGGAAGTGCCGGAGGCCTTCTGCAGTTCGAGTGCGGCGGAAAGATTCATGACCGTAGTATCGAGTTTGGTCGTGGTTACGAAACTCGGAACACCCGAAGGGGCTTCAGTGAAGCGTGAATGGATGCGGTAGTCGTTGTTGGAAAAGAAGCTGACACCCGTCTTCAGCGAGCCATTTATCCTGTAACCGGGGCTTTCGTGTAACGTGCCCATGACACCAACAGCAGGTGTTGCAGTCAGAATCCAGTCGTTGCTGCCAGATATGGTGAGGTTGGCGGATCCGGCTCCCGTTTCCCGAACGTCGCCGAAGCCTACCCGGGTCGCAGCGACGTCGACCATCGGCACGACGCGGAACGTACCGGTATCGAACGCATAGGACAGCCGGGAGACGATCCCGGCAAATGAGATGATCTGATCACTGCTGGCGGTACCAAAGCCGAGACCGACCTGGCGGTCGGTGTCGTATTGCGCCAGGCCGCCATAGCCACCCAGACTTGCCTCCAGCGCGCCCCAGGTCTTTTCGAACTTTGCGCCGATTGTGTAGCGCATGCCGTCGGATGTGCCTGAATTGTTGGTGGAAAGCTCGCTGGTTTCTACCGTGCCGGCGACACCGACCCGCATGCCGTCGCCGAGTGGCACTTCAAGGCCGCCGGAAAAGCCGTAACTGGTCTCTCCGCCGCCGATCGTTGACGTGGTTTGGCGAATATCGACCCTCTGGCCCTGGACCCGGCCCCAAAGGCAATAGTCGTCGGCGGCTGCAACCGCGACGCCATCGAGCCGGGAAGGGCAGGACAAAAGGGATTCACGGAAATTGTGAAGGCTGCCAATCGCCGCCCCGACCTGTACCAGGTAATGTTCGCCGTGCAGCCGATCCAAGGCTTTCTGGTAGGCCTCGATGCTTTCGATCTTCATCAGCTCCAACTGCAGGTCGTGCATGGCACCGCCGCCGTCAGAGTAGATTGCGTTCATGTTGGCGCCAACATTGCGCTCGTTTTGCGTCCTGAGCTGCGATGTGCCGTCGGGAGCAACGGGTGAGAAGTCGATATACTGGTTGCCGATGGCCACGTCCGTCGCATTGGGAAAGACAAGCGTGTAGTCCACCACAACGGTGTCCCTGGCGGTCAACCCGTTGTTGGTGACACCGCCTGCCGCGGACAGGATTGTCAGGGTCTTGGTCGGGTCGACCAGGTTCAGCGGATTAACCTTCACATTGCCTGAGAGCGTCGCCGTTCCGGAAATGTTGAGCCGGTCGACCGTCGAGGCTTCCGAGTTCATGTCTACGGAAAAGGTCCCGCTGCTGGTCTGGACGAAAATGCCGGTCAGTACCGTTGTCTGGATCGCTCCGGTGCCGCCGGGTGAGAGGTCGCCCTCGTTGGTCAGCGTGTTGCCGGCGCCAAGATTGACGGTTGAAGCACTCTTGAAGAGGCCACCTGACCTGTTGCCGAAGGAATTGGTGCCTCCGCCCAGGTCGACGTCGCCGGTGACCGTTCCATAGTTGACAACAGTGTCGTCGCTGGCAGGCGTATTCAGCGTCGTGTTGATTGCTTTGTCGCCGCCGCTGAGAGCTCCGGTCCCGGTGATGGTGATCGTGTTGGGGCCGGCCACGTCCAGGCCGACGCCATTCCGGCCGCCATAGACCGAACCGGTAATGGTGATGTCGGCGCTTGTACTTGCGCCGCGTGCATAGATACCGTCCTTGCTTGTTCCCAAGACGTCATGTGCGGTGACGGTGGTGGTTCCCGTGCCGTCGTTCTGGGCCCGGATGCCGTAGGTGGCTCCGGAAACTCGGCCGGTCGAGGTTACGGTCAGGTCCGTGCCGGTAAAACTGGTGAGGGCATAGATACCCTCGAAGGCCCCGCCGGTGGCGTTCACTGCGCTGATCGTTGCGGAACCGGTTCCCATGTTCCTCGCGGCAATACCGCTCCCGGTACCGCTCACGGTACCCGAGCTGGTGATGGCGAGGCTCGTACCATGGGCCTCCACATTGATGCCGTTGGCCGTGTTTTTTGGGTGATCACCGTCGAAACCTTCAACATCATAGGTCGTGATCCTGAGCGCGCCGGTGCCGAAGTTTCTGGCAAAGAGCCCTGATAAGGCACCTGAAACCGTACCTGTTGCAGTGATCGTCAGGTCCCCAGCGGAATTGAAGTTCCTGGCCAGAATGCCGGCATTCTTCGCCCCAGCAGCAGTGGTGACCGTGAGAGTTGTATTTCCGGTACCGTCGTTGCGGGCGTAGATGCCCTTTTCCTCGCCAGTAACGGGACCATTTGCGGTGATCGTAATATCCGTCCCGCTGGCCGAATTTCGAACGTATATGCCGTCCTTTGTCCCGCCCGTCACCGTTGCGGTGGTCACTGTCACCTCGCCACTGCCTTCGTTCTTGGTGAATACTCCGTATCGCCCGCCCGACACTCCACCGGTGGCGGTGATCCACATGTTGGTGCCAGTGCTCTCAATCAGGCCATAGATGCCATCGTTTTCGCTGCCCCGGACATCTGCGGCGGTAATGGAGAGGCTTCCGCTCCCTCGGTTCGTCGCAGTAATTCCGTTGCTTTCAGCAGTGACGGTTCCCGTGGCGGAGATGGACAAGTCCGTGCCAAACGCGTTGTCTGCGAAGATGCCATCGACTTCGCTGTCGCCGCTTGCCACAACATCGACAGTTTCGATTGTCAGGGATCCGGAACCGTAATTGCGGGCAACGACTCCTGCCCTTGCATCGTGCTCTGAGCCGGCGCCCGTGACGGTGACTGTACCCGTCGCGCGCACGCTGAGGTCCGTGCCTTCGTTCCATGCGTAAATGCCGCTTCCCGATCCGCCTGAAACGTCGACAGTCGTGACGGACAGTCGGCCAGTGCCGTCATTTCTGGCCTGTATGCCGTTCTTTTCGCCAGAGACCGTACCGGTCGTCGTGATCGTCAGATCGCGGCCGGCCGTTGTGCTGTTGCGCGCATAGATGCCGTCTTTTGTCGCGCTGGTGACGCTGGCTGCAGTGACGGTGATCGACCCGCTCGACCCTGACTCATTGAGCGCATTGATGCCGTGGCCTTTCACGGCATTGACGTCCCCGGTGACATTGATGGTCACCGCCCCTTCGATTGTGCCGTCGTCACCTGTTGACCTGACATCGATGGCGTTTTCTTCGCCCTGGATGAGGCCGCCAGTCGTATTGATGAAGCTGAGGGCGCCGTTCCCGGTCACGGTGATGGCGTTACCGGTGCCGCCGGTTGTGTCGATGGAGGCGCCTGAAGCCATGGTCACGTCGGCATGGTCGGCGTTGATGGTTTGCGTGGTCCTCAGCGTACCCGAGCACAGATAGGTGCCACCGCCAAGCGCGCTGCAGGCGGCGTAGGCCTGGCGCCCCGCATAGCCGAAGACGACGGGGACGGCGAGTGCCGAGGTCAGCATAAGCCGCCTTTGTACTGCGGACTTGGGGAAGGAGCACATGAAACTGGTCTTTCCGGTGACTGCCGGCCTTTGCCGGCCGTCATATCGCGAGTAATCGAAACAGGACAAAACGAATTACTGCTATTCTTGCTCCCGGATTGGTTAATGTTTTGATTCGACATCTTCAAAAACTGTGCTGCAAAAAGAGCAAGATAGATGGTTAATGCGATGCCGGCGGCGAGCTCGGCAGGTTGGAAACGGGAAGCTGATGCCGACTGAGGGCAGGAACCTGCCAGTCGGCAATAGCGAGACCCGGGCTGATGAACCTGCTGGCGTCACCTATTCCATGTCGGGCGGCCTCGTTGGCCTTCTCGCCTCTCTCAAGATCTCGGTTGCCTTTTCGTCCTACCAATCCGGCAAGTTCTATCTGCTTGGCCGCAATCCGGAAGGCGGGCTGATGGTCAATGAGCAGTTTTTCCGGCAAGCCATGGGAATTCATGTCAGTGGCGGAACCATATACCTGGCCACGTTGTCGGAAATCGTGCGGCTGGAAAACGTGCTTGAACCGAACCAGCGGATCAACGACACATTCGATGCCTGTTTCGTGCCGCGCACTGCCCACGTCACCGGTGCCCTTGATGCACATGATCTGGGTATTGACCGTGACGGACGGATCCTTTTCGTAAATACGAGGTTCAACTGTCTGTCGACAATATCCGAGCGACACAGTTTCAGGCCGGTCTGGACGCCGCCCTTCGTAAGCCGGATCGTCGACGAAGACCGCTGCCATCTGAACGGTATGGCGATGAGGGACGGGAGACCGGCCTTTGTCACGGCGGTGAGCCGGTCCGACACGATTGACGGCTGGCGAGACCGGCGCGCCGACGGCGGCGTTTTGGTGGACGTGGAAACCGGCCGGATCGTTTGCCAGGGACTTTCCATGCCGCATTCCCCGCGTTGGTACCGCGACCGGTTGTGGCTCCTGAATTCAGGCACCGGTGAACTCGGGTCGATAATCCCCGCTGACGGCGACAGCCAGGGACGGTTCGAACCGCTCGCCTTCTGCCCCGGTTTCCTGCGCGGGCTTTCCTTCCACGGCCGTTATGCGTTGGTGGGGCTCTCCAAACCACGTTACCAACGTTTCGAGGGCCTGGCGCTCGATGAGCGGCTGAGGGCTGCCGATTCGGAGCCCTGGTGCGGTGTCCAGGTCATCGACCTTGACACCGGCGCCTGTGTGGAATGGTTCCGTATCGACGGTGCCGTCGCCGAGCTCTATGACATCGGCGTCCTCCCCGGTGTCACTTGTCCCATGTCGATTGGCTTCGGAAGCGAGGAATTGATGAACCTTGTTACCGTCGATGTCGAAGACAAGGACACGACAATCAGCCCTTAGCTCGACTTACGCATCAGAGCGCGATCGGTTGACGGATGCAGCATGAACGCATCATGGCGCGGCAACCTCAAAAACTTATTCAATAAAACAGGAATTCTGGTGACCCCGGCGCGATTCGAACGCGCGACCCTCAGATTAGGAATTTAAAGCGAGCCGTACGCCGCCTTATCCGTTAGCTCTATTAACCTCAGAAGTCATCAATTTCCTCTTGATATTCAATTAATTATCGTATAGCGTGCGGTTGTTGCCAATTGCAACCGTTAAACACTTCGTTGCGCCAAAACCGTTTCAAAAACCGTTTCAAAAATCTCAGGTATCATGACATGGCCGATATGCGTATCCTATTGAACGATAAAGCAATTGAACGTCTTATGCCGCCCGATAAGGGACGCTACATTGTCCGGGATACCGAGCTAAAAGGGTTCTTCCTTATGGTCGGAGCCCGAAAAAAGACCTTCATGGTACAGGCGGATCTCCGAAAACTAGGCAAGCGCGCCTCCACGGTTCGTCTCGCCATTGGCGACACGAGGGAGCTCTCCACGCGTGCGGCGAGGTCTGTTGCGAAGGAGTATCTGTCCCAGCTCAGCCGGGGTATTCATCCCAGGAACGGTGAGAAAGCTGCCAAGGCTTCAAACGCTTCTGAGATAACGAACGGCGAAAATAACGAGGCATCCGGCATCACGCTCAAGCAAGCCTGGGCTCGCTACAAGATTGCCATGCAGCGTAAGAACCGGAGCGAGCGCACGATCGAGAGTTATAGGGATCACGTCGAGCGGATCTTTAAGGATTGGCAGGAGATGCCCCTGAAGCAGTTTGGCGATGATCCTGGCCGGGTTGCCGCCAAACATGACGAGATTGGTGAGAAGCACGGTCCCTACATAGCCAATGGCAGCATGCGCACTTTCAGGGCGATCTACAATCACGCTCGAAAGACCAATCGGGAACTGCCTGCAGACAACCCGGTCGACAGCGTGGACTGGAACCATGAGAAACGCCGCGATAGCGGCATGGGTCTCATTGACCTGAAGGAATGGTTTATCGAGGCTGCCCAGCTTGAAAATCCCGTCCGACGCGAGTTTCACCTGTTTACACTGCTGTCCGCGTGCCGGCCGGCCGCGTTAAGAGAAGCGAAACCAGCCCATCTGGATTTTCGCCGCAGGGTGCTTCACATCCCCCGTCCGAAAGGAGGTGCGGATCGTGCCTTTGATATCCCGCTGTCGAGGGAGATGGTCTGTTGCCTCCTGCGATGCATTCGATTTGGTCGGCAGATGCACCCGTATGAGGCCAATGACTGGCTGTTTCCCGCAGACAGTGCCACTGGTCATCTGGTTGAGCACAAGGAAGATCGCGCGACATTGTCGAAATGGGGCAATGAACTGCGCCAGACCTATCGCACCGTGGCGACGCCGGCGGGTGTCTCGGAACTGGACGCAAGGATGTTGATGAATCATTCGGTTCCTGGCGTGAACTCCGGGTACATTACACGGCATAAGCTGCTTGAGGATCATCTACGAGCGCAGCAGCAGTCAATCAGCGATACGATGTTTTCAGTGTTTCGCAACACGTTAAATGAGAACCGTGAAATTCAAGATTGGCTTGGGATCGGTGCGGCACGTCGTCAGCTCCTTCGTGCAAAAGAATATTCTAGACACTCTGAACAGAATGAAATCGTGCGAATGCGCGTTTGGGCCGCTTAGCCAAATAAGTCTAACTGTATTGCATTTTGCGATACAATTCTCTATATATGCAACAAAGGAGACCTGCCATGGCTACCGTTGCCGACCGCAAGGAGCATCCGATATCGATGCGTCTGCCTGAATCGGATGTCGCAATGATCGACCGGGCCGCCAGCCTGCGCGGCCGCTCGCGCACAGACTTCGTGCGCGAGGCTGCCGTGCGCGCTGCCGAAGAGGTGGTTATGGAGTCAGGTCTCATTCGAATGAGCGCGGAGGGTTTCGCCGCTTTCATGGATGTCGTTTCCGCCGATACGGCGCCTATTCCTGAGATGGTGGATCTGGTCCGGCGAGCCGCGCCTTGGGAGACCAGCGGCACTTCGAAGCCGTAATCCACTGTGCTCTCCGCACCGGAGCCGTTGAATGCGGCGCATGTTCTTACCGATTTCTCCTGTGGCAAGCCCGCTCTCGATCATTGGCTGAAGACCCGGGCGCTCTCCAACCAGCAGAAGGGTTTTACGGCTGTCATGGTTGTGCATGATGATGGCCGAGTGGTGGGGTACTATGGGCTCGCGCCGACATCGATCGTGCCCACCGTCATGCCGAGATCGATCCGCACCGGTCAACCGCCTGATCCCGTTCCCTGCCTTCTCCTCGGACAACTCGCAACCGATTTGGCCTGGGCAGGGCAGGGGATCGGCACCGGCCTCGTCAAGCATGCATTGGAGCGCAGCGTTCAGGCGGCTGCTCTCATCGGTGGGCGGGCATTGGTGGTGAACGCTGTCGATAACGAGGCGGCGCAGTTCTGGCAGCGCCGCGGTTTTGTACCTTCCCGCGGCGATCCGTTTGTTCTCTTCCGCTCCACTGCCGCCATTGCGGCGTCACTCGAGGCTGCAAGAGCTTAGTCACCAAGGGGAGTGAAGGTGCACACGGGGCGTGCCAATAGGTACTAAGGCGAGCGAATGGCTCTTAGTGACCGTCGCAGAGAATCGCGATACCCCGAAATAGGCGTACACAGAACGCCCGCACAAGCCGGACGAAAACTTACGACCAAATCTCTAGCGAGATCATCACTGAGATGGAAGCTGGCCGCGTGCGTGAATCGGCGTCACGGATTGACCCCGGTGGTACGTACAATTTCAATAACTTACGACGCCGATCGGCAACGGGGCCTCTTGCCGATTCACAACATTCGCTTAAGGCGGCTATATGATAGGACGAGCGCCGCAGGATAGGCGGGCAGAACTACCTCACTATCATTCGATCGACTTCTCGACAAAGCCGAGCGTATTGGCATTTTCGACCAGCGTCCGCACCTTTGCGCGATCGAGTCCGCCGGGCACTTCTGCTTCGATCTCGAGCCTTAGCCTCACTTCGTTACCTGGTAGCGTCGTGAGCTGTTCGACGATCGCCTCGACAATTTGGTGGATATCCCTTGCCGGCCGTTCCGGCGAGATCATTACGGTGCCGGTAAACCGCGTTGGCTTCCGCTCTGAATGAGGCGAACCGGGAGCCCCGTCCGTTGCTTGCTCTTCGAATTTTTGCGACTTCTCACCAGGCGCCTCCGAACCGCCGGTCAGGCCAGGCTCTGCGGGGGCCGGCCTGTGTGCCTCAGCAACGTCAGACTTCACGATGATGCTATCGCTGTCGATGACCACAACCGCATTGTCGGTTCGTTCGATTGCAAGCCCCAGATAGGCACCTGCATTCTCATCCCATCGCTCGGCGTAGGCGAAGGGTCCGGGCAGCATGCCGCTGACGGCTGCCTGTACGGCCTTAATCAAGACGTCCCGGTTCTTCAGTCGCGGTAGATAGATGTGGCGGTTAAGATACTCCAGCAAATCCTTCAATGACAGGTGTGGTTTGCCGTTCCAGATGTATTTCTGGAGATCGCGATCGAGGCGCGATGGTCCCAGTTCGGTGAGCAGCCCTTCCTCGGCCACGAGCTTTTTGCTCACCCGCGCCAATAGCCCGTCCTGTGCCGGAATCTTGCCCGACATCCACTCGACATCGGCCTGGGCACTCTCCTGCGTCGGATAATGCAGATAGCACCACGCCTCCTTGAGACGCGTCTTTATCGTCTCGGTTGCTTCGGCCAGCTTGGCCTTAGCGAGCGCACTGTCACTCTGGGTGAGGTTGAGCCGATCAGTGTCGCGGACGATCTCGCCCCACGCTAGGGAGGTGCGCACGGCGTCTTTCAGGTTGTCGAGCTGGCGGGCGTCCGCAGCGATAAACACCAGGGTGTTGCGATACACGCGCGGTGCGCTGCCACGCTGCATCAGGATGTCCTTCGCTTCGATCAACGCTTCCGAGGTGTCGCGTCCGTTGTGCGAATGCGCGACCCCCAATACCACGGCCCGCACGCCGCCGGCTTCATCGGGCACCTCGGCCGAGGAGGCTGGCGCGACCTGCCGGGCGTCGAAATGCCCACGATCCGCGAGGCCATTCACATATTTGCCGAGTTCCGCGTCGATCGTCACGTCAACCAACGCCGCTTCGATCTGCGCTGCCTTATCCGCGGCAATTCGGTTGAGGCTGGCCGACATGGAGTACCAGTAGCGGCCAAGATCGGCGTGCATGAACTTGGCCTGGTTGGTCAGCCGCCGAAGTGCGTCTCCAAAAATTGCCGGGCGCTCTCCCGGCTGCACGACTCCAAGATTGATCTGCTTGTCGTCCAAACCGGTATTCTGCTGCTGGTGCGTCGGCGCGGTTCCCATGAAGATCGTTCGGGCGACCCGCCTGGTCGCCGAGTAGCGGTTCAGGTTCGGCGCCGATTGATCGATCTTATAGGGCGTGGACGTTGTGCCATCGACATCACCGGCGATGATCGACTGCCAGCTTACGTCGAGATAGTGCAGCAACTCCGGCTCAATGCGCGGCGAGCTAACCGCGACGCTTCCTGGCATGATCATCACCGACGGGTCGCCGCTCATCCAAAGCTCGTGGACGGCCTGCGCCATCAGACGGAGTACGCCTCGCGTACGTTGGAATTTTTCGAGTGAACCCCAACTCGTGTAGAGTTGATCGAACAACTCGGGATGGATCGGATAAGCCTTCTCCAGCTTGCGGCGGTAGTCTTCGTCCGCGCAGCCCTGCGGGAAATCGTTGGCGTTCTCTCGATAGAGCTTGGCGAACTGCTTCAGCGTGTTGTCACGGTGATGGAATTTGTCGCCGGGGATGTCCTTGAACAGCCGCCGCCGGACGATTTCATAGCTCTCTTCCTGGCTCGCCGGCCGCCACGAGGATTCCACACGGCTGAAGGTCTGCTTGAGGCGCGCTAGCGCTTCCTGGCCCCCTTCGCCACCCACCTCGATCTGCGAGGCGGGTAAGGAGGCGACGAGCAGTGTGCCGGGGCTAGCCTTCACCGCCTCCGTCAGCGACTGAACGAAGGACAAATTCGCATCGAACGACCCCGACGGCAGCCCCTCGACCTTGTAGATCTGCCGGAGGTAGGCGACCCATTCATCGATCAGGATTAGGCTCGGCGCATATTTCTTGAAGAGCGCCTCCAAGAGGTTCGAGCCCGGTGCGATGCCGCTGGCGTCGTTTCCCGCCACCATGGCATAGGCGTCAGCGCCGCCAAGCTGCCAGGCGAGTTCACCCCAGGTCGTTCGGATTTTCCGATCACCCTCGGCGTGGAGCACGTCCTGCGGTCCTCGCGATGTGCCGACGAGCACAGCGCGATTGACGCCCTTCGGCACGCTAAGGCCCTGCTTTTCGAGCAACTGGTCCAGGCCGGAGAGATCCTGGACCGGAGTCGGGCCGCCCATGTGATAGAGGGCCAGCATCGAGTGTGTCTTGCCGCCGCCGAAGTTAGTTTGCAGTTCAACGACGGGATCGCCGCCGCTGCCGGACAGCCGCTTCGCTGCCCCGATCAGCAGCGCGCTCAAACCTTCCGTCAGATAGGTGCGGCTGAAGAACTGGCGCGGGTCGCGATATTCCGGCGGAGCGCTGCCCGAATGCACCTTGGCGAGATCGGCTGCGAATTCGGCCTGCTGGAACTCGCCGGTGGCAACATCCTGGTGCGGCTCGACCACCTCGCGCCACGGCAATAGGCCGGCCACGGTCTCGACCGAGATTTCGAGACGCTGGGTTTTCCGTCGCTCCTCGTTGCGCCGAAGCTCGGTGAACTTCGTGCGCAGAATAGTGTCGCGCATCTTGCCGAGCTGCTCGGCCGTCTCGCCGGCGCTGATCGCCTCCATCAACCGACGCATGGAATCGAGCGCGCGCTCGGCGTCGTCGTAGGTGAAGGTCGCGTTGTGCGATAGCTTGTTCCGAACGTCGCCCAGCTCATTGACCAGCGAGCGTTCGGCACGGCCGAGCACCGCTTTGAACGCCTCGCTCCAGAAGCGATCCATGACGTTGAACAGCGCGGCCTGGTCCCAACCGACCGCGCCGCTGCTGTTAGGACGCAAGTTCGGCAGCTTTTCCAGCACCTGGACTTGCCAGTGCCCCTTTAGCGAGGTTTCGAGCCGCTTTTCGACGAAAGGAATCAGCGCCACCGGCAGCAGTTCCATTCCTTCAAATACATATTGGCGCGTGCTTTTTGCCACGTTCCGTTCCCCCTCAAATATCCAACCGGATCTGACGATCGCCGCGTGCGTCGTGGATGGACGCCGCGGCCTTTGTCAGCTCAGTCCAATCGGCGATCAGGGCGTTGTAGGCCGTGGCCTCCTTCGCATCCTTCCGCTTGTTTGCGCTGATGTCGTAGAGGCAGTAGGCGAGATCCTTCACCGCCACGGCCTGGGTGCTGATCTTCTTCAAAAGGACGGCGGTATCGTGGGAGATACCGTCCTTCTCGTGCAGGCGGATCAAATGCTGGAGACACTCCCACACCGTCAGGTGTCTGTCCTCTTCCGGATCCCAATCCTTGTCGAGTTCGTCACGGGCGAGGATGCGGACCTTGCCGGCGGCGCTATCTATGATCCCGGCGTGCTTGACGCTTTCGACCGCGATACCGCGCGCACGGGCAAGGTTGTCAGCCACACCATAGTCCCCCTTGCCTTTCCCGTGCTGCTCGAACCAGGTGATGGCGAACCGGGTGTCCGCGTCGAACTCACCCTGGATGCCCCCTAGGTACTCGTCGAGTTCTTTGTTGATGAGCTGAAGCGCGGTTTTCACGCTCATCGGATTGTCGTCTGACTCCAGCACAGTCTTGTAGCGCGAGAACACGCCCATGCCGGGGCCGATGGCTGATTGTGGCATATCCGCCGGCGCGATGTTGGCGGCCTGAAGCTCGGAGATCGATGGCGGCAGCTCGCGCTTCAATGCACGGATGAACTCAGCGCGTGTAATGCTTTCTGCCGTGGTTTCCTTCTTTCGACAAACGAGGACGACGGAGTTGGCAAGAGCATTGGTCCCCGAGGCGATCATGCGGTTCGCCATTTCGGTACGCATCGGCCAAGTACCAACGACAGCGTAGCCGGCTTCGACTACTGCTTGCAGAAAGGTGGCCCAACCTGTCGAGCTGATGCCCTCTTGATCAATCTCGCTCTGCTTGAATGCGTAATAAATCGTCGCCGGAAACGCATCCGATGATTGGGCCGCCATATTCGCGATTGCACGGCTCATCCCATCAAGGAAAAAGCGTTCGGCAGACTCGCGCCCCCCATGCCGA
Organism: Labrenzia sp. THAF191a; assembly: GCF_009363335.1. GTDB lineage: Bacteria > Pseudomonadota > Alphaproteobacteria > Rhizobiales > Stappiaceae > Roseibium > Roseibium algicola. The sequence continues at coordinate 1,474,034 of NZ_CP045333.1, forward strand.
TACGGCGTTGCTACCAGCTCCTCGGCCTTGGGCGTGGCGAGAACGGAAAAGACCTCTGGATATACCTTCTGGATATTTGGCTTCATCCAGCAGTAGAAAAAGTCCGACAAATCCGCATAGCCAATATTGTCATAATAGGGCGGATCGCACGAAATAACGGTCCCCGCTGGGTATTCGGCGGTCTGCGCGTCCTGATTACACTCGATACCCGGTGAAAATGGTAGAAACCGGTCCAAAACCTTGGAAACCGTTGTCGCGCTCACGAGAAAATCGCCAGCAGCACTTGCAAATGGATTGGCCTCGAAAAAATCCCACGACATGGGAATAGCCTGCCGACTGAACATATTCTTTAGCTGCGTCTTGTCCGCTGCCCACCGGCAGATCGTGTTGCAGCTGTCGGCAAGTCTGCTACCCGCCAATCCAAGATAGACGCTTACTGCCTCAGCATAGGCTTGGGCTCCGCTACCGCCATCGCGCAAAGGTACGCCATCGTTCTGGAGTCCGACGGCCAAACCATCGACCTCAATTTGTTCCCGTGCTTCCTGTACCAGATCGCTGAAAGTGTTCAGAGCCACCAACTGGCGATCAGTGAACAAGTCGCCGAAAGTCGCTAGGCCGTAGTCCACCGTCCAGAAATTGCGAGGATCGTTCGGGAGTTTGGTTACCGGTTCCCATACAGGCTTTGCCGACAGGGCGATTGTTTCGTGCATCTCCGTAGGCGCGACATAGGCTCTGCTGCGATTACCTTCCGCAACAATGGCGATCAGCGTTTGGCCCATTTTGCCGGCACGCCCATTACTCTTCACATAGTCAGGAGTGATTGCAGCATCTGACATAAGGCAGCGGAAATTCGCGCCGCGACCTGCCTTGGTCCCCTCCTTGGCCGCCGCGATCTCGGCTTTGGTTCCGCCATGCCTGACCCGATAGGAAATGGACTTCGCCTGCTTATCGACGATGGGCTCGACCCACGCCTCCTTGCCGGTCTTAGTGCTGAGCAGGAAGCTCGATGCGATTGGTACCGCAACATTCGAGAACGCTGGATCGGGACTTGGCACCGTGCGCGCCCAGATCCAACCAATCACTGTCGCCCTGGCCCCCCCATATCCCTTCGTCAGTTCAATCTGCGGATAGAGATGCCCGATGCGTTCCCATGCCTTCTTGCGCATCCACTCGCCGTAATATTTGACGTCCTCCGCTAGACCCTCGGCGTTACGATAGAACTGCCGGTCCTTCGCGCCCCGATGGACCGGCTCCTTGTCCTTGAACTTCGGCGGGATCTCGATCATCGCCTTGCCGATCATCACCGCGACCGGGTTCAGATCAGACCCATAGGCGGGCAGACCGAGACGCTGCGCCTCCAGCGGGATTGACCCGCCGCCCGAAAACGGGTCATAGACTGGCGGCAACTCGCCGCCGCAGCTCTTGCGGATTTCGACACGGGCCCGTTTCAGCACCTTCTCGTTAGTCGAGTTCTCCCACTTCACCAGGTCCTCGATGATGGCGAAGAGCCGCTTGCGCTCAATCTCGACCGCTACGTCCTCCAGCGTCGGCTCTGGTGAAACCGCCGCCGTCCCCTGCGCCGAAGCCTTGCTCTTCTCCCAAGCAGCAAGGCGCTCCGGTAGTTCCGCTTCCGCCTGAGCACGGAGTGAGGAGTTGGCGAGCAGTTCTTCGGCGTGAGACGAAGGGTCATCAACCAGCTGGGCAAAAAGAACAGCTCGACACGCAGCTAACGGCCGCCGCGCCCACCACAGATGCAGCGTTGACGGATGGCCATGCCTGATCGACTTCTCGCGCGCAGAGGCCGCATTGATCGCTTCGAGCGGAATGGCGACTTCGATGAGTTTCTTTTTGTAAGCTGTCACAGTTCCACCTCGATCCAATCGAAATCAGGAAACGGCTCGCCCGGATGCCGAAGCCTTAGCTCGCCCATCAAGGAACCGTCCGAAAAAACACTGCCGTAAAATGTCCCGCCATCCAGATCGGCGGGCGTGTCTCGCCGCTCCGATGGTTCCAGCGCCATCAACTCTGAAGCACCAGCCGGCTGTACCGCCGAACTCAGAGCGCGCAGGACTTTCAGATCAAGGCCGACAAGTTCGATGTCGATGCCATCCCGGAACCAGGGGAAAGGCCAAAACGGCCAGTCTCGGAATTCACGCCAGAATTTGCGGCTAGACAGGTCGGGATACCTCGGCGCCACAGACGCGATGCTGACAGCATATTGGCGTCCACCCACGGATAGAAGAGGAAACTCGTATCGCCGCGGCTCCTCTTCGTCTTCCCGAAGCCGAGTAGCCGCGTCGTCCAATCCCATCAGCGATAGCCACGAGGAATAATTAGCCCGGCGAACCGCGTCGCGGGGGAATTCGACAGGATTTTCAGAGATCTCCGGTTCAGGGTCGACGAAAGCGATAAGCGATGTCTCGCCGGAAGTATCTCCGGTTTCACGTAGGAAGGTGCCGATCGCAAAGCTCTTGATTGGCTGGGGGGTGATATATTTGTCCCAACCGTCGAGCTGGGTCAGTCCCTCCCTCAGGGCGCCTTTGATTGGCGGTTTCCGTCCAGGAGTCGAGAACCCACCCTTGCACTCGGCGAGCACCCATTCCTGTCGTGCGTTTTCGGCGATGAAGTCTGGTGCCTTCGTCTTGTCTGCTGGCCATTGCCTATTTTGCGTGGTGGCGCGTTTCCTCCATTCGGTTTCAAAGCGACCGACATAGGCGTAGCCGGTGTCCTCCAGGAACAGTAGAGCCATACCTTGTGCAATCCGACCGGCTAAGCCAGTGCCGGCGAAGTCAGCATAGAAATTTGACATGCCCTCGTTCAGGCACCATTCGCTCGCGTCCCAATCGAACAGGTGACCGTTTTCGAGAAGAAACCCGGTAGCCCCTACCCACCGAATTGGCGCGGACGGCCACCGCAAGCAATCAGCCTTCTTGACCGCGTGGGCGAGACGCCAAGCACTGAAATTCACGGTGCCCGATGCTTTCGGTAGCGGTCGTGTACGACCGTGGGGCTTCTCCACCTTGGCCTTCGCCAATTCATGGACGGGGAGGTTGCTGTGCCCGTTAAACGCCTGAAGGACCCGTTTGGAAACGCCACCCCAACGAGCCATGTGGTCGAGCGGCAACGCCATAGCGCTAGTCGTTGAGGTCATAAACGAGCCTGTATGTTGCGGGATGAATGGTGATCTCGCCGTTGTCGCGCAGCGCGCGTAGGTGAGTCCCCGTCATCTCGACGGGCTCGCCCTCCGGGTTGACGAGAATGAATGAGTACACGTCGGGCTTCAGATCGAGCAGGCCCCAGATGTCAGCTTCGATCTGAAGCGCGTCGCGCTCCAGACAGTGTTCCTTCGGATAGTAGTGGCACAACACCTCGCCGCTTGCCGAGCGGCGCTCCCACGGAAATCTCGCACCATTGGCGCGGCCGATCCAGCTTCCATCCGAATTGAAAAAGCGGTCGTTGCCGTCGGCCTTGTAACCGTGGGCGAGCGCGAAACGCGCCATGACGCTGGGACGTGGAGGCTTGGGGGCAACACGGGGCTTGGTGGCGATTTCAGCGTCAATCAAGTCATGATCCAGCTCTTTGGGCTGCGGCTCGGGTTCGGGCGGTGCGGTGGATTCATCGTCCTCCGACAGATGGACATCGTCCTTCGCGATCGACGCAGCATCCTCATCAGCGCCCGCGGAAGGCTCCCCTACTACACCGTCCTCAATCGGTGCGGCTTCGGGCGGGAGCTCGACAGCCGACGCAACGGTTTCTTGCTCAGGGCCAAGCGTGAAGTTCTCCTCGAGGTAGTCCTTTATGTCCTCAGGCGATCGATCGAACGCATAGGCTAGGGCTGCGCGAATATCGGTAGTCAGGTTCCTTCCGATCTCCTCGGGCACGCGCTTGGCGAGCTTCGCCTTCGGTAGAGGGCCAACGAACAGTTGACGGTCCAGCCAAAGGACGTCGGTAAGCCGCGCGGTGCCAGCGGGCATACCATCGAGGTAGGGAATGACCTCCAGTTTGGGCGCCTGGACCCAGCTTGTCTCCGCAATCGCTTCCGCTAGTGCTCTCACACGCTCGGTGTCGGCGGAATCGGCAAACTCGATCCGCCCGAGCTGAACTCCGAACGCTGTCAACCAGGCGCGCCGGTCTTCAAGACCCGTAAGCGACGAAGGCTGGTTGAAGCGCTCTTCGACGAGGTCCGATAGCGCAGCCATTGACGCAAACGGGACAGCCTGAACCGTGTCGGCCGAGAGCTGACGGAGATCCGCAGTCCTGCGTTTTACCCAATTGTGAAGGTGCCCGTAAGTGAACAGGCTTTGCATGCTGAGCATATACGCGAGCGTGTCCACCGGAACCCATTCGCCCAGCAGGTTCACCCAATGGCCGCACTCTTCCCAGATTCGCGTCGGGTAGCGTCCCAGCAGGGTGCGAACGCGACGCGCATCGTCGGGCGACAGCACCTTTTCTGATTCCAGAGTGCCCAGCCATTGTAGCGCCAGGTCCGCTGACGGACGATCAGCGACACCGATGCGCCGCCATAAGCTGAGATCGACCACCGAGACCCGGACTGTCGCAGCGCCAGGAACATCCTCTTCATCCCCGGCTAGGAACACTCCTCCCGACGTGACCCACGTGCCGTCGTGGGCAAGTATGAGTTTCTCGGTCCTGAAGGCATCCCTGATGCTCTGCGCGTCCGTGGTCGAGCTTCCGTCAAACATCTGATCGAGACGGCGATACCATTTCTCGACTTCGTGGCTAGGAGCCCTGTCCGACTTTGCCAATGCGCGCAGCCGGTCGAGCAAGCGCTCCGGGCCGCTCGGTGTATTCCGGACGCCGAGCAAGTCCAGCAGCGGGCGGGTCGTTTCCCGGTCGAGCAGCCCCTGCACAAAAGGCTCGACATCGATCAGTGCTTCCGTCTCCGGGGTGCGCCGCAGAAGATCGCCGGGTTTATGCAGGAAACCGCGCACATCGCGAAGGCACGGCAGCTCCCGAAGCCGCGATGCCCACGTCGGAAGTAGCCCGCGGCGCAATACGGTTCGTCGATGGCCGTTGGAAGCTTCCTCAACGATTGTCGCAGATGCCTTCTGTGACCAGAAATCGCTCTTCTCCGCAATCAGTCTCTCCGCGACGGCAGCCCATATGCCGTCGTCCGTCTTTGCTGCGCGCTGCCAATGCGTCCAAAGCTCAGCTGGAAAGTCCCAATCGTTAATATAGAACCACGGGTCCTTGTACCGATACTCAACCCGTCCCGAGAATGCTCGCTTCTTGAGCTCGACATTCAGCGAAGACTCGCGTCCCGAGAACGTCCGCGTCTCTGCAAGGGGTGGGAATGTCCGCAGCCCCGATCTGCCCGACGAGATCCATTGGAGCCACTCGTCGCGGGTACAGGACTTGAAGCTCGCAACATAATCGGGATGTAGAAGCCGAGTTTTCTGGATTGCCTCTGGCAACAGCTGTTCCAGCGTGCCGTGCTCATCGAACAGCACGGCCTTTTCGATAGCGCGAAGCTTCAGGTCAGCACAGGCATACCGAAAGGATCCGCCGATGGTGACCCCCAGCTTAGCTGCGATTTGGGCAAGCTGGACGCACTCGACCAGCTTTGGCTGATCAGAACTGAAGTAATCGACGGCGACGCGTTCGATCACGGCATTGACGTCGCTGGTCCCGTCAAGGCCGATCTCCTCTAGCACCGCGAAGGCTGCCTCGACAGCGTCGCCTCGCCCAGTGTCCTTGGCACTCCTGCCGCGACGCTGTTCAGCGAGGAAGCGCGTCCAGTTCTGGTTGAGTACTATCAGATGGTCGGCCAGGAACTCCCAGTCCTCGTCCGACTGTAGCAACTTCTTCTCGCCGAGTCGTACGACCTCCGAGGCTGAGTAGAGCACTTCCTTGCCTTGGACCGGAACGACGCGTAGTTGATCGGCGTTGCGGCATTGCCAGCCAGTCACCTCGGGCGCGATATACGACCACAAATTCAGCAGGTGTCGCCACGTGGACGGTCGGGGGAGATGCTTGTTACGCAGTTGCTCAAGCAGATCGGCTTTCGAAAATTCCTCGACTAGGTTCCAATGAACCAGCTTGGTTCGGTCTCTCGACGACACATGCTGGCAGAGCGCCGGTCGCGACTGTTTATCGAGCAAGGCCATCGCCTGGTCGGCGGGCCAGATATCAAATATCGGCTGTGGGACAGCGATCGCCCCGTTGGCTGCGGCGACATGGCCTTCTTCGGTGAGCAGGACCGGCCGATCTCCGATCGCTTCATCAAACGCCAGCTCGACAATGGCAGCACAAGTCCCTTCTAGCGTGCTCGCCTCTCGGTCGACGTCTGGGAGAAACCCGTAGGCATCCGCCCTCTCTCGCGGACTGGCTTTGGCTTGTTCGAGCCAATCTGCCATCGCATTGGCGGCGAGCTCGCCGGTGCGCTTCAGCAGCCAGCGATTGGTCGGCGACGTCTCTGGATCTTTGATCTTAAGTCGCGCAGGATCCTGGATGAAGGGAGCGTTGCAGGCGAAGGGAAGCGGGGTCTCAACACCGGTCGGCAGGACAACATAGAGTCGTCCTTTCGCTCCCAGGACGATCTCCACCCGGCAGGGTGGAAAGTCGCCGCCGTCCTCGGCGCCAATCATACGCTCCTTACGGATCTCGTCGAGCGCATCGACCGGAAACTCCTCTTCGGCCGAGCGCACCAGCAGGAAGGGATCATCCGCTTTATCGTCAAGGGCCATCCATTCGCTGTTGGCGATGGGACCCGGGCCGAGGCTTTGCCAATGCACTGCCTCATCGCCGATTTGAAGGCGGCGAATTGTCTTGAAGAAGAGCAGCGACACCGGGCTTTTCAGCCATTCGTCGAGGTTCTTTTCGACCTCACGGCGCAGCAAGGGGTTGGAGATCGCCACCTCGACACGCGTCGTTCCCGACGTGGTGCTCGCGCCGTCGATCCAGCGCGGTTCGGTGAACCGGGTGCGTTCGAAGGCGATAGCGAGAGTCGGCGTGAAAAGCTCGACCCGATCACCCAGGCTGAATGTGCTCTTGAAGCCGATTCCCCGAAAACCGATCGTATGGAGGGCGCGCTTGTTCGAGTAGCCGAAGCGGCAGATCGACGCGAAATGAGCTTCGATGAAATCCTCGCCATCATGCTCGAACACGAAGCGATCATTCTCGATCGATACCCGCGCTTCCTTGGCGCCAGCATCGTCGGCGTTCTGAAGCAGCTCCGAGAGAATGTGTCGCGGGCTTTGCACCTGTTTGAAGAGCTGGTGCCAAGGACCTGCGAGCTCCGGGTCCGCTTCGAGCTGGTCCCAACGTCTCGACGCGCTTTCCCGTATCCGATGGAAATAGCCGGGGGGAGCGGCGGCGCTGGCCGCTATTTGACGCCCCGCGCTCATAGCGGCCACTCAAGTGTAGAGGGAGTGGCTACCAGTTCTGGTCCGCGCGGTGGGGAGCTTTTGCGCCAGCCACCCTTGACCGTTTGGATCGCGGAAATCGCCAAGCGTTGCGCGGCAGCCAGCTCGCACAGTTCGGACACGTGCCAAAATACCGCCCAGTGCCCTTGATTATCCGACGAATATTGCCCCGTAGTCGGGGGGCGATGCAACATGCCATTCGAATGCTTGCCGTTTCCGCTTTCCTCACAACCGACATACCATCCCACCCAGGACACGATAAAACTGTCCTTCGCCGGTACGTCCTCATGCGACGGATATATGAGGACAGGAACACGCTGATCGGCGCGCAGTTCGTCGACTTTGCGGAACAGCTCCCACTTGCGCGAGCCAAATGCAACGAAGCCGGTATTGCCGGAGATTTCGGCTCCCGATTGAAGGTGCTCCAGCGGAACAGGGGCGAGGATGGAGAAGTCCTGGATATCAATCACGACAACCCCCTAAGCTGGCTCTTGCGCCCGCTCCAGCAGGCGACGAAGGTCGAATTGAATTGCTGTTTCAAGGAACGAGGGCTCCCGCTCGACGAGCGGGCCACGCACGTAGCGCGGTTCATGGGCGAAGCCGTCGGCGACCGCTACGATCGCCAGAATGAATTTCTCCGGCTCGTGCAAGGACGTGATGACTTCCTGGCGCGTGATCATCACGGAATTTGCACCATCGATGCGACCTTTGACTTCTATGAACCGAAGATGCCCCGATTTCGGATCATGTGAAGCAATGTCGTAGCCAACCTTCTGGCCGGAGACATCGACAGGAGCGTGTCCCAGAGCGCGTTCCGCCGCCATCACCGCTTGCATCGCGGCAATCTCGATTTTCTTGCGGGCGGCGGGATCTTCCGCGAAATGGTCTGGAACTCGGGGGGCATCCCGCGCAGCCAGAAGGCCATGCGGAATGACCACCATGCCACCGCGCACACGTGGCGGTTGGGATGAAATAAACCGCTCCTGCTCAAGCTGGTCCATTCGGCGCTTCTGCCGCTCCGCGAGGTCCTCGGCACGACGCTGCGCGTTCTGCCAGTTTAGCCGGGTTCGCTTACCGGCCTTTTCTTCTTCTTTCAGTTCGAAGGCACGCGAGTCCCAGTAATTGATCTCTTTTTTCAGTCGGGCCCGGACTTCCTGCTCGACCTTCTCGACTTCAGGCAACCGGCGGGCCTTGACCTCTGAGACATGTTCCTGGGCCAGTTCCACCGTGGCAAACCTGATCGCAGACTTCTCCAGTTCGCTGGTCAGCCATTGCTCGTCGAGCAGGTCACGCACAGCGTCGATCTCTTCTGTCTTTGCCGGTCGCAGGTTGAGATGAGGCGCGATTCCGGCGTTGACAGTCGTGCCGGCTCGGTCGATTGCGGCGAACTGGAGGCGCTGCGAGATTACATGCGGCTTCCCTGCGCTTGTGGTTCGGCCGTCCTGTACTGTGTGCTCCAGAAGGAAGATTGCCGAAATCGCGTCGCCCGGATCGGTCTCATCGACCATGATTGCACCTTGGCGCATGATCTGCTCATATTGCTCGCGGATCAGGCTGATTACGGCCTCCAGAAGCGGGTGACCGGGGCAGATAAAGGAAGCGACTGGCTGCTGGTTGATGTGGGCCTTGTCGAAACAAATCCGCTCATATTGTTTCTGAACAGGCGCTCCGGTGCCAATCTGCCGATCGCGCTCGCGGATGCGTACCGGAACGTGCGTGATCTCCCAGCGCCCATCTTCGCGACGCTTGAGACGGCCACCGAGATGCTGGAATGCCTCAATGAAGAAACTCTGGATGTGATGAGGCTGGAGCCGCTGTGCTTCGGCACGCTCCATTTCGAGTCGCAGCTCATCGACCTTGGCCGCGGGCATAGTGTCGTTGGTCAGCGCCCGCCGCCGAAGTAACTCCAGCAGATGGGATTGATCGACTGCTCCATCTACCTGGCGGAAGAGATATGCTTTCACATCCTCCTGCTCGCTGTACTGCACTGCCTGGAGGAGCAGCTCCTTGAGCGACGTACCTTCAAAAAGCTCACCCAGCACATCGTAGACGCGACCGCCCAATGCCTCCCGTGCCGTCTCCAGCTTTTCTAGGAGCCGCGCATAGACTTCACCTTCGCGCGTGTCAGCCGCCACGAGATTCCACAAGTGACATACCTCGGACTGCCCGATTCTATGGATGCGACCGAACCTCTGCTCGATCTTGTTGGGATTCCATGGAAGGTCGTAGTTGACCATCAGATGCCCGCGCTGAAGGTTCACACCCTCGCCGGCTGCGTCGTTTGCGATAAGGACAAGCAAGTCCTTGTCCTGCATGAATCGCTCGATAACTTTTCGACGTTCCTCGCGCGATACCCCGCCATGAATCACGTCGACTGCCTCGGGATTGCCAAGGCGCGCACGTACCTTGTCGAGAAGATAGTGAAGCGTGTCTTTGGGCTCTGTGAAGATGATCAACTTACGGCGATTCCCCGCCGCGTCAGTCATGAGATCATCGTCGAGAATACGATTGAGTTCGGTCCACTTCGTGTCCACGCCGGAACGCAGGACGCCCATGGCTTTGGACTCGAGGTCTTTCAGCGTCTCGACTTCCAACGCAAGCTGTTCGATCGTCTCAGCCGTCGTCGCGCCAGTTGAAATCAGATCCTCAAGTTCGTCGATCTCCTCCTGGCCGTATTCCTCGATGTTGCCCAGCATATCAGCGTTGAGCGCCGGCTCAGCGACTCCGGCACGGCGCCCTTTGGCCGCCAGCCGCGCTTCGCCCAACTCTGTCTCCAAACGCTCGCGACGGCGTTTCAGCGACTGGTAGATTGCTGCCGGAGATGAAGCGAGGCGCCGTTGCAGGATCTGTAATGCGAAACCAACATTGTTGCGCTTCTTGTTATCCCCTTCGGCGAACCGCTGCACACGGTTCATTTCGGTACGCACATATTCGGTGACGGCAGTATAAAGGGCGGCCTCGCCTTCGGAGAGCTCGTACTTGACTGTGCGGGCACGGCGCGGCGGGAAAAGCGGCCGGCCGTCGAACTTGAGCAATTCCTCCTTCGTCAGCCTCCGCATCATGTCTTCGGTGTCAGCGTAATGTACGCCGTCCCGGAATCGGCCTTCGAAACGATCGCCGTCGAGCAGTGCCATGAAGAGTTGGAAGTCCTCCTCCTTACCATTGTGTGGGGTCGCCGACATGAGCAGGAGATGGCGACAGACTTGCCCAAGCTTCTGCCCGACTTGATAGCGGCGTGTATATTTCACCTCGCCGCCAAAATACGTCGCTGACATACGATGTGCTTCGTCACAGACGATCAGGTCCCATTCGCGGGCGCTCATGAGCTTCTCCTGAAGCTCCTCGTTGCGCGCCAACACATCGAGCCTGACAATTAACCGGTCTCGATCGCTGAACGGGTTGCCCGACCGCGAGGTTTCGATCATGTCACGTGTGAGGATGTCGAATTCCAGATCAAATTTTTGCCCGAGTTCGTCTTGCCACTGCTCAACAAGACTGCCAGGCGCGACGATCAGGCATCGTTCGAGATCACTTCGTGCGATCAACTCCTTGAGGAGCAGGCCGGCCATGATCGTCTTACCGGCACCAGGGTCGTCTGCGAGGAGGAAACGCAACGGCTGGCGCGGCAGCATCTCGCCGTATACTGCTGAGATCTGGTGCGGCAACGGATCGACCAGGCTCGTGTGAATGGCGAGGTAGGGGTCGAAATAGTGTGCCAGCTTGATGCGGTTGGCCTCGGTCACGAGACGCAAAAGCGCGCCATCGGCATCGAACGACCAGGCTCGACCGCTCTGCTCCACCTCAAGGCGATGCTCATCGTCGCGATAGAGGACCGACTCCGCCACCGTTCCGTTATGGTCGCGGTAGACGACGTTAATCGCCTGGTCGCCAATCCAGTCGACCGAAACGACATGCGCCGGCCTCGCCGAGGCAATACCGCAGATCGACGCGCCGTTCTTTACATCCTCGAGTTTTGCACCCATCAGTCGACGCTTCCCCCCGAAATCTTCATAGCTGAAGCTCCGCCTTTTCCAGCGCCGCCTCAGTCTCCTTGCGGTTTAATGCAACGATATGCTGCGTACGAGGGCTTTGCTTTGCCGCATCCACAAGCAAGCCAAGTCGCTTGAGAACATAGAACAGCATTGCATAGCGAACCGAAAGAACGCCGCTCCCGTGGTCGAACCCGTAGTCTTTGGCGACAACCTTTTTCTGGCTCTCCGTGAGATCGGGATGCGGACCGATGACCACGTCGAAAAAGTTGTTCCAGAGCCAGTCCTGCTCGCCAGTTGCCCCGGGGTCGCCTTTGCCGCCGACTTCAAGCGTCCGTGGCAACAGGAAGTCCTTGAACTTGTGCTCAAGGTGACAATAGGCGCGAACATGCCAACGGAACCCGTCATAGCCAAACGCATGCGGCGTGATCCTTCTCCAAATCGGATCCGGGCGAACTTTGTTCATAGACTGATAGAAGACATCCACCGAGACGCCTTCGCGCACGGCATCGAGAATCTTGCGCAGAACCTCGATGTCGACATCCCGCTTGGGCGTTAGCGCAACATCGGTCTTGGGGAGTTCCGCAATCCAGGAATCACTTGATGGGACGGAGCCTTCGGCAACTGAACGAAGCTGGGCGAGATAGACATAAGGGTCGGGATCCAGGAAGCGCAGGACAAACTTCTTGGCAGCAACATAGCGCTTGCCGCGCTTGTCATACTCCATGTTTCCGGGCGCCCTCTCCTGATAAAGCGCCAGATCTTTCGAAGCCTGCGGAACCGACACGCCAAAAAACTCAACGATGTCGGCGCGGTTGATCGAGCCCTCCCAGAACAGGCGAAACTCAATAAATTCAAGCCTTTGCTCAACACCCCAGCGCACTCACGGCTCCCTGACTGCGAGAAACTATACGATTGGCCACCTTGGTCAGACTATAAACTATATGGACAAGACGGAAAGTCCGTGTAATTATTATTCCCATTATAGCCGTTCGTCAACGGCAGAACATCGCTAATTGCCGAAGGAGAGGGTGATGCCGAAGCGCAGTGCAAACCGTGAGGTAACCAGCAAGAAGGCGGCGAGCGCAGCCGCGAAGGTCTTACGGAACCCGAATAGCAGCAAGGCAGCCAAGAGCGCGGCTGCGTCGGCGCTGACCCAGCGTCCGAACAAGAAGTAACCCGGAAAGGGGGCAGCGATGACGGCCGCGAAGCGATCCACCCTTGTCGTGTATGGTCGCCTGGCAATGCGGGAGGCCCGCCTCGCGGCGGCTCGTGGCGGTCAACATGGCCTCCAGATCATGTCATTCGAACAAGCCGCGGTGCGGCTCGCGGGCGGCTTCACCCGCGCGATCGACGAAGAAAGCCTGCGCGCGGCGATCCAGACGGTCCTCCCTGAAACACCGATGGGCGAACTGGAAGATATCAAGATGCTGCCGGGCATGATCGGCGCGGCCGCCGACACACTGCACAAGGCGTGGCGGGCAGGTATCGATCTTGCCTCCCGGTCAGCTGATCATCCAAGGCTTGAAGCCATCGCTCGCCTGGAGGCCGCTGTTCTCACCGAACTTCCGGGCGGAATGATGTGTTCGGTCGATATTGTCGCCACAGCCATCAGCCGGATCACCCATGCGCCCGCCATATTCGGCTCGATGGAAATCGTCGGACTGACCGAACTGTCTCCCTGCTGGCGGCCTCTGCTGAAGGCGCTCGCCGAGCACATCCCCATGCAATGGACGTCAGGTCCTCGCCCTGTCCCAGCCTGGCTCAAGGAAAGCGGAGTTGCTGTCTCTCGAGGCGATGCTGAGGCGCCGACCATTCGATCCGTCAGTGCCGCGACCGCTTACCATGAGGCAGTCGAGACACTGCGTTGGGTTCGGTCACTGCTCGCGTCGGGCGTATCGCCCGCCGACATTGCCATCGCCACCGCGTCGCCGGCCGACTACGACGATCATTTTCTCGCGCTGCGAGCCGATGCCAATATTGATCTGCATTTCGTTCATGGCGTCCCTGCCGTCACGACACGTGACGGACAAGCGGCAGCGGCACTCGCCGACATCGTCGTGCGCGGACTTTCGCAGTCGCGCTTGCGCCGTCTCGCCGCCCTGTGCCGCGATTCTGCACCTCTGGCTTCCCTTCCCGATGGCTGGATGCGCGTCCTTCCAAGCGATGCACCCTTGTCAACGCCGTCCGCCTGGAACCAACTGCTGGCGCGCCTCGCGCCAGACGACTGGCCTGACGGCATGGATCACGCCCCGGTGTTGCGTGCTGCGGTCGATCTGCTGGCAAAGGGACCGGACGCGGTACAGGAGATCGGCGAAGCCTTCCTCAAGGGCCGGGCATTGTCCATCTGGCGCAAAGCCCTTCTGGCAGGGCCCGCCGGCGCGATCGACAGCACGCTGGAATCATTGAAACAGGATGACGGGCTCGAGGCCTCCGTCTCCGTGGCCTGGATGCCGGCCAGCGCCCTCGCCGCGTCGCCGCGACGCTTCGCTCGGCTGATCGGTCTCAATTCCTCCCGCTGGCCACGCGGGATCGCCGAAGATCGGCTGATCCCGGACCACATCATTCCAACGGGCGAGCTCGACCCGCTTCCCGTCAATCTGGCAGATCGCCGTGACTTTGATACGATCCTCGCCACTACGGGCAGCGACGTCGTCCTCACCCGCGCCCGACGCGACAGCGACGGCCGGCTGCTGGGTCGCAGCCCTCTCCTCGCCACCTATGACGAGGAAGCCTATCTGCGGCGCAACGCCGTTCCCGCCCATGCCTTCAGTGAAACCGACCGGCTGATGGCGCGGCCACAGGAATTCGCCGCCGATCCCCAGGCATTGAGTGCGCGTTCCTGCTGGCGCGATTGGCGCATGGCCGATGTGACAGCTCATGATGGAATGGTCAGGTCTGATCATCCTTTGGTTCTCGCGATCCTCGCGCGGACCCAGTCGGCGAGCTCGCTCAAGACACTGCTGCGCAGCCCCATCAACTTCCTCTGGCGCTATGCTCTCGGTTGGAAATCCCCGCAAGGCAGTGCCGAGCCGCTCGTGCTTGACGCCCTGCAAACCGGCGACCTCATCCATCTGGTGCTCGACGGCGCCCTGCGAAACCTCGAGGCGACAGGCGGTATCGCGTCCGCCGACGTGGCTGCCGTTCGGGCTGCGGTGGACGAAGCTGCTGGTGCGGTGGCGGCCGAATGGGAAAGCGAACGGCCCGTTCCGCCCGCTGTTATCTGGGGCCGCACGCTTGGGGACGCGCGCGCTCTTGCCGGACAGGCGCTTGCCTATGGCAATGATCATTTGCCGGGCAGCCGATCCTTTGGCGAAGTCCCGTTCGGCGGGTCCGAGCCCAAGTCGGAGGCGGCATTGCCCTGGGACGCCAGTGTGCCGGTGATCATCCCCGACACCGGATTTCAGATTGCCGGCTATATCGATCGGCTCGACATCGCTGATGACGGCAGTTGGGCGCTCGTACGCGACTACAAGACCGGTAAGTCGCCCAAAGGCAACATCCGCATGAACGGCGGCCGCGAGCTTCAGCGTTGCCTCTATGCCTTCGCCGTCAAGGCGCTCCTGGGCGACCACATCGCGATCAGTGCCTCGCTGCTCTATCCGCGTGAACCGCTTGACCTCCGGCTTGACGAGCCGGACATCGTCCTGGCGGAGATCAAGGCATATCTGCAGGCGGCGAGAACCGCATTGGCCAGCGGCGCTGCACTGCCCGGGCCGGATACCGGAGGCGACTATGACGATCTCGCTTTTGCCCTGCCGGCAAACGCAGGCGCCACCTACTGCAAACGCAAGCAAGCCGCTGCAATCGAGCGGTTGAGCGAAGTCGCGCCGATCTGGGAGGCGGAATGATGAGCAGCGTGGAAGTCCTCAAGGATGATGGTGCCCGGCGTGACGCTATCAGCCGCCACGACCGGTCCATCCTGGTGGAGGCCGGCGCGGGGTCGGGCAAGACCGCCGTCATGGCCGGCAGGATCGCTGTCATGCTGGCGCAGGGTGTCGCGCCAAGTTCCATCGCCGCGGTTACGTTTACAGAACTGGCGGCCAGCGAGCTCCTCTTGCGCGTCCGCGATTTCGTCGAAGATCTCGCCGCCGGCCATGTCGCACCGGAGCTCCGCGCCGGCCTGCCGGAGGGACTGTCTGCGGCGCAGCGCGACAATCTGATTTCGGCCAGCACGGCGATCGACGAAATCACCTGCTCGACCATCCACGGCTTCTGTCAGCGATTGATCAAGCCCTACCCGGCGGAAGCTGATATCGATCCGGGCGCAGCGGTCATCGATCGCAACCAGGCCGATCTCAACTTCCTCGAAATCGTCGATGGCTGGCTGCGCGAGCGATTGTCTGGCGATCAGGGCGGTGTCCTGGCCGAGATGGTGCTGCATAGCCCGGGAGAGACCGTCGCTCTGATGCATAAGATCGCCGAAGCCCTCCGGCGTTCGAGGAATCTGGTCGCACCGGACGCGATGCTCTTTGCAAGCCACCTGCAAGCCTTCCAGCAGGCGGCCGACGAACTATCGGCCTTTGTGCAAGGTGCCGGCGTCGATGAGCCGGAAACGGAGGTCTTCGCCGCGCGCTTTTCTGAAATGGTGGCTGCCCTTCCATCCGTTGCAGATGGTTCCACGCCCGCCGCACTCGTCGGGCTGCTGGTTGCACGTCCGCATCCCGACCTTACGACCGGGGCAGGCAGTTTTTACGCCTACCGCAAGAAGGGCAAATGGGCGGCGGCGGCCAAGCAGGCCGGGCTTTCCAAGGCAGACGGTGACAGGCTGAACGATACGGCCAGCGGTTTGTACGAGGCGTGCTGTGGCGCGTGGACCGCACTGCTCCAGGCGGTTTCCGGCCAGGTCCTGACGACATTGATAGATGAAGCACGCACAATCCTGGCACGCTATCGCGAGCACAAGCGCGCCAGCGCCCAGCTTGATTTCGACGATCTTATCTACGCCGCGCGCGATCTGTTGCGTGACCATGAAATTGTGCGACAGGCGCTCGGTCAGCGGTATTCAAAGGTCTTGGTCGACGAGTTTCAGGACACCGACCCGCTCCAGGCCGAAATCTTTTGGCGTCTATGCGGTGATCCCGGCGATGACCCGAAGGACTGGACGAACTTCCGGATTAGGCCGGGCGCACTCTTCTTGGTCGGTGACCCCAAGCAGGCAATCTACCGCTTCCGCAGCGCGGATGTCGGTGCTTATGTCCAGGCCCGCACGGCCTTCTCGAATCAGGACGTGGACGGACTCGTTTCGATCTCGACCAATTTCCGTTCCTGTGCCTCGATCCTCACTTTCGTCAACGAACGGTTCGAGGCTGTTCTATCGGCTGATGGCCAGCCCGGCTTCACAGCGCTCGATCCCTTCCACAGCGATCCGGATGATGGCGTCTGCGTCGCGGCGATCGATATCGCGGTTGCTGACGAGAACGGCAAGGCCAGCGCCGAGCAGCGACGCGACGCCGAAGCCGAATCGGTGGCTGAACTTTGCGCGCGGTTGATCGGCAGTCATCCGGTCCGGGATCGCAAAGCCGGTGCACAACGCCCCTGCCAGCCAGGCGACATCGCCCTGCTCGCCCCGACCGGCGCGGAACTCTGGCGTTATGAAGAAGCCCTTGAACGCCGTGGCATCCCGGTCGCAACCCAGGCCGGTAAAGGTCTGTTTCGTCGGCAGGAAGTTCAGGACCTCATCGCGATCACGCGGGTTCTCGCCGATCGTCGTGATACGCTGGCGCTCGGCGCACTGCTGCGCGGCCCGATTGTCGGGCTCAGCGAAGAGGAACTCCTGGACATCGTCTGGGCGCTTCCGCGTTCGGAACAAGAACCCGACCGGATCCCGTGGCTCGACCTCGGTGTCGACCCGGCGACAATAATGCATCCGCTGGCGCGCGATGTGATCGAGCGGCTGCAGGCGCTCCAGAAACGCGCCAACAGCACGACACCGCACGATCTTCTTTCGCAGGCCGTTGATGTCCTTCGGGTACGCCCTGTTCTTCTGGAACGGCATCGCGGTCAGGCAGAACGAGCGCTTGCCAATGTCGATCTCTATCTCAGCCTCGCCGTCAGCTATGCAGTACGCGGCCTGCGGGCCTTTTCCGAGACAATAACGGCGGCATGGATGGATGAGGCCCGTGCCGTGGAAGGCCGGCCTGATGCGCAGGAAGAAGCCGTCGCCCTCTACACGATGCATGCCGCGAAAGGTCTCGAATGGCCGGTCGTCATCCCCATTAACACCATGACAGGTGTGATGGCGCCTGATAGCGCCGTGACCGATCGCCAGACTGATACCTTCTACTGCCCGGTTCTGGGTGTCCCTCCGTCCGGTTACGACGCGGCGCGGCAGGCTGAGAAGGATGAACTGGACCGCGAGCGGGTTCGGCTCTGGTATGTCGCGGCAACCCGCGCCCGGGAGCTCTTGGTCTTGCCGCGGCTCGACGCCACGCCTTCAGCGTCGGCCTGGATCGGCCTGGTGGACCTGTCCCTGACAGAACTCCCTCCCCTTGACGTGTCGCATCTGCCGATCGATCCGATCGTGGTGACAGGCGATGCCGCAAACGACCAGACACGGGAGAGCTTTGACACTGAGGCTGATTTGATTGCTGAAAGGCAGATGCACCTGACCTGGCTTGCGCCGAGCCGCGACGAGACGGCGACCGGTTCGGTGCTTCAGGAAGAAGAGCCGGATATATGGATCGGCTCCGCTGATACTTCGGCACCAGACGCAGAAGCGGCCGCCTCCCTCCAGGGCGGGCGCGCGCGTGGACTTATCCTTCACAAGCTCATGGAAGAAATTCTGACAGGGGAATGCGACGAGGCCGGCGCGGCTCTCATCGCGCGTGCCGCTGACCTCATCCGTGCGCTCGGCGAGGAGCCCGCCTCCGAGCCGGCGAACGGGCTTTCGCCTGAGGAACTGGTCGGTTGCGTTACGCGAACGCTGGCCTTGTCGGAGGTGGCGGCCTTGCGTCCCTCATTGCTCGCTGAATTTCCGGTCTATGCCCTTCAGCAAGAGGATGCCGAGCTGGTTGCGACTGCCGGCATCGCGGACGCGCTTACAATTGATCCGGAAGGTCGGCCAACCGTCGTGATCGACTGGAAGAGCGACGTGAATCCCGCCCAGGAGACACTCGATCACTATCGGGCCCAAGTGCTTGCCTATCTCGACATGACCGGTGCTGAACGGGGCCTGATCGTTCTGATGACGAGCGGAACGGTGATCACCGTCCCGCCTTCGCCCCAGACGATTGCGGCTTAGTCTGGGACGCGACCATGGCCTCCCGCAAACGCCCCGAACCCGCCCAGGACGATCTCTTCAATCCCGAGGTCGAACTGCTGCTGCCGGCTCGGCTTGCGATCGAGGGCAAGGTCCTGGGAAGTCCGATACGCCAGTTGGCGGTTCCGCCGCTGCGCGTGCGCTGCCGGCTGCGACCCTTTTCGATCCGCCGTGCGACGGGTCATGAAACCACGCTGCCGACCGGCGAGGCACTGAAGATTCTCAATGCGAAGACTGCCACCTCGCTGGAGGCGGATCTCATTCTTCTGGTCCCCGGTGCAAGTGAACCTGCGCAGATCGCCAAAGCACTCGATGCCGGCAAAGGCCGGTGGATGACTGCGTTGCCCATCCGCATCGACACGTTGAAGCGCCAAGCGCGGGTCGAACGGCTGGCAGCGGTTTCGGCATCCTGGTCAGGCGCCTTTCATCTCCGGGAGGGACGAGCAGCCGAAAGTGAGCAGCCAGCCCAGCCCGGTCTGCGACGTCCTCAAATCGGCGCGTTGCACGCGGCTTTGGCCCATGCGACGCGATCGAGCGATCCGGCCACCATCGTCATGCCGACGGGCACCGGCAAGACGGAAACCATGCTCGCGCTCAACGCCCACCAGCGCTTCGAGAGACTACTGGTCGTGGTGCCGACGGACGCCCTGCGAGAGCAGATCGCGGGCAAATTCGAGACCTTCGGCGTGCTGAGGCAACAGCAATGCCTGGAAGACAAGGCAGTATTTCCCGTGGTGATGCGCCTTTCGCACATTCCGACGACGGTAGCCGAGGTGGATGAGATCTTCGACAGCGCCAATGTCATCGTCACGACGATGCAGATCGCCGGCCGGGCCGAAGCAGCGGTCCAGGAGCGGATGGCAGCACGTGCCTCTGCGCTGTTTATCGACGAGGCTCATCACATCGGTGCCCCGACCTGGGCCCGCTTTCGGGGTCTCTTCGCCGATCGCGAGCCGCCGCTTCCGATCGTCCAGTTCACCGCCACACCGTTCCGTGAGGACGGCCGGCGCGTCGACGGCGAGTTCATCTACACCTATCCGCTCAAGAAGGCGCAGGCCGAAGGCTATTTCAAACCGATCCGCTTCGAGGCTGTTTTCGGGCTCGATCAGGCGGACGCCGATCTCGCGGTCGCGGAGAAGCTCGGTGAAGTCCTCCAGGGTGATCTGGCCGCCGGCCTCAACCATCTCGCCATGGCGCGCTGTCAGACCATCGACCGTGCCAGAACCCTCCACCAGCTTTACAGCGAGATGTACCCGGAACTTCGTCCGGTCATCGTTCATAGCCAGCAGTCGATCCGTGAACGTCGTGCAAACCTTGCCGCTCTGCGGCGCTTCGAGAGCCGGATCATCGTTTGCGTGGACATGCTTGGCGAAGGTTTCGATCTGCCGGAACTGAAGATCGCCGCCCTGCACGATCCGCACAAGAGCATAGCCGTCACCATCCAGTTTGTCGGCCGCTTCACCCGCCAGGATCCGCGCCTCGGCGACGCCACCGTCATCGCCAACACCGGCATTGACGACATTGATCGTTCACTGGCCAAGCTCTATGCGGAGGATGCCGACTGGAACGCACTGGTTGAGGCACTCAGCACCGCGAAGATCGACCGGCAGGTCCGCCGTTCCGAGATGTTCAAGGGCTTTGTAGGCGACTTGAGCGACATTCCGCTGCAGACGCTTGAACCGAAGATGAACGCCGTCGTCTATCGCACCAATTGCAATGGTTGGGAGCCTTTGCGGGCCGAGGACTTGTATAGTCCCGGCGTCTATCTCGGCATGAAGGTTAACCCACACCAGCGTGTCGCCATCTTCGTCACCCGCTCCGAAGAGCAGGCCGGCTGGACCACGGCCCAGCACGCGACCAATGTCACCTGGGACCTGCACATGATGCATTGGGATCCCGATAGTCAGCTCCTCTATATCAGCAGCTCAATCAAGGGACCGTATGACCGATTGGCCAAGGCGGTCTGCGGTGAGGCCACACGCCGGGTCGAGGGCGAGGAGGTGTTCCGCAGCCTGCACGGGTTCAATCGCCTGATCCTGCGCAATCTTGGCCTGACGCACCATCAGGGACGCGGTGTCCGCTACTCCATGTATATGGGTGTCGATGTCGCCGACGGACTCGACACGGCGAAGTCCCAGTCGCGCATCAAGAACAACGTGTTCGCAACCGGGTTCCTCGACGGCGTTCCCGCCTCTCGTGGCTGTTCAGCCAAAGGCAAGTTCTGGTCGATTTCGCGGGTTCGTGATCTGACTGACTGGGTCGAATGGTGCGCGGATATCGGCAAGGCCGTCAACGATCCAGGGATCACCACCGATGGCGTCTTCAAGAGCGCGATGCGACCTCGCCAGATCAGCGAACGCCCAAATGTGCCGCCGGTCGCGATCCACTGGCCTGAATCGCTGCTGACGCAAATCGAGGACCGGATAGAAATCAGTTTCGGCGCCGAGCCCGTAGCCTTCGCCGAATGCGACATCGAGCTGCTGGATCATGAACGCACGGGTCCGTTGCGCTTCGCTGTGCGCAGCGACACCCATATCGCCGAATTCGAAATCGTGTTTGCCGAAGGTGTCGCCCGCTATCCGCAGCGCTCTGGTCCGAAAACAACCATAAAGGTCAGCGGCAAGGTGAAACCGCTGTCGGAATCCTTCGGCGAGGATTCCCCGCAGATCGACTTTGGAGATGGCTCACTGCTGATCTACAGCCACCTCTATGCCCTGCCTGAAGGCGTCGTGGTCGAACCCTATCCCAACGACCGGATCGAGGCCTGGGATTGGTCGAAAACCAATATCCGCGCCGAGGCGCAGGGACCTGAGAAGCGTGCCGACTCGGTGCAGCGACGCGTCATCGAGACATTGCTCGCAGAGCGTGACGCATATGACCTCATTTTCGACGATGACGGCGCCGGCGAGATCGCGGATGTGGTCACTCTTCGAATAACTGAAGGTCTGGTGCAGGTGACGCTTCACCATTGCAAATATTCCAGTTCCGACACGCCTGGTGCACGGGTGAAAGATCTCTATGAAGTGTGCGGGCAGGCCCAAAAATCCGCCCGCTGGCGTGATCGTCCCAATCGAATGTTCATTCATATGCTGAAGCGGGAGAAGTTGCGCCTCGAGAAGGGCCAGACTTCCCGCTTCGAACATGGAACGGCCGCCTTCCTCAAGAAGCTGAAAGCGAGCTGGCAGGACTATCGCTACGAATTCGATGTGCGCATTGTTCAGCCTGGACTGTCGCGAGCGGCCGTCACAGAGGAAGGGCTGCATCTACTAGCCAGCGTGGAAACCTATCTCCTTGAGACGCGTGCCATGCGGCTGAAGGTAATCGCAAGTAGCTGACCGCTCGAAGAAGATGGAGGGGAAAGCCTTCCCCTGCGACCGAGCCTGTAGTCTTGGCCGACCCCTTCGAGCGGGGGAATCCCCCGCAACGCCCCCTTTGAGAGTGAGAGTGCGGACGGGTTTGCCGTGACGGGATGAGGACCGGAGGAGAAACCTCCAGCGCCCGTCGCGGAGACCCGCGATGTCCAAACAGAACCGTAAATCCGGCGCCCGGAGCAACCGGACCAACCTTTACTCCGAAATCACCGACAAAATCATCGCCGAGCCGGAGGCCAGCCGGGCAGCCGACTGGATCGAGTCCTTCCTTTCGGATGAGACTGGTTCCGCCGACGCCGGCACTGGCGACAAGAGGGCGGCATGATCCTCCTGACTCCCGATCTCCGTGAACGCCTGCTTGCCAACGGCCGTGAGCGCGACGCCGACCACGTGCCGGTCGTCAAATTCTTCAATCCTTTCGGCCAAGGCGTCTGGCTAGCAACCGAGCTCGATCCTGACGGCGACATTCTGTTCGGCCTTGCTGATCTCGGCTATCCGGAACTTGGGCATTTCTCGCTGGGGGACCTGGAATCCATCCGGCTGCCCTTCGGCATGGGGATCGAGCGCGACATCCTGTTTCAGACCGACGTGCCGGTCTCGGTCTGGGCGGAAGCGGCCCGTCAAGCCGGCAGCATCCGCGCGGCCGAGCGCATGCTTTATGCCCGGCATCGAAGCGATGATGTGCGCAACAGGAATTCCGTGGATGCGGAAAACCGGAACGCCTGAATTCTGGCTGCAGTGCTTTACGGGTCTGCGCCGCTCTCAGAGGAAGAGGGCGGCGCGGTTCCTCGTGACGGGTTGTGAGCATTGGCAAGGGGCCTGCTGCCCGTCGGGAGACCAGACCATGACCCGGCATCAGAAGACATTTGCCATGGAAACGCAGCACGCACCAATCTCGGCTGAGGAGCGGGTGGTTATTTACGAAGCGCGCCAGATTCTGCTGCGCCACCTCAACCAGAACCCGGTCCTGTCGTCCTGGCAGGCGGTGCTCGACTATTGCGCCCTTACCATCCGCGGCGAGGTCGAGCGGTTTCATGTGCTTTATCTGGACAAGAAGAACAGGCTCATTTCGGATGAGTGTCTGGCGACCGGAACCGTCGATCACGTGCCGGTCTATCCAAGGGAGGTCCTGAAGCGCGGTCTCGAACTCAACGCCACCGCGCTGATCCTGGTCCACAATCATCCGTCCGGCGATCCCGAGCCCTCGCGCGCCGACATCACGATGACGAAGGAAATCAGAAAGGGCTGCCAGGTTCTGGGCTTGACGCTGCATGACCATATCATCGTCGGCATCGGCCGGGAGGTCAGTCTGCGCGCCCGCGGCGAGATCTGATGGATTGCAGAATGCGCTGACGGAACCCGGCTGCATTCGACCTTCGGTCCCGAAGCGGTGGCTTCCGATCGCAGGGGGCAGGCCACGCTCCATCGAGAGGGAGAGGAGGGCTGGGGCTTTCGCGACGGGTTGAGTGCAGAGAGAGAGGCTCTCGGCGCCCGTCGCGGAGAATATCCCAATGGCACCTGCCAATCAGAAACTCACCCTGTCGCCCTCGCGTGACATCCCCTTCAACAAGCTCGTCCTCAGCCAGTCGAACGTCCGGCGTATCAAGGCCGGCATCTCGGTCGAGGAACTGGCCGAGGACATCGCCCGCCGCGGCACACTCCTCCAGAGCCTCAATGTCCGCCCCGTGCTCGATGAGGGCGGCAACGAGACCGGCATGTTCGAGGTGCCGGCCGGCGGACGCCGCTATCAGGCCCTGGCAATCCTCGTAAAACAGAAGCGTCTCGCCAAGACCGCACCCGTGCCCTGCGTTGTCCGCGATCCGGCGACCAGCATCCTCGCCGAGGATGACAGTCTCGCCGAAAACACCCAGCGCGTCGCGCTGCATCCCCTCGACCAGTTCCGTGCCTTCTTGGCATTGCGGAACAAGGGCATGAGCGAGGAGGAGATCGCGGCGGCCTTCTTCACCACGGTCCAGGTCGTCAGGCAGCGGTTGCGCCTTGCCACTGTGTCTCCCGTGCTGCTCGAAGTCTATGCCGCAGACGGCATGACGCTGGAGATGTTGATGGCCTTCACCGTCAATCCGGACCATGCCCGTCAGGAACAGGTTTTGGAAAGCATTCGCAACTCCTGGCAGAAGGAGCCGTGGCAGATCCGGCGCATGCTCACCGAAACCACGGTGCCGGCATCCGATAAGCGCGCCCGTTTCATCGGCCTTGAAGCTTATGAGGCGGCGGGCGGCGCAATCCTGCGCGATCTCTTCTCCCACGACAATGACGGCTGGCTGCAGGACGTCTCCCTGCTCGATAGCCTGGTTGACCAGAAGCTAAAAGGTATGGCGGACGAGATTGCCGACCAGGGCTGGAAATGGATCGACGCTTCGGTCGAACTCCCCTACGGCCACGCCAACGGTCTGCGCAAACTGACCGGTGCGATGCAGGACCTTACCGAAGAGGAACGGGCGGTCCGAGAAGCACTCCGCAAGGAGCATGACGACCTCGAGGCGGAATACACGGAGGCCAGCGATCTGCCCGACGAGGTCGATCTGCGTCTGGCGGAGATCGAGGCCGCGCTTGAGGCCTTCGAAAACCGTCCCGTCAGCTTCGATCCGGAAGAGATTGCCCGCGCCGGTGTCTTCCTCAGCATCGGCCGGGATGGCGAATTCGTCGTCGATCATGGCTATGTCCGTCCCGAGGATGAGCTTGACGCCGCCGTCGAGGGCAGTGGCTCTGGAAACGGAGGTGACGCCAGCATCGATCACGATGATGCTGGTGTCGGTTCTTCGGCGCGGCGCGCTGTCATCACCATCGGCAGCCAGCCGATGGATGCAGATGACGACGAAGGCGACGTCATCAAGCCGCTTCCGGAACGCCTTGTTACAGAGCTGACGGCCGAACGGACGTTGGCGCTGCGCGACAGGCTGGCGAACAATCCGTCCGTCGCGTTCCTGGCTGTGTTGCACAAGTTCTGCCGGGACGTCTTCTCTCGCTACATGACCTATAGCCCGGCCATGGAAGTCTCGGTGCGCAACACCGGCTTCTCCCTGCAAGCGCCCGGCCTGAAGGAAATTCCGGCGGCACAGGCCATCGAGGAACGCCACAAGGCCTGGGAGGCGCGTATGCCGGACGACGAGGCCGCCCTCTGGGATTGGCTCGCCTCGCTCGAAGGCACCGAGCAGGCGGAGCTCTTCGCTCATTGCGCGGCGTTCGGCGTCAACGCTCTCTACGAGAAGGCCGATCGCTACGGCGGCGGCACCGTCACCGTGCACGGCATCCAGCAGCGTCTCGCCGAGGCCGATCGTCTCGCCCGCGCTGTCGGTCTCGACATGGTGGAAGCAGGCTGGCGGCCAACGGCCGAAAACTACCTCGGCCGCGTCACCAAGCCTCGCATCCTCGAAGCCGTACGCGAAGGGGCGGGCGAGCGCGCCGCCGAGTTGATCAACCATCTCAAGAAGGGCGATATGGCCAAGGAGGCCGAACGGCTGCTGGCTGACACAAGCTGGCTGCCGGAGCCGCTGCGCATGACGGACGCTGGCGATGCCTCGCCGGTCGAGGCGGAAAACGAGGAGGGCGGAGCAGATGAGACTCTTCCGGCGTTCCTCACCGATGATGACGGCGACGATGAGAACGCGGAAGCTAACGAGGATGACGCCGCCCTTGTAGCTGCCGAGTAACGCGATCCCGCCCCGGAGCTGCAAGGCTCCGGGCTTTTTTCATGGTGGCCTTGGTCGGGCAGCAATTACAGGGCTGTTCAAAGGACCCAACACCATCAAGTCAATTGTGCTCCGATGGAGATCCGCCGGTTGCCTGACCTATGGCTTCGCTTCTGCCCATCGTTGCATTCCCTCTCGATCGGCTGGCAGAGGACAGAGGTGGTCGTGCAAACGCATTTCCGGGTTTCCGGCTTCTGACGGACACGGAAACCATCCCCCGCTTCCATTCGCTGACCTTGGTCTGAACGAGGCTTTGTCATTCAACCCGCATGGGGTCGGCTTACGCGCGCGTGCCGCCTCGCGGATTCGGGACGAGCCCGAACGCGCGCGGTGATTGCCGTTCTCGATCAGACACTACGGGCGCCTGTCGCGCGGGGGATGGTCCCCTGCCTCCAACGACAGGAGCCGGAACAATGACCCTTCAAGACGCCACCGCCTTCGCTTCCAGCCTCGCCGCCACACTGATGGTTTCCATCGTCGTTTTCCGGGCTGGCGACGGATCCTTCGGTGCTGTAACCGCCGACGAAATCGACGGCGACGAGGTGGCTGTGATGTTTGAGATCGATCCTTTCTCGTGAGGCGATCGCCTCACGGTCGGCCGAGGTCGTTGAGCCCCGGTTCCCGAAATCACTTGCCGCATTTGACCGTGGCGGGCTCAAGGGCGCTCGAGGAGCCAAGCTCGCTTCCTGCTTCCCACCGACCTTTGACCTTCTTCCAGCTTGATCGCGCCCGCCTTCCTGCGTGGCGCGATTTCTTTTGCCCTGAGAGGGAGAGGGCTGCCGGGACGTGGTGAGCCCGGGCGGTCGAGAGAGCGCTGGCCGGGCTTTCCCGTTGCTGCTCTCGAGGATCTCCTCTCATGAACATGACCGCACCCGTGACCGCCCCGGCCACGCCGATCGCTCCTGCGCCCGCCATCCTGGCCGTCGCCCATGATCTTCTTGAGCATCTTGAACAAGGCCGGCGCGTGGACGCTGCCATGTTGCGCGCCGCAATGGAAATTGCGTTCGGCGCGTCTGATACATCCGGCGCCTGGAACTGGAAGGACGCCTATGACGCTTGCGAGGTGGCAACAGTTCTGTTCCTGCGCAAATACGGCAAGGCGGTTTTCCGTAAAGCCGCCATTCCAGCTGCACGGCTTTCCGTGCTGGAGAAGATCGTGGCGCTGCTACCAACGCAGACGCGCCGGTCCGAAGAGAGCCAGACGCTCCAGCAGTTCAGCACGCCTGTTCCCCTTGGCCTTGCCGCGCTGACGGCGGCTCATGTTGCCGAAAACGATCGTGTGCTGGAACCCTCGGCCGGTACCGGCCTGATGGCGGTTCTGGCCGAGATCGCCCGTGGATCGCTGATCCTAAACGAGCTTGCGGAAACTCGCGCCGACCTGCTCGCTTCTCTCTTTCCGGCAAAAGACGTTACCCGGTTCGACGCCGCGCAGATCGACGATCACCTCGATCCGGGGCTGGTGCCTTCCGTCGTCATCATGAACCCGCCCTTCACGGCGCTCGCGAATGTTTCTGGGCGCATTGCCGATGCCGGTTTCCGGCACATCGCCTCGGCGCTGAACCGCCTCGCCCCGGGCGGGCGGCTGGTGACGATCACCGGGGCAAATGTCGGTCCGGAACTACCGGGCTGGCGCGAAGCCTTTGTCCGCCTGCAGGAGCGCGGCACCGTCGTGTTCTCCGCAGCGATCACCGGATCGGCTTACGCGAAACACGGAACGACCTTCCCGACGCGGCTCACCGTGATCGACAAGGTACCCGCAGTGGAACCGACCCTGTTCCCGTCCTCGCCTGGTATGGCACCGGACGTCGCCACGCTTCTCGGTTGGATCGAAAACGCGGTTCCACCTCGGCTGCCGGTTTCGCTTCCCGAGGGTCCGCGATCACCGGTCCCCTCTGCTGGCCGAGCGGCGCGAGGCGGTCCGGCGTGCCCGGCAAAATCTCGTCCGGCCAGGCCCGCCGTTGCCGATCCCGAGGCCGTTGAGCTATCCTACGAAACCGTCGATTGGACACCGCCTGAGGGCGCCGGGTTTACCGACGCAATCTATGAGGCTTACGGATTGCAGTCGATCCGTATTCCCGGATGTCAGGATCATCCCACAAAACTGGTGCAGTCGGCGGCGATGGCGTCGGTCGCCCCGCCCAAGCCAGGCTACCGACCGTTTCTGCCGGCGAACGTCGTCACCGAGGGAGTGCTGTCGGACGCGCAGCTCGAGACGGTGATCTACGCGGGCGAGGCTCATTCTGGTCATCTTGCCGGCAGTTGGACAGTCGACGAGACCTTCGATCTCGTCCAGGCAGCGCCCGAAGGGGTTGCCGGCGCTTTCCGCTTCCGCCGGGGCTTCATGCTCGGCGACGGCACCGGTGCGGGCAAGGGCCGCCAGTCGGCCGCGATCATCCTTGAAAATTGGCTGCGCGGCCGCCGCAAAGCGGTCTGGATCTCCAAATCCGGCAAGCTGATCGAGGACGCGCAGCGCGACTGGTCTGCCCTCGGTATGGAGCGGCTGCTGGTCACGCCTCTGTCGCGCTTTCCTCAAGGCAAGCCGATCACGCTCATCGAAGGCATCCTTTTTACCACCTACGCCACGCTGCGCTCCGACGACCGTGGCGACAAGGTTTCCAGGGTGAAGCAGATCGTCGAATGGTTGAAGTCCGGTCCCGGCGCCGAGGCCGAGAAGGATTTCAATGGAGTGATCATTTTCGACGAAAGCCATGCCATGCAGAACGCCGGTGGCGGCAAGGGCGAGCGCGGGGATGTTGCGCCGTCGCAGCAGGGTCGCGCGGGACTGCGCCTTCAGCACGCGCTGCCCGATGCCCGCGTCGTCTATGTCTCGGCGACCGGTGCCACCAGTGTGCACAATCTTGCCTATGCGCAGCGGCTCGGTCTCTGGGGAAGCGACGATTTTCCGTTTGTGACAAGGGCCGAGTTTGTCGAGGCGATCGAGGAGGGCGGCGTCGCGGCGATGGAGGTGCTGGCCCGCGACCTCAGGTCACTCGGGCTCTACACCGCCCGTTCGCTCTCCTATGACGGCGTCGAATACGAACTTGTCGAACATCAGCTGACGGCCGAGCAGCGCCGCATCTACGACGCGTATGCCGGGGCCTTCACTGTCATTCACAACCATCTCGACGCGGCGATGGAGGCTGCAAACATCACCGGAAGTGAGGGTACGCTCAACCGGCAGGCCAAATCCGCTGCGCGATCCGCTTTCGAGAGCGCCAAGCAACGCTTCTTCGGTCATCTGCTGACATCGATGAAGACACCGACGCTGATCCGGTCGATCGAGCGCGATCTGGAGGCGGGGCATGCTGCTGTCATTCAGATCGTCTCGACGGGCGAGGCGCTGATGGAGCGCCGGCTCGCCGAGATCCCCACAGAGGAGTGGAATGACGTCCGGGTGGACATCACCCCACGCGAATATGTTCTCGACTATCTCGCCCATTCCTTCCCGGTGCAGCTCTATGAGCCCTTCACCGACAGCGAGGGCAATCTTTCCTCGCGCCCGGTAACCCGGGACGGTCAACCGGTGGAATGCCGCGAGGCGGTCGCCCGGCGGGACGAGTTGATCGAGCGGCTCGCTGCGCTGCCGCCGGTTCCCGGTGCGCTCGATCAGATCGTCCAACGCTTCGGCACAGACACGGTTGCCGAGGTGACGGGCCGTTCGCGGCGCATCGTGAGAAAGGGTGATCGTCTCTCTGTCGAGAGCCGCGCGGCCTCTGCCAATCTCTCCGAGACGTCCGCCTTCATGGATGACCTCAAACGCATCCTCATCTTCTCCGATGCCGGCGGCACCGGGCGCAGCTATCATGCGGATCTCTCGGCAAAGAACCAACGCTTGCGGGTCCACTACCTGCTCGAGCCCGGCTGGAAGGCGGATGCCGCGATCCAGGGCCTCGGGCGGACGAATCGCACCAATCAGGCGCAGCCGCCGCTCTTCCGGCCCATCTCCACGGATGTGAAGGCGGAAAAGCGGTTCCTGTCGACCATCGCCCGCCGCCTCGACACGCTCGGCGCTATCACTCGCGGCCAGCGCCAGACCGGCGGGCAGGGGCTCTTTCGCCCCGAGGACAATCTGGAAAGTTTTTATGCCCGCGATGCGCTGCGCCAGCTCTATCTTATGATCGTGCGCGGCAAGGTCGAGGGCTGCCCGCTCGAACGGTTCGAGACCGCCACCGGCCTGAAGCTGACAGATGCGAACGGCATCAGGGACGATCTGCCGCCGATTACCACCTTCCTCAACCGGCTTCTGGCGCTGACGATCGAGCTTCAAGCCATCCTCTTTGCCGCCTTCGAGCGACTGCTGGACGCCAGGATCGAGGGGGCGATCGCCAGCGGCACTTATGATCTCGGGTTGGAGACACTGACGGCCGAGAGCTTTGTGGTCACCGATCGCCGGACGATCCACACCCATCCGGCGACCGGTGCGGGGACCCGGCTGCTCACCATCTCCGAGAAGCGTCGCAACAGGCCCATGCCGCTTGAGGATGCAATTGCCCGTGCTGAAACGGAGCCCGGTGCCAGGCTGCTGGTCAACGGCAAGTCGGGGCGGGCGGCCGTTCAGGTGCAGGCGCCGTCGATGATGATCGACGATGGCGAGATTGAGCGCCGTGTCCGGCTGATCCGGCCGATGGAGCACAGCCACCTCTCGCTCAAGGTGCTGGCCGACAGCCATTGGCAAGTGGCGGATCGAGATGCGTTCGCTTCGGCCTGGGACCACGAACGGTCCGAGATTCCGGAATTCACCGAGAGCACGTTGCAAATGGTCTGCGGTCTGCTCCTGCCGGTCTGGAAGCGTCTGCCGAACGAGTCAACACGGGTCTATCGGCTGCAGACCGACGAGGGTGAGCGCATCATCGGCCGCCGCGTCTCGCCCGCCTGGGCGGCCAATGCAACCGCGACGGGATCGGTGACGCTGTCTCCCGATGAAGCCTATGCTGCACTGATCGATGGCCAGACGATCCTGGATCTGGCCGAAGGTCTGCTGCTCCGGCGGGGCCGCGTCATGGGGGCAAACCGGATCGAGCTCACCGGGTTCTCGGAAGGTATGCGCGATCGGCTCAAGGCCTTCGGGCTCTTTTCGGAGATCATCTCCTGGAAGCTGCGCTTCTTCGTGCCCGCCGATGAACGTGGGGCGGAGGTGCTCGGCAGAGTGATGGAAGCCTGGCCGATCGAGCGCGTCCTGGACCGTGGGGCGGCCTGATGTCCCGTGTTGAGGCTTCCGATCTGGCGGTGCGTCTTGCGAGAGCGGCCGAAGCGGTGTGCCGCCACTACCTGCCAGCCGGCCAAAAATCCGGCCGCTACTGGCTGGTGGGGGATGTA
The DNA here is from genome assembly GCF_009363335.1 of Labrenzia sp. THAF191a. GTDB lineage: Bacteria > Pseudomonadota > Alphaproteobacteria > Rhizobiales > Stappiaceae > Roseibium > Roseibium algicola. The sequence continues at coordinate 1,505,066 of NZ_CP045333.1, forward strand.
CACGGTTCGCCGGGCCGGTCGATGTTTGTCCGGCTCAAGGGACCGGATCGTGGCAAGGGCGCTACTGGAAAATGGACAGATGCCGCGACGGGCGAACATGGCGATCTGCTCGATGTCATCCGCGAAAGCTGTGGGTTCTCCGACTTTCGCGATGTCGCCGAGGAAGCGCGGCGGTTTCTGAGCCTGCCTCGTCCTGAGCCCGAGAAACGGTCCAGACAACTGTCGTCGGTTCCATCCGGTTCTGCCGCGGCCGCAAGGCGGCTCTTTGCCATGTCGCAGCCGATCGCCGGAACACTCGTGGAAACGTATCTCCGTAATCGCGGCATTACGGCTTTGCACGCAACCGCAAGCCTGCGCTTCCATCCAACATGCTACTACCGGCTGGAAGGCGGCGGCTCGACCAGACAGCTTCCGGCGATGGTTGCCACCGTCACCGATCTCGGCGGGCGTCAGACCGGCGCGCATCGCACCTGGCTCGCGGCGGACGGCTCTTGCAAGGCGGACATCGAGACACCGAGGCGGGCGATGGGAGACTTGCTCGGTCACGGGGTGCGGTTTGGAGTGGCGCAAGATGTTCTCGCCGCCGGCGAGGGGATCGAGACTGTGCTGTCGGCTCGCTCCGCCGGTGTCGAACTGCCGGTGCTGGCGGCGCTCTCGGCGGCCCATCTCGCCGCCATCCTGTTCCCCAAGAGTCTCCGGCGGCTCTATGTCCTGCGTGACCGCGATCCGGCAGGTGAGGGCGCGCGGAAGGTTCTTTTGGCCAGAGCCGCCGAGGCCGGGATCGAGGCACTGGCGCTGACGCCGCGGCTAGGCGACTTCAATGACGATTTGAGGCGCGACGGCATTGACACCCTCCGGGAACGGTTGCGGCTTCAGCTCCATCCCGAGGACGTGGCACGCTTTCTGGCGGCGTGAGGGAGCGGCAGATGAGGACTGTGGCACACCGGTTGCCGTCCTCCTGTCATATCCGGTCCTCCCGGTCTTCCTCGTCGGACACGTCGCCGCCCACGGCCTTCTTGAGAGGGCAGGCGGCCCACAAACGGGACGGCCGGGCAATGGCCACGCCCGGCTATTTTCCGCCGCGCCTCCAGGGAGGCGCTTTGCATCGCGAGGCAAAATAGCCGGACTTGGCCATCGGGACCCTCGCTTCTCTCGGGCTGCCCGGCCGTCCCGTCCGTGGGCTGGTCGCTGCCACGAAGGCCGCGATGGGCGCGGCTCACCCGACGAGGAACCCCGAAATGACCTTTTCAAACGATACGGCAGCCAATGAGCCGGTCCACAGCTCCTCTCAGACCGGTCACGCCCTCACCGAACTCCAGCTTTACGGCTGGCGTCCGTTCGAAGACGAACCCGATCCGAGGCCGCTTCCTGAGGACAGTATGGTCTCCAGCGCGGTCACCGACATCTTCGACGCCCTGATCGCGACACTCGGCGATACACGTCTTGAACCCGAACTCGACGAATTGCTCTGGGGCACGGTCAATCTCTTCCACCGCGCCACGACGCGCACCGAACGGGCACTCGATGACAACGAGCAGGCGCAGCGCCGGCTGCAGCGGGAACAGGACGGCTCGGAGGTGAAGTCCGTCGAGCTGGAGCGCCTGACGGCCGAGGGGCAGAGCCTGATCGAGCGCAGGAACGCGTTGGAGCTCTTCCGGGACCTCGCCGTCGAAGGCTTCGAGCGCCATCAGGGCAAGCCCTGGCAGCCCCGCAATGGTTCGCGTGTCAGTCATCGCAACCTCACCTCGGCGATGATCGACAGCCGGGATTTCCTGGCCGCGAAACGCCGGGCCGAAGCCGAGATGCTCCTGCCGCAGGGGCCGAAGGTCGCCATCACCGGCGGTGTTGACTTCAACGACCACCGCCTGATCTGGGCAAGGCTCGATCAGGTCCACGCCAAGCACCCTGACATGGTGCTGCTGCATGGCGGATCGCCGAAAGGCGCTGAGCTCATTGCCTCCTGTTGGGCGGACCATCGCAAGGTGCCGCAGGTGGCCTTCCGCCCCGACTGGGCCAAACATGCTAAGGCAGCACCCTTCAAGCGCAACGACGCAATGCTGGACGCGCTTCCGATCGGAGTCCTGGTCTTCCCCGGCACGGGCATCCAGGAAAACCTCGCCGACAAGGCCCGCAAGCTCGGTATCCCGGTCCTGAAATACGAGGGTGGCGCGTAAGCGCCTCCTTTTCTTGCATGACAGACTTGACCCAGGAAGTCGTCTCGGGGTCAAATATCCAGACTTGCAGAACCGGCGAAGCTATATAGTCGCAGGCGGAGCGTATCCATCGGCAGCCTGTCGTGATCCCTTAATAATCACCGACGCCGGAGGCTGTCATGACGCTCATTCTGCTCGCCATCTCCCTTTCCGTTACGCTCTGCGTGCTCGCCTTCAACTTTGCGATCTATGCGCTGCCGGTCATGGCCGGGATCTCGGCGTTCCAATTTGTCCACGCCGCTGGCGCTGGTTTCGGCCCGTCGGCGCTCGCGGCGCTTGGTGGCGCGGCATTCTCTGTCGGTCTGGTGATCGCGATCCTGGGGTTTGCGAGGAACCCGTTTCTGCGTCTCGTGGCGCTGGGGGTGTTCGCGGCACCGGCGGCGGTTGCCGGTTATGCGCTTGCTCATGGGCTCGCGAAAAACGCTCTCGAGTCCGAGATTGCGCTCAACCTTCTCTGCGGCACTTGCGGGTTGATCGTGGCGGTCGCTGCAATGACCAATCTCAGCGCGCTCGGCGAGGATGTGTTGTCACGGTGAACGGGCACAGGGAGAGGCCTGGTCAGGCATCTGCTGCTTCGCACGGCAGAGACGTCGGACACCTAGCCGGAACCTTTGGACCTGCCGTTCCAATACGGCTTCAACCGGTCTGTGTCCCACCACCTTGTTCTGGCGGGTCCTGGTCGACTGTGGAATTCGATGAGGCGATAGTCGCTGCGGCGACCCGCGGGTGTCGCGCACAGGAACGGGTTGGTGGGTACTGCCTCAGCGCCGGACCGAACCTTCACGCATACCCCCGACCCGTTTTCCGACCGTTTCCGCAACATGAGCAGAGCCTGGTACCCAAGTCCGAAACCGTCCTCGCCATAGCTCCTGACCGCGGATGTCATGGCGCGGGTGGCAGATAATGAAGTCGTCCGTCAGTGCAATTGGCACTGGGGTGGCCGAGGCTGCCGATGATTTTCTGCCCGCCAGAATGATGTTTCCGCACCGCGTCTCCGAAGACGCTTTCCCGAAAAACCTGTCCCTCCTCTTCTGTGATCCCCTAAGCCCGTTCGGTCTCGGCCGGCAACCCCCGCGGCCGGACCCGTGTTGGCGCCTGCCGCGCCTGCCCGCACCACGTCCCGCCTTGGGGGTCGGGCGGATGCCGAAGCATCCGTGCAGGCCGCTCCCGACGGTCTTGGCCGGGCATCATCGGAGGGACGGTCCCTCCGGTTGAAGCAACGGAGACTAAACATGCAGAACATCGTCATCCTCGCCGGCAACATCGGTCAGGCCCCGGAAACCCGCACCACCCAGAGCGGCACCTCCATCACCCATTTCACCCTTGCCACCTCGCGCCCGCGCTACTCCGAAGGCAAGGTGATCCGCGACGCAGAAGGGCATCGCGTCCAGGACACCGAATGGCACCGCATCACCTGCTTCAACGGCCTCGGCAAGACGGTTCAGGAGTATTGCGAGAAGGGCATGAAGGTCCTGGTTCGGGGCCGCATCCACTACACCAAGTGGACCGATCAGGCGGGTGTCGACCGCTACGGCTGCGAGATCATCGCCGAGACGGTCGATTTCCTGAGCCGCGCCAAGCAGACCGAGACCGAGGACGGCACACCTGATGACCAGGACGAGATCCCGTTTTGAGGCGGGTATCTTCGGCCCGGCGGAGCAATCCGCCGGGCATCTCTTGAACTCCGGAGTTCAGTCAGAAAACGACCGCTAATTCCCTCTTCTTTGTGCATCCACAGTGGCGCGTCGTCGTCCAACTCAATGTGCAAATAAGTGAAAGAGTCACCTTTCGCAGTTCCCACAAAGAACGACAAGAAAGGGGCCGACTGTTGATTGGCGCCTTCTGACATTCGGAATAGCAATAGCGGTCATGATGAAAGACTTGCTGAGCGACGCTTGGGCGCTCGACGAGAGAGCGTATTTATGAATATACCAGCTCTTCATCAGAGCTTAGAACAAACGATGTCTGCAGCTGCCTTCAGGTCGTTAATTATCTGAGTCCCAGATATGCGTAGAGAAGTTATGTCGAGAGCTGCAAGCTGCTCGTCGATTTTCTTATCTTTCTCGCGTTGCCTTCTTCGAGAATGATGCGTCCCGTCACAAAATACAGCGAGACGCTGATCGGGAAAAAAGATATCTATTTCGGTAACCAACTGAAGATCATGTCGAAGCTCGATATCCGCATACGCGTCGTAGAGAGACGGGTATGTTCGCCCATCAGGAAATACAAGCCGCTGCAATTCTGGTCGAAGCCCGCGGTAGAGGAGTTCCTGATACAGGAATAGTTCAATTGGAGTTTGAGCGCCCCAAATTCTTCGCGTTTCAACCTTTTTGAATGGTTGATAAATTGTCTTTAATCTATTTCGAAGAAACCGAATCCGCGAGCGCTCATCAGGCAGAAATCCGTCGAACTCAGATACTTCACTTCGATCAAAGTCTGTATGGAGGTAGTACATTCCGACTACCAGTCCAAGTTCGTCAACGTATCCCTTGCCGCCTTTCAGACCGAGGATGGTGGAAATCTCTGAAAAGGCTTCCCATTGTCCAACGAACGGATCAAAACCTGCATAGGCCCAATCTGTCTCTTGAAAAGCAGCCCCACCCCGATGCGCTTTGATCGAATGAATGTTGACAGTGGTGACTGTTCCACGCTTTGACATCGGAAGATTTGAGATCGCGTAAGGCACCCCGGTTGAAGTGCCATCATCATCCGAGAACAGCGCTAAACTCAGTACGAGTAGAATTGGCTGAAATGTAGCATTGAGAGTAGAGAAATATTCGACCTCAGCGTCCGACGGCTCATCATGCAATATGCCATTAGTTAAATCAGCCATTTTACCTGTGATTGGCTGAATACCCCCAAGTGGCATTAGCGATACATTTATCGGTTCTGGTACCCATTCCCAAGAGACAGCGAAAGGAGATTTTGGGAGCAAAAAGTATTCAGGACGATCTTGCAATGCCTTAGGTCTATCATTTATCATCGGATTTTACCTTCTAATTCCCAATACTTTTGCTTCATTAATTTTCCGCGAGCTAAATATGATGGTGTGACAAGGCGATTATTAAAAAAAATACTCAAAAGGTGAACCAATGGGCGATGGATATAACTTTGCACAATTGAAAAAAGCGATCTTAGCTATGAGCCGTGCGACCGATTGGGAAGTCGCCAAAAAAGAATGGAAGTTGGTAGGCATTTCGGAGGCAAGTGAACCCGAAACATGTCTATGCGGCCATTTTCCTATCGTTGAGCTTTGCACAATTTCAAATAACACCACTGAAAGAACTGTGGATGTTGGAAACGTTTGTGTGAAAAGGTTCCTCGGTTTTCGTTCTGATCTTATCTTTGCTTCTTTGAAGCGCATACGAAAAGATATTACAAAGAGCGTTGGAAGTGATGCGACGGCATTCTTTTATCAAAGCGGTATTATTAATGATTGGGAATATGGCTTTCAGCAAAATACGATGCGGAAACGAAACCTAAGCCCTGCGCAGTTAGCCACTAGACGGAAAATCAACGAGAAGATTATCGCATCGATTGGTCGACGTGGTATTAGCTGACATGCTCCCAGTAAAACCTCCGATTTGATACAAACTTGTTCTGGTAATGTCTGGTCCTAAGAAGCGCGTCCGACGACGCGACCGACTGAAATGGGGACGCTTTGCTGCCCTGTCTGAGGTTGGTTGGTCCCCGTCAACTGCCCGCATCAATTCCAGGTGGCATACGCCCATCGCCAGAGCTAGTTCGTAAATCGTAATGGCCGTCGGATTAGGTTTTCCGCGTTCGATGCCGCTTAAAAATTGCTGAAAAAGTCCCGAACGCGCTTCAAGCCGCTCCTATGTCCGGCTTTATTTCCAACGCAGGCAGGCAAGGTTCCGGCCGACGAGCTGGTGCATACCAATGCGCCGATCAATCACAGTTTGCGTACTTCTCTAGATATCAAAGTCGGGTTTCGATTCTTCCAGGTCGGCAGAGGGTCGTTTCAGCAATTGCGCGGCTTCTACACCGAGCACTTGCGCCAATCTGTCAACGACATCAATGCTGGCGTTATACACGTTGCGTTCCAAGGCGCTGATGTAGGTCCGATCAATTCCTGCTTCATGCGCAAGTTCCTCCTGTGACAGGCCTCTAGCCTGCCGCAATGCTCTCAGGTTTTGCGCGAACACCTCTCGGATTTCCATAAAATCGAGAGCAACGCCTTGAAGAGTATTTCACCACGGAGTATTCTCTACAAACGAGCTGTGCCGGGACTGATCCTCGGGTTGCACTCGTACGCCTGCGCAGAAAACTCTGTGTAATCGGTGGTTATCGCGGGCCGAATTTGTTGTTTTTCACCCGTTCCAATGCGCTGCATGCATCACGCGATGCGTTGGGCGAACCTTACAACCGATCTCAATAATTGTTAAAAAGACTTGGGCACCACTGCTTTCACGGCGGCACGAATTTAAGAGGGGACGCGCGATGACTGAGCCGGGATTTCTCGATCAGGCGCCGGACAAAAATCAACTCACCGACTACGATCGAAAGCACTTCAAGCTTTATATGCGTCTTCTGGACGCCAAGGCGGACGGCGCGGATTGGACAGAAGCCGTCCAGGTCTTGTTCGGTCTCGATCCGGATAGGGACCCCGAGCGGGCACGGCGTATGCACGACAGCCATCTGGCGCGCGCGCAATGGATGACAGAACACGGCTACCGGCTCATGCTGGCGGAAGGCGAGAGGAAATGACCGTGTTTGGCGATGCGTTCCGCGCATCATGTTCTCCCAACCCAAGGGGTTCCCATACTCACTACAACTTATGATGGTTCCGGCCTCCAATTGCATTTTTCCTGCATTTCAGGAGGTTGCCGATGGTGCCGGATGTCTCGCAGTGGCGATCAGACGCTGCGTACGATTACTTTGACGATTCGAGTGTCCCCGATCTTTGCTGGGAAGGCCTAAGACGAAGTCCCAACTATCAGCGAGAGTACGCAGACCTGAAAGCCGAAGGGAGGTCTCCTGACGAGATGGACGCATTGCTCCGCGCTCGCTGGGGGATTTCGTTTCGCAACAAGTCCGGAATTGACGGCTCTGGATGAACCCATTCACTGGGAGCCGGCTGCCGATAAGTCGAAGGTCATCCTGAGAAAAGCGGAATCCGGCTTTGGATCGGACGAACCCAGCCTTCTCACAATTCAAACCCTCCGCAGCGGGATCACCCGCCAGGGCCCTGATGGGATGCATGCCATCCTCGGAAAAGGGCTGAAATCCGTCCATCTTCTGCTTCAGGACGCTCGCTTTACCGAATATCCGCTCTGTATTATATCCCGATTGGACGATGGTGCTCGCGCCCGTCACAGGGCAATTGGGAGGTTGTTGGATTTCCTCGAAGGCAAAGAGATTGGCGCGGACAGCCGGCTCACCCCACAGAAACGCCTTCGGTTCAAATCCATGCTGCGGGCGGTCGATGGCCGCACAAACGGTGCGTCCTACAGGGAGATTGCCGAAAGTCTCTTCGGGGCCAGGCGGGTGGCGTCAGAGCCATGGAAAACCTCTCCCCTTCGCGACACGACCATAAGGCTTGTGCGGGACGGCCTCGCTATGGTTGCCGGCGGCTATCTGGACCTGCTCCGCCGCTAGAAAGCCCGAAAGTTCGAAGGGGTGCGATTTTCGTCTCCTCATCTTCGCACTCCCTCTTCGCCGCGCCACTCCGCCATCGTGACCTCCATCGGCCGCTGCTGACCAGCGGTGCTCACTACTTCCTGGAGGTTCGACCATGCCCGATCCGCTCGCCGGAATGCCGCCGCGCTATCTGCGCACCCCCGAAGCTGCCCGTTTTCTCGGCCTTTCCGGGCGCACGCTCGAAAAGCATCGCACCTATGGAACGGGACCTGCATACCGCAAGCTTGGTGGCCGCGTCGTCTATTCGCTCGAGGACCTGCAGGCCTGGGCCAACCGGGGTGCTGTTACCTCCACGTCTGATCCGAGCGGGCAGGTGCTTCCGGCAAAGCGTCATAATGCGCAGCAGGCAAGCGGTTCGGGCCGCGCTGTGCGATGAGGAGTGCTTTGGTGAACCACAAGGCGCATTCGCCTCACGATCAGCTCGACTTTTTTCGGGCACTGCCCGGAGATCTTGCTCCGCGCGACGCGCAGGATCTGATGGCCTACCCCTTCTTTTCGCTCGCCAAGTCCAGGCGCTTGAAACCGATAGATTTCAAGGCGGGGCCGATCGTCATCTGCGTCGAGGCCGTCGCCGAGCATGGCATGGCGACAATTTGGGATGCGGATATCCTGATCTGGGCCGCCTCACAGATCGTCGAGGCACGAGACGCCGGTCTTCGGACCTCACGTCTGATGTCGGCCACTCCTTACGAGATCCTGACCTTCATCGGCCGGGGTGTCAGCCGGAGGGATTACGACCGGCTCAAGTCCGCTCTCGACCGGCTGCAATCCACCACCGTTGCGACTTCCATCCGTCAGCCGACCGAACGGCGCATGCATCGATTTTCGTGGATCAACGAGTGGAAGGAGAGGGCCGACCATCGCGGGCGCCCTCTTGGCCTCGAACTGATCCTGCCAGACTGGTTCTACTCCACGGTCCTCGAAGATGCGCTCGTGCTGACCATCGACCGCGCCTATTTCAGCCTGACCGGCGGTCTTGAGCGCTGGCTTTACCGGCTCGTGCGCAAACATGGCGGCCGCCAGGAGCATGGCTGGAGTTTCTCGCTCAAGCACCTCCACGCCAAGTCAGGCAGCCTCTCGCCGCTCAAGCATTTCACCTACGACCTGCGCGACATTGTCCACCGCCAGCCCTTGCCTGGCTATCGCCTGGAACTGGACAGATCGCCCGATGCGCCACCGCGCCTGTCTTTCGCTCCGACCGGTGAGGCGTCTGTCTCCCGCGCGCCCCATCAACGCCGCGCCAACACTCGCTCTGGGGGAAAGCTGTGAATTCACTCGTGCTATCAGGGACCCGAACTATCGTGCCATCGGGGACCCGAACCTCGTGCTATCGGGGACCGAAAACGCTTAATTTCGATGCCAGGCCAACAGCTTACGCGTCCCGTAACTTTCCTAACCAGAATTCCTTCGGAATTCTTCTAACGCCTGCGCGATTTTCAAGCCCTGCGGATAAGTTCCTGTACCGCCGTGGAGTCGCGTCATGATCGTCGCGCTGCTCAACCAGAAGGGCGGTGTCGGCAAGACGACGTTGGCGCTTAATCTCGCGGGAGAATGGGCGCGGTGCGGCAAGCGTGTGACGCTCATTGACGCCGATCCGCAAGGTTCGGCTTTGGACTGGTCGGAAGCCCGCAGCCGGGAAGGCCTGCCGAGATTGTTCGGAGTGGTCGGGCTTGCCCGCGACACCCTTCACCGGGAAGCACCGGATCTCGCCAAGAACGCCGACCATATCGTCATCGACGGACCGCCCCGCGTTGCCGGGTTGATGCGCTCGGCGCTGCTGGCTGCCGATCTGGTTCTGATCCCCGTGCAGCCATCGCCGCTCGACGGTTGGGCGTCGGCGGAGATGCTTGCCCTCGTCAACGAAGCGCGCATCTACCGGCCACAGCTGATGGCGCGCTTCGTTCTCAATCGTTGCGCTGCCCGTACTCTGATCGCCCGGGATACGGCTGAAGCTCTTTCGGACAACGATCCTCCAGTTCTTTTCCAAACCGTCGGTCAGCGTGTTGCCTTTGCGAGCGCTGCGCAGTCCGGACGCCTCGTCAGCGAACTGGACAAGGAGACGCCGGGTGCCAGGGAAATCGCAGCCTTGGTCTCAGAGATTGACAGGCTCGGGATTGAAAGGTCCGGCTCATGAGCAAACAGTCCACCCGCAAAGGCTTTGCATCACGGCCAGCCGATCCGGAGCGTTGGGTAAAGGCTGCTGAACGGAAAACAGACGCCGCCGATGCGAGCGTATTTACCGCGCGCCTCACCATCGACGTGACACCCGATCAGCGCGCGCGGATCAAGATCGTGGCCTTCCAGCGCGGGGTCACAGTTGCCGACATGCTGCGCGAGTTGCTCTCGCGTGAATTTCCAATCACCGACGGAGATATGCCATGAGCGAGAAACCGCGCTGTAGTTGGATGGGCCATCCGCTCCCCGACGAGGTCACCGCGGAGATGACCTTGGTCGAACTCACCTGGAAAAAAGGCAAGATCGAGCACTGGATCCGTTTCGGCTGCCAGTCCTATGAGCACATTCTCAACGGCAGCTCCCGCATCGTCGGTTTCTCGCCCGGGTCGATATTCTGTTTTGTCCGGTGGGCGGCGAACGGCTACGGCACGGTGGTCTCCCGCATCGATATCCTGAGTGCAGTCGGACGCGGCGCCCCTTACCAGACATTGCCCTTCGTGCGCCCCGGTGGGGAATTGCTTTTGAAGATCCATGGCTGGCCGAAGGTCGAGCGGGTGCTGCAGGCGATCGATGCGATCGAGGCGCTCGCCATCGATCCCGCGGATGCCTCACCGGACTATTGGCGTCATCTTCACAACCGCCTGACCGTCGGCGAGGAAGCCCATCCCTATACGCGGCCCGAGCATCATGCCTGGCTCAAACGGCGGCGGGTACAGTGATGCGCAGACGCTGGCTCATCTTCGCGGCGACTGCCCTGTCCGCGGCACTCCCCCTGGCACCGGTGGTCTTCGATTGGCAACCACGCCTGATCTGGAATGCGTCGGCCAGTGTGCCGGTCGGGCTCTATTTTGCGCAACCCGTAGGTCAGTTGAAGGTCGGCGACCTGGTTGCCGTTACGCCGCCCACGGCACTCACCGACTTCCTCGCTGAGCGGGAATACCTTCCGCGCGGTATCCCTTTGATCAAGTACGTGCTCGTGCTGCCCGGAACCGGTGTCTGTCGCAACGGGGCGACGATCTTCGTCGGGGGCAAGCCGTATGGGCAGGCGCGGGAACGTGACCGGTTGGGCCGTTCTCTGCCGCGCTGGCAGGGCTGCCGCGGGCTGGGTGAGGGCGAAATCTTTCTCATGAACCCGGACGCGCCGGACAGTTTTGACGGCCGATATTTCGGGCCGCTTCCGGTCACCGTGATTTCCGCAAAGCTCACGCCGGTCTGGACTGAGGAGTCTGCTCGCCTCACGCAATTCCAGAACCGTCGCAGTACTTCTCGATCGAGCGGGTAGGAGTAATGCCATGCGTCACGCTGCCTTCCTTCTCCTTACCGGCCTGTTCTTCGATTGCATTTCGGCAGATGTGGTGTCGGCGGGAACCGCAACGTCCGGGCAACCGATACCAGGCGATCCATATACCGCTCACTTCGCAGAAGCTTCGCAGCGTTTTGGCGTTCCGGCGCATTGGATCCGAGCGGTCCTGGACATGGAAAGCGACGGCAATCCGAATGCCGTCTCCGCCGCCGGCGCCATGGGACTGATGCAGCTGATGCACGGAACCTGGGAGGAGATGCGCGGTCGATACGGTCTTGGCGCCGATCCGTATGAACCGCGCGACAACATCCTCGCGGGCACGGCGTATCTCCACGAGATGTTCGATAGGTACGGCGATATCACTGGCATGCTGGCTGCTTACAATGCCGGCCCAACGCGCTACGACGCCTATCTGAAAGCCTGTCGAGCGTTGCCATCCGAAACGCGGACCTATGTCGCGCTGCTCGCCCCGACACTCGGCGACCAACCCCTCCCGGACGCTGACGGAGCATCCGTGTGTTCCCAGGATTGGCGTGACGCACCGCTCTTTGCGGGTCTCAAGATCGCCAACACATCTGCAAATCGGCAGCAACTCGATGGCAGGTCCAGTGCTGCGCCGAATGCAGCTGAAACAGGCCGCAGGTACCCGCGCTCCGGGACGGCTGGAACGCTGTTTGTCTCCAGATCTTCCAGAGAGGGTCTTCGATGAGCGCAGTCGACGGAGCCCGCACTCTGGAGTGCTCCCGCGCAGGACAGAGCGGATTAGGGCCGGCGGCGTGTGACGCGGCCGGTGGATGGCGAGATAAAAGGGCGCAAGGTGCGCTTGGGCCGGTCGGTTGTTTTTGCTGGTCTTTTTGCTTCGTGGCGCAATGTGCCGTGAAAATCCGCAATGTGTGCCAACTGCTTATCTCCCTGACTTTGCTTGGATCTTTACACATTGCGGAGATGTCACATGTCCGATGAGCACGATTTCCGCATCCGGCCCGGGCGCGTCCGATCATCGCGCGCGCAGCGGGCCCGCCCGTTCATTGCCCAGGCACTGGCGGCTGCCCAGAAGGCTGGTGGACATGTGTCGCGCTCGGGCCGGATCAGCACCGGCAGGCACTCGCATTTCGGACGTGGCCGGAGGGCAAGTGTTCTGGCCAATCGCTTGCTGACCGGAAGATCCCGTGTCGTCGTCATCAAAACCCGGGTGGTTCGCCATTCGGCACGATCCGCACCGCTTGCCGCACACCTCAAATATCTCGGCCGGGAAGGGGTGACGCGGGACGGGGAAAAGGCTCGGGTGTTCGGTCCCGGCGACGATGCTGTCGATCCGAAGGAGTTTGCCGAGCGTTGCCAGGATGACCGGCATCATTTCCGTTTCATTGTCTCGCCGGAAGACGCCTCAGACCTCGCCGATCTGAAATCCTTCAGCCGGGACTTGATGCGACAGATGGAAAAGGACCTCGGCATAGACCTCGACTGGGTCGGCGTCGATCACTGGAATACGGACAATCCCCATGTCCATATCATCCTGCGCGGAAAGCTTGATGACGGCCAGGACCTGGTGATTTCCCGCGACTATATCAAGGAAGGCATGCGCGCCCGCGCCCAGGATCTGGCGACACTGGAGCTTGGACCGCGCACCGACCTCGAAATCCGAAACCATCTGCAGTGCCAGGTCGAGGCCGAGCGCTGGACCCAGCTTGACCGTCAGCTTCTTCGAGACGGCCGCAGGACCGGTATCATTGATATGGCGCCCGACCCGGACCGGGCGCCGGATGAATACCACGCCCTGAAGGGCGGACGTTTGCGCAAGCTGGAAACGCTTGGCCTGGCCGATCAGGTTGGTCCCGGTCAATGGGTGATTGGCGAGGGCGCAGAGGCGACGTTGCGTGAACTCGGCGAACGTGGAGACGTCATCAAGCGGATGCACCGGGCCCTGACTGGTCGGGGTATCGAGCGTGGATCAGCAGGCTACGTTCTCGCCGCCGAAAATCTGGACACGCCCGTCATCGGCCGCCTGGTCGAGCGCGGTCTCGACGATGAACTGAAAGGGTCCGCTTATGCCGTCGTCGACGGTGTCGACGGGCGGACCCACCACATCAGACTTCTCGACATTGACGCTGCCGGCGACAGCGCGCCGGGGTCTATCGCTGAACTCCGACAATTCACCGATGCGCGCGGGCAGCGGCGCGTTGCACTTGCGGTCCGCTCCGATCTCGACATCGAGCGGCAGGTCACCGCCTCGGGAGCCACTTGGCTCGATCGTCAGAACATTGCCCGCGAACCTGTTGCGCTCTCGGAGGGTGGTTTCGGTGCCGAGGTCAGAGACGCTCTCGAGCGCCGGGCAGAGAATCTGATCGAGGAGGGCCTTGCTGAGCGCAAGGGACAGCGTGTCACCTATGCGCAAAATCTTATCGAGACGCTACGTCGCCGCGAGCTTGATGCCCTTGGGACGAAACTCGCAAGTAATGCCGGACTGCCGATTACTCGTGTGAGCACCGGCGAGTATGTCGCCGGCACTTATCGTCAACGCTTTGACCTCGCCTCGGGACGTTTCGCAATGATCGATGACGGTCTTGGTTTCCAGCTCGTGCCGTGGACGCCTTCGCTCGAAAAACAACGCGGCCTTCATGTCTCGGGTGTTGCCCGCTCGGATGGTGGTGTGGACTGGGGCTTCGGGCGCAAGCGAGGGCTTGGGCTCTAAAAACCAATCAATCAGGACGGCCACAATGTCTGCGACAAAAATCCTCTGGGGCCAACTTTTGGCGGTCTCTCTCATTGTGGTGTTCACCACCTGGGGCGCAACGCAATACGTTGCCTGGAAACTGGGCTTTCAGGGGCAGCTCGGAACTCCCTGGTTCGAAGTGGCCGGTTGGCCAATCTACTATCCTCCGGCCTTCTTCTGGTGGTGGTACTTCTATGATGCGTATGCGCCGAACGTCTTTCTGCACGGCGCCGTCATCGCTGCTTCCGGCGGATTTCTGTCTATTGCCGTTGCCATAGGCATGTCGGTCTGGCGGGCGCGCGAAGCAAAACGCGTTGAGACCTACGGGTCTGCTCGTTGGGCCGAAAGGCAAGAGGTGCGAGCGGCAAACCTTTTCAACCCTGACGGCGTCATTCTAGGCTGCTACGAAGAGAACTATCTCCGTCATGATGGTCCGGAACATGTGCTCTGCTTCGCCCCTACCCGATCCGGCAAGGGCGTCGGACTGGTTGTGCCTTCGCTGCTGACATGGCCGGGCTCGGCCATCGTCCACGATATCAAGGGAGAAAACTGGCAGCTCACCGCCGGTTTCCGCGCGAAGCACGGTCGGGTGCTGCTGTTCGACCCCACCAACTCGAAATCGGCCGCCTACAATCCGTTGCTCGAAGTCCGCCGCGGCGAATGGGAAGTGCGGGACGTTCAGAACATCGCGGACATCCTGGTGGATCCGGAAGGGTCGCTCGAAAAGCGGAACCACTGGGAGAAGACGTCCCATGCGCTTCTCGTCGGCGCGATCCTGCATGTCCTCTATGCCGAGAAGGACAAGACACTGGCGGGTGTCGCGGCTTTCCTGTCCGACCCTAAACGTCCGATCGAGTCGACCTTGTCCGCGATGATGAAGACCGCCCATCTGGGGGAAGCCGGACCGCATCCGGTGATTGCCAGTGCGGCGCGCGAGTTGCTGAATAAATCTGAGAACGAGCGCTCCGGGGTATTGTCAACAGCCATGTCGTTCCTTGGACTTTATCGGGATCCCGTTGTGGCTGAGGTGACACGCTGTTGCGACTGGCGGATCAAGGACTTGGTGAATGGCAATCTGCCCACAACGCTCTACCTTGTGGTGCCGCCATCGGACATCAATCGCACCAAGCCGCTGATCCGTCTGATCCTCAATCAGATCGGCCGCCGTCTGACGGAAGACCTGCGGGCAAACTCCGACCGTCACCGTCTGCTTTTGATGCTCGATGAGTTTCCGGCTCTGGGCCGACTGGATTTCTTCGAGTCGGCCCTTGCCTTCATGGCCGGCTATGGCCTCAAGAGCTTCCTGATCGCGCAATCTCTGAATCAGATCGAGAAGGCTTACGGACCCAACAATTCGATCCTCGACAATTGCCACGTTCGCGTCAGCTTCGCCACGAATGACGAGCGGACGGCCAAACGCGTTTCGGATGCTTTGGGCACTGCTACAGAGATGAAGGCGATGAAGAACTATGCCGGTCACAGGCTGAGCCCCTGGCTCGGTCATCTCATGGTCTCCCGGTCCGAGACCGCACGCCAGTTGTTGACCCCAGGCGAAATCATGCAGCTTCCGCCAACTGATGAGATTGTCATGGTTGCGGGCACGCTGCCGATCCGGGCGAAAAAGGCGCGCTATTACGAAGACAAGCGGCTCATCGAACGTATCCTGCCGCCGCCTGAACCGGCTTCGCCTGTCCAACGACAGACCGATGATTGGAGCGACCTGCCGGTTTCTGCCAGCTCCGAAGCCAGCCAACAAACGTCGGAAAAGATGGGAGAGGACGAGGATCCAACCGGATCCGAACGCCGACACCAACCGGAACTTAACAGAGCTGAGGCTGTCGAACAGAAGGAGCCGGTCAAAAATGAATTCGAGGTCGATCTGACTGACGACTATGAGGATGACACCGCCCGGACCAGCCGGATGATCCGGGTCATGCAAGGTGTGGCACGGCAAGTCTCGCTTGATCCCGGCGATGGCATGGAGCTTTGACGGCAATGGCAGCTCGCAAGAAGAAGGCCCAGATTTCTGCCTATCTCGACCAGGACGTCATGAAGATGCTGTCCGATTACGCTGCGCGCCGGGACCTCTCGCAGTCATTGGTCGTCGAGGCTGCCATTGCGTCCTTTTTGTCGCCGGACGCAGATGAGCGACGCGAGGCGGCTATCACCAAACGCCTCGACCAGATCGACCGGCGGTTGACCAGGTTGGAGCGCGATCTCGGGATTTCTGTCGAGACACTCGCCATATTCGTTCGCTTCTGGCTTGCGACAACACCTGCGCTACCGAAACCGACCGCACAGGCCGCGCGCGCCAAGGCTGGAGAACGGTACGATACCTTCGTCACTGCGCTTGGGAGACGATTGGCCAAGGGGCCTAAGCTCAGGCAAGAGATTGCAGAGGATGCTCCAGGCGAGTCAGATTAGGGCTGTCCAACAAGGGTAGCCGCGCCCGGGTTTGAAAGGGTGTTGCGTTTCGATCTCGACGCGTCCTCGCAGCATGCTCTTGTACCATTTGACAACGGGGAAATATGCTTAAGATGACAGGCAGAAAAGCGTCCCCGTTTCTGTCGTTCGCCTATTCTTAGCTTAGCCCTGAAAGCAGCCGTTCGTTGCGGGGTGATCGAATGGCGGGTTCGCGAAAGAGGTCCGTCCAATCGTCGCAAAAGTATCTATTTTGCGGCGTCGCAAATATCAGGCGCGCAATCGCTACAAAACTCGGGACTTTCGCGACAGAAGATCGCCGAGAGCTACTAGAGTGTGGTTCTTGACAATCTCACGTGAATTTTGCGATAGTGATATTGCGCGCTACGTAGGGTGCACCGGCTCCGGGCCGACTGGGCAATGCCCGCCTGCGAACTTCAAAGGTAGCGCCTATGCCAAACCTCGAAAACTTTAAGAAGCAAGCCAAGCAGTATTTGCGCTGGCATCGCGAGCGATACTATCCGGTGGCGGCCCAAATCAGGGCTGCTTTGCCACGATTTCAGCACCTCAACGATACTCAGATACTTGAATCCAGCTTCAAGCTAATGGACGCGCAAGAACTTGTCGCACGTCAATTGGGATTCGAGGGATGGCAGGCGCTCAAGTCCGGAGCCCATGCCATGACCACTCAAAGCAAACAGACTGCACCTCGCCCCGTTCTGAGTTCCACCTCCGCGCAACTGTTCGTCTCCGACATCAATGCGTCGTGTGACTTTTTCGCGGACAAACTCGGCTTTGCAATCGACTTCGTTTATGGGGACCCACCGTTCTACGGACAGGTTAAACGTAACAAAGCGCAGCTCGCGCTTCGGCTGGTCTGCGAACCTGTGTTTGTTGATGATATACGAGAACGCGAACATCTGCTCTCCGCCTCAATTACGGTCGATACCGCAAGCGAGATCAAGCAACTCTTTCTGGATTTCCAAGCCTCCGGAGTGGATTTTCACCAGACGCTTAAGAAAGAACCTTGGGGTGCTCGAAATTTCATTGTTCTGGACCCAGACGGAAATCTCATACTGTTTGCTGGTCCGGCCGACTGAATATCCTCGAATCTCCGCCCACCACCCTGGATTGTCGCAGAACTCCTGGTTTTTGCAGTAGAACCGGACCGATTGAAAAGCCTTCGGTATTTTTGTCGCAAAAGTCGGGCGCAAAAGTCGATATTTTGTGCCCGACTTTTGCGACAGGTTTCTGATGCAAATTCTGGAAAGCTGACTTTCATTGGTCACGTCACAAATGACAGCAATGGGCCGATTGCTACTATGCGCCTCCCAAGCGCGAATGTCCGCTTCGTTTATTGGCGAGGCCAAACCTACCTGTCGCCTCCCGGCCCCGAGACGGTCGTTTACAAGAACTCTAAAAGGACTTGTCAGCGATAGCCCCGCCGCCATTTTCCTGTCTTTGCACGCCACACTACTCCTCCGTTAAACAGCTATTGAACCTCTCCAAAATCAGGTTCTTTTAATCATCCCCGTCTGGGGGCATTCCTGCCATCCCCGGCATCAACGGGGATCCCATGGCACCATCACATCAAAATCCGGAAGGCCAGGCACGCGGCGCACGTATGCTCCGCACGGCGCTCGGGTCCGCGATCACCCGTCTTCTGGAAGATCCTGCCGTAATCGAGGTGATGCTGAACCCGGACGGGCGTGTCTGGATTGACCGCCTCTCCGAAGGTCTCACCGGAACCGAAGAGTGGTTGTCACCGGCCGACGGCGAACGCATCGTGCGCCTGGTCGCGCACCATGTCGGCGTTGAGGTGCACCACGCTGCGCCGCGTGTTTCGGCCGAACTCCCCGAGACGGGAGAACGGTTCGAGGGCCTTCTTCCTCCTGTCGTTGCCGCACCCACCTTCGCCATCCGCAAGCCCGCCGTCGCTGTTTTTACCCTTGAGGACTACGTTGCCGCCAGGATCATGACGCCGGCACAGGCCGAGACACTCCGCTCGGGCGTCGCGACACGCGCAAACATTCTCGTCGCCGGCGGAACCAGCACCGGCAAGACCACGCTGACCAACGCGCTTCTGGCCGAAGTCGCCAAAACTTCCGACCGTGTGATCCTCATCGAGGACACCTGCGAGCTTCAGTGTGCGGCCCCTAATCTCGTTGCCATGCGCACCAAGGACGGCATCGCCTCGCTGTCCGATCTCGTCAGATCGTCCCTCCGCCTCCGCCCTGATCGCATCCCGATCGGCGAGGTGCGCGGACCTGAGGCCCTGGACCTCCTGAAGGCCTGGGGAACCGGACATCCCGGCGGCATCGGCACGATCCACGCCGGTTCCGCCATCGGGGCCCTGCTCCGGCTCGAGCAACTCATCCAGGAAGCCGTCGTCACCGTTCCACGTGCCCTGATCGCGGAGACGATCGACCTCATTGCCGTCCTAGCAGGCCGCGGTTCGCAGCGGCGTCTCGTGGAGCTCGCCCGCGTCGAGGGCTTTGGTCCCGACGGCGACTACCGCGTTTCCCCGGCCGTTCCCACAACTTCCTCCCATTCAGGAGATCATCCATGATCCGGACCATCCTTCGTACACGTCGTCCTATCGCGACTGCCGTCGCTGTGCTTCATATCAGCCTGCTCGCGGTTCCTGCCGCCCACGCTGCCGGATCCTCCATGCCCTGGGAAGCGCCACTGCAGTCGATCCTGGAATCCATAGAGGGCCCGGTCGCCAAGATCGTCGCGGTGATCGTCATCATCGTGACGGGCCTGTCGCTGGCCTTCGGCGATACGTCCGGCGGCTTCCGCCGCCTGATCCAGATCGTCTTCGGCCTGTCGATTGCCTTCGCCGCCAGTTCCTTCTTCCTGTCGTTCTTCTCCTTCGGTGGCGGGGCGCTTGTCTGATGGCGGAGACCTTCGAACATCGTGATCAGGTGCCGGGTTTCACGGTGGCGGTGCACCGGTCCTTGAGCGAGCCGATCCTGCTCGGAGGCGCGCCTCGGGCAATCGCGATCCTGAACGGCACTTTGGCAGGGGCCGTCGGTCTCGGTCTGCGCCTCTGGCTCGTTGGGCTTGCCATCTGGCTGATTGGGCATCTGGCCGCGGTCTGGGCCGCAAAGCACGATCCGCTCTTCGCCGAGGTCGGTCGCCGGCATCTGCGCTTTCCCGCACATCTGAGCGTGTGAGCGGAGGCCCTGCCGATGATGAACCTCGCCGAATACCGCACGCGTAACTGCCGCCTTGCCGACTATCTGCCCTGGACAGCGCTGGTCGAGAAGGGCGTGGTGCTTAACAAG
This sequence comes from Labrenzia sp. THAF191a, assembly GCF_009363335.1. GTDB lineage: Bacteria > Pseudomonadota > Alphaproteobacteria > Rhizobiales > Stappiaceae > Roseibium > Roseibium algicola. The sequence goes on from NZ_CP045333.1 coordinate 1,524,842, forward strand.
GACGGCAGCTTCCAGCGAACAACCCGTTTCCGTGGACCGGATCTCGACAGCGCCGTTCCTGCCGAACTCGTCGCGGTTACCGGCCGTCTCAACAATGCCTTCCGCCGTCTCGGGTCCGGATGGGCCATCTTTGTCGAGGCACAGCGTCATGCTGCCAATCACTACCCTGACAGCAGCTTTCCGGATGTGGCCTCCGCACTGGTCGACGCGGAGCGCAAGGCAAGTTTTGAAGAAGCCGGTGCGCATTTCGAGTCGAGCTATTTTCTGACCTTCACCTATCTGCCGCCAGCCGAAGAGGCCGCTCGCACGGAACGTTGGTTGTTCGAAGGCAGGGAGACGAATGACATCAACCCGCAGGAGGTGCTTACCGGTTTCATCGACCGTACCGACCGGATCCTTCAGCTGATCGACGCTTTCATGCCCGAATGCGTCTGGCTCGATGACGCCGGGACGCTGACCTATTTGCATTCGGCGGTCTCGACCAACCGGCACACTGTTCGCGTGCCGGAGACACCGGTCTATCTGGATGCACTGCTTGCGGATCAGCCGCTTGCCGGCGGCCTGGAGCCAAGGCTCGGAGACAAGCATCTGCGGGTCCTGACGATTTCCGGGTTTCCGACGGCGACCACGCCCGGTCTGCTTGACGACCTCAACCGGCTGGCCTTTCCCTATCGCTGGTCAACCCGCGCGATTTTGTTGGACAAGACGGACGCAACAAAACTCCTGACCCGGATCCGGCGCCAGTGGTTTGCCAAGCGCAAATCCATCGCCGCGATCCTGAAGGAGGTGATGACCAACGAGCAGTCGGCACTCGTCGACACCGACGCCGCGAACAAGGCGGCTGATGCCGACCTGGCACTGCAGGAACTCGGCGCGGACCATGCCGGCATCGCTTATGTCACGGCGACCGTCACGGTCTGGGATACGGACAGCAAAATCGCCGACGAGAAGCTGCGGCTCGTGGATAAGGTCATGCAGGGCCGAGATTTCACGTGTCTGCCGGAGACTATCAACGCAGTCGACGCTTGGCTGGGCAGCCTGCCGGGGCACGTCTATGCCAATGTCCGCCAGCCACCGATCTCAACTCTCAATCTCGCCCACATGATCCCCTCAAGTGCGGTGTGGGCGGGGCCGGAGCGGGACGAGCATCTTTCGTCTCCTCCCTTGCTCTACGGCAAGACGGAAGGCTCGACCCCGTTCCGGTTTTCCCTTCATGTCGGCGATGTCGGCCATACGCTGGTCGTCGGCCCGACAGGGGCGGGCAAGTCCGTCCTCTTGGCGCTGATGGCACTGCAGTTCCGGCGTTATAGGAACTCCCGGGTATTCGCCTTCGATTTCGGGGGATCGATCCGTGCAGCGAGCCTCGCCATGGGCGGTGACTGGCATGATCTCGGCGGCGGCCTCACCGAAGGCCGAGACGTATCGCTGCAGCCTCTTGCCCGGATCGATGCCGCCGCCGAGCGCTCCTGGTCCGCCGACTGGATCGCTGCCATCCTCATGCGCGAAGGCGTCACCGTCAACCCGGACGTCAAGGAGCATATCTGGACGGCGCTGACGTCGCTTGCCTCCGCGCCGGTAGGCGAGCGAACGCTCACCGGACTTTCCGTACTGCTCCAGTCCAACGATCTCAAACAGGCCATGCGTCCCTATTGCATCGGCGGGGCCCATGGCCGGCTGCTCGATGCGGAAGGCGAGAACCTGGGCTCAAGCAGCGTTCAGGCCTTCGAGACCGAGGGGCTGATCGGGACCGGTGCGGCACCCGCCGTGCTCGCCTATCTGTTCCACCGGATCGAGGATCGGCTAGACGGATCGCCCACCCTGATCATCATCGATGAAGGCTGGCTGGCGCTCGACGACCAGGGTTTTGCGGGTCAGCTCCGGGAATGGCTGAAGACCCTTCGCAAGAAGAACGCCTCCGTCGTCTTTGCCACGCAGTCTCTGTCCGACATCGACGGCTCTGCTATTGCGCCAGCCATTATCGAGAGCTGCCCGACACGGCTCCTGCTGCCGAACGAACGCGCAATCGAGCCGCAGATTGCCGGAACCTATCGCCGTTTCGGTCTCAACGACCGCCAGATTGAGATCCTCGCGCGGGCGACACCCAAGCGCGACTATTACTGTCAGTCCCGGCGCGGCAACCGGCTCTTTGAACTGGGCTTGTCCGAAGTCGCGCTGGCCCTTTGCGCGACCGCCTCGAAGACCGATCAGACAGTCATTGCCGGCATTCTCGCGGCTAACAGCCGTGAAGGTTTCCTCGATGCCTGGCTGCGGCACCGCGGTCTTCCGTGGGCGGCCGATCTGATCCCCGACCTCACCAACCTGGAGACCTCCTCATGACGTTCCGCCGATCCCGTGCCGTTGTCGCTGCTGCCGCAATTCTGAGTGCGCCATTTCTCAGCTCTGTCACGTTCGCCCCGCCGGCTTTTGCCTGGCGTGTCGTGTTCGATCCGTCGAACTATGCCCAGAATGTGCTGACGGCGGCACGGACGCTGGAGCAGATCAACAACCAGATCGTCCAGCTTCAGAACGAAGCGCAGATGCTGATCAACCAGGCTCGCAATCTGGCCAGCCTTCCTTATTCGGCTTTGCAGCAGCTCCAGCAATCCGTGCAGAGGACGCAGCAGCTTCTTGAGGAGGCTCAGAACATCGCTTTCGACGTCCAGCAGATCGATCAGCTGTTCCAGCAGCAATACGGCAATATCGATCTGAGCGCGAGCGAACAGCAGCTGGTCGCCGGTGCGCGTAGCCGCTGGCAGAACACGGTCGGCGGCCTTCAGGACGCCCTGCGCGTGCAGGCCGGCGTCGTCGGCAATATCGAGACCAACCGCGCGCAGATGTCCGCGCTGATCGGACAGAGCCAGGGGGCGACCGGAGCACTTCAGACAGCCCAGGCCGGCAACCAGCTCCTCGCGCTCCAGGCGCAGCAGCTTTCCGACCTCACCGCAGTCGTCGCTGCCAATGGCCGGGCGATCGCCTTGAGTGAAGCGGAACGAACGGCCGCGGCCGAACAAGGCCGCATCCAACGCCAGCGCTTCCTGTCGCCGGGCTCCGGCTACCAGCCCGGCAACGCGCGCATGTTCAATAACTGATCTTTCGGGAGGAATTTTCCATGGACGGCAGGATGCTGGCCCGGTTGGCAGCAATCGTTTTTGTTGCAATCGCCATCACCGCGAGCCTGATCGAGATGTCCCGCAAGGACGATCCGGCGCCCAAGCTGACTGCGCCGGCTACACAGCCTTCCGACGATACTGTGCGTGCCGATCTGCGCCGCTGTCAGCAGATGGGCAGAGCTGCGGTCGATGACCAAGACTGTCTGGCAACCTGGCAGCAGAGCCGGGACCGGTTTCTCGGTCGGGGTCCTCGAACCGGCGAGGGACGTTGATCCATGGGCGGCACGGGTGTCATCGACAACTTCCTCGGGGTCTTCACCAGCTACATCGACAGCGGCTTCGGTCTGCTCGGTGGTGAGGTCGCCTTTATCGCGACAACGCTCATCGTCATCGATGTGACGCTGGCCGCGCTCTTCTGGTCCTGGGGCGCCGAGGACGACATCATTGCCCGTCTTGTGAAGAAGACGCTGTTTGTCGGCATCTTCGCTTATCTGATCGGCAACTGGAACAATCTCGCACGGATCGTCTTCGAGAGCTTTGCCGGGCTCGGCCTGATGGCCTCCGGCACCGGATTTTCCGCCGCCGATCTGGTGCGCCCGGGCAAGGTGGCGCAGGTGGGTCTCGATGCCGGAAGGCCGCTGCTGGAGTCGATTTCCGACCTGATGGGCTGGGTCGCCTTTTTCGAGAACTTCATTCAGATCGCCTGCCTGCTCTTCGCCTGGGCGCTCGTCATCCTGGCCTTCTTCATCCTTTCCATCCAGCTCTTCGTCACCCTGATCGAGTTCAAGCTGACGACCCTGGCAGGTTTTGTGCTCATTCCCTTTGGGCTGTTCGGCAAGACAGCCTTTCTGGCCGAACGCGTGCTCGGCAATGTCATCTCTTCCGGCATCAAGGTGCTGGTGCTGGCCGTCATCATCGGCATTGGCTCGACGCTGTTCGCGCAATTCACTGCCGGTTTCGGCAGTATCACGCCGACCATCGACGAGGCGATGGCCGTGGTGCTTGCGGCTTTGTCCCTGCTCGGCCTCGGGATCTTCGGTCCAGGCATCGCGAACGGTCTCGTCTCCGGCGGACCGCAGCTGGGTGCAGGATCCGCTGTCGGCACCGGCCTTGCGGTTGGCGGTGCTGCTGTCGCCGGAGTAGGGGCTGCTGGATTGGCAGCTCGTGGAGGCGCGCTCGCCTTGTCCAGGACCGCGGCGGCCGCACGCGGCGGTGCTGCCATCGCGGGTGGAGCGTCAACAGCCTACGGACTCGGATCGGCCGGGCAATCAGGCACAAGTGGTGTCGCCTCCGGCATCAGTGCTGTGGCAAGTGCTGGAGCGCGAGCCGCAGCATCGCCGCTCAAAAGACTGCAGTCAAAGGCAGCGGAAAGTTTTCAGGCGAGCCATCAATCCGGAGCCCGGACGGCCTTCGAGGCAACGGGCGGCACGGTTGGCAACACAGATAGTTCAGACGCCTCGTCTGCGTCTCCAGCACCCGCAGTACCTGCCGCCGCCGATGGCCCGCCGGCCTGGGCAAAACGCATGAAGCGTTCCCAGCAACTTTCCCACGGTGTTTCCGCAGCCGCTCATGCCGTCCGTTCGGGCGATAGTCACGGGGGCGGTGCTTCCATCAATCTTCAGACAGGCGACCGCTCATGAGCCTCTTCAAACGATCTACCGTTCACTACGGCAAATCCCCAGAGCCCGTAACGCCCTACCAGAAGGCCGCCCAGGTCTGGGACGAGCGCATCGGCTCGGCTCGCGTTCAGGCAAAGAACTGGCGGCTGATGGCCTTCGGCTCTCTCATCCTCTCCGGTGGTTTTGCCGCGGCACTCATCTGGCAGACCGTCGACGGCTCCGTCGTGCCCTGGGTGGTGCAGGTGGACAAGCTTGGTGAGGCGCAAGTTGTAGCGGCCGCCACCGCCGATTATGAACCGTCCGATCCACAGATCGCGTTTCATCTGGCGCGGTTCATCGAGAAGGTCCGCAGCATTCCGGCCGATGCCATCATCGTCCGGCAGAACTGGCTCCGGGCCTATGAGTTCACCACCGACCGCGGGGCGCTCGCGCTCAACGACTATGCGCGGTCAAACGATCCCTTCGCCCGGGTCGGCAGGCAGCAGATCGCGGTCGAGGTTTCCAGTGTCATCCGGGCCTCGCCGGGAAGCTTCCGCGTCGCCTGGACAGAGCGGCACTATGAGAACGGACAGTTATCCGCGACAGAGCGCTGGACCGCGATCCTGACCATCGTCATCCAGCCGCCCCGCGATGCAGCACGGCTGCGGGCCAATCCGCTCGGCATCTATGTCAACGCCATCAACTGGTCGCGGGAGATGGGGCAATGAAGACGGCTTTGCGTAAACCCGCGCTTCCGGCATTCCGGTTCTCCGCAAGTGCGGCAGTCCTTCTTTGTGCAACCGCGTTGGCGAGCTGTGCCACCTACAAGCCTCCGCAGATCAGCTACGATGCCAGCGTGCCGCCCCTGCCGGCGGTACCAAAAACTGCGAGCGACGATCGGCCCAAGCCTCTTCATGTGCCTCCGGCCTGGACCCCGGCAAAAGGAGGCGACGCGGCAACAACGTCAGCCGGCAGGATCGAGAATGCCAATGCGGCTGCGCGCATCGAGCCGCGCCGCGAAGGCTACTACAATGCCATCCAGATCTATCCCTGGTCGGAAGGGGCGCTCTATCAGGTCTATACGACTCCCGGAAAGATCACTGACATTGCGCTGGAACCGGGCGAAGCCCTGACTGGCGCCGGCCCGGTCGCGGCCGGCGATACGGCCCGCTGGATCATCGGCGATACCACCAGCGGCTCCGGCGAAGAGCCGCAGGTCCACATCCTCGTCAAACCGGCGCGCCCGGACATAGAGACCAATCTAGTCGTCACCACCGACCGGCGGGTTTACAGGATCGAGCTGCGCTCAGGCGAGGGTTTCTATATGCCCGCGGTCGCCTGGAACTATCCGCAGTCTTCGTTTTCACAGCGTCCCGTCGTCCCGACAACGCCTCGCATTCCGGCGCTCGCGGCACGGAACTATCGATATGCGCTCACCGGCGACACTCCGCCCTGGCGCCCGGTCTCCATCTATGACGATGGCAGGCGGGTCTATGTCGAATTTCCGGGTGGAATCGTCCAGGGGGAGATGCCGCCGGTCTTCGTTCTCGGGCCCGACGGAAACCCGGAAATCGTCAACAGCCGCGTTTACAGGAATATCCTGATCGTCGACCGGATATTTGGGGCTGCGGAACTCCGGTTTGGCAGCGGCAAGCACCAGCAGACGGTCAGGATTGTTCGGACCGATGGAAAACGCCATGACCTGACAAAGGGACATGGTGCTGGTGAGCCTTCAGAGCAACCAACGATCGGCGATGGAGGTGAGGGGGCATGAGCAGTCCGCAGCAGAATAGGGAAGACGACGATCCTCACCCGAACGCTGACGTCAGGGCGGCAATGCGTTTGCGAGTGGATCCGCCGCGGGTGACGCGTCTCTCGCGCAAGGTGCTGGCAGGGGTCGGGTTCGTTGCCTTGCTCGGCATCGGAGGGGCTTTGATCTACGCGCTCCAGGCACCGGACAGGAGGGGCGGCAGCGAGGAACTGTTTTCGACGGAAAACCGCAACACCGCTGACGGATTGAGTACCCTGCCGAGCGACTATGCCGGCCCGGTTCTAGGACCGCCCTTGCCGGGAGATCTAGGCCGGCCGATCCTCAAGGCGCAGGAACGCGGTCAGCCGGTCGTGCCTCCAGCGATCCAAACGCCCACGCTCGATGAACAGGAACAGCGCCGTCTTGCCGAGGTAGAGGCTGCCCGCACCAGCCGGGTCTTCTTCCAGACGGGACAGGCGGCATCGGGCGGAGCAAGGCTGGGTACAGTGCCGTCGATCGGCGGCAGTGTTTCAGGTGGAGTTTCGGCACAAGACAGCAATCTTGCGTTTTTGAATGCGTCCGTGGACCGACGGACCACGGCATCCGATCGCGTTACGGCACCGGCATCGCCCTATGTGCTGCAGGCCGGGTCCGTCATTCCCGCTGCACTCATCACCGGGATCCGCTCCGACCTGCCCGGGCAGATCACCGCCCAAGTCACGCAGCATGTCTATGACAGTCCAACCGGAAGACTGCTCCTGGTCCCTCAAGGCACGCGCATCGTCGGCGAATATTCCAACGATGTCGGGTTCGGTCAGCGCCGTGTGCTGCTCGTCTGGAACCGGCTGATCCTCCCGAACGGCCGCTCCATCGTGCTCGAACGCCAGCCGGGAGCGGACCCAAGTGGCTATGCCGGTCTGGAAGACGGTGTGGATTACCACTGGTGGGATCTCGCCAAGGCGGCCGGGCTGTCGACGCTGCTTAGCGTCGGTGCGGAACTCGCAGCAAGTGACGACGACCGCCTGGTTCAGGCGGTCCGTGAAGGTGCCCAGGACACGATCGATGATGCCGGGCAGCAGATCGTTCAGCGCCAGTTGCAGGTCGCGCCCACGCTGACGATCCGGCCGGGGTTCCCGGTGAGGGTGATCGTCACCCGTGATTTGGTGCTCGAACCTTACGGAGGATGACCATGGTGAGACTGAAGCTGGGGCCGTTACCGGACGACAAGCCGGTCAAGGTGAGTGTGGAACTGCCGGCGAAGCTGCATCGGGATCTGGTGGACTATGCCGAGATTCTCGGTCGGCAGAGCGGGCAGACCGTCGAGGATCCTTCTAGGCTGATCGTTCCGATGCTGGAACGGTTTATTGCGACGGATCGTGGGTTTGCGAAGGCGCGTCGGATTCTTAGTCACGGCCGGCAGGTGAGGGATAGCGTTCTTCCAGGAGAGCAATGAAGTTGCTCAAAGCCGGATTGTTGTTGTCGCTACGCCAACGCGCGGAAAAGCTGATGCGGTTTGCGCCAGTCCCGTCACGGACTTCGAGAAACGAAACGCCGGGAAAACTGGACCCCAGGCTTGCTTCGAGAATGAGGCTTATGCCGAAACCGGCTGAGACCAGACCTTTGATATTTTCCTGGCTGACATTGTGGGCAACCAACTTTGGTTGTCCGCCGAGCAGCGCAAGCTTGGAAACAAGGACATCTCGCAATTCAGGACCTGGATCATGATCGCTAATAAGGAAAGTTTCGTCTTTCAGGTCGGTCCAATGGAGGACTTTGTTTTGAGCTAGCGGATGCGTGCTGGGCATGAGGACCATAATACGTTCTGTCCAAAGAGACTTTGCGCCAACTTCTCCAGGAGAAGGATCGCCAGTGACTATGGCTATATCCAGGAAACCGCCAGCAAGATCAGACAAAAGACGCGAGCGCGAAGCTTCAATCGTGAGGATCTCCATATTGGGGAACCTTGTTGCAAATTCTGTGAGCCTTGCGCGTAATTTGCCCATCGAGAGGGACGTATAAAATCCAAGACGAAACTGTCCCGTATTGCCTCGGCTTAGCTCCTGGGCGTTTAGTGTCATTTGGTCCAATGACTGGATGAGATAGCGGGAAGTCTTCACGATCTCGGCACCCGCCTCTGTTAAGCGCGCACCGCCACTCGTTCGTTCGAAAAGGATCAGACCCAGACGAGCTTCCATCTGAGAAATGGTCCGACTGAGTGTCGATTGCTTCACTCTGAGCGCGAGTGCGGCTTTTCTGAAACTTCCATGACTTTCGACCGCCACAGCGTGGCGCAGGTGTCTTATTTCTATCGGCCCTGCGAGGCGTCTTTTGTGTTTCAAAGAATCAACCGACTTCAATTTCTTGCCCAGTTTTCCATGTCGCTCCTGTTAATTGTGAATGCTCTGGAACATCGTTAGCTCAATCGGGGATTTGGAAGATTAGAGTCGGCGACTGCGTGAAATCGAGAACACACCCTGCTCAGGGTTCTCGCAACATCCTCTCCCCGATCACTTGGCCGTGGATCAAGCCCCGGCACATAGCGAGAGAACGTATCGAACACGGTCAAAACGCGGATTTTCGATCAGTTGCGTGCTGGTCATGCATGAAGTCCATAGCCCAACGTCATTCGGCCCGACGGCCGATTGGCGATCTTCCTGAAGCGTTGCTTTCATCCGGCGCTCCAGAAACTTGTTCCTCATTGGAGGCCCAACTCGTTGTAGATCTGACGGGTTTTCTTCTGACTGATCATCCAGCACTCTCGGCACAGCAATACATCCAAGCATTGCTATCCGAACCGGATATGCCTCTGACAAATCTCTCTGATCCGCTGTTCCAAAGCGGCCTGACCGGGCCGACGGGATCTGTAACGTTTGTTCGTTGGGTCAAGCCGGTTCACCGCGTAAGTTCGGCAAACGGAAACCTACCACCCGAACGCAACTCATCGACTACGTTCTCTTCCGAGTAGGTCTATGATGCTCAAAAAGCCATGTTGATGTCCCTTTCATGTGACCTCCTCTCAGGCTCAATTGTTTTGGCGGACCGGCACATGATGCCGATGCAATTCGAGAGCTGAGTATAGTCTTGGGTGCTTTTCCAAAACATACCTCATGTGCCCCATCGCCGACGTAAATAAACTTTCTCCATATGCCTCCAGAAATGATAGATGTAGTGGAAAAGGTCAAAAATATACCTGCACCTTTCAATATGATATCAGATCGACCTTGGATCAATTTTAATAAATCCATCATCTAGTCTTGGTTCGTGTTTTGAAAGACGTGCAGCTCAGGTTCACGAAACTAGTTGCAAGCTCCCAGTGCAATTGCAATTCCTTGGCCAACTCCGATGCACATGGTCGAGAGGGCATAACGGCCGTTTTTCTCCGACAGTTCCAGAGCCGCCGTGCCGGTGATCCGGGCGCCGGACATGCCGAGCGGGTGGCCGAGGGCGATGGCGCCGCCATTGGGGTTCACCCGCGGATCGTCGTCGGCGATGCCGAGATCGCGCAAGGTGGCAAGCCCTTGGGAAGCGAAAGCCTCGTTCAGTTCGATCACGTCGAAGTCCGCCTGCGCCAGGCCGAGCCGCGCCATGAGCTTTTTGGAGGCGATCGCCGGACCGAAGCCCATGATCCGGGGCGCCACGCCGGCGGTCGCGCCGCCGAGCACCTGGACAATCGGCTTGAGGCCGTATTTTGCTGCCGCTTCGCCGGAGGCCACGATCAGGGCCGCCGCGCCGTCATTGACGCCGGAGGCATTGCCGGCCGTAACCGAGCCGCCGTCCCGGAAGGGTGCGCGCAGCTTGGCGAAACCTTCGAGCGTCGTTTCCGGGCGCGGGTGCTCGTCGATATCGATGATGACGGGGTCGCCCTTGCGCCTCGGGATCGAGACGGGCGTGATTTCGCGGGCGAGCCTGCCATTGTCCATCGCGGCCTTGGCTTTCTGCTGGGAGCGAAAGGCGAAGGCGTCCTGATCGGTCCGGGAAACGTTGAAATCCTCGGCGACGTTTTCGCCGGTTTCCGGCATGCTGTCGACGCCGTATTGGGCTTTCATCAGCGGGTTGACGAAGCGCCAGCCGATGGTGGTGTCGTGGATTTCGCTGGTGCGGGAAAAGGCACTTTCGGCCTTGGGCATGACAAACGGCGCGCGCGACATGCTCTCGACGCCTCCGGCGACGATCAGTTCGGCCTCGCCGGCCTTGATCGCACGGGCGGCGGTGATGACGGCATCCATGCCCGAGCCGCACAGGCGGTTCATCGTGGTGCCCGGCACCGTTTCCGGGTAGCCGGCGAGCAGAAGAGACATGCGCGCCACGTTGCGGTTGTCTTCGCCCGCCTGGTTGGCACAGCCGAAGATCACCTCGTCGATCGCCGCGAGATCCAGGCCCGGGTTGCGGGCCGCGAGCGCCTTGAGGGGGATCGCGCCGAGGTCGTCGGTGCGCACCGGGGCGAGGGCACCGCCGAAGCGGCCGATGGGTGTGCGGATGTAGTCGCAGATAAATACGTCTTGCACAGGTCTTTCCTCAGTCCAGAGCGGGTACGGTCAGGTCGGCGGGGTCGCCCTCGAGATGCAGCGGTGCTCCGGTCACGTCCTGCAATTCCTCCAGTGTCATTCCGGGAAGCTTTTCGCGCAGGACGAAATGACCGTCGACGATGTCGACCACGGCAAGGGAGGTGTAGACGCGGGTGACGCAGCCGACGCCGGTGAGCGGGAAGGTGCAGGTTTCGACCAGCTTCGGCTTGCCGTCCTTGGTGACGTGGTCGGTGACGACCGCGACCCGCTTGGCGCCGTGGACGAGGTCCATCGCGCCGCCGACGGCGGGCACGCCCTTCGAGCCGACACGCCAGTTCGCCAGATCGCCGTTCTGGGCCACCTGGTAAGCGCCGAGGACCGCAAGGTCGAGATGGCCGCCGCGCACCATGGAGAAGCTGTCGGCATGGTGAAAGAAGGAGGCACCCGGTTTCAGCGTGATCGCCTTCTTGCCGGCATTGATCAGGTCCCAGTCCTCTTCGCCCTCTTTCGGAGCTCCGCCGAACCCGAGCACGCCGTTTTCGGTGTGATAGATCACGTCCCGGCCTTCGGGCTGGAACTTGGCGATCATTTCGGGAAAGCCGATGCCGAGGTTGACATAGGCGCCGTCCTCGATGTCCTGGGCGGCGCGCCAGGCGATCTGGGCGTTGGTGAGTTTCGTATAGGCCATCAGTAAACCACTCCCGCGCGGACGAGCACTTCTTCCTGTTCAGGTTCCGGAACTGCGACCAGTCCGTCGACGAAGATGCCGGGCGTGACGACGGTTTCGGGGTCGATGCCGCCGGGTGCGACCAGATGGCTGACCTGGACGATGGTGCGGTCCGCGGCCATGGCCATCAAAGGGCTGAAGTTGCGGCCCGCACACCGGTAGGTGAGGTTGCCGAGCGTGTCGCCGACCTGCGCCTTGATGATCGCAAAGTCGGCTTTCAGCCAGCGTTCGCGCACATACATCTTGCCGTCGAATTCTTCCGTGGGCTTGCCTTCCGCCAGCTCGGTGCCGAAGGAGCTCGGCGTGTAGAAGGCGGGGATGCCGGCACCGGCTGCGCGGATGCGTTCCGCGAGTGTGCCTTGGGGAACGAGCTCCAGCTCGATTTCACCGGCCAGATATTTTTCGTTGAAGGCTTCCGCATTCGACGAGCGCGGGAAGGAGCAGATCATCTTGCGGACCATGCCGGCCTTGATCATCGCGGCGATGCCGATGCCGCCGTTGCCCGCATTGTTATTGATCACCGTCAGGTCCCTGGGGCTGCCGGTTTCGCGGAAACGGTCGATCAGGGCGTGGATCAACTCGATCGGCGCGCCGGAGCCGCCGAAGCCGCCGATCATCAGTCGGGAACCGTCCTTTATGTCCGCGACCGCAGCCGTAAGGGACGTTATTGTCTTATCCATGGAAACCTCCTCGGTTGAGGATTGTCTAGGCCCGCTGCTTCGGTTCGGCCAGTCAATTTGTTCGCATGTTGACATTTGTTCAAATAGAACTGAATTTTGTGCGCATGTTGAACAAACCGACGGATCACATCGCTTCGCTCGCCAAGGGACTGAGGGTGATCGAGTGTTTCGGGGCCGACACCCCCCGTCTGTCGATATCCGATGTCGCCGACGCCACGGGGCTGGACCGGGCGACCGCGCGCCGCTGCCTGCTCACCCTTCATCACGAGGGGTATGCGGACTACGACGGCAAGTTCTTCACGTTGACGCCACGCGCGCTCCGGCTGGGTCTCGGGGCGCTCGCCTCGCTGCCGCTGCCGCAGGTGGTGCAGCCGTGGCTCGACCAGCTTACCGAGCAGATCTGCCAGTCCTGCTCGGTATCGATCCTCGACGGCACGGAAATCGTCTATCTGGCGCGGGCCGCGCAGAAACGGGTGATGTCCATCGGACTGACGCCCGGCTCACGGCTGCCCGCGCATTGCACGTCGATGGGCCGCGTGCTGCTGGCGGCGCTGCCGGAAGAAGAGGCCCGGGCACTCGTGGAGCGCTCGGACCTGACCCCGCGCACGGCGCTGAGCCTGACCGATCCGGACGAGATCATGAACCGTATCGGTGAAACGCGCACGCAAGGCTTTGCCGTCATCGATCAGGAAGTGGAGATCGGCCTCAGGTCGCTCGCCGTGCCGGTCTACGATAGCCGCGACCGGGTGGTGGCGGCGCTCAACACGGGCATGGCCGCCGCGCAGGCGAGCCTGGACGACCTCGTCGCCATCTACCTGCCGGCGCTCCTCAAGGTGCAGTCGGGCGTGCGGCGGGTGCTGCACTAGGTCTTTCAGTCCTTGTCGTCCGGTTCCTGTTTGAGCATTACGCTTTCCGGCGAGAGTTCGGGGCGGGCCGGCCAGCGAGTTCGACAGCAGCGTTGATGCGGATGCCCGTTATGCACAGCAGTTCGGCGATGATCTGCTGCTTGCTACTTTCAGGAAAGCCACCGCTGGTAATATCCATATTGGCTCCGATTAGCGCATGAGTGTTGATCAGAGCTCGGAGTTCAACCCACTGAAGCTGGATTTTTGATCCTACCAAGGGGATCGCACTGGACTTCTCTAGACCTGAGAAACCGATGGATAATGCCTGCATATAGGCGGTAAATGGATGGTTCGAACAGAGTTCCTGGACTTGTATTGGTTCTGACCCTTGCGGACTCCCGCGAAAATTTGGAGGTTTGGCGTAGACATTACTATGAGGATCAGCCTCGCTTTGCGATCAGAATCAATGTTCCGAATGCGCTGTATTATCCCAGTCATCTCCAGCCCGGAACCGTGATACTAGATGGAGAACTCCATGATCCTGTGGTTCCTACTTGGGGATTGGAGCACTGGTCAGGTAAGAACCTATTCATCGCGTCTCTAGTTGAGTGCTTCCGTTAATTCAATTCTATCTTAAGCGTAATGCACAAACTTCCCTCTCACCTCCCAGTTGATCGTAGCTTATTGCTAAAAACATCTCATTCCAGAGAGCGAAGAATAGATGGAGAGATTTTTTTAAATTTGGTGCAGCAAGTTAGGCTAACCATACCACGTCCCGTAATTCCAGAAGGAAACGCTTATGGTGGCGTCCTTACGGCTTACACTGTGAACGTCGTCACAACTGCTTCAGATTCCAGTTAAGTTGATGGTTCGGCGCTGGAGCCGGTTGCTGAGTGCGTGCTCAGGGGCACTATAGATTTAGTTAGTTCTCTGATCGTTGACGACGCTAATATCTTTGAAAGGCTCTATGTGGCTATGATTCCAGGTAAGAGACATATTGCGGTGCAGCATCCAGATCGCATTCCGCAGCTTATTATATTTGATTGCGATGGTGTGCTTGTGGATTCCGAAACGATCTCCAATCGGCATCTTCATAGATTTCTGCTTTCACGCGGCGCTGACATATCCTTTTCCGAATGTTGCGACAGGTTCATAGGAAAAAGCAGGCATGATGTCGAAAGGTATTTATCGGAACAAGGCTTGAAAGTGCCCGAAAATTGGTTGGTTCCGTTCTCGAAGGAATTGATAGCTTCGTTGAAGAGCGAAATAAAGCCAATTAAAGGTGCAAAAAAGGCGCTGAAAGTACTAAAGAATCATGAAGTAAAATTTTGCGTTGCTTCAAATGGATTGATGGAAAAGATGTGCGCAACGTTGGAGACAACGGGTATGCTTCCTTGGTTTGAAGGCAATATGTTCTCGGCGCATGAAGTTGGAGCAAGCAAGCCTGCCCCGGACGTGTTTCTCCACGCTGCGCAAGCAAATCGTATCCTGCCTGAGCATTGCCTGGTTGTAGAAGACAGCTCCAGTGGTTTTGAAGCCGCCGCAAGAGCGGGCATGTCGTGTCTCGCTTATGTGCCGAAAGAAACGAAGTCGACCCCAGATCTTTTCGGTGCACGGCAATTTGGCGACATGGCACTGTTGCCGTCCGAATTAGGGATCGCCTAAGTAATAAATTAGATTTGTTCATAATTTTATTTCTTTGTCGCCAGTAAGCCTTTTTTTGATAAAGTATTAATGTCCTGCTTGTGAGATCGTCTTGCGGTTGAGAAAATTCGACATCAGTGGAAAAGCAAAAAGAGATATCGCCATCTTCATCTGAAGGGTCGGCATCCTCCTCAATCCGCTTGCCTCCAAGCCCGGTGCGCACGGCGCGTGCCACTGGCTCCGGATGGCCGAATTCCACTACGCTTCGTGTCTGAACGAAACCGGGAGATGTCAAGCTTGTGCCCTGTCAGACTTCTTAGGCGAAGGTACCTGTCGGATAATTCATTCAACAAAGTCCCGGTGTCGTAATTACGCTTTTCAGTTATGATTCTGGCTGTTTCCCGCGAACGGGTTGGCATCGACCCACCATCGAGTGGAGTTTTCGTCCGATGCTCCAATTTCCGGAAAATCCCTAAAATCTCCGTGCAAACCCAGGAAATCCGGGGGTCCGGACATAATTTAATACCGGCCTACACACCGGCCGCCTGCTCTTTTCATAAGGATAAGGTTATATATTTCTCGTTTCTCAATATTGGACAAACGCAGATCGCTTCGCCAGCGTGAGGCTGCCTTCAGTGCATAATGGAACACGCACCAGGCGGCGGGCCTGTGTCGGATCGCTGGGACCAACCCCGGGGAATTCGGCTTGGGTCATGGGGAGGAAAATACATTGAAGTTTGACCGGAATGCCGTTCTGTCGCTGAATCAGGAACAGATGGTTATGGCCATCTCGGCGGTTCTGTTCGTCCTGTTTTCGATTTTTCTCGATGGGTTTTTCCGGATATCGAACTTGCTCTCTCTTTTGCAGAGCGTCTCGATCCTGGGAATTCTGGCGATCGGAATGGCGGTCGTCGTGATCGGTCGCGGCATCGACCTTACGATGGTCGCGGTGATGGTGTTCTCGACTGGCTGGAGCTTCACGCTTTTCTCCGGAGGAATGCAGGTGGAGACGGCCCTTCTTTTGGGTCTGCTGCTGGCGGTGGCCTTCGGCGCGGTCAACGGATTCCTGATCGCCTATGTCGAGATTCCGGCCATCTTCGCCACGCTTGCGATGGCGACCGTGATTTCCGGGCTGGGACGCTTTGCCCTTGTGTCGAGCGAGAACATCTTCATCAGCGGCGATGTGGGCTGGTTTGCGTCTCTCGGAACCGGTGCGCTCGCGGCGGTTCCCATGCCGGTTCTGCTGTTCCTCATCATCTCCTGTCTCGCGTTCGTGGCCTTGCGCCTGACGCGTTATGGCGCCTTCGTCTACGCGATCGGTGACAATCCGCTCGCTTCGCGCAACAGCGGAATGTCTATCCGGCCCATGACGGTCCTGATGTACAGCTTCGCATCCCTCGTCGCTTTCTGCGCGGGCCTGATCATGGCGATGACCGTGTCATCGGTAAACACCAAGCTGGCCAGCTCGACGATGATCTACGACATCATCCTGGTCGTGGTGATCGGAGGGATCGGTCTGGCGGGCGGCAAGGGCAGTATCCGGAATGTCATTTCGGGCACGGTTCTCATCGGACTGCTGTTGAACGGTCTGACGATCATGAACGTGGATTATTCGGCTCAAAATATCATCAAGAGTCTGATCTTGCTGCTGGCCATCATCGTGGACTCGCTGCTCAACCCCCGCGACGAACAGACATCGCAGCAAGGCGACATCTAGAATTCCGGGTGGTCCAGACGGGCGATCCGGAAAAAGAACCACATTTCTAGGGAGGAAGACATGAAACTTTCTATGTTCAAGAGGATAGGTGCGGTCGCAGCCGTAATGCTGGGTGTCCTAGGTCAGGTCGCGCCGGCCTCGGCGGAGCGCCCGGATGACGGCCTGATCCTGAAGTACCAGAAGGCGTTTGAGGGCAAGACCGTCGCTTTCGTTCCGGTCACGATGGGATGGGACCTGACACAAGGCTGGATGGCCGCAGTGCAGCGGGATGCCGATAGGCTTGGCTACGAGCTGACGATCAGGGATGCCAACTATAGCGTCGATGCAGGCGCACAGGCTATCTCGCAACTTATCAACGAGAAGCCGGACATAATAATAATTCAGAACGCAGACATGCAGGCCTACGTCAAGCTTATCCGACGCGCAATGGACGCCGGCATCAACGTCATCCAGATGAACATGAAGACACCGGTCAACTCGGATGCTTTCGTCGGAGGAGACTGGTATGGCGTGGGCGTGGAAACCGCGAAAGAAGCGGCCCGTCTTTGTGGTTCTGGAACATCCGGAAAAATTGCCCTGATTCAGGGCCCGGTGACCGCACCGCCCAACCAGCTCGGCGTTGCCGGGGTCGAAGATACCTTGGTGGATTACCCGGATGCGACACTTGTGGCCACTCAGGCCGCGGATTGGGATGCCTCGAAAGCGCATTCCATCGCCTCCACGATCATCAAGCAGCACGACGATTTGTGCGGCTTTATCGGGCTGTGGGACAACATGGACGTGGGAATTGCCGCGGCCATCCGGGAATCCGGCAAGCAGGACCAAATCAAACTTGTCTCGACTGGCGGCGGAAACAAGGATCTCGGCTGCACCAATGTCGAAAGCGGGGCGTTCTCGTCGTATGTGAAGGTCGATACGCGCGATCAGGCCAAGGTGCTTGCCTCCGCGATCCAGATGTTGTTGCAGACGCAGCCGGAACCCGGCACGCAGCCCTTTGCCGTCTATACAGAGAACCAGATCCTGACACCGGATACGGTAGCTCCGACGTCCTGCTGGACCGTTGACCAGATCAAACTCGGCAACTGATCTCCAGGCACGGGCGATCGACCTATCTGGCGACGATCGTCCGAAGCCAAAACCCCCGGAGTATACGTATGAGTGCGCGCGAAGCCTATTTGCGCTGGCGATATCGCTTGTTTCCCGACCACGTCATGGGCGAGATCCTGTCGAAGAACTGGATCGACAATGCGATCCCGTTCATGTTCCTTGCCATCGCCGTCGCCGTCTTTTCCTTCATCATCCCGAACTTCCTGGCGATAGGAAGCCTCGGCACGATGGGCGAACTCCTGGCGGAATATCTGTTCGTCGCCATCGGTATGACGCTGGTTCTGAAAGCCGGCGGCATCGATCTCAGCGTCGGATCGGTCTTCGCCCTGTGCAATTTCTGCGCGCTTTATCTGGTCAATGCCCTGGGAATGCCGCTGATCGTCGTCATCCCGGCCGTTCTGGCACTTGGCGGTCTCGTCGGGGCGTTGAACGGAGTCCTCGTCGGATTCCTCGGGCTTCGCGCGTTTCTGACCACCTTGGTCACGCTCATCCTCGTACGCGCCATAGTGGAGCTGCTGTCCCTGAACTACGGTGTCGATGCCTCTTACTCGGAAACGCCGGTGCCAATGTGGGACTATCTGGGCTCAGCCCGGATCCTGGGAATGCCGCTCTCGCTGTTCGTTGCCGTCATTGTGGCGATCCTGACCCATATATTGATGACTCGCATGCGGTTCGGCTGGCATCTGAGCGCTGTCGGCGGGTCGCGCCGTTCCGCCTACAATATCGGCCTGCCGGTCAAGTGGATCGTGGCCCAGACCTACATCCTGTCGGGGGTCTTCACAGCGGCAGCCGCCTTGTTCTATGCCTCGCGACTCGGCAGCATAGGCGGCTCCGTCGGCGTCGGGCTGGAGATTGTTATCCTGACTGCCGCGGTCCTCGGAGGTAACAGTCTGGGCGGCGGGCGCGGGTCGGTCGCGAAGGCGATTATCGGAACCGTCATAGTGGTCATGGTCACCAATGCCTTGGTGCGCATGGGCTTGCGCACCGGCGCCGGCGACCTCGTGTTGGGTCTCATTCTGCTCGTGGCCGTGGCCATAGACGTGAAGTGGATGAAGAACCGCCTCAAGATCCTCAATCGCGCTTATGTCTCACCCACCTATTTTGCCCTGCCGCCGTGCCCGCCCACCGCCGAAGGGTCCGGTTCGCCCTATGAGGTCAACAACAAGCTCGCCTCTGCGCAACCGATCGGCAAGGGGGAGCTCGACGGGCCCGAGGACATCATCCTCGACGAGGACGACAATCTTTACTGCGGCAGCCGGCATGGCGACATCATCCGGTTCTTTGCGCCCGACTACCAACGACATGAGGTCTACGTACATATCGGCGGCCATCCGTTGGGAATGGCGTTCAACCGGGACCGGGAACTTGTCGTCTGTGTCGGCGGGATGGGGCTCTACAAGGTTACGAAGGATCGCAAGCCCGTAAAGCTCTCGGACGAGACGAACCGGTCCATGTTTTCGATCATCGACGACTCGCGCATGCGGCTCGCCGACGATCTCGACATCGCGCCGGACGGCCGGATCTTCTTTTCGGAAGCCACGATCCGCTACGAGATTCACGACTGGGTGCTCGACGCACTGGAATCGCGGGGCAATGGCCGCATCATTTGCTACGACCCGCGTGACGGGTCATCGCGCACTATTTTGCCCAAGCTGCAGTTTCCAAACGGAATCACGATGGCGGGTGACGGCGAATCCTTCCTCTTCGCGGAGACCTGGGGCTGTCGGATCAGCCGATACTGGTTCGACGGCCCCCGCAAGGGACAAAGAGAAGTCGTGATACCGGATCTTCCAGGTTACCCCGACAATATCAACAAGGCCTCCGACGGCACCTTCTGGTGCGCCATCATCGGCATGAGATCGCCCACCTTCGACCTCGCCCAGCGAATGCCGCAGCTCCGCCGGCGCATGGTCTACCGCGTGGCAAGCGACGAATGGATGTATCCGAACATGAATTCAGGATGCGTCTTCAAATTCGATCTGACCGGTCAGGTGCTCGACGTGCTCTGGGATCGCGACGGCATCAAGCATCCTTCGATCACGTCGATCCGGGAGCACAAGGGACGTCTGTTCCTGGGAGGGCTCTTCAACGACCGGATCGGTGTCTACGACATTCCCGGAGCCGACATGGAATGGACAGGCATCAGCCATTACTGGGGAGGCAAGTCCGGTGAGTAACCTCTTTGCCCGTATGTTCGACCGCTTCCGCGGCAGCGGCAGCGCCGCCATCACCCTGCCACCGATGGACGGGGCATTGCGTCCCAACACCCGCATCGATGAAGCCGAGGAAATGGCCGCCGTGACGGCTCCGGACAATATCGCGTTAGGAACGGATGGCATCCTGCTGTCGTCCGGCGCCCGGTTGCTGGGCCTGAGCCCATCGAAAACCATCGATACTCTCTGGACGGCGTCAAGCGACATCGTGTGTCTGGCGGCTCATCCGTCGGGCATGCTGGCCCTGGGGCTTGACGAGGGGCGTCTCGTCATCCGGGGCGGAGCGCATGACGGACGCGAGTTCACCAAACTGGGAGATCTGCCCATCGTGTCCCCTTCCGCCCTTGCCTTTGCCGATGACAATACCCTGTTCGTCTGTCTGGGCAGCCAGGATCACGGAATGAGCGACTGGAAGGTCGATCTGATGACACACAGCGCCAGCGGGTCTGTCTGGAAAATCGACCTTGGCAGTGGCGCAGCGGCCTGTATGGCGCAAGAACTCGCTTTCCCATATGGCGTCCACGTGACCGAAAACGGCAATATCGTCGTTTCGGAAAGCTGGCGTCATCGCCTGCTGCGGATCTCGCCGGATGGGAAAATCGGGGTCGTTGTCGATGAACTGCCGGGGTATCCGGCACGCATGGCACACGAGCGCGAGGGCGGAGACTTTTGGCTTTCAATCTTTGCTCCGCGCACGCAACTTATCGAATTCGTCCTGCGCGAAGACGAATACCGTCGTCGCATGGTGGATACGATCGACCCTGAATACTGGATCGCGCCCTCCCTGCATCACCCGCAGTCCTATCTCGAGCCCATGCAGGGCGGCAGCCTCAAGCAGCTCGGGGAACTCAAGCCCTGGGCGCCATCGCGATCGCTGGGGATTGCGGTGCGTCTGGATGGCAACGGGCATCCCGTCGAGAGCCTGCACTCCCGAGCGGACGGAGTGCGTCACGGCGTCACCAGTTGCCTCCCCACCGGCGATGGCCTGCTGATGACGTGCAGGGGTGGCGATATCGTCGTGCGAGCGAAGATATAGGGAGAGGATCATGGAGACATCCAAACTGATCGAAATGCGGTCCGTGACCAAGGAGTATCGCGGGGTTGCAGCGGTCCGAAACGTCGATTTCACGCTCATGCCCGGTGAGGTTCACGCCCTCTTGGGCGAGAACGGGGCGGGCAAGTCCACATTGACGAAGATGATGGCGGGGGTCACCCAACTGACCGAGGGCATGATGCTGCTCGACGGCCGGCCGGTTACCTTTATGACGCCCGGCGAAGCCTTGTCGCATGGTGTGGCCATGGTGTTTCAGGAAACCAGCCTCGTTCCCAGCATGACGGTCGCCCAGAACCTCTTCCTGGGCGAGGAGAAACTCTTCAACCGTCTTCGCGGCATCTACATCAGCGCCCAGCAGTTCATGCAATCGCTGAACTTCCAGGTGAACCCCTGGGCCGATGTCGGGACGCTCGGCGCCGCCCAGAAGCAGATGGTGGAGATCGCAAGGGCGGTGCGGCAGAACGCCCGGGTGATCATTTTCGACGAGCCCACGGCCACGCTCACGCCCGAGGAAAAGCGGCATTTCTTTGCGCTGGTCAAGGACCTCAGGCAGCGGGGTGTCGCGGTGATCTTTATCAGTCACGCCCTCGAGGAGGCGCTGAGCATCGCCGATCGGATCACCGTTCTCAGGGATGGTGAACTGGTGGTGAGCGATACCGTCGACAAGTTCGACCGGGAAAAGATCGTTCAGGCCATGGTGGGCCGCACCTTGTCGGACGATCTTTATCACAGCCACGGGGAAGACAAGATCCGCCGGCCGGGCCGGAAAATCCTGTCGGTGCAGAACCTCTCCATGTCGCGGGTCGTCAAGAACACGTCGTTTTCGATCTATGGCGGCCAGGTGACCGGCATATTCGGCCTGATCGGCTCCGGGCGCACCGAAGCCGCCAAGGTGATCTCCGGCATCTACAAGCGCGACTTCTTTCATGGCGGCGAGGTCAGGCTCGAGAACAAGCCCATTCGCTACCGGACCCCGCGCCCGGCCGTACAGGATGGAATCGTCTATGTGACCGAAGATCGAAAGGTCGAGGGGTTCTATGAAAGCATGTCGATCGCCGACAACATTCATCGTGCTGCACAGGCTGCCAATGTCAGTTCGAGCCTCTTCCTCAACTATTCCGAGATCAAGGAGATGGCCGCCGAATGGACGCGGAAACTCAACATCAGGGCCATCAATTCCAATGCGCGCGTCATCGAGCTGTCTGGGGGTAATCAGCAGAAGGTCGTGATCGCGCGGTCGCTGGTTCAGAAGCCGAAGGTGATCTTCTTCGATGAGCCGACGCGCGGCGTCGACGTGGGGGCGATCTCGGAAATCCACCATCTGATCAATACGCTGGCAGAAGAAGGAATCGCCGTCGTGGTAATCTCGTCTTACCTACCTGAAATCATGAATATATCCGACCGCATCCTCGTTTGCCGGGCCGGGCGTATCGTCGAAGAATTCACACCCGAAGATGCCACAGAGGAACGCATCATGTATGCGGCGGTGCACTGATGGCCGGGAGGATTGCTTCTGCGCCGCCTTCGGGTGGTCGCGTCTGCGTTGTCGGTGCGGGTTTCATGGGGTGCGTGATCGCAACGCTTTATGCGCGCCACGGCTATGACGTGGTCATCTGCGACAGTCAGGCAGCCATGCTCGAAAGTTATGCCGAACGTGCGCGGCCCATCGCTGCAAGCTTTTCCGATGACAGCACCGAAGTCGAGGCGATGGTGAACCGCGTCGCCACCGTGTCGTCCCTGAAGGATGCGGTTGCCGGCGCCTTCATGGTGCATGAGGCGGTGCAGGAGGTGCTTGAGACGAAGCAGGCTGTCTTCGAGGAACTGGATCGGCTGTGTCCGCCGGATGTTGTCCTGGCCTCGAACACCTCCTCGTTTCTCATTTCCGACATCGCCGAAGGTGTCTCCAGTCGTGAGCGTGTTCTCGGAATTCACTATATCACGCCGGGCCACATCATCCCGGTGATTGAGATCATCCACAGCAGCTTCACTCCGCCCGAGCTGATCGACTGGGCGCGCGCGTTTATCCATTCCATCGATCATGTGGGGGTGGCCTGTCCCGAACGGCCCGGCTTTCTGATTAACAAGATCCAGTTCGCGATGCTGACCGAAGTCTACCGGCTAGTCGACGAGGGTCTTGCCAGCCGCGATGATATCGACGCTGCCGTGCGCCTGAGCCTCGGGCCCCGGCTTGCCCTTTGGGGACCGCTATTGACGGAGGATCTGATCGTTTCGAAGAAAACCGCCCTGGCGGTGACGGATTCTCTTTACGAGCAGACGGGTGACGAAAACTACAAGGGGCGAAAGGCGCTTCGGGACTTGGTGGAGCGGGGCGATCTCGGCCTCATGACGGGGCAGGGTTGGTATGCATTCGAGGGTGATCGGAGCGAGACCATCATGGAACGCGACCGGCAGCTTACGGCACTTTTCGACTGGCTGCGCGAAGCCAACGCCGTCGACCGCCTCAAGGTAGAGTAGCGCATGTTTCCTGCTCCTCCCATGAGCTGGAGACGCAGATCATGGTGCAGATAACTCTGCACCATTTGACCGGATCTCCTTTTGTCCGCCGACGAGGCGGATTGCGCTTGTCGGGGTGGTGTATCGGGCAAGCGGCGCAACGTTGCCGAAGGGCTGCCTGCCAACATCAAATGATTAATTCCTGACCGAGACCTAGCGCATGACGAATGGATTGCTAATCTCAGTACTATAGGAAAGCCAAACCGATTTGGTTTCAAGATAGGGATCGATGGCCTCAATCCCGTTCTCGCGGCCAAGACCCGACGTTTTTAAGCCGCCAAACGGCATGAGGAAACTGGCGGCACGATATGTATTTACCCAAACAGTTCCCGCCTGCAGACGTTTGGGCGCAACGGTCGCGCGTTTAATACTGCTTGTCCAAACGCCGGCTGCCAGACCATAGGCGGTGTCATTTGCCAATTGATAAGCTTCGTCGTCATTCTTGAATGGGATGACCGACACCACAGGACCAAATACTTCCTCCTGTGCAATACGCATCTTGTTGTCCACATCGGCGAAAACCGTCGGCTCGACGAACCAACCGTTCCCGCATTCCGGACGCTCGGCTGGAGCACCGCCCAAGGCGCATCTCGCACCTTCGGATTTGGCAATATCGATATAAGAGAGAATCCGTTCGTATTGTGGCCTTGTCGTCACCGGACCGACTTGGGTTGTCAGGTCCATTGGATCACCCATCCTCGTTTTTTTTGCGAGCCCTACAAATCTTTCCAGATAATCGTCATAGATGCTTTCATGTACGAGCAGGCGAGAACCCGCGATGCAGGTTTGTCCCGTGGCCGCGAAAATTCCCGCGATTCCACCCGCGACAGCCGCCTCCAGATCCGTATCGGGAAAGACAATCTGCGCTGATTTTCCGCCCAGTTCCAACGTTAATCTTTTGAAGGTCGGAGCGGCATTCTGCATTATCTTCTGGCCTGCCAGTTCGCCACCCGTGAACGCGACCTTTGAAATTTTCGGATGCGAGGTCAACGGATCTCCGACATCCTGCCCAAACCCCGTAATGATATTGATCACCCCCTCCGGGAATCCCGCCTCTTTAACCAGGGCGGCGAATTCAAGCGCTGAAGCCGACGTGTGCTCTGATGGTTTGATCACTAGCGTGCAGCCTGCGGCCAAAGCCGGAGCCAGCTTCCACATCATCAGCATGAGCGGCGAATTCCACGGTACGATTGCCGCAACGACGCCCACCGGCTCGCGAAGCGTGTATGCAAACATATCCGGCTTATCGATCGGAACCACCGCCCCGTTGATCTTGTCGGCCAGCCCGCCATAAAAATACAGCCACTGGGGAATATAGCGGATCTGACCACCTACCTCTGCCAAAAGCTTTCCGTTGTCGCGAACTTCCACCGCTGAAAGATGATCGGCGTCGCGTTCAACAAGACCGGCGAGTTTTCTCATCAATGCTCCGCGCTCGGTCGGAGACATCTTACCCCAGACCCCGGCGTAAAGTGCACAATGCGCAGCTTCGATGGCATCGTTGACATCGCGTTCGTCACAACGCGGAATTTCCGCCCACGGTTCTCCGGAATACGGATTATAGCTCAGAAAGGTTTCCTTTGACGCGCTGTCACGCCAGCTGTTACCAATAAACATTCGATATTTCTTGAGTTCATCTTTCATTTCTGTCTCCCGGCATACCCGTCATGTTTCGCAAGAAAGCTCAAACCGGGCGTGACGATTTCACCGTCATCTCAACCGGTTGTCATGCCGTGGTTTAAATCTCGGCATTCGTTCCGGATCGGATCAGAGCATTGATGGCAAAAAAGTCGTCAACCCTGGAACCAACGCAAGAATCACCATGCCAATCACGAACAACCCGACAAAAGGCCAGGCCGCAGCAAACACCGATGACAGGGATCCTTCGTTCCAGGCGCTCTTTAGGGCGAAAAGGGTGTAACCGAATGGCGGGGTTATGCCGCCGACGGTGATGTTCACCAAAAACAGGAGCCAGAACCAGATCGGATCATATTCGAACCTGTCGATGATCGGCAGGTAGATCGGGATCACGATAAGCATCAGCGCGATCTGGTCGATAAACATGCACAGTATAAATGGCAGGAGCATCAGCATGAAGAGCATGAACCATGACGATACCTGCAATTCGACGATCCACTGCGTCAGGGCCGAAGCCCCTCCCGAAAATGCAAGCAGTTGGCTGAACAGCTTGGAACTTGCCATGATGATGAGGATCATGGCCGAGATCTTGGCTGACTCTCCTACCGCCTCCACGACCATTCGAATGCTGAGGTTCCGGTAAATGGCAGCGGTCATCAGCGAGCCCAACACCCCCATTGCTCCCGCTTCGGTCGGTGTGGCGACGCCCATCAGGATCAGCCCCATCACCAGTGCGATAATAATTGTGAACGGCAGAAGTTTTATAAGCGCCGTCGCCGCCTCAAGGAGACTGGGTCGGCTTTTAGCATCCTCATCCACAGGGGCGAGTGCCGGATTGCGCCAAATTCTGATGAACACGTAGGCCGCAAATAGCAAAGAGAAAACCAGCCCCGGAATAATCCCGGCAATAAGGAGACCTGCGATGGACACACCGGCCAGGGTGCCGATTATGATGACCAGCACACTGGGCGGTATCAGCGGCGCGAGGCTGGCTCCCGCGAGGATCGTGCCGATAGAAAGACGCGCGTCATACCCCCTGGAAACCATGCCCGGCAACAAAGAACGACCGAGCATTGCCGCAACGCCCATGGCGGCCCCTGACAATGTGCTGAAGACTGTGGCGAGCACTATGGACAAAATAAACTGCCGGCCGCGGACGCGCCCAACCAGCGTATCGATCGACTGGAAAAGAACCTCGACGGCTCTGCTCCTGAAAAGCAACTCGCCCATAAGAATGAATAACGGGATCGTCACCAGGGAGGAACTGGTCGCCGTTTCGAAGAAACTACCCGAGAACATGCCGAAACCTGCCGGTCCCAACAGCAGCATCGAAGCCCCGAGATTGACAACGAGAAAAGCCACGAAGACCGGCATGCCGCTGCCCATCGCCAGCAATAGCAGTCCCACGCCAACCAGAACAGCTGGAATTCCCTCGATCATTGGAACTGCCCCTTTGAGCCTTGAAAGCTTTGCCCGAACGCCATGCGCAGAAAACTCAGGCCGGTATTCAACATGCCCAGGAAAACAAATGAGAATAAGATCCATTTTGGAAACTGGATTGTTGTGAGCGTGACGGTCCCCCGCATGTACAATCGTTGGGTTTCACCAAAGAAAATATACGCTGTCCAAAGACAAACCCCGGCACCGACGAGAAAACCGAACCTTCGCAATATCCTGGCTTTGCGTTCGTCGAGCACGTCAAGAAATATAGAAACCGAAACGTTCCCATGGATTCGGGTGACATGGGGAATGACAAGAAAAACGGAAATCAGCAGAAGAAAAGAGACTGAATCGCTTGCCCATTTTGTCGGTGCGCCCAGGAAATATCGCATCACGACTTCATAGGCAAAAATCGCAACGATAACAGCGAGTGCCATAGATCCGAGTTGGTAGCCGATACTGATAGTAACGTCGTGAAGGCGCAAAAGCGTCCTGAACGAACGGTGGAACAAAGCCCTCATCCCTGACTCCGTTGTTAGCGTGAAAGATGGTTGCCCCAGAGGGGCAACCATCTGCATCTGCGGTCAGTCTGAGATATTGGCTTTGTTTGCCATGGTCCGAATTTCGGCAATCGCTTCGGGGTTGACGGTACTCGCCAACTCCGTCACGCCGTTGAACCAGGCGCTTTTGAGCGTGGCCGCAAATTCGGGCTGGAAATCGGTGGCTTCCATTCCTTCGGCGATCAGCATCTCCATTTCGGTCGTCGCAAGACCATCGAAAATTGTCGAGCTTTCTTTCTCATAAGCCAGTGCCGCAGCCTCGATCTCAGCTTTGGTTGTTTCATCGAGGCTGTTCCATGTATCGAGATTCATCAAAAGCATATGGCTGACTTGGCCAAAGGTCGGCCGCACGAAGTAATCGGCAACCTCGAACCAGCGATAGTTCACCGCGCCGACGGTCGGCCATGCGGCACCATCGACTACCCCACGTTCGAGTGCGGGGTAGATTTCCGGCCCAGGCAGAACAACCGGAGAGCCGCCGAGTTTCTCGATCACGGGATGATAAAGTGGAGTTCCCCGGATGCGACGGCCATTCAGTGCGTCTTCACCCAGAGGCTCTTTCAGGAGCATGTGGAAGCCGTTGCGATCATAGAACACGGCGATCAGTTTCAGTCCGACTTTCTGGTATTCTTGGTCGGCGAAATCCCAAATGCCGGAGTCATGAAGTTCTTCGCTGGAACCGCTTAATGCGTCTAAAGACATACCAACGGCAATATCGTTGTAGTGATATCCTCCATTTGTATAGAGCATATTGAATACGCCTTGCGCGACCGGATTGAACTGTTCGAAAGGCGGTACCGTTTCGGGACCAAACCTGGATAAGTTCAGATTTTCGGTGGTCTCGTTTTCGAGATACTCCATAAATGGCATCAAAACCTCACCGACGGCGGCATAGCTCTGATCCCAGCTTGAAAGGATTTTCAAATCGGCCGCCATCGCATGGTTCGTCGCGACATGTGGCAGTACAATTGACGCGACAAGGCCGTATATTATGTTTTTCATCTGCGTTCCTCCTGTTTTATTTTAAGCACATGGCTGATGGATACTTTGCCCCCAAAGAACCGACCGAATACAACTCCCGAATTCGGTTTGGTTCTCGTCTCGATCCATTCGGTTCCCTAGAAAACGATCACTCCTTTTCCAGACGCTTGTTTGTCCAAAAGCTCATAAGCTTTTCCGGCCTGATCGAGCGTCCAGCGATTGGAGAAAATTGCCTCGACGTCGACGCCGCGATCCACCGAGAACGTTCCGCATTCCTCCATGATGTTCGTTGAGAAGGTGAAAGACCCGACCACATTGATCTGCCTGAAAATCACGTCGGCGGAAAAATCGACTGACGCCGGCCTGCCCAGTCCGACAAACACAGCGGTTCCCCACAGCCGAAGGCACTTTATTGCATCGGTTATCGCCTGCTGCGCCCCCGATGTTTCGATCGAGAAATGTGCGCCTTTGCCGTGTGTCAGATCCCTGATCGCCTCGACCGCATTTGTATCCGCAGGGTTAATCGTTTCGGCGGCGCCGAAGCGATTGGCCATCTCGAGACGTTCTGCGTTAACGTCGAGTGCGATAACCCGTGCGCCCATTGCGGCAGCGAACTGGGTGCCGGATAACCCGACCGGACCCTGGCCGAATATTGCAACCGTATGGCTCGAATTCGGCTGGACCTTGCGAAGAGCTGAGTAAGAAGTGCCTGAGCCGCATGCGATCGCCGCACCGGCTTCGAACGAAAGGCTGTCCGGGAGCGTAACCAGCGTATGAGCTGCGCATTTCATGTATTTGGCATGCGCGCCATGTGCGGTCCAACCATAGATATCGGGAACCATGGTCTCGCAAATTTGAGGCCATCCCGTCCGGCATTGGTCGCATATGTGACAGCCGGAATAGTGATGTATCATGACGCGTTGGCCGATGCGGGCGACACGCTCGCTCACTCCCGGACCGACCGCAACCACAACACCGGAAGGTTCATGGCCTCCGATCATTGGCCCGTTGTCGCGCATGGTCTCGTAAGGTTTTCCCTTGGCCAGCTCACGAAATGCCTGATCGTCTGACGGTGCCCGATAGGCGTGCAGATCGCTCCCGCACAGACCTGACGCCTTAACTTCGATCACGACCTCTCCCGGCCCTGGAGTCGGATCATCGAATGTCATGATTTCAACCTTGCGATCCCCGGGAAACGTTACGCCTCGCATGTAATTCTCCCCTTTGCGCCATGCTTGAATTGGCAATTCCGCAGACGTGCGCATCCACTTGGCGCGTCGTTTTCCTGCATTTTCTAGCGAGTATTCATTTGGCCGGTCGGCCTGGTCTCCGCGAGCCAGTCACACAGCTCTTGAAGTCACGCCAGCTGCGCAAATGCTTCAGCCTGCCGGGAATTTTCTTCCAAAGCCATGCATGGTCACCTTGGGTCTCTCCTCCATGTCCAACCCCTTTAACTGGTAAGGCTCAAAGTCAGTCGCCTGAGCCGAAAAGCGGATCTCTTTGCTTTTTTTCTCGATATGACGTGCCTGGCGGCGCGCCTTGATCTGCGAAATCGTGGTGTACTGCGACGATGATTGTCCAATATGAATTTGGCGATGATTTATATTGTTCAGGTTATGTATTGAGTGATAAGAATAAGCTGTTGTCCGGCGTCGGCCTGCTTTCAGATAAAGCGTTTTCGAAGCGTCGATTTCGATAGCGTGCAGGTTGAGGGGAAGAGCAGGTATGTCTAAGTCGCTTTTGCAAAACGTAGATTTGCAGCTGCCAAACAGCTTTCTGCGTTCAAGGAATTTGACACTCCACAAACTCAATGTTTTCTGCAAGGTCGCTCAACTCAACAGTGTAACGCGCGCAGCGGAGCAACTTAATATTGCTCAACCTGCGGTGACGGCGCATCTGCGCGGTCTGGAGGAAAGTGTTGGCGCTCAGTTGGTGCAGAAAGTCGGTCGTAACATAGAGCTGACCCATGCCGGAAAACGGATATATACTTGGGCATCCGAGATCTTGCATCGCAGTTCTGAGATGTTTCTCGACCTTGTGGACATCAACAATGGCGGTCTGGAGAGAACGAAGATCGCAGCGTCGATGGTCGTGGGGACTTATAAGCTACCGGATATAATACTCGAAAATCATAGATCAAACCCATCGCACAAGGTTTCTGTGTCGGTCCTGACACCCTATTTGGCGACTGAGGCGGTCTTGAACGGCGAATGCGATTTTGGGGTGACGCTGATCAACCCAAACAAGGACACGTCCAAGCTTGAAATTGAATTGCTTTGGAGAGAGCCTCTCTACCTGGTCGCGGCTATCGAAAGCGACCTGGTCCAAGACGTGGCCGGGCTTCAAGAGCTTTCGTCCTTACCTCTCGTAACACCTCCCCGAGGTCAGATTGCCCGAGAACTAATCGATGAAGCGCTTCGGACAGTGGGATTGTTCAGAACGAATAGCGTAATGGCATTCGGTCATCCGGAACCGATTCTGAAGGCTATCCGAGCTGACGTAGGAGTGGGTTTCGTTTTCGAGAGCGCGCTCCCGCCTGACATGAACCAATACGGGCTGCGTTTCGTGAAAACTCCCGAAATCAGTTTATCAATGCCACTCTATCTCGTTTACAACAGCCAGGCCGTATTCACTGAAGCGCAAAAACAATTGATGGAGCGGATCAGAGCTGCGTTTGCCAGGAACTCGAGCGCCGCGTTGCAAAATCCCGCTGAGGCAACCAGCCCGTCATCGTGATCGAAGTCGGAAAAACGCCGGCTTCCAGCGCTCCAGACTTCGGTCTCAGCGCATCGACCAAAGGACTCCGCGCTAATGCGGAGGAAAAGGGATCTCAGATCAACTTGTCTGACAGTCCCGATGCTGGCTGAGCCGTAAACGTCTCATTCAATCGAGAAAACCTCGGAAACTCAACTTAGCTTTGCATGGATCCAATATGCTCAATACTTTTGCAGATGGTATGGGCAACAGCAATGGCCCTTGCGGTTGCCATCAGCATCTGCGGCAACACCATCCACTCAAGCGTCCAGGCCTTGCCCGATCGTTCCTGCTCATGCACCACCGAATGGTGCATGGCTGAGACCTGCACAGCGTTGAACTGAGCCAACGTCACCAGCAACTCTGCGCCGATAGGGTTTTTCTTATGCGGCATTGCCGAGGAGCCTCCTCCTCCAGACAGCGTTATTTCTTCGATGCCCTGCTGCTTCATCAATGCCACGTCCTGGCCGAATTTACCGAGCGTACCGGAGACAAGCGACAGGTAGCCTGCATATTCCGCCACTCCGTCGCGTGTCGCGTGCCATGCTTTATCAGTCGGGGCTAGCCTGAGTGCGGCGGCAATCTCCACAACTACTCTATCGGCTTTTTGACCCAGTGCTTTCCGATCGCCGGAAGCGCCTCCGATCTGAACCTTTTCCACGCGGGGCCGCAATTCGGACAGCCGCGCCAAGTGGTCGTTCAACGGCAATCTCCACGTTTGAACCCGATCGCGTACCTTGATCTTGGTGGCCGACTGCATCCTGGTACGTCCCATAAGAGGCTCATCGCCAAAACGTTTCTCTACGTCCTCGAAACTGCGATAAAGCGCTACCAGGCGCTGAGATAATAGGTCGGATGCTTCGCGCAACGTCAGTGCCAGCGCGGTGTCCATCACATCTTGTGAGGTTGCACCCTTGTGCACCACGTTATCCGGGGAAACGGCTTTCAACTGATCTACAAGCCGCGGAACCGGAACCCCGTCTTGACTCATGCCCCTGGCAATGTCGTCCAGGTCAATTTCCGCTGTTTCGATTGCCTCCGCCGCTGTCTCGGCCGTATCCGCATCAAACAACCCGACCTTTGCGCAAGCGCGCGACCACGCTGCCTCGAAGGCCAGCATATGTCTAATCTGGCGTTCCGGCGACAATATCCTGGCCATCTCCGCATCGCCAAAAAGACCGGAGAGCCAAGGGTGGTCGAAAACAGATAAGCTCACAAAAAAGGCCCTGAATTAAAGGGGCGACCCATGCCGCCCCCTTGGCAAAACAAACCGGAAATATCGCACGATGCTCTAGATATCGAGAAAGACGGTTTCTCCCTCGCCCTGGAGACGAATGTCGAAGCGGTATTTGCCCTCGCCGGTTTTCTTTGCGACGAGCGTTTCCACGCGATGGCGCTGTTCTATCCGGTTTAGCAGCGGGTCTTTCGAATTGTCCTCATCCTCGAAGTAAAGCCGAGTGTTGAGGCCGATGTTGATCCCGCGGGACACCACCCAAAGAGAGATATGCGGCGCACTTTCGACACCGCCACGGCCTTTGTAACGGCCGGGTTTGACCGTGCGCAGCGTGAACTCACCAGAGTCCGCATCCGCGGCAAAACGACAATGGCCGGTAAAGGCGGGATCGGCTCCTTCGGTGCCCGGGAAAATACCTCCCGCGTCACACTGCCAGCTTTCGATCAGTGCGTCCCGCATTGCCCAACCCGTGCCGTCGTAGACCGAGCCTACGATCTCAATGATATCGCCCTTCACGTCGCCCTGTATGGGGGTGGTGCCGATCTCTTCGTGATAATAGCCGGCATTGCCCGCATAGGTCGGCATCAAGCCGATATGAACATAAGGTCCAGCCGTTTGGGACGGAGTTTCGATCAAGTTGTCGAGTTTCTGTACCATTATCACATGCCCTCCAGTTTATTCTCAAACATGGTTTGGCGGCGACCGCGCAACACGATGTCAAATTTATAGGCGAGGAAATCGAGCGGCCGGGATTTCGAGAAGTCGAGCGGTGCGACGAGACGGTCAAGCTGACTGCGATCCTTGATCGTAGCGGCAATCGGACAATGATTGATGAGCGGATCGCCCTCGAAATACATCTGGGTGATCAGGCGTTGGCCGAAGCTGTTGCCATAAATAGATATGTGGATATGCATCGGACGCCAGTCATTGCCGCCGTTCGGCCAAGGGTAAGCTCCTGGACGCACAGTGAGGAATTCGTAATAGCCGTTTTCGTCTGTGATGGTCCGGCCGCAGCCACCGAAATTTGGATCGAGCGGAGCAAAGTAAGTGTCTTTCTTGTGGCGGTAACGCCCGCCCGCGTTGGCCTGCCAAATCTCGATTAGCGTATTGCGTACGGGTCGGCCCATCTCGTCCAGCACGCGACCATGCATCAGAATACGTTCCCCCACAGCCGGAGCTGCGCCCTTGGTCCAGTTTAGAACCAGATTGTTGTCCAACGGACCGAGCTTGCTGTGACCGAAGGTCGGGCCCGTCTCTTCCGACGGGGAACTTTCCATCGACAGAAGCGGCAGGTTGGGCGAGCGTGTTACGCTCGTTTTGTAACCGACATCGTAAGGGTTGGGATGGATTGCACGATTGCGCGGGATTAGTGGTCCTTGATCCCGGTTCGATAGGCCAGTCATTCTCTCTCCTCCATTTCAGCAAAGGTTTCCTTGGCAAGTTTCAGGGCATGGTTTGCTTTTGGAACTCCCGCATAGATAGCCACATGCTGCAGCGCTTCCGCGACATCGTCTTTTGACGTGCCCGTGCGCGCGGTGGCCCGGATATGCATCGGAATTTCATCGAAATTGCCTGTCGCCGCCAGAAGCGCGATGGTCAGCATGGACCGCTCTCTGCGCGAGATTTTGTCCGAGGACCACACTACACCCCAAGCCCCCTCGGTGATGAGGGTTTGAAACGGCAGGTCGAATTCAGTCTTCTTTGCCTCGGCACGATCCACGTGGGCATCGCCCAAAACCTCGCGCCGGGTCTTCATGCCCTGATCGAATCTGTTGTTCATTCGCTAATCCTTTCTACAAACTGCGTCAGCGCTTCGGTAAAAGCATCAGGCGCTTCAATCGCAGGCAAATGCCCGGTGTCTCCGAACATCACCAAACAGGCGAATGGAAGGTTGACGGCAAGCGCTTCGATCACTTCAGGTGGGGTTGCCAGATCGTACTTGCCGCCGAGTACCAGCGTGGGCTGTGTGATTTCACCCAGACGATCAGAAATGTCCGTGCCGGCAATCGCGGCACAGGTGGCGATGTACCCTTCTTGACATGTGCGTGCCAAAAGTGTGTGCCACAAAAACGCTTTGTTGTCCGCGAGCATCTTTGGTCCAAACCACCGTGGCAGAATTCCCTCGGCCATCGCTGCCATGCCGTGTTCGCGCACATCCGCGATACGCGTGTGCCAGCCCTCGGCGGCACCCAGCGTCGATGCGGTGTTGGACAAGACCAGGCCGTCAACGCGTTCTGGAGCCATTAAAGCGATGTGTTGCGCGATCAGCCCCCCGACAGAGCAACCGACGATGACTGCGCGATCCATGGCCGCCTGATCCATCGCGGCCAAAACATCGCTGGCCAGTTCCGGAATGCCATAGCCGGGAGGGGCGGTTTCGGACAGGCCGTGACCGCGCTTGTCCATGCGCAAACAGGCCCAGTCGGTCGGCAGGGCTGCTACCACCGCGTCCCACATCCGCAGATCCGTACCGAGTGAATTGACGAAAACCAGCTGGCTGCCCTCACCGGAACGGTGATTGGTGTGCATTATTCCCCAGTCGCGTGTTAGTGCTTGCATCGGTCCCTCCCGAGCAATCCTTCACATAATTTTTAGGTTTCGAAAAATACAAAAACGTGCCAAAAATATAACCAAATGAATATACCACCTGGTTTGAAACTGCGCCATATCGAGGCGTTTCTAGCGGTCGCGCGGAGTGGCACGATTTCAGCTGCTGCGCGGGTGCGCAATGTCTCGCAGCCCGCATTGTCCAAAACGGTCAATGAGCTCGAAACCATTTTAGGGACAGCGCTATTCGAACGGACCGGAAGGCGCGCAATCCTTACGCCGGCAGGAGAGGGCTTTCGCGCGCATGCATTGGCCGCGCTACAGAGTCTTGAGGCGGGGGTGCGCGATCTTTCGGGAAAAGTTCCGGTCGGATTGGTCAAAGTCGGGGTGTTGCCCACGGTTGCGGGGGGATTTTTTCCAACGGTTGCACTGGATTATCATCGCACGCATCGGGATGCGCGGGTTGGAATCATCACCGGGCCTAACCGCTATTTGTTGGAGATGCTGCGATCGGGGGGGATTGACTTCATGGTTGGGCGAATGCCGTCAGCCAAGAACATGCCGGGCCTGACCTTCGAACATCTTTATGACGAGCCGGTACTCCTCGTGGCGCGGGCCGATCATCCCGCGCTGGCAATGCCCGCGCCAAAGGCGCTGACCACTTTTCCGCTGATAGCCCCGAACCCCGGAGCGATCATCCGACAGATCGTGGATCAGTATCTGGTCGCGCAGGGACTGAGCGGGCTTGTTCCGGCCTTCGAGACGGTGGCCCTTCCCTTGGCGCTGTCTCTGGTCGAACAATCCGACATGCTGTGGTTTATCTCGCGCGGGGTCGTTGAGCGCGAATTGCGGCGGGGCACGCTAGCGGCAATCGAACTCAGGTCGGACTATATGGCTGGTTCGGTAGGGATTACGCGCAGGTTCACCTTCAACGAAGACAGCCCCGCCGATTTATTGGCGAGGCTGTTGCACAAGCGTGCGGAGGAAATGGTCGGCTGAGGGGTCTCGGGCCACTTTGGGAGCGATTTCGTTCCCTGGTCAAATCGGGTGCCAATTTCGAGGGGTCCTTCTCTCCGAGTTTCAGGTCGAACATGGTGCTGCTCGTGGCGCGCGCCGGACATTTCCGGCAAATGCCCCGGAGCGATGGCGCCGCCATGCCTGGCCCTTGGAAACAGAACTCGGCCAGGATCGGCTGCGTCCAGCTGATCGGTCGGTGCGGTACCGCCGGTGCGGTGTTCGGCATCGGATTGGCAGCGGCAGACGAGCCCCAGACGCAAAGGCCATGGAACATTTGTCCCATCTGCGGCGCCTCCGGTTGGCGACGGATGCGTTCTCCGATTGACAGTAATTAGAACTCTAAGATAACAGGTGTGCATGCAGGAGGACAAATCTGATGGACACCTTGAACCTTGACGCGAACCTGAAGCTCTCGAAACAGGCCGATCTTTATTACGGTGGCGCATGGGTTCCACCGGTCGAAGGCAGCTACGAACAAACGCTGAATCCGGGAACCGGCCAGCCGATTGGCATGGTCGCCACCGCGAGTCGTGCCGATGTCGATAGAGCGGTGGCGGAAGCGCTCAAAGGGTTCCATGAATGGCGTGATGTTTTGCCCCTGGAGCGGGCACGGATCCTGAAGGAAATTGCTACCCTTCTCCGTAAGCATGGAGACGAACTCGCACTGATCGACG
The DNA here is from genome assembly GCF_009363335.1 of Labrenzia sp. THAF191a. GTDB lineage: Bacteria > Pseudomonadota > Alphaproteobacteria > Rhizobiales > Stappiaceae > Roseibium > Roseibium algicola. The sequence goes on from NZ_CP045333.1 coordinate 1,561,151, forward strand.
CCGCGAATTGCGGGAATCCCTATACGGAAATGCGCGGGGATGCCGCGATTGCGGCGGCTCAAATGGACTTTTTTGCAGGCCTCGTGACCGAGATGAAAGGCGACACGATTCCGATGGGGCCGGACCGCGTCAACATGACATCGCGCCAGCCGCTCGGCGTGGTCGCACGTATCCTTGCCTTCAATCATCCTTTCATGTTCTGCGGCGGTAAGATGGCTGCGCCCCTTGCGGCGGGCAATGCCGTTATCATCAAGCCGCCGGTGCAAGCGCCTCTCTCGGCTCTTCGCCTCGCCGAAATCGTTGAAGGGTTGTTGCCGAAGGGCACCTTCAGCGTTTTGCCTGGCGGTGTTGAAGCCGGTGCGGGTTTGGCCGAGCATCCAGGCGTGGCCAAGGTAACGCTGATTGGTTCGGTGCCGGCCGGGCGCGCGGTGATGCGCAGTGCGAGCGCCACAGTTAAACCTGTCCTGCTGGAATTGGGCGGCAAGAATGCCTTGATCGCCTATCCGGACAGCGATCCCAAGAAGATCGCCGATGCGATCGTTGCCGGAATGAACTTTGGCTGGTGCGGACAGTCATGCGGTTCGACCAGCAGAGCCTTTGTTCATGAAGACATTCACGACGAGGTCGTTTCTCTCCTGGCTAAAGCAGTCGAGCGTTACAAGCCGGGCGTCCCGACCGATCCGACGACAACCATGGGAGCTATTGTCAGCCGAACTCAATTCGATCGCGTGCTGAGCTTCATCGAGTCGGCCGTGAACGAGGGCGCGCGTACGGTGACGGGCGGGCACGCGGTGACCGATGGCGCTTTGGCCGAGGGTTGTTTCATCGCGCCGACGATCTTCGCCGATGTGACACCGGACATGAGGATCGCTCGCGAAGAAATATTTGGTCCTGTACTGGCTATTCGGAAGTGGAGCGACGAAGTCGAAATGCTGAGAGAGGTCAATGCGCTCGAGCTTGGCCTGACCTGCGCAATATGGACACGCGATCTCGCTACCGCGCATCGAACGGCTGCACGCGTCGAGGCAGGCTTTGTCTGGGTCAACGAGGTCGGCCGCCATTTCCTGGGGGCTCCCTTCGGTGGGGTGAAGCAATCCGGTATCGGACGGGAAGAAGGGATCGGAGAGCTGATTTCCTTCACTCACGAAAAGAACATCCACATCAATTTGCTGGGCCAATAAGTTTGCGGTCGGGTGGCGTCCCGGCACGGCGCCACTCCATGGGTTTGCCGTCGATTGTATTCATTTGACAGCAGCCGACGAGGGCATCCGCGATCCTGCAGGCAGGCGCCCCTCGTTGTGAGACCGGCGAGTGCGCGGTGACAACCGAGAAGGAGCAAACACAGTGAACAGCTTTGCTAGGGTTCCGGACATCATATTGGAGCCTATGGTCCGAAACGCCATCATGGAGGATCTAGGAGGCGCCGGCGACGTTACGACGCGTGCCGTTCTTCCGGAAACCACGCGTTATCGGGCCGAACTGAAAGCCAGGCAGGCCGCGGTTGTTTCCGGTATGCAAGTTGCAGCCCTGACGTTTCGTCTGATCGATCCCACCCTGAAGATTGAAACGGTCGTTGCGGACGGTTCCGCTTGCAAAGCCGGCGATACGCTTTTGAAAGTCGAGGGACTGGCGTCGTCGATCCTCGCTGCCGAGCGTGTGGCGCTGAACTTCGCGGGCCGACTTTCAGGGACGGCAACGCTTACAGCTGCATACGGGCAGGCTCTCGAAGGGACCGGAGCCAGAATAACGTGCACCCGAAAAACGACGCCAGGCATGAAGCTTGTCGAGAAGCTCGCTGTTCTTCACGGTGGAGGCCATAATCACCGGTTCTCATTATCGGACGCCATCCTGATCAAGGATAATCACATCGCCGCGGCCGGAGGAATCAGGCCGGTTCTGGAAGCGGTCAAGCGTTCTGCGGGGCATATGGTCGTTGTCGAGATCGAAATCGACGGGCTTGGGCAATTGGATGAAGTGTTAGAGGCAGGAGGCGCCGATGTCATTCTGTTTGACAACATGTCGACCCAGGACATGGCAGAGGCCGTGCGCCGGATAGACGACGGTCGGATGAAGACCGAAGCGAGCGGCAATGTACGCATCGACCGGCTGCAAGAGATCGCTGCAACGGGAGTTGATTACATATCATCGGGAGCGTTGACCCATTCGGCTGGCACGGTCGATTTCGGACTGGATTTCTGATCTCACAGACAAAAAAGCGCGCGGCGGCGAAAATTCGCCGCTTTTTTTCGTCCAGCGCCCGGACCGTCAGTTGACTTGATTTACGTAATATGTGATTGAGTTATTTAATAAGTAATTCGCCTGAGTTTGGGAGGACGATGTGAGCGAAGACTGTTTCCAGCTCGGAATCGATATCGGTGGCACCTTTACGGACCTCAGCCTGTTGTCTCATGACGGCAGCGCATCGCACGCTCACAAGGTCGCAAGCACGCCGAGTTCTCCGTCGAAAGCCGTGGCACGCGGCATCAGCGAATTGATGGCTTCGATCGGCCGGCCGGCGGATGCGATCACCTATTTCGTGCACGGCCAGACGATCGCGCTGAACGCGGTCCTGGAGCGGCGCGGCGCGCGAGGTGCGCTGATCGTCAGCCAGGGAAATCGAGATATCCTGGAAATTGCCAGGCTGCGAAAGCCTGACATCTTTAATCTGAAGGCCGCGCTGCCGGATGCCATAGTCGCGCGGCAGGACGTGTTTGAGATCCCGGCGCGTGGGGATGACGAGGACTTCTCGGTTGCCGATGACGCGATAGAGGCGACGATCTCGAGCCTGCCCGCCGAGATAGAAAGTGTCGCGATCTGCCTTTTGGGGTCTTACAGAGGCCCGGCGGTCGAAAAGAAGATCGCCGATCGGCTACGTGAGGTGCGGCCTGAGCTTTACATTTCGTGCTCATCCGACCTTTGGCCGGAAATCCGTGAATACGAGCGGGCAAGTGTAGCCTCGCTGAATGCATACGTTCAGCCGATCATGAGCCGCTATGTTGATGACCTGTCTATCGACACGCAGCGGGTGGGGCTCGATACCGCCTTGCAGATCACTCAGTCGAATGGCGGCATTCTCAGCGCGTCCAGCGCCAAGGTAAAACCCGTGAACACCATGCTGTCCGGACCTGCGTCAGGCGTGGTCGGCGCAGCCTATGTCGCGGCGCTGAGCGGCATTTGCGACGCGGTGACGCTGGACATCGGCGGCACCAGCGCCGATTTTTCAATCATTCGAGACCGGGAGCCGGTCTACTCCACCGATGCGGCGGTCGGCGATTTTCCAATCGTCATGCCAACGGTCGATGTTTTCGCAGTGGGAGCCGGGGGCGGCTCCATCGCATGGTTCGATCCGTTTGGAATCCTTAAATTGGGTCCGCAAAGTGCAGGCGCCGATCCGGGGCCAGCCTGTTACGACCGTGGCGGCACCGAGACGACAGTCACCGACGCTTACTTGGTTGCCGGCTACATTGACCCCGACAAATTCGCTGCGGGGAACCTGCCATTGAAGCGTGAGAACGCTTTGGCGGCGGTGGGTCGCATTGCCAGCCGACTGGACTGCTCTGTCGAAGCTGCGTCCGAGGCCATTCTGCGTCTGGCTACCGCCACGATGACCAGCGCAATTCTTCCGATGATGACCAAGCGGGGTTTGGATCCACGCGATTTCACGTTGATCTCTTTTGGCGGTGCCGGGCCGACGCATGCCTGCCTTTTGGCCGAAGAGGTCGGCATAAAACAAATTCTCGTGCCGCGATCGCCAGGCACCATGTGCGCTCTGGGAGCGACTATTGCTGACTATCAATATAACTTCATCCGAAGTTTGAGGCGTCCGCTGGCGTAACTGGATTCCGGGGTCTTGCGCGAGGTTTATCGCCAGCTAGAGCAGGAGGGACGCAACAGCCTCGCTTCGGAAAGCCCGATAATCGAACGTGTCGAAGTCTTGCGTTCTGCAAACATGCGGTATCGCGGCCAATCTTTCGATGTCGACGTCACGTTGCCGGCAACGCTGGAGGTGGACGCCCTGACGCCAGAGCTGCTGGCGCAGAATTTTCACGATACCTACGAGACGCTGTATCACAACAGCGATCCCGGGTCGGCGGTTGAACTTGTGTCATTGCGGGTCAAGGTCGTCGGGCGGAGGCGGAAACCCATGCTGCCACCGGCAAGAGAACGGACCAACTCCGCCAAACTGGAGCCCACCGGCCAACGACCGATCTTTCATAGCGGGCGGCCTCATGTCGCTTCCGTTTTCAGTCGCGACGACATACGCGATGGAGACCGTGTCGAAGGACCTGCCGTAATCGAGCAGGCTGACACGACCACCATTGTCACGCCGGGTTTTGCGGCGCGCTGCGATGGCGCCGGCAACCTTCTCATCCATGCTACGTAGAGGATAACACAATGAAAGAAAAAACGTTTTCTCTGCGCACCGATTCAGCCCAACTTGATATCTTCGTCCAGCGGTTCCGATCAATCGCCGAAGAAATGGGATATTCGCTTCAACGGACCGGGCACACGGCGTTTGTAAATGAAACCGCTGATCTAGGTGTTGCTCTGGTAACCCGCGATGGCGAGATTTTCGGTTATCCTCACAGCATTGGCATCACGATGTTTGCCAATCTGAACTTCAAGAAGACGATCGACAGCATCGGCAGTTTCGAACCGGGCGATATCGTCGTCTGCAACGATCCATACGCGAGCGGCGGCCTGTCTTCACATCTGCCCGACATCAGCGTTTTGGCTCCAATCTATGCTGGCACAAAGCTGATCTGCTTTGCCTACGCCTACGTCCATTCGACCGATGTGGGAGGGCGTGTTGCCGGGAGCCTTTCGCCGTCGAGTTACGAGATCTATCAGGAAGGGATCCGGATCCCTCCATCCCATCTCTACAAGGCAGGCAAGCTGAACGAAGAACTCTTGCACCTGATCCTGTGCAATTGCCGGGTTCCGAACGACAACTGGGGCGATCTGAAGGCGATGGTTACCGCGCTTCGTGTCGCCCAGCACCGGATGACTGAATGCTTCGAGAAATACAGCGTCGACGGCGTTGTGCTCGCGATGGAAGATGTGCTGAATTACAGTGAAATGCGAGCCCGTGCGGTAATTGAAGGTATTCCCGACGGTACGTACCGTTTTTCAGACTATCTGGATGACGATGTCATCTCAGAAATTCCGATCAAATTCTGTGTCGCGTTAACCGTAGCCGGCGACGAGATCACAATAGATTTTACCGGCAGCGATACCCAGTTAAGAACCGCCTTCAATATCTATTCGGACGGGAAGGCGCATCCTTGGTTGGTGTATACGATAATGTTCGTATTGCTGACGATCGATCGCGACATTCCCGTCAACGCAGGTCTGATGCGATCGGTGAACGTGATTGCTCAACCCGGGTCGGTTGTGAACTGTCAGGCACCTGCAGCGGTCGGGCTGCGAACGACAACCGGGGTGCGGGTGCAGGACGCCATTCGCGGCGCGCTGGCGCAGGCCTTGCCGAAAGTCATTCCGGCGGCGGGTGCGGGCTACATCGCGCCGATCGTCTTCACCGAGCCGAATTTGGCCGAAGGCGGCCTGAAGGTGAATGTGCTGGAGCCGCTGGTTGGTGGCACAGGCGCACACGAGGATGGCGATGGGTTGAACGCGCGCGATGTGGTGGACATCGCAAATTTGCGCAACAGTCCCCTCGAGGTGGTCGAAAGCACTTCGGGCGTTCGTATTCTGAACTATGCGCTGCGGCCGGATTCAGGCGGCGCGGGCAAATATCGCGGCGGCCTGGGCATCATCTTTGATTTCGAGGTTCTCCAGCATGACTGTCTCGTAACCGCTCGCGGGCAGGAGCGGCATCGGTTCAGCCCATGGGGTTTATTGGGCGGCTGCTGCGGCGAAATGGCCGGCGTATTCATCCGGCGAGCTGGAACAAAGGATTTCCAGCCTCTCGCCAAGATCGACTCGCTCAACGTGAATTGCGGTGACGTTATTCGGGTCCTTACGCCGGGCGGCGGCGGGTACGGGTCTCCGCAAGACCGCGATCCGGCCAAGGTTTTACATGACGTAGGGAACGGGCTGGTCTCCGAGAAGGCGGCCAGGGAAACATACAAGGTCGTTATCGAGGACGGGGCGCTCGACCTGGCTGGGACTGAACGGCTGAGGAACGAGCTGGGTTCTCGGGAGGCTCCAGCCATTTTCAGTTTCGGGCCGGAACGCGAGGCGTATGAAGCTGTCTGGAGCGAAGAAGCATGGTCGCGCCTGATAACCAACATCTTCACCCTTCCGATCCCTCTGCGCGCTTCTATTCGTGGCCGTGTCTGGGCAGCCGCGCGTCGGCGTGCAGAAGAGACCGGCAAATCGCTGAGCGCAGCCGATATCGACGATTGCTGGTTGGAAACCGTCCCGGCAGGTCTGCTCAACGAGCGCGCCGCAGCTGCCGGTTTCAGCAATTGTGAAGTAAAGGTGCCGGCAGAGTGACTGGGACAAATTCTCAATCGTTGTTCGGACGCGCCCTGCAATGTGTGAGCTGGCTTAGCGAGCTCGCAGTCATGATTTCCGGTGTCGTAATGGCGCTGATGGTGGCGCATGTCGTTCTAGACGTAAGCTTGCGCTATGTAATCGGCGTTCCGCTGGCGGGCACGACCGAGATTGTGTCGCGCTATTACATGGTTACGCTGATCTTTTTGCCGATCGCTTTTGTTCAGATCACTGACCAGCACATCAGCGCAAGCCTGATCAGCGATATGTTGTCAACAAGATCGCGCTTTTTGCTCGACTGTCTGACTTCGCTATTGATGGCGGTCTTCGCGATGTTGCTTGCTTGGTGCGCGGGGGCCGAAGCATTGCGCGCAACCGAAATCACCGAACAGATCCAGACACCATCCTATTTTTTGCCGACTTGGCCCGCGCGCTGGATTCCGGTTCTGGCGTTATCGCTGGTCGTTATCGTCTCGGTCCTGAACCTTGTGATGCAGATGGTTCGGTTCATCACCTACGGATCCGCGAAGGCGACCGTTTCTGGAGCCGACAAAGCGAAAGTACTGTCCCAATGACTCCACTGGCCATCGGATTTTGGGGTATGGGGATTGCGCTTGTGCTTGTTGCGCTGCGGGTGCCGATCGGGCTGGCTTTGGGGATTGTGGCATTCGTCGGAATAGCCGCTGTGTCGAGCTGGAGCGCGGCTTTCAGCATTCTGAGCCTGATACCTTACGAAACGGCCGCCAGTTGGGAACTTTCGGCAATCCCGATGTTTCTTCTCATGGGAGCGCTTGCCTTCCGGTCGGGCCTGACAAGCGCTCTTTTCGACGCGGCCAGACTTTGGCTGGGCTGGTTACCCGGCGGGCTTGCCGTGGCCACGAACTTCGCCTGTGCGGGGTTCGCCGCCGCCTCGGGCTCCAGCCTGGCGACGACCCTTACCATGGGCCGAATTGCCTTACCCGAGATGAAGAAAGCCGGATATGACATGGGTCTTGCGACCGGCGTTGTCGCCTCTGCAGGGACCTTAGGATCATTGATCCCGCCCAGCGTCATGATGATCCTGATTGGGGTTTTTGCGCAGACTTCGATACTCAAGCTCTTTGCAGCCGGTATTGCGCCGGGTCTTCTGTCCGCGCTCGCCTTTGCCCTGATGGTTATTCTGCGGGCCAAGCTTCAACCTGATACGGCGCCGCGTATGGTCGAAAAACCGACTCTGCGCGAAAAACTAACCGTCACCGCAGCGATTTGGCCGCTTCCGGTACTGGTCCTCGGCGTGATCGGTGGCATCTACAGCGGCGTCGTCACGGCGACCGAAGCGGGAGCGTTCGGCGCCGCACTGACATTTGTCATTGCGCTACTGAACGGCGCGCTGTCTTGGCCGGTTGTTAAATCCAGTTTCTGGGATGCGCTGGTTGGGACCGCCACCTTGTTCTTCATTGTGCTTGGAGCCGTGCTTCTAACCCGGTTTTTGGCATTTTCCGGGTTGCCGATGTTTCTGGCGCAAATCATGACCGACGCGAATGTCTCGCCGCTCGGGATCATTCTGATCGCCGGCGCCTGTTATCTCGTGCTCGGCATGTTCCTGGACCCACTGGGCCTGCTGTTTCTCACGCTCCCGATAATGCTGCCGATGTTCAAGTCTGTTGGTCTCGACATGACCTTGATGGGCATCTTGATCGTTAAATTTGTAGAGATCGGGCTGATGTCGCCACCGGTCGGGTTGAACGTCTTTGCGGTCAAATCGCTGGTGGGGCCGGATGTGCCGCTGAGTATGATTTATCGCGGAGTTCTGTGGTTCTTGGTCGTTGACCTTCTGGTCATAGGCCTGCTGATCGCATTTCCGGACATAACGCTTTTGTTGCCGAGGCTGATGGGGCTTTGAAAACAGTCGAACAGTAAGTCCAAAATGGGAGGAGGAAGTATGAAGAATAGAGTGATAAAAACTGCCGCAGTCGCAGCTTTTCTAGGGTTGACCTGCAGCGCAAATGCAGATGAACTCAGGTACAACACATTCATGCCGCCGCTGGCCATTGAAGCCGTGCAGGCGCAAGAATTCTTCGATGAACTCGCGGCTGCCACGGACGGTGCCCTCGAAACGCAGGTTTTCGTCGGAGGCCAGATGTTGGGTGGCCAAGCTAGCCTGGGCGGAATTCGCGCCGGCGTCATGGACGCCGGATTTATCGTGCCTACGCTGAATTCCAGCGAAATCCCACATGTTGCAATGCTGCCGGAGCTTCTGCCGTTTGCGGCCAACTTCTGGGCTGCCGCAGGCGCGACCAACGAAACGATGTTGCTGAACTGCGACGAATGCATCGCCGATCTTGAAAAGCAAAACGCGGTCTGGTTGGGAGGGCATGCAGCTTCGCCATGGTATCTGATGTGCGCGCAACCGATTTCTAGCTCGGACGATATTGCCGGGAAGAAAATTCGTGTGACGGGTGGATTTGCTGTGCGCCTCATCAATGCCCTGGGAGCTGTACCTGTGTCGCTGCCGGCGAGTGAAGTCGGGCCTGCTTTGCAGCAGGGCCAGGTCGACTGCGCGGTAGGTAATCTCGCCTGGCTTCAAACGCTGGGTTTGATCGACTCCGTGCGCGGTATCGTCGATCAACCGATCGGAAGCTATCACGGCCTGGGTGAATTCATCTTCAACCGTGATGCTGTTGCAAATCTGGACGAAGCGAACCGCTCGGCGCTGATTTCGGCAATCCCCGGACGGATTGCGAAGATCAGCAAGACCTACGCCGACCAGGAGGCTGCTGCGCGCATGGCGGCCGACGAAAAGGGCGTGGTCTTCTGGAAACCTGATGACGCGTTCAACGAAGCGATGGAAGATTTTCGCGCCAGCGAGCTTGAGGCGGTAGCGAACGACATCGTCAAATTGGGTGGGTCGTCTGACGCCAAGGCGATTGTTCAGCAACATATCGAGACATTGCAGCGCTGGGACGGCCTCGTTCAGGGCGTCGAGGGCGATGTCGATGCATTCACCGCACTGCTGGAAAGAGAAGTCTTCTCCAAGGTCAAGCAATAAATGGCATTGGGTTCGGTGACATCCGTCGTGTCACCGAGCCCGGACAACCCTTGAACCATCTGTACAAATGATGAGCGATAATCGCGATCTCGTAGCGCCGCCCCGGTTGAACAGTCTTGCGTGTGGGTTCCGTTTTGGCGGGCGCGCGCGTTTCGGAGTGATCTTGCCGTCCGGCAACATTGTGGCTGAGGGAGATTTGGCCGCATTGTTACCGCGGGATATCACTTTGCATGTGACGCGCCTGCGACTGACCGGCAGTTCGCGCGAACAACTAAACGCCATGGCAGAAGATGTCGAAACTGCGGCTTCGCTTGTGGGCGATGTCGATCCTGCGGTCGTCGGATTTCATTGTACTGCTGTTTCCACGCTGAGCGAGCAACTGGAGAGAGATATTCTGGCGCGCGCGTGTTCAGCCTCCGGCAGACGGGTCGTCGCTACGTCTGAAGCGATCGTAAGCGCTCTAAATGCACTGACGGCGCGAACGCTGGTCTTGATTACCCCCTATGTCGACCACATCGTCAAAAGCGAAGTCGCATTTCTCAATCGGCATGGATTTGACGTCATCGATGCCCATGGTCTCGGAATAGACCATCCAAGGGATATGGCCGCCTTGCCGCCGGAAGACTGGCTTGCGTTAACGAAAGAACATTACGCCCAAAAAGCCGATGCATATTTTGTCAGCTGCACGGCGATCCGTTCGCTCGAGGTCGTCAGCCTCCTCGAGGAGCAGCTTGGCAAACCCGTGATCACAAGCAATCAGGTCATGGCTTGGCATCTGCTGAGAACAGCCGGGTTCAACGATCAACCACATGGTTTCGGCCATCTGCTGAGCCACCACTGAAACCTCAATAACATGGACTTATCGCATGACTGATCAAAGACCTTCGGGAGTTGAACGGCCGGTTGCCTCTGACAGCGACGGAGTTTGGGGGAGCGACGTTTTTGCGGAGATGCTTAGGGGTCTTCGCGTTAAATACGTCACCCTTAATCCAGGATCGAGCTTTCGTGGGCTACATGACAGCCTGGTGAACCACCTGGGCAACGAAGACCCACAGATGTTGCTTTGCCTGCATGAGGAACATGCAGTGGCAATCGCGCACGGATATGCCAAGGTTACAGGTGAACCTCTTGCTGTGATCCTGCACAGCAATGTCGGGCTGATGCATGGAACGATGGCAATTTTCAACGCCTGGTGCGACCGCGTGCCTGTGTTGATCTACGGTGCGACCGGACCTGTGGATGCGGCGTTGCGCCGTCCATGGATCGACTGGTTGCATACCTGCCGCGACCAGGCTTCAATGATACGCAACTATGTGAAATGGGATGACCAGCCTGCTTCGATGGAGGCAGCGATCGAATCCATGCTGAGGGCAAATCTGATTGCCCGGGCGGAACCGCACGGCCCGACTTATGTAAATTTTGATGTGTCGATCCAGGAAAAACAGCATGCCGAAGCGCCGGCATTGCCCGACTTTTCGCGTTACCGGTCGCCACTGCCGGCGGACCCTTCCGCTGAGGGGGTGGCGCGTGCCGCCGAGTTGCTGAAAAACGCCAAAAATCCGGTTGTCCTGGCGGGGCGGGTGTCGCGCGATCCGGCTGACTGGGCGCGGCGTGTGGCATTGGTCGAAGCTTTGGGAGCGAAGGTTCTGACCGACATCCGGATCGGCGCTTCTTTCCCGACGAACCATTCTCTGCACCGTGGCAAACCTGCATTCTTTATCGACGATGCGGCGGGCGAAGTTCTGCGGGAAGCCGATGTGATCCTCAGCCTCGACTGGCTTGACGTTGCCGGAACGCTCAAGCTGGCAGGCAAGGTTGAAGCCAAGATTATCCAGGCCTCTCTCGATTATCAGTTGCACAATGGCTGGGGCATGGAGCATCAGGGGCTGTCGGCACTCGATCTCCACCTGGCCAGTTCGCCGGACCGCGCGATGCATGCCATTGCGGATTTGCTGGGTGTTGGCGCTGGCGACGAGCCCGAAAACCTGCCGGTGAAACCCGCCCTGAATGCTCCCGCTCCGGAAGCGCCGCTGGATATCATGACGCTGGCCGGGGCACTTGGCGAAGGGCTGGACGGGATTTGCGCCAGCATGGTGCGCTTGCCGCTCGGTTGGGCGGGCGAGGCGTGGCATTTCCGCCACCCACTCGATTTCCTTGGCTCCGATGGCGGTGCCGGGATCGGCTCCGGTCCGGGTATGCTGATCGGTGCCGCGCTGGCATTGAAAGGCAGCGAGCGTATGCCGGTCGCGGTTCTCGGGGATGGCGACTTCATGATGGCGGCCTCGGCGTTCTGGACCGCAGCGCACTATGGAGCACCGTTTCTGGCGGTGGTGTCGAACAACCGCTCTTTCTACAATGACGAGGTTCACCAGGAGCGTGTTGCTGTCGCTCGCAACCGTCCGGTGGAGAACAAGTGGATCGGTCAGCGTATCGGCGATCCGGACATCGACATCGCAGGCGTTGCTCGTGCACAGGGATGCGAGGGGATCGGGCCTGTCTTTACCGCGGGCGAACTGGTCGAAGCGGTCAAGAAAGGCATCGAGTTGGTTCGTGAAGGCAAGAGCGTTGTGATCGATGCGCGCGTTCAGCCTGGTTACAACCCCAACATGGTTGCTGGCCTGACCCGGAGCGAATGAAGATGAAACCCAAGATCTATATAGCACAGGATCCTGTGCTCGCGGACGTACTCGAAAGCGCTTCGACCAAGCTTTCCGATCTTGGCTGGGATGTGGTGCGGGGGCCGGCAATAGTTCCAGGCGTGCCTTTACGCCTGTCTGCAGAGCAGCGGCAGACACTATTGTCGGACGTGGATATCATCGTGGCCAGCTCCCGCTCTCGGCTCAGCGAAGAAGATCTCGACGCGTCTTCGCGCTTGCGGGCGCTGGTGTTTCCCACGATCGGGGTCGACGCGGTCGATCTCGAGGCCTGCGGAATGCGCGGGCTAATCGTGGGGAACGGAGCGACCCCCGAGAATTTTCTCGCGATGTCCGAGGCAACCGTGATGCTGATGCTCGTGCTTCTCTACAAGCTGCACACATCTGAGCGTCTCTTGCATGAAAACGCCAAACGTCCGCAGCAGATGTATGCCCGTATGCTGCGCGGCAGGACTGTCGGGTTAATTGGTTCGGGCCGGATCGGCGGCGGGGTGATCGACCGCCTCCGGGCATTCGAACCGGCTGAGATCTTGGTTCACGATCCCTTCCTGACGCCGGAGACCGCACCTGAAGGCGTATGTCTGGTCGATCGCGACGCGTTACTGGTGCAGTCCGACGTGATCAGCCTGCATGTGCCTCTCAATGCACAAACTCGCGGAATGATCGGGGAGGCCGAACTGCGGAAAATGAAACGTGACGCGATCCTGGTGAACACATCCCGTGGCGGACTGATCGACGAAGACGCTTTGGTCGAGGTCATGTCCGAAGGTCATCTTTCGGGAGTTGGCCTCGATGTGACTGAGACCGAACCGCTACCGGCGGATCACCCGCTGCGCGGGCTTGATCGTGTCGTCCTTACGCCGCACATCCTGGGTCATACGATCGATCTTTATTCGATCATGCCGGAGGTTCTGGTGGAAAACGCCACCCGCCTCATGGATGGCGATCTGCCGAAATACACCCGCAATCTCGAAGTCGAACCTGCTTGGAGAGAGCGGTTGGCGAACATGCAGGAGGGTTGACGTGAACTGGCCGGACTTCGCTTGATGCTTGATGAGAGTCCGCTCCATGTAAACTGCAAACCCCGAGGCGATCTCCCTGCGAAAAAGAGCACCCGGCTGTGCAGCAATGCAGTTTGTTGTGCTGTAAGTGGCTGCGGTGCTTTTCAGGGACTTGGCAATAGCTCGTCGTGCTGATCTTATGAGGCCATGAGCGAGCAAATTGAGTATAGCGCGGCAGATGAGGCGGGCGTTGAACGTATAGCGAGGCTGGTGCGCCTGGCTGCGCGCGGTTTCAACCGTTCTCTTCAGATCCGCCTTCAAACCCAAAATGTTACCTTCGGGCAGTGGATATTCCTCCGCATTCTCTGGCAAGAGGACGGGCTGTCTCAACGCGAACTGAGCGATAGAGCGCACCTCACGGAACCGACCGCACATACCGCACTCATTCGCATGGAGGAACTGGGCTACATTGTTCGGCGCAATGTCGAGGGCAATAAACGTCGTCTGCATGCGTTCCTGACCGCGAAAGGTTGGGAACTTCGTGAACTGCTTGAACCGCTTGCGCTCGAAGCCAATGATATCGCCCTTTCCAGCCTCACGAAGGACGAGCAAACCACGTTGCGAAAAGCGCTGACTGTCATGATCCGAAATCTTGAGGAAGATGAACGACGTGCCGCATCGCGTGGGGTTCGGGTGCCGCCAACCAAGGGCCACGCTTCCTCTTAGCCATCGTAGGCCAGTGAGCCGACAGCATTGTCGAACGGGCGGTTCATACGGTCGAGCGGGTTTGGCGCGGACTTGTCCGGAAACGTCGTTTTGAGCCGCTTGCCCCGAATGTTCCCCTGAAGCCCCATGACCCTCATAAGCCTGGCCACGTGAAACGGGCGATATCGAAGCCCTCCCGCTGCAATTGCCGCCGGATCTTGCGCGTACCATAGACGCGGAAGTTTTCCTCGAAGACACGGCGCCTCGATCTTCAGAGCGATACCGCGGCGGGGGCGGACCGAAAGCCGCTCCGCGCCCTGTCGCTTGGCGACATTCTCGTGACGAGCCGATGGGGCAATCGGCAGAACTCTGCAAATCGGCTCCACCCAAAAACCCTGATCTTAGTTGACTAAGATCAGGCAATCCATTATGCCTATATAACATAGATATCTAACATTAGATGTCTATGAGGATGGAGAGGGAGGAACCTGTGAAAAAGAGTTTTAAAGCCGTTATTGCGGCCATCGGAATGTGTGCAATTGCAGGCAGCGCAGTTGCGGAAAGCGTCACCGTCACACTTTCGGGAGGAAACCCGTCCGGTCTTTGGTCTCTGCTTGGTGCTGGCATTGACCGAGCAGTTAAGGCTGACGATCCCAGTGGTGTCGTTACATACCAAGCAACCGGAGGCGGGTTTGCAAACATTGCTTTGCTGGGCGCAGGTCGGACGGACTTAGGTTTGGCCCACGACGCCGAGATCAAGTTGGCGCTCGCCGGGGAAGAGCCGTTCAAGGCACCCATCAACAATATTCAGGCCATCGGGTATATGTACAATTGGGCGCCGATGCATTTTTTTCTTAGAAAATCCATTGCCGATGAATACGGGATCGACAGTATTGACGATCTGGCGAAATCAGGTGCGGCTATACGCGTCGCGAACAACAATGCGGGCAACATCGTGGCCAATATCACGACGTTCATGCTCGAAGAAGCCGGCTATGATGAGGCTACTATCGAAGCGAACGGCGGAGTTCTGGTTCGGGGCGGCTCTGCACAGCAAGCGGACCTGATAACCGACGGTCGGACCGACATGGTTATTAACGGCATCTTTGTGGGACATTCGTCGTTCCGGAAAGTTGACAAAAGTAATGAAGTTGTACTTCTGAGTGTTCCCCAGGAAATCATTGAGAAGACGAACGCAAAATTTGGAACGGGAACCTATACAATTCCCGGCGAAAGTTACGCCAACCAATCTGATGACGTTGTTACGGTCGCGCTGGGTGCAATGGTGATCACGACCGAGAGCCTGCCCGAAGAAACCGGCTATATGCTCGCAAAAGATATCGCAGAAAACATCGATGAAATTCGCGGTGTGCACAACGCGATGAAGCAGTTGACGCCAGAACTGCTTGTTTCTCAGACCACACTTCCGTTCCATGCCGGTGCAAAGCGCGCTTACATGGAATTGGGTCTTATTAAGTAACACCTTTCAGACAATGCAGCCGGCCCGCAAAAGCAACAGCGCGCTGGCTGCATACTGCTGCCAAGTGCATTGCTGCGGACTTTGCATGTGTAAACACAGGCAAGGCACGTTCAGTGCAGGCAATTTACTTTCAAACAACAAACGTGAAACGGTGTAGGCATGGACTTCCCTTCGCTGACTGAAACAGGCCGCCGTAGAAAACTCGCGCCTACCATGAGTACCGTTGTCAAGGTACTGTCGGCGGCCTTCGCCATATGGGTAGTTCATTCAAATCTGTTCATTATCGCTGACCCGCTTATTCAGGGTATTCTCTTTATTTCGGGGATATTCACCATTCTTTTTCTGGCGATTGGAGCGACCTCCAGAGCGCCGGACCGGATTCCTTTCTACGACTGGATTCTAGCGGCTCTCAGTCTTGCTTGCGGCGTCTATTTCTTCATGACTTCGGGAGCGATAGCGAACCGGATAAGCATTCTGGATGAGTTCACGATTGATCAGTTGTTCTTCGGTTCCTCGCTCCTGTTTCTGACGCTCGAAGCGACCCGGCGTACTACCGGCTTGGGGCTCACCGGGGTTGTCTTGCTCTTTCTGTTCTACAATCTTTTTGGCTATCTGCTGCCACCTCCGTTCGGTCATCGGGTTAGTGAGTTTACATATCTGCTCGATATCCTCGTTTTTACGACCGACGGCTTGTTTGGCGTTCCGATTCAGGTGGTGGCGAGCTACGTTTTCCTTTTCGTGATGTTCGGAACATTTCTGTCAAAGGCAGGAGGCGGCGATTTCTTCTTTAACCTTGCGGCTCTGGTCACCGGGCGCGCAAGAGGAGGACCTGCCAAGATCGCGATCATCTCGTCTGGATTATATGGAACGATGTCCGGCAGCCCCACTTCCGATGTCGTCGCAACCGGTTCGATCACTATCCCTGTGATGAAACGGCTTGGATATCGCGCCCGATTTGCAGGAGCGGTGGAGGTCGCAGCATCCACCGGTGGTAGCGCGATGCCCCCGATCATGGGGTCAGCGGCGTTCATCATGGCCGAATACTCGGGGATTTCCTATAACTCGATTGTGCTCGCGGCCCTGATACCAGCTTTGCTTTATTATACCGGCGTTTTCGCCCAGGTGCACTTGCGCTCGGTCAAATACGACCTGCGGCCGTCGGAAGACGAGGTTCCGACCGCTACGGAAACGTTCAAAACCGGCTGGGTCTTTTTGCTGCCTATCATCGGTATTATCGTTGCGCTGATACTCGGTTATTCACCGACGTTTACGGCTGGTGTCGGCGTCCTTGTCACGATTGTCGCTTCATTGATCCTGAAAGAAACGCGGCTTTCGCCTTGGCAAATCGTGGAAGGTCTTGGAACAACCACTCTGCAGATCTTGCCGGTTGCCGGTGCATGTGCTGCTGCGGGCCTGGTTATTGGCGGATTGTCCATGACCGGCCTTGGGATGAAATCAGCGAATGTGATTCTAACCGTTAGCGATGCGCAGCCAATACTGACGCTCGTGATTGCCGCAACCGTCACGATCGTTCTCGGTCTGGGGATGCCGACCCCGAGCGCCTATATTCTGGCGGCCGTGCTCGTGGGACCGGCGCTATCCAAGCTCGGCTTCCCGATCCTTCCGAGCCAAATGTTCTTGCTCTACTATGCGATCTTGTCTGCACTAACTCCTCCGATCGCTGTTGCAGCCATTGCCGCGTCTGCGATCGCCGACGAGGATCCCTTCAAAATTGCCTTCTCGGCCGTAAGGCTTGCAATCGTTGGATTTTTGTTACCTTTCGCCTTCGTCTGGAATCCGGGAATACTTCTGGAGCTCGGGCCTTTGGCAAACACTCTCGCAGTGGTCGGGGCGTTCTTCGGCGCGTTCGCCATCGCAGCCTCGATAGAGGGATTGATCAAGACCGAACTGCTCACCTGGGAAAGAGTCCTTCTAACGGTTGCGGCGGTGGGGGCTGTAAGCCCTTATCCCGTCGTATCCGGCTTGTGCATCTTGCTGATTGCCGGGTTGATCGTACGACAGTTCGTGTTTTCTGCGAGGGTGAGAAACGTCGAAAATCCTTAGTCCCGGTCGACGTGCGAATGGAATATGGAAAACATTCACTCGACCGGACGGCACCTGCGTTTTGAAGAATTACGATCAGTTCGACCGCTTGATTGGACTTGCTGATACCAACGGGTGGTCTACACATGTCAAAAATTCAGGCAGGTCAACCGGCACCGGTAGGCAACGGGTCGGGCTTGATACTTACAATTACAGCTCTGCCGGAAGATCTGACGCGCGTAACGCAAGCTATTCATGATTTAACCGTCGATATCGTTTCTGCGGACAGGAACGCGGAGAGCAGCGGGCAAATGCGAAGCGCCCATGGTGGCGAAGTTTTATTTTCCTTGAGTTTCGACGTCAGCCAGCTCAAATCAGATGGTCGGGATTTGCCCGGCTACATCGGTCGAGAACTCCGACACCAACTGAGCAATTCTTCCGCAAAGATTCGCTGCGACGCTGTCGTCAACGAGCCGATTGAGGATGTGCAAAAGCAACCGCTTTTTTGGAAACGCTGGGTGGTCAGTATGCTAGGTGTCTATCCGTTGCTGATCATAATATACCACGCGTTAAAGCCGCTAACCGAAAACGTATCTGCACCGATTTCTTTGTTTTTGGTGGCATTCGTTCTGACAGGTTTGAATACGCGTTACGTAATGCCGTTGCTCATGAGAAAAATGCATTCGTGGTTGGAACTCTAGCAAGATTTTTCTCAAAAGGCGCAAATAGATCGTGCATCGGCCATGAACCTTTCACGCTTAGGTCAGTTGCCGGAACCTCCCATAAAAGCATCGCACGATGCTCTGAATTCATAGAGTTTTCATCTCCAACAACAGCCGTTGTGCGGCCTTCGCGTTGGACGAGGGGAGGCCGGATTTCACGGCAGCGGGAAACTCCGAAGTCAGGGTTTCGGGATCCTGCAATAGCAGGCGAAAAAATTCTGCCCTCCAGTTGACAGCTTAAACTTAGAAAGCTAAGAATACTGGAGAAGCCATAAGCCGCCCGATGGTGTTTTTTAACGTGGCGGTCCGTGGAGGAGGGAGATCAAATGCTTACACCCGAAGAGAATGAACTGCTGACCCGTGTGACCGGCGACGCCCCGATGGCGCGGCTGATGCGTCAGCATTGGACTCCTGTTTGCCTGATCGAAGAGGTGGAAGAGCCGGACGGCAAGCCGCTTCGCGTTGAAGTTCTCGGCGAAAGCTATGTGGCATTTCGCGATTCAAAGGGGCGCTTGGGCCTGTTGGATGAGCTTTGCCCGCACCGCAAGGCTTCGCTGGTCTTTGGCCGAAATGAGGAATGCGGGCTTCGCTGCCTCTATCATGGCTGGAAAATGGACGTTGACGGCAACGTTGTCGCTATGTCGTCGGAGCCGGAAGGCAGTCCTCTGATGGACAAGGTGAAGCACCGTTCCTACCCCGTTCGCGAGTGGGGCGGTTTCGTCTGGGCTTGGCTTGGCGACAAAGACGAAATGCCGGAGTTTCAACCGCCGGCATTTGCACCGCGCGCGGATTCTCCGATCGCAATCCTAAAGATCCGAATCCCCGCGAATTGGGCGCAGATCCACGAAGGCCAGATCGACAGCGCGCACTCGTCTTCGCTGCATTCATCTGACATGGTTCCAGCCAAAGTCGAAGGTGCGGCGGCGGACGAAAAGTCATGGTATCGGCCCTCGACCGACAAATCGCCTCGCATGCAAACGGAAACGACAAGTTATGGGTTTCACTATGCCGCGATCCGTACTCCCATCAAGAACGCGGCTACGCACAATTACATTCGGGTTACCGAATTCGTTGCGCCCTACTACTCGCTGATACCGCCCAACAACAATTACAGGGTGGCCGCGGTGATTGTGCCAATCAATGATGAGGAAACCGCTTTCCACTTCATTGCTTGGGATGGGCCGAACGTCCCGACAACGGACGAGTGGCGCCGGTTCACGCATGCGGTGCCGGGTGTGGATGTCGATGACAAATGGCGTTGCCTGCGCACCTTGGACAACGATTTCCTTCAGGATCGTGATGCGATGAAGGAAGGCAATTTTACTGGTATCAAGGGCATTCCCAACCAGGATATTGCGATGTGGGTGTCGATGGGCGCGCGCGTCCAGCGCCACACCGATGTCCTCGGTGCGTCAGACCTGGCCATTGTCGAATTCCGCCGCCTGATGGCGGATGCGGCTAAAAAAGTAGCCGAAGGTGGTCAGGCAATCGGAACGGATTCCGAGATCCCGCAGGTTTTGATCAACTCCCACGAGGGGGTTTACCCGAAAGAAACCGACTGGCGAACACTTCTCAACACTTCGGGAAAAACAGTCGCTGCAGAATAGGTTCTGCTGAAATTTCCTCCCGGATCCGCCTGAGGCCGCACGCGGTCTTGGGTGGTTCTTTCGTGAGCGGAGGGGGCGATGTGTCGTCGCTGCAAGGGTGTAATCTTGGGGTGTCGCGGGCTGTGGCAAAGCAAATCGGCAAGTAAGATGAGCCAACCCATCAACATTGACGACTTGCGACGATTGGCCCGCATTCGCTTGCCACGGGTGGTGTTCGATTTTCTTGACGGCGGGGCTGAAGACGAAGTTACTCTGCAGAGAAACAGGCAGGCATATGAGGATATTCAGTTAAGACCCAAAATTCTTAACGGTGGCATGGTCGATCTTTCGGTCAATCTATTTGGCCAAAAATTCTCTGCACCTTTCATTATTGGCCCGACGGGTTTGAACGGGATCTATTGGCCGAAAGGGGATTTGCATCTGGCAAGTGCCGCCCAAGGTGCGGGTGTCGGTTTCGCGGTTTCCACGGCGTCCAACACATCAATGGAAGCGATTGCACAACAAACGGATAGTCCTCTTTGGTTCCAGCTTTATCCGTGGGGAAAACCGGGCTTTTCCGAGGCGCTCATAGAGCGTGCCGCCAATGCCGGCTATGCGGCGCTGATTGTCACGGTCGACTCTTTGGTTGGGGGAAAACGCGAGCGTGATTTACGGCACGGTTTCTCACATGAAATCAAAATGAGCGCTCCCGTAATCCTGGACGGGCTGATGCATCCTAGATGGCTGGGTTCGGTTTGGCTTGGCAGAAACAGGCCACGATTACAGAATCTTGTGGCGTTCCTGGGGGAGGGGGTAAGCGACGCAGCGCTGGCGGATTTCACCCGTTCCCAACGGAATCCTCATTTTTCCTGGGACGATGTTCGGCGTATTCGCAAACAATGGAACGGACCGCTGCTGATCAAAGGCATAATGTGCGGGGAGGACGCGTTACGCGCCTGCAAGGAGGGCGCTGATGGAGTCATCGTGTCAAATCACGGGGGTCGCCAACTCGATGGTGCGCCCGCGACCATCGAAGTCATTGAGGACATTGCCGGACAACTAGACCGCGATGCAACCGTTCTGCTGGACGGCGGCATTCGGCGGGGCAGCGATATCGTAAAGGCGCTTGCTTTGGGGGCACACGGCGTACTTCTCGGCCGGGCGACATTATACGGCCTGGCGGCCGGTGGCCGCGATGGGGCGGCGCAAGCCCTGTCGATACTGGAGGACGAAGTGCGCAGAACACTGATTTTCATTGGCTGCAAATCGGTTCAACAGCTCGGACAGCATCATATCGCGGGTAGAAGAAACGCCGCGGCACTGCCTGGACGGAATACTTAAGCAACTCGTTAGGCCACGGAAAATACGTAACGTTTCAGCAGATTGCCAAGCGGTTGACTTCAATAACTTAGCTATCTAATAAATTCTATCGCGATCCGACTGGGAGGAATTCATGCAGCAAATGAGAATGCGAGTCGCAAGTAGAATCGTTTTGACACCGAGCATCGTGGAATTCACGTTGGTTCCGGTCGGCGACTGTAAGCTTCCCAGTTTCGATCCAGGTGCGCATATCACAGTCGAAACGCCGTCAGGTGCCATGCGCCGTTACTCGCTCGTGAACGACGGTTTCGAGCCGACTGAATACGTCGTTGCCATCAAACGTGAGCCGCAATCTCGAGGCGGATCCGCGTCGATGCATGACGATGCGCATGTTGGTTCCGAGCTGAATATTGAGCCGCCGGAGAACGATTTCCCCCTGACGGATGTTCAGAAGTATCTACTGATAGCAGGCGGCATTGGTATTACGCCGATTTATTCCATGGCGCGATATCTCGACAAAAAAGGCAAAGCGCTACGCATCATATACGTCACTCGAAGCGCAGAAGAGGCTGCCTATCTTGCGGAGCTGAACGAAGCCTTCGAGGGCAGGATCATAGTTCATCATGACAACGGCGATCCTGACGCGGTTTATGATTTCTGGGACGATCTAGTCACGCCAAGAGCAACACATGTCTTTTGCTGTGGACCAAAGCCTTTAATGGACGAGATCAAGGCAGTTTCCGGCCATTGGCCGGAGGGGCGGATCCATTTTGAGGACTTTAAACCGGTCGATGTGGTGCGTCAGGACGACGTCGCCTTCGAAGTGGAACTGAAAAAGAGCGGGGAAACAGTCACCGTTCCTAAAGATCGCTCAATCTTGGAAGCGCTTCGGGATGCCGGTTTTGCGACGAGCAGTTCATGTGAAAGCGGAACATGTGGAACGTGCAAGACCCGTCTCCTGGTGGGGGAAGCCGATCATCGCGACATGGTTTTGATGGACGAGGAAAAAGGCGATTACATCATGATCTGCGTGTCGCGGGCGAAATCGGGGAGGCTGGTTCTTGACCTGTGATCCGGTTCGCCTCGGCGTCGCTGGCCTTGGGCGTGCGTTCATGCTCATGGTGCCGACGTTCGATGTCGATTCCCGTGTAAAGCTCATCGCTGCCGCCGCTCCCAGAGAGCAAAGCCGTGCCGCCTTCGAAACAGAATATGGCGGCAAGAGTTATGAGACCGTTGAAGCGTTATGCGCCGATCCGTCTGTCGAAGCGATTTACATCGCCACCCCTCATCAGATGCATGTGGACCATGTCCTGGCGGCGGCGAGTGCCGGTAAGCATGTTCTTGTCGAAAAACCGTTGGCGATCTCCATGGCAGATGCCGAAAAAATGATAACCGCCACGCGCAAGGCAGGTGTGCATTTGATCGTTGGTCCCAGTCACAGTTTCGACCCTCCTGTTGAGCTTGCCGCGCAGCTGATTGAAAGCGGTGAATTTGGTCGACTGCGTATGATCCAGGCGCTGAACTATACCGATTTTCTCTATCGGCCGCGACGACCTGAAGAACTGCGCACGGAAGAGGGGGGAGGCGTTCTCTTCAGTCAGGCAATTCACCAAATCGATGTCGTCCGGAGACTGGCTGGCGGGATAGCCGAAAAGATCTATGCAATGACCGGAGCTTGGGATTCCAAGCGACCGACCGAAGGCGCGTTCAGCGCGCTCATGACCTTCGAGACAGGTTGCATCGCCAATTTGACCTATTCAGGTTATGCCCATTTCGACAGCGATATCTGGATGAATAATGTCGGTGAGTTGGGGCAACCCAAGACCCCCGGATCATATGGAGGGGCGCGCCGAGCCCTGATGGACCTTACGCCAGAAGACGAGGTTCGCCTTAAGACGACCCGAACTTTTGGCAATGGAACGACGATCCAAGCCAAACACAACGAACATTTCGGTCCGGTGATCGCCCTTTGCGATCGAGCGGATCTTAAACTGATGCCGGACGGTATCGAGGTCTTTGGCGATACCAGGCGTAGCTTCATTGAAGCGCAATTCGGTCCTGCTCCGCGCAGAACGGTCATTGATGCGCTGGTCGCGGCAGTTCGAGAGGATGCCCCCCCCGTCCAGAGCGGGGAGTGGGGATTGGCGAGCCTTGAGGTTTGCCATGCAATTCTACGCTCTGCCAGATCCGGCCAGCCGGTCGAACTTCAGCATCAACGCAACACAAAACATCGAAAGCCGACAGGATGAGCAATCTGAAACTTTCTCTTGCAATGGGAAACTATGACCGGACGCGTGCGATCGTGGATGGCCGAGTGCAAATCGACGGGGTCGACCCCATTCCGATGCTGCTGTCGCCGGAGGAGATGTTCTTCCGTGCCTTCCGGCATCATGCGTTCGATATCAGCGAGCTTTCGCTGTCGTCCTATTCGATCTCCGTTGCCAGGGGCGATCCGCATTATGTTGCGATCCCTGTTTTCCTGAGCCGTGCCTTCCGGCACACGTCGGTTTATATCCGGACGGACAAGGGTATAGAAAAGCCCGGTGACCTGAAGGGGAAGCGCATTGGCATTGCCGAATACCAGCTTTCCGCCAATGTGTGGGTGCGTGGTATTCTCGAAGAAGAACACGGCGTGAAGCCGTCCGATATCATCTGGGTGCGAGGCGGGATGGACACGCCCGGCCGGCCTGAGAAGATCAAGGTTCAGTTGCCGGACGATATCGTGATGGAGGAGGCGCCGGAGGGCAGCACCTTGAACGGCATGCTCGCGGCGGGCGAGATCGACGGTTTCGTCGGGCCGCGATGGCCTCGTTGCTTCTCCGAAGGTCATCCACATGTCGGGCGCTTGTTTTCCGACAGTATCTCCGCGGCTGAAGCCTATTTCCAACGTACTCGGATCTTCCCGATCATGCATGTTCTGGGAGTACGGCGAAGCTTGGCGGAGGAATATCCATTCCTGCCGGCTGCCTTGCTCAAGGCTTTCACCCAGTCAAAGCGGCTGGCGGAAGACGCGCTTTCGGACACCTCCGCGACCAAAGTTACGATGCCGTTCGTCGAGGATAACCTGAACCGCGTTCACACCCTGATGGGGAACGATCCCTGGAGTTACGGCGTTGCCGAGAACTCCCATGTCCTGAACCGGTTTCTCGATTATCACGCAAGCCAAGGGCTTTCGCCACGCCGGGTCGAGATCGAGGAGCTGTTTCATCCTTCGACGTTGGAAGCTTACAGCCTTTAGCGGGAGTTTCAAAATGGAAGAGTATTTGCCTGGAGATATCGTTGAGGTCGAAACGCCCAATGGTTTGGCCTACATTCAGCTAACGCACATCCATCCAAGCTATCCTCCGGTGGTCAAGTTTCTCAAGGGTCCGTACGAGAGCCGGCCCGAGAATGTCGCCGTTCTGACAGCCGAAAATGCACCCTTGGCGATGGTTCCATTGTCGGCGGTTCTGAAGAAGCTTGAGTTGAAACATTCTCGCGTGGGCAATGCCGAAATCCCGCATAGCGAACGTAAATTTCCGATCTTTAGAATGCCCATTCGAGGAAAGAAGGGTGAAATCATCTACTGGTGGTTCTGGGATGGACGGGGTTTGACGTTTTCATCGGATCTCATGGAAGCTCAGGAGAACCTGCCGTTGCGTGAGATCATGTCGTCCGAGCGTTTCATGGAGCAACTTGTCACAAATGCCAGGTAACTCCGAAACCCGGTCCGACTATAGCCGATGACGGCTGGTTTCGGCGGCTTGCTGGCCGCGTTCGGGGCGTTTTGTTATGCGCTAAGTTCCGTTGCCATCGCCAAGAGCTCACAGTCCGTTCAGGGCCGGGGAAACGACGTGTTTCTGTCGGTTCTGATGACGGCCCTGGTTTCAGGCCTGCTTTGGCTGGCGATAGGGTCGCCGTTTCCAGCCTATGGAGAAGCGGCGCTCATCGGGGTTGGCTATTTTGTTCTTGCCGGCTTGCTGGGAAATGTGCTGGGCCGGCTAACTCTTTTCCGGTCGGTTGAGCTGGCCGGGGCGGTTGAGACAGGGTTCATTCGGAGACTGATCCCTGTGTTCGCTGCGATCTTTGCGTTTCTGCTGCTCGGCGAAATCATCACATCGACAATCGTGATTGCCTTTCTCCTTGTCACAGGAGGCGTTCTGATCATGATGGCGAACACTCCTTCAAGACCGACTGCCGTCAGGTCCGTACCAGAGCGCACGACCAAGGAAAAAACCGAAGGGCGTGTAATGGCGTTTAGCTCTGCAGCAGGTTACGGAGGATCATTCGTCGCTCGAAAACTGGCAATGCAGACGCTTCCGGACCCGCTTGCAGGCGTTTTTATCGGAGCGGTGACCGGATTGGTTTGCTTTGGCGCCTCCGCGGGCTTTCGTTTCCGCAATTGGTCCACATTCATGTTGCGCATACATAAGCCAACCGGCTGGCAATTGCTTGCGGGCAGCTCGATGACACTGGGTCAGGTGGCATTGTTCTTTTCGTTGATGTTCACCAATGTAACGGTGGTCGCGATAATTTCTTCGGTCGAGATGTTCTTCGCAGCCTGGCTGGCCGGTCACGTTTTCAAAACCGAGAACCGGCCGGGTTCCAGATTCTACTTTGCTTCGATACTGGCCGGAGCCGGCGTGATAATATTGGCTGTCGCCCCGTAATATATTTTGCGTTCCTGAATTGCCTGTGGATCGGGGCAACGACAATCACGAGGAGAGGTTGTCGATCAGTTTGTCCATTGCTTTGAAAAGCTGGGCAAGCTCCTCTTCTTCGAAGCCCTTCGATGCGTGATCGGCCGCAACCCTTGCGGATTTCATGACCTGGTCGATTTTCTCCCGGCCTTGATCCGAAAGGCGAACGACAACGACACGTCTATCTTTCGCACTTCGTTCGCGCAGCAAGAGATCTCTCTTGTCAAGTTCATCCAGAACGCGCGTCGAAGAAGCCTTTTCGATGCCCAGGATCGCAGAAAGCTCGGATTGGGTAAGGCAAGTTTCTTCCCGCAGAACTCTGAGATGAATGTACTGCGCCATGCTCAGTTTCGAATCGATCAGCTGCTTCTGCAACAGCTTGCCATAGAGATGATAGGCCAAACGAAGCGATGCTCCGAGGCCGCGTTTGCGGGAGGGGGACTGAACCTGGTCGATGTCGCGGAGCCTTAACTTAGAGTTCTTATATTATTGACAATGGTAGCATGCGTCTTATAGTAAGGCAATCTTACTATTTTTGGTGAGGCAGCCTGGCAATAAACGGAGGAGCTCTTAATGCCGGAAAAACTGTTGTGTGCATCGTCGGACCTCAACGACACGACCGCCAAGATCTGCGAGATCGAAGGTGTCGAGATCGGCGTTATCCGCCACAAAGGAAATGTCGTCGCATATAAAAACGTGTGCCCGCATCAGGGTGGCCCCGTCTGCGAAGGGCTCAAAATGCCCAAGGTATGTGTCGAGTTTGACGACCAGCAACGCGCTCGCAGGCAGAACTTCGACGATAGCGAGATGCACTTCGTATGCCCCTGGCACGGCTGGGAGTTCAAAATGGAAACAGGGGAAGCGGTAGGCGATCCGAAAATTCGCCTTAAGCGCTACAAAGTGACCGAACGGGATGGAGGTATCTATGTCGAGATTTGAAAAAGTAACACCGGAAACCCCGGCGCTGAACGTATCGGTCAACGAAGTCCTGGGCGCGCTTCGCGCGCTTGAAACCAGTCAACTGAGCTCCGCGCAGTTGCAGGCGCTATTTGCGGAAATCGTGACCGCGTTTGCGAAAATGCGGGAAAATGACAAGGAATTCTCTGCGTTCCCGGAAAACAACGACGTTTCGGCGACGGATGTTGCGGTTGCCGCGACAGGAATTCTCGAGGCTGCCGATGTGGCGGTATTCGAGCTGGGTATGTGGCAGACGCTGAAACAATAAATTTTATGGGAGTGAGATAATATGTCTCTTACATCGAATACCATGAGCTTCGGTTCGGATAGCGACCCCGCGATCAAGGAGTTCAATACAACCAAACTTTTGAAAAATGCGAGAAAGCAAGCAGAGGACCGGAATTACAAAGATTTTTTCATTTGTGACGTGGATAGCCACCACTATGAAACGGAAGCTCTTCCCGAGATCCTGCAGTACATGGACGACCCTGTCATGCGGCACCTTGGTCTGTCCGCGGGAAATGTGGGGCGTGCAGGCCTGATCCCGCAAGCGATCGGCTCTCAGGACATGGCGGGGCGCGTGACACGCTATGCCGGGCGTAACAAGGAAATTGTTCCCGAGAAGCCGCATCGCGACATTACCCTCGCGCGACGTTGGATGGATGCGATGGGGGTCGATATGGCCTGCCTGTTTCCAACACCGATGTTGCTGCTTGCGACCCACCCGCAGGTCGAAGTCGAGGTTGCGATGGCCCGCGCCTATAACCGCTGGCTTTGTGAGCGTATCCTGGAGGAAGATAAACGCATCGTCTCGATGGTCTACCTTCCAATGAACGAACCGCATGAAGCTGAAAAGATCATTGACGAGTTCACCGAGCGGAAAGGAGTCGTAGGATTTCTGTCAACCGGTTATTTGAAACGCCCGGTGCATGACAACGCGAATATGCGTATCTATGCCAAGCTGGAAGAGCACGGTATGCCGCTCGGTTTTCATGCGGCCTATCATTGGGCGGATACATCTCTCGCTCAGCTCAACAAGTTCATCTCGGTTCATGCTCTTGGGTTCAGTTTTTGTAATATTATTCACATGACGAACTGGGTGTTGAATGGTATGCCTGAGCGCTTCCCTAAGCTGAACACCATGTGGATTGAGAGCGGGCTTGCATGGATTCCTTTCCTTATGCAGAGATTGGACAATGAATACATGATGCGCACATCGGATGCGCCGCTCCTCAAGAAGAAGCCAAGCGATTACATGCGTGAGATGTTCTATTCCTCACAACCCATCGAACTCGTGGACAACAAAGAGGCCCTCGAGGTCACATTCAAGATGATGAATGCGGAAACACAATTGCTGTATTCCTCTGACTATCCGCATTGGGATATGGATTTGCCCAGCACCATCTATGACATTCCCTTTCTGGATGAGGCGGCAAAACGCAATATTCTGGGTGGAAACGCGCAAAAGTTGTTTAACCTGGATCCGGTCATGTCCGAGTGGAAGCAAAACGCGTAAAAGAACAAGCGTATCCTGCGTTCGAAGAAACGCAGACAAGATGCTCTTACATATTAGGATCGACGGACGTTCAACCGAGTCCGGTCGGATGTCCGTCGATCTGGTAAGAACGCTGTGTGGTTTCGAATGCTGCGGAACAGCACCGATGAACCGCGCGGAAACCTAGGCCTGTGACCTGTCTCCTTGAATGGCCGTTTGCCAGGGCTAAAGGGGCAGGTTACGATCAGGGACCCTTGCGGAAAGAGGTCGGGCTCCGATGTGGCCGTTCTATCGGCGCGCAAGCCTAAAAAATCAGCTCTCTAACTTGGCGCCAAGTTTCTTTGATACCGTAGCAGCGGTCTTGCGCAATTTTGCGGCGACGGAACTGTCGGTTTCGGTAGAGATCGTTTTGGTGACGCCGACTACCGTCAGGGCAGCGGTAATCGAGTTTTCCCGATCAAAAACAGGACAACTCAGCGAGGAAATTGACGGAACGACTAAACCGACAGCCTCGGAAATGCCTCGCTCGCGCGTTTTTTTCAGCAATTCGTCAATTTTTTTCCGCGTCCCAAGGCCTGCTTTCTCCAGGGAAACCATGTTTTGACGAAGCTCGGCTTCAATCATGGGTTCGATCTTTTCAGGCTCGGAGTATGCGGCAAATATTCGACCGTTGGAGGAGGTCAGGAGCGGCAGCACAGAGCCTACATTTACAGATATACTGACAGGTGCGTTACTGGGCACCCATCGTACGAGAGTCGGCCCGAAATTGCCCCATACGGACAAAGAGGTGGTTTCACCCGTTTCGTCTCTAAGTTCGATCATGTGAGGATGGGCGATCTCCAACACGTTCAGGCGTCGGATCGATGCCAGGCCAAGATCGAGCGCCAAAGGGCCAAGATCGTACAGTCCCGTGTTTTCATCCTGGACGATCAGACCGGTTGCGACATAGCTGGCGAGATAGCGATGCGCTTTTGCCGGCACCATTTCAGCGGCCTTGGACAATGCTGTTAAAGATATAGCATCGTTTCTTTGAATTAAAACTTCCAGAAGTCTTGATCCAACGACTACAGACTCGATTCTCTGTCGACCCGCTATCTTCTGCACCAAATACTTCTCCTTTTCACACCGATGCCACAAGTCGAACATGTACAGATATAAGCTACTGGCCGAGGCCGGGAAAATTTACGATATGATTTAAGCAACTTTTCCCTTCCGGCGGGATTCGATTTGGTTGAAGTAAACCACGGTAGGCAGCTGACCGCCATGGTGCAGGGTTATCGCACGATGCTCTAAGCGTATGCCAGTTCATAAGAGTGAACAAAGCTGGAGCCTGCCGCGCACCGGCAAATCAAGTAAAGCCGGGCGCCGGATTTCCATGGGCCTTCGAAACACCGAGCCCATCCAGCCGATCAAACCTTCTGCCCTGGGGCTTGGGAGTGCCGGCGTTCGGCCGTTGGCAGCTTGACATCTGGCTCATAAGACACATCGGCTACTGCTGGCTGCAGGATGAGCATCGTTTTAATATGCTAAATGAGGTTACTGGACAAAAGAGCCCGAAGTGTCGCGTATTTCCGGGATATCAAATACATGGTGTCTGGGTTGTCGGGCTTTGGTCCCACCGGCATCGTGGTGCAGACTGCGAGACGGATCTGGCACATGCCTGCGAAATCAATCGGGTTAGTGCGACATGAATACCGGTACCTTGGTTGACCGTATCAGTTCATGGGTCACGCCGCCAAACAGATCTTGTGAGAACTTGCTGTGCTCATAGGCACCCATCACAACCAATTTAGCGCCAATTTCGGCGGCTGTTTTTTGGATCGTTTTTGCAACGCTGTTGGTAGGTTTGGGGCACGCTATTTTTTCAACGTTAACGCCGTGCCGTTCCAAGTGGGTAAAAATGTCCGTTCCTTCAGGAAAGCTCGGCAATATGTCACCCACCGTCAGCAATGAGACCTTTCGGGGCCTTTCTTCAAGGATATTCATTGCGTCATTCAATGCTCTGGCGGCGGCTCGCTTGCCATCCCAGGCGACAAGCGTATGACTGCCCAACTGTTCTGCTTCGAATTGATCGGGAACAACAAGAACAGGCCTGCCGCTCTGCAGCGCCAACAGATCCGGGCTAACGGCGCGAAATTCGTCTGTCGGCAACTTGGGTTGACACCCTGTTACGACAAAGTCGAAGTTTCGGGCAATTTCAGGCAACGAGAGATTGCCAACTGTTTCGGGCATGAGGAATTGAGCCCGATCTGTCAGGCCTAACGAATTGGTAACGTCTTCGAATAGCTCGTGTGACGATTCAATTTTGGCATTTCTCACCACGCCTAGTTTCTTGACCAGATCTTCTGTCAGTCCCAATACCTGATCGAAAAAAGAAATATCGCTTCCGTACACTCCAGTTAACCATGCATTGTGCTTGGCGGCGATTTTTGAGGCGTGACGAAGACTGCTTGGGAAGCCGGAGGTGCCTGAATGTACAAGCAAGATATTCTTGATAGTCATGTTTGCCTCACGATTTCAGAACGCTTAAGGCGCAGTAGCAGAGAATAACATAGATGTCTATGATTATTGAATTGATATGAGCGATCGCAACCGGGAGGGAATATATCTCACCTGCTGATCTGGCATGCTTCGATGCGCCCGGTATGCGATTGGGTTCAACGGGTTCAGCCCTACCTGTTTTGACAATTACTCTTCAAGCTCGCCACAGTCGGCCGCATGGCTCGGATCCCATGTTGGCGATGCGTCACGCCCGGAGCGTGAGAGGGAGAGTGCGACCGGACGGATATGAGTCGGTGCGGTTGAGAGAATACTGCACGGCTCGATCCCGTCCCGCTCTCCCAAGGTCTTCCCAATGAACATAACTTTCCCTTCCGCAGTGGCGCCTTCTGCCGCTCCGTTTCCGTCGTTCCGCGATCTTCGTGGCGGCGCAGTTCCTTCCATCGCATATCGACCGAGGCGAACGCATCGACACCGCCCCGCTCCGTTCTGCGATGGAAATCGCCTTCGATGCCTCCGACGCCAGCGGCGCCTGGGACTGGAAGATGGCCTACGAGACTTGCGAGGGGGCAACCGTTCTCTTCCTGCGCAAATACGGAAAGGCGCTTTTCCGTAAAGCCGGGTCTCAGGATTTACGGCTTTCCACCCTCACCAGGATTGCGGATCTCCTGCCAACGCAAACGGGTGGATCGGAGGAAAGCCAGACCTTTCAGCAATTCTCGACGCCTATTCCGCTTGGCCTTGCGGTTCTGACGGCAGCGGCGGTCGGGCCGGACGATCTGGTGCTCGAACCTTCGGCAGGCACCGGCCTTCTCGCCATCCTTGCCGAGATCGACGGTGGATCCATGGTCCTGAACGAACTTGCCGAGACACGCGCAAACCTGCTCGCTCGACAAGAACGCGGGGCGCCCTTACCGTCAACGCGCGGCGCACGAGCTGGCCGCCTACAACCGCCTCAGGCTGCTTGATGCCCTGCGCGAATTACTGGAGCTCGGCGGAACCATCCTCCGGCCAGTTGGCGCATAGATGATGGGGGCCGATGATGAGCGTACCATGCACTGTGCGACATAGACCTTGAAACCCTCGCCTGTCTCACCGACAATTCCGCACCGCGGGCCGCCTGCCGTTGTGGCCCGATCAGCCTCAGATATCTCCGGAAGTTGGTAATCTAACGCGGCTTGCTGGGACATTGTACATTCTCACCATTGTCGACCATCGCAATTGACCGTCCGCACTCAGAAACGGGATGCTGTCACCCGTTGAGTTTGAACGGCAGCAGGAAATGAACTCCGAAGGCGTCTAGAAAACGCGGGGCTATTCAGATATCGCTTCATCGTCTGTTTCCTTCAATTGGGAACAGACTAACCTCAAAACGAGGATTTTTCAGGGGAGCATGTATGAACTGCCTTCCCCTGCAAGCGATTTGTCGATGCACCGTTGACCCTGCTTCTATGTATTCGGTCTGTTTGTGAGGCCATTCGATTTGCCTCTGACCAAGATGGGAAGTCGCGCGTCCTGTGTCTCGTTAGCTCATCGGCACTCGAGAGCCATGCTCCCCGTCAGACTTACAGAACGCCGATTGGTCGTTGGTCCATCTCCTTCTCGCCCGCAGTTTCCTTTGTCTTTTCGTCTCGCCCGGATTTACGAACCAACCAACGCAGTGGCTCGGTATCGCTCACCTTTCGTCAAAACGGCCCAGGCAATCCGCGCCATCTTGTTGGCCATAGCCACCGCGGCGACGTTCACATGCGTTCGCTCTTTCAGACCATCCGCCCATCGCGTTATCGGCGACGTCCTGTTCTGCACGAGGTGAAGCACCGTTCGTGCTCCATGGATGAAGAGCTTGCGCAAGTAGCGATTTCCATGCTTCGAAATGCCGATCAGCTTTGCCTTTCCACCCGTTGTGATTTGTCGTGGAACGAGCCCGAGCCAAGCTGCAAGATCGCGGCCTTTGCTAAAGCTGCTTCCCGTGCCGACGGCCGCGACGAGAGCTGAGGCGATCGTCGGACCAACGCCGGGGATCTCCATCAGTCGCTGCATGTCGGCGTCGGTTTTGGCCAGCGATTTGATCTCGGCATCCATGGCAGCAACCCGCCGGTTGATCTCGCCCAGCTCAGATGCCATGTCTGAGAGCATCAAGACGATCCGGGGAGATAGATCGACGGTGCCCTGCGTCGTCAACTTTGTCAGCTCTTTCTGGAATACGTGACGGCCTGTGCCGACACGGATGCCGCGTTCCATCAGAAAGCCACGCCCCTGATTGATCAGTCGAGTTCTGTCTGACACCAGACGTTCCCGCGCGCGGTGTAATGCCTGGAGGTCGAGCTGTTCTTCGGATTTGATTGCGACGAATGACATGGTCGGTCGGGTGGCGGCTTCGGCGATCGCCTCCGCATCGCGGTCGTCATTCTTGTGAACCTTCACATAAGGTCGGACATACAGCGGCGACATCAATCGGGGCTCATGCCCATGTTCGAGGCAGAAGCGCCCGATGTGATGTGCGCCCCCGCAGGCTTCCATTGCGACAATACAGCTTGGCAACTCCGCCAAGAAATCCAGCAACCGGAATCGTTGGAGGCGTTTGCGAAAAACTACAGCGCCGCTGGCATCAAGCCCCGCAAGGCTACAAACCGACTTGCCCAGATCAATCCCAAGAACCGTGATGTCCATCAGAATGCTCCTTCTTCTCCACCAATACGCGCAACAATAGCTGCGTCTCGGTGGGAAGGCAGTTCATCCCATTAGGTCAAGAGCTACGTGTCATTGATCAGCATGTGACCGTCGAATCGGTTGATCATGCCTCGACCGGAGCTTTCGTTTAGCGAAAACCGTTTCAAAAACCGTTTCAAATCTTCCAATTGAAACGGTGCAGTGTACGTAACTCATTGAAAAGATTGGTGACCCCGACAGGATTCGAACCTGTGACCCTCAGATTAGGAATCTGATGCTCTATCCTGCTGAGCTACGGGGCCTTTATGCGGTCGATTAGCATGATTTGACGTCCGTGGCGACCCCTGGCTGCAACAGACTGTCGTTGCCGATGGGGATTGTTTGTCGAGGAAGCCGGTGCACGGCGAGGGGGATGCTGACGCGCCTTGGGGCCGCTCCCACGTTGTCCTGATTTTTACTGCCGTTTTACTGGCGTGTCTTGGACTTGCCTTATTCGCTGCTTAGCAGTTTGGATCATCGTGACCGCTTTCTCAGCCTTGCCCGATGCCATGCATGTTGTCGGGTGACGTGTGCCTTGCGCTGCCTGCCTGCAGGTAGCGCTCCGGAAAAGGGTCGCGTACCAAGGTGAAGGAAACGGACGTGCCACAGCGGCGACAGAAAACGGGATGGAGAAAGGCCGGGCAGGTGACAACCCTGCGCACGGCTGCCGCGCCGTTGCTTGCCGGCTGCGCTGCCGTTCTGCTGACCCAGGCCGTTGCCGCTGACGAGCGCGCGCCGGTGGAGCGCCCGGAAACACCCGTGGCCGCCGATGTTTGTGCCGGGGTGCGGGAAAAAACCGTTCAGGTGACCTTCGACAGCAGTGAAGCCTTGTTCGTGTCCGCCGCCGGAGACCGCTTCCTTGCGAGCGATATCGAGATGCCGGTGCAAGCGTCAGGACAGGCGGGCGGCGAAGAAGTCGGCCGGAACACCTTGCAAACCTATCTGGAAAGTCGGCCTGATCTGGAGCTGGCCGCAGTCGCGGCTGGACCGGAAAACCGCTGGGGGCTAACGCCCGGCTGGGTGTTCGTTTCGGATGATGGCCATTCCGCGCTTCTGCAGGAACAGCTTTTGAAGGCAGGCGTTGCCATTTTTGCGCCGGGTCATGCCGGAGCGGATTGCGCAGACGCCTTGCGGACCGCGGAAACGCAGGCAAGCCTGGCGCGAGCGGGCCTTTGGGGCGAGACATCGCCGCGTCTTGTCTATTCCGCAGCCGCGCCGAAGTCTTTCAGCGACGCTTCCGGGCACTATGTTATTGCAAGAGGACGTATTGTTTCCCTTGGAAAAACGCGCAGCACCCGTTATCTGAACTTCGGAAAATACTGGAAAACAGATTTCACGGTCACGCTGAAGGCTTCAGCTGAGGACGACGTCAACACGGCCCTCGGGCGATCCGGCTGGACGCTGGATGCCCTGGAAGGGCAGGTTGTCGAAATACGCGGCTCCGTCCAGGAAAGGGACGGACCGTCTATGGTGCTCCGCCATCCGGAGCAACTGGTGGTACTGAATGACAAAAGGGCAGGACGTGACGGCCAAAGCAGCAACTGATTTCCGTCAGCCGGCATGTTTGCCCGCACGGCGCGGCCTGCGCCGGACCTGGCTGCGCAACCTTGTTGCAGGCGGTTCCGCGCTTCTGGTGGCCTCCTGCCAGTTGCTGGGTGACGGGCCGACCGTCGGCACGGTAACGCCCGGTACACTGCGCCCCAACCTTGCGGCCGATATCGGCGAGCGCGAGCATCCGCGCGTGGTGGCCACCTATGGCGGTGTCTACAAGGACGCCGGCGCGGAGCGGGCAGTTGCGAGCGTCGTCGGCCGGCTGGTGGCGGCATCGGAAGACCCCTCGCAGAGCTACAAGATCACCATTTTGAATTCGCCGGCCATCAACGCCTTCGCCTTGCCGGGCGGCTATCTTTATGTCACGCGCGGTCTGCTCGCCCTTGCCAACGACACGTCGGAAGTTGCCGCCGTGCTGGCGCACGAGATGGCGCATGTGACGGCGAACCACGCAATCAAGCGCCAGCAACGCGCCGAAGCCAAGCAGCTTGCCAACAAGATCCTGACCGATGTGGTGCAGGACAGCGAGGAAGCCCGCAAGGCGATCATCTCGTCGCAGCTTTCCTTTGCCCGCTTCAGCCAGGTGCAGGAGCTTGAAGCCGACGATATCGGTGTGAAGACCCTTGCAAGGGCCGGTTTCGACCCCTATGCCGCTGCACGGTTCCTGCGGTCCATGGCAGCCTTCGCCCGCTACCAGTCCGCTGACAAGTCGGGCTCGACCGCGCCAGACTTCCTGTCTTCCCACCCTTCCACGCCGGAGCGCTTGCAGATTGCCATCCGCGCGGCCCGGCAGATCGGTGCACCGGGCATCGGCGAACGTGACCGCACCCGCTATCTCAGCCAGATCGACGGCATGCTGTTCGGCGACGACCCGCTTGAAGGGTTCGTCCGTGGACGTTCCTTCCTGCACAAGGCGCTCGGCATCAGCTACACCGTGCCTTCCGGCTATATTCTGGAAAACACGCCCGAAGCGGTTCTGGCCAGCAATGGCGACGGCACGGCGATCCGGTTCGACGGGGCAGATGTCAGCAGCTATTCCGGCCTGCGTGATTACATGAACTCCGGCTGGATCAACGGCCTGCTGCCCGAAAGCGTCCGCGAAACGACGATCAACGGCCTGCCGGCGGTTACCGGGGCGGCCATCACCCAGGGCTGGTCCTTCCGCATTGCAGTGATCCGGATCGGCAAAACAGGGTATCGCTTCATCTTTGCCAGCCGCTCGCCCAATGAAACGTTCGACCGGGATTTCCACCAGACGGTGGAAAGCTTCCAGCAGCTGTCGCCGACCGAGCGTGCCCGCCTGCGCTCGCTCCGGATCAAGGTCGTCACCTCCAAGCCGGGCGACACACCGCGGAAACTGGCGATCGGCATGAGCGGTGTCGAGCCTTCACGGCGGCTGGAATTCTTCTCCATCCTGAACGATCTGAACGCCGATCAGTCGATCCCGACAGGCACGGCGATCAAGCTGATCGTCGACTGACGGTTTTTCTCCCGGTTCGGCTCCGGCATTTGTCTGGCTGAAACCTGATGCAGCTCAAAAAAAGGCGGACCGGAAGGTCCGCCCGTCAGAGTTACTTGGAGGAGATAGAGGTCAGGTGCTGTAGGCGGCCCTGTCCGGCTGTGCTGCCAACAGGGCGGATTTCAGTTTTTCCATGGCCCGGCTTTCAATCTGCCGCACGCGTTCCTTGGAAATGCCGAGTTTCACGCCAAGCGATTCCAGCGTGGCGCCCTCTTCCGACAGGCGTCTTTCACGCACGATCTTCAATTCGCGCTCGCTGAGAACCTCCAGGGCGGAGGACAGCCAGCGACGCCGGCGTTCGGCATCGATGTTGACGGTCACGATCTCGTCCGGCAACGGGGCATCGGACACAAGGAAGTCCTGACGGTCCGCGCTGGAGCCTTCACTGTCGGTCACAGGAGCGTTCAGGGACGTATCAGGGCCGGACAGCCTCGCATTCATGAGGGCGACATCGGACTGCTTGACGCCGATTGCGTCAGCGATCTTCTGGTGAAGCTCGCTGTCGGTCAGAGGAGTCTGATTGCCGGAGAGCTTGGCGCGCAGGCGTCGAAGGTTGAAGAACAGGGCCTTCTGGGAGGAAGAGGTGCCACCGCGAACGATTGACCAGTTGCGCAGAATATAGTCCTGGATGGAGGCGCGGATCCACCATGTGGCATAGGTGGAAAAGCGCACTTCCCGTTCCGGTTCGAACCGGGCGGCAGCCTCCAGAAGGCCAACATGGCCCTCCTGGATCAGATCGCCAAGCGACAGCCCGAAGTTGCGGAAGCGTGAGGCAACGGCAATGACCAGGCGCATGTGCGAGAGCGACAATTTCTCAAGCGCTTTCTCATCCCGGTTATGTCGCCAGCAGATCGCAAGCTCCAGTTCCTCTTCGCGCGTGAGGTAGGGGGCTTTCATCGCGGCCCTTACCAGTTGACGTTTCTCGCTCTGGGACATGATCGACGCTCCGATATGTTATCGGGGGAAATACGTACCGAAGCGTAGGTTAGATCACTTATCGCTACCGTTGGGGCAGTTTTTGTGCACTTTCGCGTGAACAGCGCGCGAGGTGGTGGTGCCAAAACGAATAAGGGCCCGGATTTCTCCAGGCCCTCGTCGATTTTCGCGTTCGGAAAATCCGCTTGGATCAAGCGGCTTCTTCCTTGTCCTCGTCGTCTTCCGCTGCAGCTTCCTCAGCGGCTTTGATGCGGCTCGGAGATTTTGCCAGGTTCTGTTCGATCTGCTTGACCGCTTCGGTTTCGGAACATTTGTTCACTGCCGCGATTTCGCGGGCCATACGGTCGAGCGCAGCTTCGTAGAGCTGGCGTTCAGAGTAGGACTGTTCCGGCTGGTTTTCAGAGCGGAAAAGATCGCGAACCACTTCAGAGATCGCGATCAGGTCGCCGGAGTTGATCTTGGCTTCATATTCCTGAGCGCGGCGGCTCCACATCGTCCGCTTAACGCGCGGGCGGCCACGAACGGTCTCGAGAGCCTTCTTGACGGCCGCAGGGTCGCCAAGCTTGCGCATGCCGACGGAGGCAATCTTTGCCACCGGGACACGAAGGGTCATCTTGTCCTGTTCAAAAACGATAACGAGCAACTCCAAAGAGTGACCTGCAACGTTCTGCTCTTCAATGGCGGTAATCTGGCCGACGCCATGCGCCGGATAAACAATGTACTCGCCCGTCTTGAAACCTTGGCGCTGCGCGGTCTTTTTGGTGTTCGTTGCCATACTCGTATTCTCTCCTGCGCAGTTGGCGGTCCGGGTTCGGACCGATGACGGACCGCGGTGCGGTCCCCTGTTCTTGTGCGACACGAACCCCGCAGAGCGATCCGTAATGGAACGCCTGTTGATATGCGGCGTGTCAGGGCTGGTCAGTCGACGTTTTCCACTTTAGAACCTTGATCAGTCATATGAGCTGCCGGGAGCTTGATCTGTCCGGTTGTTGATACCCGGGACAGTTTTCAAAGACTCCGTTTTGGGGGTTGTTCTCGTGGTTGGCGACTATCTTCCATGTGTATCACACTTTTGTGGAAAATTAAAGTACTGAGCTTTGATGGTGCCAAAACACCACAAGGGCCCCGCCCGGTCGCCACGGGCAGGTACCTGAAAAAGATGGAAGAATCGCCGTTTTAAGCAGTTCTTGTTTGTCTTGCGGCAGTCTGCCGCACAAGCAGTTTTCGCGAATCAGGACGCAGGATTCGGCGAAAAATACTTTTCGAACTTGTTTTCCTTGCCATCAAACTCTTCAGCGTCCGGCAACGGTTCTTTTTTCTCAGTGATGTTCGGCCACTTCTCAGAGTATTCGGCGTTGACCTCGATCCATTTCTCGAGGCCGGGCTCCGTGTCAGGCAAAATCGCCTCCGCCGGGCATTCCGGTTCGCAGACGCCGCAGTCGATACATTCGTCCGGATTGATGACGAGGAAATTCTCACCCTCGTAGAAACAGTCCACCGGGCAGACTTCAACACAGTCGGTGTATTTGCATTTGATGCAATTGTCCGTGACGACGTAGGTCATCGCTATCCTCATTCGGCGCCGGGCGGCCTGCAGCCGATTTGCGCAAGGCCCTGGCGGTCAGTTTCGTGCCGCTCTCGCAAAGAAGGCGCACGTATAACGTCTGGTGCAGATGTTGGGTATCGTTTTTGTCAAACGGGCGCAAGCGCTCTGGATGACGCAGTCCGGGCCTGAAAGAGAAAGTTTTTCTGTTTTCCGGGCTTTGGCAGGAAACAGTGTCAATCGCCGCTGCGGAACGCGTCGATTTTCCGCCGCTCGCGCTTGGTCGGGCGACCGGCACCGGCTTCGCGCTGCGCAGGTGCAGGCGGCGGCGGGGCATCCTTCGGCGGGGGAGGCGGCGACAGATCCTCGTAAAGCTTGCGGGCCTCTTCATAGGGACCGCGCCTGGTGCCCAGGGCAAGGATCTTGAAGACGAGGATACGGCGATCCAGTCCGATCGTCAGAACGTCGCCGGTTCGGACAGTCTTGCTGGCGGAATCGATCTTGTCCTTGTTCACCCGGACATGACCGGATGTCGCCAGCTTCTGGGCAAGAGAGCGGGATTTGGTGACCCTGGCGTACCAGAGCCACTTGTCGATGCGCAGGCTGCCGGCGGCAGCATTGTTTTCAGGCGCAGGAATTACTTCTTGTCCTTGCTGTCCATATTCGCCTTCAAGGCCATCAGGGCCGCGAAGGGCGAGTTCGGATCGATCGGCTTGTCCCTTGGGGCCTTGTCGCGGCGGTTGCCACCGTCAAAGCCCTTCTGGCCGCCATGACCACCACGGCCGCGGCCTTCGCCTTTCGGTCCGCCCTTGCCGTGACGCTTCTCGCCCTGACCACCTTTGGCACCCTGGCCTTGGCCCTGGCCCCGGCGGTTGTCGCCGCCACGGCGCTGGTCCTGACGGCCGCGTGGACGGCGGTCGTGCCGGCCCGGACGCCAGATCTCGATGGTCACCGTTTCCAGTTCGGCTTCACCAGCAGTGGCCTCAGCAGCAGCGGTTTCGCCTTCCGTCTGTGCATCCGGCGTTGCTTCCACAGCGGCCGTTTCAGCGGGTTCAACGGCTGCGCCTTCGGCAGATGCTGCAGCTTCGGTGGGGGCTTCCGCCGGTTCGGACACAGCTTCAGCTTCGGCAGCGGCCGGTTCGGAAGCGGCTTCGGCGCTCACGGCTTCGACCGTTTCTTCCGTAGCCGGTGCTTCCGTAGCGGTTGCTTCGGCGGGAGTGTCCGCTTCGGTCGCAGCAGTTTCCGCCACCGGCGTTTCTGCCGGTGCTTCCGTTGCCGGCTTGGCTGCTACAGGGCGCTGCACTTCCTTGGTCTCGGACCGGTAGCCGAGGGATTTCAGCACGGCGGAGAAGTCCTCGCCGGCGCAGCCGAGCAGCGATGTCATGGCAACGGTGACGGTGAAGCCGCCTCCGGTTGCGACCGCGCCTTCCGGCGGGCTGACTTCCGCATCAAGCGGCTTCCAGGCGATCAGCGGACGGATCAGGTCAGCCAGGCGTTCCAGAATGTCGACGCGAACGGCACGCGGGCCACAGACGCGGAAACCGACAACCTTGTAAAGTGCCTTGTCGATGGTTTCATCAACCGGGATGGACGTGCGGCCGGATGCAGACAGCTGTGGCAGCTCGGCCATGCCGTTCATGTCCAGCGAGCCGTGCTTCAAGGCCCAGAGCTGTGCCAGAAGCTGGCTCGGCGCAGGCTTCAGCAGGGCGGGCACGAACACGGTATAGGCACCAAAGCGGATGCCGTGCTTGCGCAGGCTGGCGCGCATGTCCTGGTCGAGCTGGCGGATTTCGTCAGCCGCTTCCTGGCGTTCCAGGATGCCGAGGCCTTCAACGATGCGGAACGCGATGCCGCGGGCAAGACCTTCCAGGCCTTCGCCGGCCTTCAGGTCGACAAGCGGTTTCAGCAGGGTATCGATCTGTGCCTTGACCCACAGATCAAGCCGCGCCTGTACATTGTCGCGTGCCGGGCCGGTCAGATGTTCATCGGCCAGCAGCAGCACGACCGGCGTCAGCACCTCTTCTCCGGCGACGAGCTTGGCCACGGGTTCCCCGCGCCAGCGGATCACGGCTTCGGACGTCAGCACGAAATCGGAGTTCTCGGACTTGCCGAGCTTGTCCGCACGGGATTCGATTTCGGTGGTCAGGGCCTTTTGGGCTGCGGCACGCACGGTCTTGCCGTCCGGTCCTTCAGCTGCCGCGTCAGGGGCAAACCGGAAGCCAAGCAGATTCCCGATGTGCTGACCTTCCACGAGCACATCGCCGCTCGATGTAATTTCCGCTTCCAGCATTGCGTTCTCTCTCAAACGTCGCATCAATACACTTGTACGCCGATCCACGAACCGCTGCGTCAGCCGCTCGTGAAGGGCGTCAGATAGTTTGTCTTCTATGTCGCGCGTCTCGCCCTGCCAGTGGGCCGGATCGGCCAGCCAGTCGGGACGGTTGGCGACATAGGTCCAGGTCCGGATATGTGCAATCCGGTTTGCGAGAGTGTCGATATCACCATCTGTGCGGTCTGCGAAG
Organism: Labrenzia sp. THAF191a; assembly: GCF_009363335.1. Classification (GTDB taxonomy): domain Bacteria; phylum Pseudomonadota; class Alphaproteobacteria; order Rhizobiales; family Stappiaceae; genus Roseibium; species Roseibium algicola. The sequence continues at coordinate 1,602,559 of NZ_CP045333.1, forward strand.
GCCAATTGACGCGAGAACCAGTCATCGGCAATCGCATTGTCCTGCATCAGGTGGGTGTAAATGGTGTTGAGCAACTCTGCGTGGTTCGCCGGGGCGATCTTACGATAGTCGGGGACCTGACACACGTCCCATAACAATTCGACCGCATTTCCGCCCTTTGCCATGCCGGATATTGCGGGATCGCGCAATAAATGTTCAAGAGCGGTGATGTCGTCGCCAATGGGTGCCCTTGCGAGACCCTCTTCACGCGGCACCATGTCGAGGCTTGAGCGCAAGGCGTTTGCCGACGAAAAATCCAGCGCACTGTTGCGCCATTGCAGCACTTTCAGGCTGTCGAAGTGGTGGCTTTCGATCTGTTCGACCAGGTCGTCGTCCAGCGGATCGACCCGTCCGGTCACGCCAAAGGTGCCATCCTTGGTGTGGCGGCCAGCCCGTCCGGCGATCTGACCCATCTCTGAGGCGGTCAGCTGGCGGTACTGGTAGCCGTCATATTTGCGGTTACCCGCAAAGGCGATGTGATGGACATCGAGGTTCAGCCCCATGCCGATGGCGTCGGTCGCGACCAGGTGATCGACATCGCCGTTCTGGAACAGTTCCACTTGCGCATTGCGCGTGCGCGGGCTCAGCGAGCCGAGCACCACGGCCGCCCCGCCGCGTTGGCGACGGATGAGCTCTGCAATGGAATAAACTTCGTCTGACGAGAAGGCGACGATGGCGGAACGGGCCGGCAGGCGCGAGACCTTCTTGGAGCCCGCATATTCCAGCACGGACATGCGCGGCCGCGTGACCACATTGATGCCCGGCAGCAGTTTTTCCAGCAGCGGGCGTGCGGTCGCCGCACCCAGCAGGAGCGTTTCGGATTGACCGCGAACATTCAGGATGCGGTCGGTGAAGACATGACCGCGATCGAGATTGCCCGCCAGCTGCACTTCGTCGATGGCGACGAAATCCGTCTTCAGGTCCAGCGGCATGGCCTCAACCGTCGAGACCCAGAACCGCGGGTTCTTCGGGACGATCTTTTCCTCGCCGGTGACCAGCGCCACCGCTTCCGGACCCGCGCGGTCGGCAACACGGTTATAGACTTCACGCGCGAGCAGGCGCAGCGGTAGCCCTATCAGCCCGGAAGGCTGGGCCAGCATGCGTTCAATGGCGAGGTGGGTCTTGCCGGTATTGGTCGGTCCGAGCACGGCCGTCACAGTGCGGGACCGGGCAGACGGCGGCAGCGGCAGGGTCTGGGGACGGGGCATGGAGAGGCTTGTGATCGGCTTTCTTCGGATCGGCGCAAACGGATGGCGCCTATATCTGGTGTCGCGTGTCTAGCACAGCCGGGGCGGGCATGTCCTTATTCTTTTGGCCAGCCGGTCAGGTTTTTGACGGTTGAAATATGTTGTGGAGAACGACTCTGGAACAAACCGAAACCGAATCGGCGACTCCGGACGATTCAGGATTTGTTCCCTACGACATGTGGTTTACGGAGCTGGTGGAGCCACAAAATCCTGAATCTGGTCAAGAGGTTGAGTCGTTTTGCGTGGTTGTGGCTGATTTGCGTCGAATCGCTGTCAATGATTAATTTTCTATAAACGCGCATCCTCGACGGCGGGGCTATGTCGTTTACCCGGGGACACAGGGTGAACGAATCTTGGACGAATCGCTGTTTCATGAAGGTTGCGGATTTGTTCTCACAAGATCTAGTGGGTTTCCGGCGAAGCCGTGTCTACGCGATTGGGCCGTCCGGAGGGTGATTTTGTCTTGCCGACAGGAATGTGTCCCGAAATGGTCAGCAGTCACACAAGCCGGTTTTTGCGGTTTCGGCTCCTGCCCTGATCTGAAAATTGCTGCGCTGCACCTTTTTCAAAAAGTCCGGGAGGCTCTGGGGTTCAATCGAATTAGTGTTCGTTTTCCTACAGTTACGGGCGCAGACGCAAAATTATTTTCCAAGTTAAAAAAAGGACATAGCTTCTGCCCCTTTTCAAGCGCCTCCGACCAAAGTAGAAATCTTGCCGAAACTGGCTTTTCGTTTTGCGTAAAATTAGGGGGAGAAGGCGTTTGGCGATAACAAAAATTCTCGTTGCTAACCGATCTGAAATCGCGATCCGGGTGTTCCGTGCCGCCAACGAGCTGGGCATGAAGACCGTTGCGATCTATGCCGAGCAGGACAAACTGGCATTGCACCGGTTCAAGTCCGACGAAGCGTATCAGGTCGGCAAGGGGCTCGGGCCGATCGAGGCGTACCTCTCCATCGACGAGATTATCCGCGTTGCCAAACTCTCCGGTGCAGACGCCATTCACCCCGGTTACGGCCTTCTGTCCGAAAGCCCGGAATTCGTGGATGCCTGCGAACAAGCCGGCATCACCTTCATTGGGCCGAAGTCCGAAACCATGCGCCGCCTGGGCAACAAGGTGGCCGCGCGCAATCTGGCCATCGAGGCGGGTGTGCCGGTGATGCCGGCAACGGATCCGCTGCCGGACGACATGGACGAAATCAAGCGCCAGGCCGCCGAGATCGGCTACCCGGTCATGCTGAAGGCCTCCTGGGGCGGTGGTGGCCGCGGCATGCGCGTCATTCCGGACGAAGCGACCCTGGCCAAGGAAGTTCTGGCGGCCAAGCGCGAAGCCATGGCGGCATTCGGCAAGGACGAGATCTATCTGGAGAAACTGGTCCAGCGGGCGCGCCACGTCGAAGTTCAGATCCTTGGCGACGGCGAGAACGTGGTTCATCTGTTCGAGCGCGACTGTTCCATCCAGCGCCGCCACCAGAAGGTGGTGGAGCGCGCTCCGGCGCCGTATCTTTCGGCCGAAAAGCGGGCCGAGCTCTGTGAATATGGTCTGAAGATCGGCCGGGCCGTGAATTACCGCGGCGCCGGCACGGTTGAGTTCCTGATGGATGCCGACACCGGTGCGATCTACTTCATTGAAGTGAACCCGCGCGTTCAGGTGGAACACACGGTGACGGAAGAGGTCACCGGCATCGATATTGTCCAGGCACAGATCAAGATCTGCGAAGGCGAGAAGATCGGCACGCCGGAAAGCGGCGTTCCTTCTCAGGACAAGATCCGTCTCAACGGCCATGCCCTGCAGTGCCGTATCACGACGGAAGATCCGGAGCAGAACTTCATTCCGGATTACGGGCGCATCACGGCCTATCGCGGGGCGACGGGCTTCGGCATCCGTCTGGACGGCGGCACGGCTTATTCCGGTGCGGTTATCACCCGTTTCTACGATCCGCTTCTTGAAAAGGTCACGGCCTGGGCCCCTACGGCGGAAGACGCCCGCAAGCGCATGGACCGTGCCCTGCGCGAATTCCGTATCCGCGGTGTGGCGACAAACCTGGTGTTCCTGGAGAACATCATTAGTCACGCCGACTTCAAGGCCAACAACTACACGACCCGTTTCATCGACGAGACGCCGGCCCTGTTCGAACAGACCAAGCGTCAGGACCGCGCAACCAAGCTCCTGACCTATATCGCCGACGTTTCGGTGAACGGCCATCCGGAAACCAAGAGCCGCGCCCGTCCGCCGAAGGATGTGGCCGCGCCCGTCATCCCGAACTTCGGCGATGCCAAGCCTGCCGGCACACGCCAGTTGCTGGACGAATTGGGTCCGAAGGGTTTTGCCGACTGGATGAAGAACCAGACGCGGACGCTGGTGACCGACACGACCATGCGCGATGCGCACCAGTCGCTCCTGGCAACCCGCATGCGGACCCACGATATCGTCAACATCGCGGATGCCTATGCTGCCGGTCTGCCGAGCCTGTTCTCGCTGGAATGCTGGGGTGGTGCGACCTTCGACGTTGCCATGCGCTTTCTGACCGAAAGCCCGTGGGAACGCCTGCACAAGATCCGCGAGAAGGCGCCGAATATCCTGTTGCAGATGCTGCTGCGCGGCTCCAACGGTGTCGGTTACACCAACTATCCGGACAATGTGGTCAAGTATTTCGTGGCGGAAGCCGCTGAAAACGGTATCGACCTCTTCCGCGTGTTCGACTGCCTCAACTGGGTGGAGAACATGCGTGTGTCCATGGACGCGGTCCAGGAAGCAGGCAAGCTGTGCGAAGGCGTGCTCTGCTATACCGGCGACATGCTGGACAGTGCCCGGCCGAAATACGACCTGAAATACTATGTCGGCCTTGCCAAGGAACTGGAAGCGGCCGGCGCACACATCCTGGGTCTGAAGGACATGGCCGGCCTGTTGAAGCCGGAAGCAGCCAAGGTCCTGATCCGGACGCTGAAACAGGAAGTCGGCCTGCCGATCCATTTCCACACACACGACACTTCCGGCATCGCCGCGGCCACTGTTCTGGCAGCGGTCGAAGCGGGCGCCGATGCGGTGGATGCAGCCATGGACGCTCTGTCCGGCCTGACGTCCCAGCCGTGCCTTGGCTCTATCGTGGAAGCTCTGCGCGGCTCGGACCGTGATACCGGCCTCGATGCCAAGACGATCCGCCAGATCTCGTTCTACTGGGAAGCGGTGCGGACCCAATACCGTGCCTTCGAAAGCGATCTGCGCTTCGGGGCATCGGAAGTCTACCTGCACGAAATGCCGGGTGGCCAGTTCACCAACCTCAAGGAACAGGCGCGTTCGCTTGGCCTGGAAACCCGCTGGCACGAAGTGGCGCAGGCCTATGCCGACGTCAACATGATGTTTGGTGACATCGTCAAGGTGACCCCGTCTTCCAAGGTCGTTGGCGACATGGCGCTGATGATGGTCAGCCAGGGGCTGAGCGTGGCGGAGGTCGAGGATCCGGCGAAGGACGTCGCGTTCCCGGACAGCGTCGTCAAGATGCTGCACGGTGACCTTGGCCAGTCTCCGGGCGGATGGCCGGAAGCGCTTCAGAAGAAGGTTCTGAAGGGCGAAACCCCGATCACCGTGCGGCCGGGGTCGCTCCTGAAGGATGCCGATCTGGATGCGGAGCGAAAGACTGTTTCCGACAAGACCGGCCACGGCATCAGCAACACCGAGCTTGCCTCCTATCTGATGTACCCGAAGGTGTTCACCGACTTCGACAAGGCCCAGCAGCAATATGGTCCGACGTCCGTCCTGCCCACCCCGGTCTATTTCTACGGCCTGGAACCGGGTGACGAGATCTCCGTCGATCTGGAAGCCGGCAAGACGCTGGTGATCCGCTGCCAGGCGATCGGCGAGACCGACGAGAAGGGCGAGAAGAAGGTTTTCTTCGAGCTCAACGGCCAGCCGCGCAATGTCAAGGTTCCGGACCGCGCCCATGGCGCTACCGGGGCTGCCGCAATGCGCAAGGCCGAGGACGGTAATGCAGCACATGTGGGAGCACCGATGCCGGGCGTCATTTCCACGGTGGCGATCACCGCCGGCCAGGATGTCACCGCCGGTGATGTGCTGGTCTCGATCGAAGCCATGAAAATGGAAACCGCGCTCCACGCCGAACGCGACGGCAAGGTCAAGGAAGTCCTGGTCTCACCGGGTTCGCAGATCGACGCCAAGGACCTTCTGGTGGTCTTCGAAAGTTAAGATGCAGGCGACAGCACCAACCAAAGGCCGTCCGGATCCATTCCGGGCGGTTTTTTTGCAAGCGCTCCTTGCCTTTTCGCACTCCTTGCTGGACATGTCAGGTTCAGCGGAAAACTCTCCGTGTCATCCGGGCGGAGCGCAGCAGAGACCCGGGAACCAGGACGCCCGGGCGTTTGCGGATCTGGACGGATAGTAGGAGGCTTCCTGGGTCCCCGCTTTCGCGGGGATGGCACCGGAGGCAGTTCGCCATTGCTTGAATCGCAACGCGCGATTTGTCCGAATTTCCACTGTTAGCAGCTAAAGCTTCTTCGACAACCCGATCTTCTCAAGCTCCACCTTCAGGATCGGATCAAAGCGGGCCTCCCGCCAGTCTTTCTGATAGCCGAAGTGACGGTAGAGGCCGAGGGCGGGTGTTGAGTGCGCAGAACGTTTTCATCTTCACTAAGGCCACGAAGATTAAAGCCGCGCTCCATGCTAATGTGACCAAAAGGATAAAGATGTGTTGGTTCACCCCGCTCCTAGATCGATGTGAGAGGTGGTTTCGAAAACCGAGCAACCGAGAATTGGGATTGCGTATGACAAGTTTATTATTTCAAAATCTTTTAGTTATTTTTCAGTGCCAAATCAACCATGTTTTTTAGTATAGGATCTGAAGTATAAGTCTGAACTAAGCTAAGCCAAGGCCGTTTTTCATCTTGGTGCACCGAATTGTTTTCAATAAATGATTTAGCAATTGCTCTTTTTTCGGTTTCACTGGATTTAAAAAAGAAATCTCGAATTTCGAGCATTTCTCCGCGGGTTAGTTTTGACCCTATCTGTAGTATTGCTTCTCGATTAACTAAGCTGCTAACACTCTTCGGTGATGATCTTATGAATTTGATGATTGCATTAGAGTTTAGGTAACTTGTGTGACTTAGAAGTCTGTTCAAGCAAATTTGCACGAAATCCGGCTTCTGCGAGTTTGAATTGAGCCAATCTGAGAATTCTTCTGAAATTTTGATCTTCGTTTCGTTTTTGATATGATTGTTTAATTTTATAAAAAGATCAACAACATATGAAATCATAAAATTGTACGACTTTGATAATTCGATCAAATAAAGTAAATGTTCTTCACTATTTTGCAGAACTGCCGCACGAGCATAGTCTCTCAGAACTTCAAAATCGTCGCTTTCATCGATAGAGTCTTTTAGTGCTTTTAAATCAATCTTTTCAAGTCGTTCTATTTCCTGATTTGATGGCTTTTGAAATCTAAGTCTAATTTTCTCACTATAGTTTTCAGGCTTCGATTTCGAATTTTTTTGTGTTGAAGCAAGTTCGTTCAATGTGTCATCTTCATCAGTATCAAGTTTTTCTCTTGCATCCTCTTCAGCCGCATTTTCTTTGCATTCAACTATTTTTGTCTTGTGTGAGTTTAAATTTAATCCCTCTCGATATAGGCGTTGAGTTAGCAGAGACAAAGTATAATTAGCTTCTTCACGGCTCTTGACGAAAATTCTGTAGTCGTCAACGAATCGAATGAATTTAACCTTGTGAGAAAGAAGAAAATTATCGACATCAATAAGTGCTGCTTCAGCAAGAATTCTACTAGCGTCGCATCCGACCGGAAGTCCGTATGAATCTTTATTGGACCAGATCAATAGCAATGAGTTTATTTTCGAGATTATTTCAGGGTCACATCCGCAGCCAAACAAAGTTGACTCTATACGATGCAAGTTTACACGATCGTAAAAATCAGAGATATCTGTGATAATCTTAAAGTTACCAATATTTTTATATGTTAATTCGCGAGATTTTTCTCGAAAAGAAGAGTAATTATAAAGATCGCTAAAAATATTCTCACCAGTTTTATTAAATCTGTACGAATGTACTATTTGTCGATTTCTAGATACTCTTTTTTCTTCGATGCTTTCTGCGATATGCAAAACTAATGATAGATATTTAATATTATCAATCGGTTCAATGTATGAATATTTCCGATACGAAAATCGTTCTTTTGGATATAGCAATACGTCAATCGGTGAGATAGACATATCCTTTACGGTTTGTTTGAGGACAAGTTTCTTTGCGTTGTTCAATAATTCATCAGACAACGATTGGTTTTTTCTCAAGGAGTCGATTTCAAAGTGGCCGATAAAAATCGGCTTCTTGTAAATATCATCGAAACCGTCTTTCAGAAGATGGTTTAACGCTCTCTTGGTTTGTTTTTGTGCAATTTCATTTTTGTTTATTTTTGCCATTTGGTCGCCAGAGAAAACGAGATCGCCGATTTAGGGAATCAATAGATTTATTTGCTTCTCACGAGGAATCGTATATCGGTCGCTCACTAACTGATCACTCAGCTGCCTTCAACATGCCGTGGCAAACCGGGGCGGCGGCCGTGCCGATCCAGAGGTCCAGAAAACGGTCGAGCCATTTCCGAACAGCGGGATCGTAAACGAAGCGTCCGGCAAAATGGTCGCGGCGTTGCTGGGCGCCGGGCAGCTCCATGCGCGGGGCGCCCTTGGTCGTCCAGCGGACCATCATCTGGTGGGTCAGTTCCGGGTGAAACTGGATGCCGTAGGCGCAAGATCCGGCGCGGATCGCCTGGTTCGGATAAGTTGGTCCGGAGGCCAGCAGATCGGCGCCGCGGGGCAGGTCGAACCCTTCCCGATGCCATTGATAGACCTTTTTCGGCCAGTCCATCAGGGATTTGCCTGCATCGGTCGGCTGCAGCGGATAATATCCGATCTCAACCAGGCTCTCATGATGGCCCGTGACTGTGCCACCCATATGCTTGACCATCATCTGCGCACCAAGGCAGATGCCGAGAAAGGGCTTTTCCTCGGCAAGCGGAACACCGATCCAGTCGATTTCCTTTTGAACGAAGGCATCGGGATCGTTGGCACTCATCGGGCCGCCGAAAATGACGGCGCCGGCATGGTTATCCATGGTGTCGGGGAGAAGGTCGCCGAACCGAGGCTTGCGGATGTCCAGCGCGAAGCCGCGCTTTACAAGCTCAAGGCCCACTCGTCCGGGCGAGGAATGCTCCTGATGCAGGACAATCAGGACTTTCGGTCGGTTCTTCACGGGATCGGACTGAAAAAGCATGGACTTAATATGAGGGAGGTCGGCACGAAAATCGAGTCCCGTTGCCACTTCATCCTGCATAAATACGCGTCCCGGCTGATTATCGCGTGGGCGATCAGTCCAGTTCGTCGGTCTCCGGGGCTGTCTGGGCAACCTTGTGGCGCAGAGTCATGCGATCACGTGTGGAGACACCGAGAAGTTCGGCAACCCGCCAGATGGTGTTGTCCTCGAACTCGTGCACGTGGCCGTCGGCATAGACGATTTCCCACATCATCTCGACGATCGCGAGGCGCTCTTCCTCGTCGGTTGTGCGCTTCAGCACCGATGTGAAGCCGTACAGATCGACCGCTTCCTCGTCGCGCTGCTTGGCGGCGGCGATCAGTTCGGTCGTTTCCTTGTCCGTCAGGTCATAGTGCTTGCGCAGGATTTCACGCAACTTCGAGCTTTCGCTTTCCTCGATCACGCCATCGATATCGATCAGGTGAAACAAGAGAGCCGCCGCAGCCAGGCGCTTGTCGTCTTCGGCGAAGGACTTTTCTCCGCTGTCACCAAAGGTCAGCTCCCGAACAAAACTTTTCAGCGCATTGAGCATGTCTGTCGTTCCTGTTGCCTGGCCCCCCAAACAGGCCGGCTTTTATTGCTATACCATTCCCTCTTTACCATCAAAGGGTTGATGTCGGCTTTAAGACTTTGAGATGGGAATCAAATCCGGCATTTATAAGTCAACTTTTTGGAACTGTTCTAAACTATTGATTTTTTTGGAATTATAACTTGACTTCCTGCCTCATGAAATGGTTTCCCTCTCCCTGCGGCGCGTGTTTCCGCGCCACAAAATCATTCAGGTTTCGCCCAGAGACGGTCCACGCGCACTGCGGGCGACACATATTACGGGATGGATCAATGAATACTTTCAAGCTTGGCCTTCTGGCCGCTTCTGCCCTTTTCGTCACACCGGCCCTGGCTGCAGCCCCCTCCGACGTCCTATCGACCTACGGCGACATCGCCCAGGCAAAATATGCGGACTCGCTCGCAACGGCCAAGACGCTCAAGACCGCGATCGACAAGCTCGTAGCTGAACCGACCGAAGCAAACCTGGAAGCCGCGCGCACCGCCTGGAAGGAAGCACGCGACCCCTACCAGCAGACAGAGGCGTACCGTTTCGGCAACGCCATCGTCGACGATTGGGAAGGCAAGGTGAATGCCTGGCCGCTCGACGAAGGCCTGATCGACTATGTCGACGCGTCCTACGGTGATGAATCGGAAGAAAACGACCTCTACGTCGCCAACGTGATCGCGAATCCGTCGCTCAAGGTCGGTGGCGAAACCGTCGATGCCACCGAAATCACGCCGGCCCTGCTTGCTGAATCTCTTCAGGAAGCCGGCGAAGTAGAAACGAATGTCGCCACCGGCTACCACGCTATCGAATTTCTGCTGTGGGGTCAGGACCTCAACGGCACCGAAGCCGGTGCCGGCAACCGCCCTGCCACCGACTTTGATCCGGCAAACTGCACCGGTGGCAATTGCGAGCGCCGCATTCAGTATCTGCAGGCCGCAACCGATCTTCTGATTTCGGACCTTGAAGAAATGGCCGCCGCCTGGGCTCCTGACGGGGCTGCGCGCGAAGAACTGGCCGGCAAGGGCGAGGCCGGTGGTCTTGCTACCATCCTGACCGGCATGGGATCTCTTTCCTATGGCGAACTGGCCGGCGAGCGCATCAAGCTTGGCCTTATGCTGCATGATCCGGAAGAAGAGCATGACTGCTTCTCCGACAACACCCACATGTCGCACTACAACGACGTGGTCGGCATCCGGAACGTCTATTTCGGTTCCTACAAGAGCCCGGTCGGCAACGATGTTTCCGGCGCTTCCCTGGCCGATCTGGTGGCGGAAAAGGATCCGGCGCTGGCAGAAGAAATGAAGACGAAGCTCGACGCCACGCTGGCGGCTTTCGAAGCCATGAAGGCCCGGGCCGAAGGCGGTGAAGCCTATGACCAGATGATCGGCGAAGGCAATGACGAGGGCAACGCCGTCGTGCAGGCCGCTGTCGATGCACTGGTTGACCAGACGGCTTCCATCGAGCGGGTCGTCAAGGTGCTTGAACTCGACGATATCGCGTTTGAAGGTTCCGACAGCCTGGACAACCCGGGCGCCGTTTTCGAATAATCGAACAGATCGTCAGGCGGTATCGGCCGCCTGACGGCTTGTCCGCGAATTGGGGCTCGCGGATAACAGTCAGGATGCGAATATGAGACTGGTCCCCAGACCGGGCGCCATGACGGGCGTCTTTTTGTGTTTCTGCCTGGCGGCGGGAACCGCTCTTTCAGATGATACGCTGTCTCACCGGGATGATCTTTCGGCCAAGGACAGGGTCAAGGCCGCGAAGGTTCTGCAGCCGCCGGCCGATTTCGAAGCCGCTGAAGCATTCGAAATCATGCAGGGCGGGGCCGGGACGTCCCGAAAGCGGATCAACCGGGATGCCTATTCCCACTCCAATGCCAATCTGACCTTCGAAGAACAGGCCACCTTCAAGGTGGGCAACGGGCTTTTCAAGAAACTCTGGGCGTCTTCTCCCTCGTCGACACAGGCATCGGATGGCCTGGGACCGCTTTATAACGCACGCTCCTGCCAGGGGTGTCACTTGAAGGATGGCCGGGGCCGACCGCCGCGGGCGGGTGAAGACTCGGTTTCCATGTTCCTTCGCCTGTCCATCCCGCCTCAGTCCGAGGCACAGCGCCAGGCACTTGCCGACAAGGATATCCTGCTGGTGCCGGAGCCGACCTACGGCGGTCAGTTCCAGACCTTTGCGGTGCCGGGCCTGCCCGGTGAAGGACGCTTCGATATCGAGGTCGAGGAGATCGAGGTTCCGCTGGCCGGTGGGGAAAAGGCTGTGTTGCAGAAGCCCGTCTACAAGATCCGGGATCTTGGATATGGCGACATGCACCCCGACACAATGATTTCGGCCCGCGCGGCCCCGCCCATGATTGGCCTCGGTCTGGTGCAAGCCATTCACCCCGGCGACATTGAAGCGCTTGCGGACCCCGACGACATCGACAGTGATGGAATTTCCGGCAAGGTCAGCCGGGTTCGTGACCCCGCGACGGGTGCGTTTACGCTTGGCCGTTTCGGCTGGAAGGCTTCCAAACCCTCGATCCGTGCCCAGTCCGCGGCAGCGTTTGCCGGTGATATCGGTATTTCGACGCCCGAGATGCCGGACAATTACGGCGACTGCACGAAGGTGCAGACAGCTTGTCGCGCCTTGCCTCATGGCGAACAGGCAAACCTTGGTGTCTCGGAAGCTCCGGACCCGGTCATGGATCTCGTCACCTTCTATTCCGAAAACCTGGCAGTGCCGATGCGCCGCGACGTGGATGATCCCGAGGTGCTGAAAGGCAAGCAGGTTTTCTACCAGTCAGGCTGTCCGGCCTGCCACCAACCGAAATACGTGACCAGCCGAAAGGCGGAAAATCCGGCGCACAGGTTCCAGTTGATCTGGCCTTATTCGGATTTCCTGTTACATGACATGGGGGAAGGCCTCGCGGACAATCGCCCGGTGGGTGATGCCAGTGGACAGGAGTGGCGTACGCCGCCGCTATGGGGCATCGGCCTGACCGAGACTGTCAACAATCACACCCGGTTCCTGCACGACGGCCGCGCACGCAACCTGCTGGAAGCGGTCCTGTGGCACGACGGCGAAGCCCGACAGGCGCGCGACGCGGTGGTTGCGCTTTCGCCCGCCGACCGGCAATCGCTTATACGTTTTCTGGAGTCCCTTTGATGCGCTGTTTGCTATTTGCCGCTCTCGTTTCTGGAGCCGTTATCGCCCAGCCCGCGTTCGCCACGGACTACGAGCCGAAACTCGACAATCTGATCGAGACCTATATCCAACCGGCGACGGGCGCGTTTGCCGCAACCTCGGCAAATCTGCCGGACGCTGTTCGAGCGGTCTGCGCAAATGCGGACGAAGCATCGGTAGAGGGGTTCAGGACGGCCTTTTCAGACACTGTGCGGGACTTCTCCCATGTGCATTTCTTGCGGTTTGGTCCGTTGATCGACAACGATCGCCTCAGTCGGCTGGCCTTCCTGCCCGACCCGCGTGGCATCACGCAACGCCAGATCCGCAAGCTTCTCGCTTCTGAAGAAAAGGACGCCTTGTCTGCGGCGACGCTCAAGGACAAGAGCGTCGCAGTTCAGGGACTGACAGCACTGGAATTGCTCGCTTTCGACAAGGATAGTGCGGTTCGGCTGGGGCAGGCGGACGACAGCAAGGACTTCAGCTGCGGCTATGCACTGGCAATTTCGGAAAACCTTGCGGCCATGGCCCGCGAAATCGCTGCCGACTGGCAGGATCCTGACGGATACAGCGAGGTGCTCTTGACAGCCGAAGGCGGCAACGAGCGGTTCCATACGTCGAAGGAAGCGCTGGAAAGCGTGTTCAACGCGCTGGTCACGGGGCTGATCATTGCGCGCGATCAGGATGTGCTTCCGGCATTGGGAACCGGCAAGGACAAGGCCAGGGCGACGCGCTTTCCGTTCTCGCGCTCCGGCAACAGCGTGGTCTATCTCAACGGCGAGCTGCTCGGCATTCAGAAGGCCATTGCTTCCCTGGACCTGAACGACCTGACGCCCGACGATTTCACCTGGATTTACGACACGCTCGACTTCGAGTTTGGCAATGCTGTCACTCTTCTGGGGACCCTAGATCCGCCCTTGCGCCAGTCCTTCGAAGAAGGCGATGCCTATGACAAGATGGTTGTCCTGGCGATCACGCTGAAATCGCTTCGCGACACGATTGCCCTTGAACTTGCAGGTGCCCTGGAACTTGCTGGAGGTTTCAATGCGCTCGATGGTGACTAAGCCTCTTTCCCGGCGCGGTTTTCTGGCAGCACTCGGCGGCCTTGCCGCCTTGCCGGCATTTTCCGGCTCGACGCTGGCAGCAAGCCTTCTGAACCGGGAAGCATCCGACGGTGTGCCGCTGTTCGTGAGCGCCTACAAGCTTGAAAACGGCGATTATGGGGTGGGTGTTGTCGATGACCTTGGACAGGTTCTGGCCAGGATCGGTCTGCCGGGACGGGGTCACGGCGTTGCGGTTTCTCCTGACAGGTCCAGGTTTGTAGCCTTCGCCCGCCGGCCCGGCACATTCGCGGTCGTGGTTCGCCCATATCAGGATGTGGAGCCGGAGGTTCTCACGGCGGAACCGGGCCGCCATTACTATGGACATGGCTGTTTTTCCGCTGATGGCAGACTGCTCTATGCGGTCGAAAACGACTATGCCGCAGCCCGTGGCGTGATTGGCGTTTACGACATGAGTGGCCGTCAGGTTCAGCGGATCGGCGAGATCGAGACCCATGGCATCGGTCCGCACGACCTCCTGCTCGCGCCGGACGGGCGCACGCTTGTCGTGGCCAATGGGGGTATCATGACCCATCCGGACAAGGGGCGTGAAAAGCTCAATCTCGACACCATGGCGCCAACCGTGGTGTTCCTGGATCGGGAAACCGGTGATCTTCACGCCAGCCACGCTCTGGACGCTTCCCTGCACCAGCTGTCGCTCCGGCATATGGCGCTGGACGGACAAGGGCGGGCGTGGGTCGGTGGTCAGTTCGAGGGGCCGGAAACAGACCTGCCGCCGCTGGTTGGTGTGTTTTCGCGGGACGAGGCACCCATCCTGATGGAAATTCCGACGGGTATCGCGTCAGGCCTTCAGAACTACATCGGCTCGGTGACGGCAAACGCAAGCGGTGAGGTGATTGCAACGTCCGCTCCAAGGGGTGGGCAGACGTTGTTCTGGAAGGCCGATACCGGCGCATTCCTGGGTGCCGAGGCCATTGCCGACGGATGCGGCGTTGCGCCGATCGATCAGGGCAGCTTTCTGATTTCCGACGGCAACGGGGCATTGTCTCTTGTCGAGGATCCTGCCCGGCCGGCGGAAATTCTGGCCCGCCCACCGGGCATTTCCTGGGACAATCACATGTTTGCCCTGTCCTGAGACAGAACATCGGACGGCTGGATCTTGCACGTGTCAGGCTGTTTTCTGCCTGAAAAGGTGCCAATCGGAGGCAAATTCGGCAGACTTCCTGCTTTTGTCAAAATCGGCTGGCACAGTGATCGGGATCGTATACCGGTCCCAGGGGCTGTATGCGGTGTTGTAGACCGATTTGCCGGTATTTGATCGTTCTGTCTCCTTTCCTGCGCAAGCGTTTGCTTCTGCTTGGGGACGTTCCGGCCCGATTGGTCTACATTGGGGACCGATTCGCGACGGGGAGACACTAAATGCGTCGGTTTTTGATCGGACTGGGCAGTCTGCTGTTCATGCTGGTAACCATCATTCTGGTGGTGCCGCTGTTCCTGCCCAAGGACGAAATCAAGCGTCAGGTAGTTGAGCAGGTGGACAAGCGCTTTGGCTGGCGCGTGCGCCTGGACGGACCTGTGTCCTTGTCGCTGTTTCCCGGATTTTCGCTGGTCGCGGAAGATATCGGCCTTGCCGGCGAGGCGGGTGCCGACGGCATCGAGTTCGCCAAGGCCGAGCGTGTCGAATTTGGCCTCGCCTGGGGTGGTCTGGTTTCCGGCAATATCCAGGTTACCGGAATTGCCCTGGACAAGCCGGACATCTATCTGGAAATCGGCCCGAACGGCACCACGAGCTGGGAGCCGCGCCGCGACATCAGCGACATTGGCGACTTGATCGAGGCCGAAACCGGCGACGCTGAAACCGATGCGGTGGCGGAAGCCGCGCCTGCGCCTGCGTCTGAAGCAGAGCCGGCAGAAACAACCGCAGCTTCCGAGGGCTACCTCAAGAGCATTGGTGTCGACAGCCTGCAGATCACCGGAGGCACGGTGACCTACAAGGCGCCGGATGCTGCCGAGCCGGTTCGTATCTCCAACCTTGATCTCAGCCTGCAGGCGCCCAGCCTGTCGGGTGAGGTGGATCTGACATCCAGCTTCACGTTCCGCGAAATGCCGGTCGCCGTCGCAGGATCCCTGACCAACCCGCTCGCTCTCATGGGCGGGGAGCAGGTTCCGGTAGACCTGAAGATTTCCAGCGGTGAAAACAGCGTCTCGGTCACCGGTCAATCCGGCCTGGATCCGACGCGCGCCGAATTGGCCCTTTCTGCAGCCGGTCCTTCCCTGAAAGCGCTTGCAGCGCTGGCCGGGCAGGACCTTGCCGCCGACCCGGGTGCTTTTGCCGTGTCGGCCAAGGTTGCAGGCACCGAGGCCATGCTGTCGCTGGCCGATCTCGACATCACGCTTGGCCAACTGTCTCTTGGCGGTGCGGCGGACGCGGATCTGTCGGGGAACGTTCCTGAAGTCTCCGGCCGGCTGGTGCTGAAAGACGGTTCGATTGCCGATCTCCTGCAACTGGCGGGCCGGGATTTGCCTGCAAGCGGCAAACTCAGCCTCGACCTCGCCTTTGCAACCGTGGGGCAGACAGGGGAGGAACTGCTTGCCGGTCTTGATATCACGGGGGCCGTACGTATCGCCGAGGGCGAGATTGGCGGACTTGGGCTTGCTTCGGCGGTCGGCGGCGATCCGGAAGCGGACCGCCTGACGAACCTTGCCATGGATATCGATCTGCAGGGACTGGAAAACCCGATATCGCTCAGCGGTGCCTTGTCCTGGCGCGGCGAAGCGTTCAGCCTGACCGGCGAAGGCGACACCGCTCGCCTGCTGGCGGGGGGAGCAGCGCCGGTTTCCGTAAGCGTGAAAGGCAATCGCGTGAGCGCCGGCTTCAATGGTCGGGCTTCGCGCGACGGTGCGCTTGATGGTGCGGTCAGCGTCGATACTGCCGACCTGCGCGGGCTCATGGCGTGGCTCGGCAAACCGCTTGGCAGCGGTGGCGGTCTGAAGCGCTTCAAGGCTTCGGGTATCTTCGGCGTTGCAGGCGAGACGATTTCATTCGAGGAAACACGGTTCACGCTGGACGATACGTCGGGTGAAGCCAACGGACGGATCGTTCTTGGCGGCAAGCCAAGCGTTACGGCGCGGCTGGATCTGCGGGAACTTGTACTCGACCCCTATCTCGGCGGTGCATCGTCTTCGGGTGCAGGCAGCGGCGGTGGTGGCGGTTCTGGCCAGGCGTCCGGAAATTCCTCGGCTGGCGGCGGCAAGCGCGGTGGGGCAGGTGGCTGGAGTACAGAGCCGATAGATTTCTCCGGTCTCAATGCGATCGACGCGGACTTCAAGCTGACCACCAGCGAAATCCGCTGGGACAAGATCAAGATCGACCAGAGCGCCCTGTCGACCACTATCAAGAACGGTGTGCTGACTGCCAACCTGGAAAAGCTGGCACTTTACGGCGGCTCCGGCACCGGTACGGTTACGCTCAACGGGGCGTCCGCAACACCGGAAGTTGCCGCGAAATTTGCTCTCGCCAACCTCAATGCCTATCCGTTGCTGCGCGATGCAGCCGATTTCAGCTGGATTGAAGGCAAGGCCAACATCAACCTGGATGTTACCTCCAAAGGTGGCAGCGAACAGGCATTGGTGCAGGCCCTGAACGGGACGGCCAACTACACGTTCGCCGACGGCGCGATCAAGGGCATCAACGTGCCACAGATGGTGCGTGGCCTGTCGGTGGAGACGTTGCTCGGATGGCAGGCCAATCCGTCGGCCAAGACCGATTTCAGCTCGCTTGGCTCAACGTTCCAGATCCAGAACGGCATTGCCAAGACCGACGATCTGTCCCTGATCGGGCCGCTGGTTCGCATGACCGGCAAGGGCACGACGGACATGCCGGCGCAGCGCCTTTCCTGGCGTGTGGAGCCGAAGATCGTGCCGACGCTGGAAGGCCAGGCCCCGCAGCCTCGGCGAAAGGGCGAAGACAAGAAGTTGGCCGGTCTAGGCGTGCCCATCGTGATCGAAGGCCCGTGGAACGATCCGCGGATCTATCCCGACATCAAGGGTATTCTGGAAAACCCGGAGGCAGCCTACAAGCAACTGCAGCAGACCGGCGGTGAGCTGATCTCCATTCTTCAGGGAAAGAAGGAACCGTCTCAGGAGCTGGTTGACCAGGCGAACAAGGTCATCAACCAGGCGACCGGCGGCAAGACCCAGATCGACGTTCAGAAGGTTCTGGACGGCGAGGTCGATGACGAGGAAGTTCTGAAAGCGGTAGAAGAAGGCTTCGGCCTGCCTTCCGGCCTTTTGGGCAACGTGTTCGGAAACAAGAAGAAAAACAAGAACTGACGGCACATTGGCGCAATGGTGCTGCGTTTCGGGGCCGCACCATTGCTTTGCCGTGGGACTGAGCGGGCAGGTTTTGGCTGTGCGAGTGATCTGGCAGCGGACTTGTTGTCCGGTCAGAACTGCCGCGCCCGATGGGCCAGTTCGACACCGGGGCTGACCCGCATCAGCCGCATTTCTCCGAAGCTGCGGATCTCGCGTTTGCCAAGGTCTTCCAGGTGAAACTCATCCACCAGGAATTCCTTCATGGCATCCGGCGCAACGACGCACATGGGATTGGCGAATTCCTGCAGTCGTGCGGCAAGGTTCACTGCCGAGCCGAAGACGTCGTAGACGTACTTCTGGATTCCGACGACGGAACCGACTGCCGATCCCGTACCCAGTCCGACACGCGCCCGCCACTTGTGTTGATGGCTCTGGTTCCGACGCTCCAGGTAACGAATGAAGCGGACGGCGCAGTTGGCAACTGCGCGCATGTGATCCGGTGAGGGCTCGGGCATGCCTGAAACGGCAAGATAGGCATCGCCGATGGTCTTGATGCGCTCACAGCCGAATTGCTCGGCGATACGGTCGAATGCGGTAAAGATGTCGTTCAGCTCTCCAAGCGTCACCGTCGGGTCGTGCTCTGCGGAGAATTTCGTGAAGTCCACGAAGTCGAGCATGACCACGGAAACGCTCTCGTAAAGCTGCGGCGTGACGACGCCGAAGGTCTTGAACTCCTCGTAGACCGAACGCGGCATCAGGTTGAGCAGCAGGCGCTCGACACGTTCCTTCTCGCGCTCCAGTTCCCGCGTATTCCGCTCTACCATGGAGGAGTAACTGTCGATCATCGACTCCAGTTCGCGGATCCGCGTGATGTTCTGGCACTCAACGACGAGGAAGTCCTGCTCTTCAGCTGGCGAAACGGTCAAGGCGATGACCAGGGTTCGGCGCTTCAGCTTGACGGAGACTTCTCCGGAAAAGCGTCCCTGCTCCTTGATTGCTTCGCGAAGCTGTTCGATCTCGATATCCGGCAGCAGATCGGCAAGCGTGGTGACGGCTTCCGGCTTGCCGAACCAATCGGAAAACGGAGCGTTCTGGAACAGGAACTGAAGGTCCTTGCTGTTGACGACGGCAATGCCGACCCCGATCGCACGCAAGAGCTGCTGGTTGATGGCGGTGATGCTCATGTCGCACCGGTCGAAAGGATGGCGGAACGTCGCGCTTCGACTGCCGACATCACGGACTTGATGTCTGCAGGGTCGAACTTGTGTTCCACCAGCGTCTCGCGCAGGAGACGTGCAACTTCGTCAAAGTCCTCGTTTTTCAGGTCAAGGGTGGCATGGGTTCGTCTCAGCCGCTCTTCCGAGTAGCTGACCGGCCCGCCCAACAGGTAGGAGATAAACTTGGTCTGATGATCGATCAGGCGCGTCATGTCGACGTCATCGAAAAAGTCACCGATCTCCTCGGAATCGAGAACCTTGTCGTAAAAGGTCATTACGATGCGGCTCACCGACCCGAAGCCGCCGTACTTTTCAAACAATGTCGCAGGCATGCCGCAGAACTCGATTTTCAGAATGAGATCAAGAATAAGAGAGTAGTCGACTATTCTGGTAATGCAAAGATTTTGTGTCGATTATTCCTTTGCGTCATCCTCCGGCTTCCTCTGGGAAGAATGATGTATTTCTGTCGCCTTTCACCTGTCTGGGCGTAAATTCATGCCTTGAATGTTTGCGAAAGCCCGTTGCAGACAGCATCCGGTCGGTTGCCCGACCGGATGTGCCGGTGTTCTTCGCGGGCTCCTGTTTCTTATGAGCCGCCTATTTGGACAGGTCCTGAGCAAGCATGAGCGCGTTGCCATCCGGATCGTAGAAGGTTGCGGTGCTGACCATGCCTTCGATGGTCTCCGTCGCTCCGTCGAATTTGACACCTACCTCTTCCAGCGCACTGCGGGCACCTGCGATATCGGCCACGCCAAAGACGGGAACCGTGTTTCCGGGAGTGGGTTCGGATTGTTCGCCCAAGCCAAGGGTCACGCCTTCGGTCCGGGTTGCCAGCTCGCTCCAGCCCGCTTCGTCCATATGATAGAGCAACTCGAATCCGAGTTTTTCCGCGTACCAGTCGGCACTTGCATGCCTGTCGCGAACGGAGAGGGCGAGTGTGATCGTGTTATCCAGAGAAACGACAGGCATGAGACTTTCCTATGTATCAAAAGTATAGTAGCTATAAAATATGAATATGCAGCTTCTTGTCAACCTCACATCCAAAGCCTGGTCGCTGAAAATTCTGGCTCAGTTGCATGCAGGTGTTTCCGGTCGGCAAGCCCCGCTGATCGCGGCGACAGGTGCGAGCCGCAGTTCTTTTACAGCAAGCCTTGAACATCTGTTCCAGCTTGGACTGCTGGAGCGAAACCCCGGCCACGGCCATCCCCTGCGGCCCGAGTTTCGGCTGACGGACAAAGGCAAGGCTGTTGCTGCCATGGCGAGCCGGATCGAGGAGATCGTTCCGAACGAGGATGCCTTTTCGGTACTGCGACGCAGCTGGACGGTGCCTATCCTGGCCGTAACCGGGGCGCCAAGCCGGTTTTCGGCGATCAAGTCGGACCTCGGGCCGGTTACGGACCGGGCCCTGTCGAAGTCCCTTGGTGTTCTGGAAGACCAGGAGTGGCTGAGGCGGGACATCGACCTGTCACAGCGCACACCTTTCCCGATCTATCACGCCGTGAATGCGGGTTTGAAAATCAATCAGGCGATCGCTGCGGGCGCCCGTTGACCCGGATGTGAACCAAAGTTCTACCCTATGGTTGTATTTTCTGGCCTCGAAATGAAGTTTTCCCGGCCGCAGTCCACCGCACAAGTCTTTGTCCAGGATGAATAATTTCGAAATCAATGAATCTGGGCGTGTAATGACGCATCATGACTCTTCTGGTTCATTGCAGTTTCCGGGTGTAGCGCTACGCTTGAATGGTCGAGGCGAATCTTGCGAGGCAAGCATGTCCCGGTCAGACGAAGAGAAATGCGGTCGCCTGATGCGCACCGCTTGCAGGAATGTCATCGGATTCTGGCAGCTTTTGCAGGAACCGGATGTTCACAGGCTCGATCATGTCAAACGCCTGCAGTATCGGGCCTACATGATCGGTTCCGCCCTCCATCTGGCAGACCTTGTGGTCAGGCACGAACACGCCCTGATCCATCTCCGCCGGGCGGTCGGGGAGCCCGAACTGGGCGAAGAAGCAAAACAGTTCCGCACCATGGTTCACGCGTTCGACGGTGATCATCAGGACGCACTGGATGCCAGGGCGCTGATTTTCAGTCAGGCCGTTCAGAGCGCATTTGCGGATTAGAGACGGGCACGGTTGAGATCAAAGGCCGAGTGCGGCGACCATCCTGTCGACCGCATCCTCCACCGTGCCGGTGTTTTCAATGCGGATCAGATTGGCGACGTTTTCCGGTTCAAGGTCGGCACGGCGCAGCCGTTCCTCTATTTCCTGTCTGCTTTCGCGGCCACGTGCGGCGAGGCGTTCGGCGAGGACTTCGACCGGCGCGGTGATCAGCAGAACGCTGGCGTTTCGGTACTTGTCCTCTGCGTGCTTCAACACCTTGCGCGAGCCATTGGCAATCACGGTTGCGCCTGCTTCGATTGCCTGGTCGTAGCTTTGCGGGATGACGTAGCCGAGCCCATGGGCCTCCCAGCACAGGGCAACCTTTCCGGCCGCTCTCAGCTGATCGAATTCGGCGCGCGAAAGCGTGTCGTGGTCCTCAGCCTCGACATCGGCCTGCCGGGTGATCGCTCGCCGGGCGAAACTGACGTCCGTCCGGCCCGCCAGACGGGCCTTGAGTGCGGCCATCAATGTGTCCTTGCCGGCTCCGCTCGGACCGACCACGAGCACCATGCGGCCGGGGCCGAGTTTTTCCGTCATGTCGGACGCAGCCTCAGGCAACCCGTTTGCCCTCGCGCCAGACGCCGCGCACGATCGGGATGTCACCAACCATTTTCACCTGGATGAGATCAGCCCTGAGGCCGGGTTCCAGGGTGCCGCGGTCTTGCAGGCCAATGGCCTTCGCAGGCGTCGTCGTGACCATGGCAACCGCCTGTGGCAGGGCAATCGCCTCGACCTCCGCAGCCAGCTGGAACGCGGCCTGCAGCAGCGAAATCGGCACATAATCCGAGGAGAGCACATCCAGAACGCCCGCCTCGGCAAGCGCCTTCGCCGAGATATTGCCGGAATGGGATCCGCCGCGCACGATGTTCGGCGCGCCCATCAGAACAGCCATACCGGCCTCGTGCGAAGCCTTGGCGGCTTCCAGCGTGGTTGGAAACTCGGCGATTTTCGTCT
This sequence comes from Labrenzia sp. THAF191a, assembly GCF_009363335.1. Classification (GTDB taxonomy): domain Bacteria; phylum Pseudomonadota; class Alphaproteobacteria; order Rhizobiales; family Stappiaceae; genus Roseibium; species Roseibium algicola. The sequence continues at coordinate 1,624,607 of NZ_CP045333.1, forward strand.
GCAGTGAAATCGCCTCGTCCACATGGGCGGTGGTGGCGTCGTCGTGGCTGGCGATGGCGATGCCACGGGCCTGGGCGATGGCCGACAGGTGCTTGCGGTTTTCAGGGGCGAGGCTGCTGGCACGCGCCTGGCGCTTGCGGATGAAATCGTCCATCTGGGCGTCGGTGAAGCCCTTCTTGCCCTGATAGTAGATCTTGTAGGCATCCATCGACACGAACTGGCGTTGACCGGGGGTGTGGTCCATCAGCGAAATCAGGCGGATGCTGTCGTCGTCCTCGAACACCTTGAAGGCGCTGAGCACGTCGGGCGCGGATACTTCACAGCGAAGGTGGATGAAATGGTCGGCGCGCAGGCGGTTTTCCCGCTGGCCGGTTTCAATGGCATCCGCAAGCGCGCGCATATCCGAATAACCAAGGTCCGCGTCTTCATCCATGCCGACGCGCAGCGCATCGAACACGGTGGTGATGCCGGAACACGCGATCTGGGCGTCGTGGGCCTGCACGGCGGAAACCGGGCTCCAGCGCACCTTGGGACGCGGCGCATAGTGGGTTTCCAGGTGGTCGGTATGCAGCTCGACCAGGCCAGGCAGCAGGAAGTCGCCTTCGCAATCGTGCCCATCGACCTCGGTCGGTGACCCGATGCCGGAAATCAGACCGGCATCATCGACCGTCAGGGAACCGTCGAACACTTCGCCTGCGAGAACCAGACTGGCATTCTTGAAGACTTTGGGATGCTTGCTCATGCAGATTCCTCTTGGGAAAGACGCTCGGCCTGGCTGAGGGCGTCGGCGGGAGCGACGCTGCCGGTCAGCTGAAAGACGGTATGGACCTGGAAAGGCGCGCCGCGTTCGGCTTCGGTGTAGAGCGCAACGTGGCGGCACAGCCGCTTCTTGCCGATGACATCCGCAAAGTGGTCCTGGGCGGCATTTGCCATCCGCTCCATGTCGGTGTCGTCTTCCAGCTTGTTGGAAAGGGTCAGGTGGAAGCGGAATTCATCGAAGATATAGGGATAGCCCCACCTGACGAGATAGGTGTCATGCCTTTCCGACAGTCCGCTCTTGCGGCGGCGCTCAAGATCCGCCTCGGACAGTGGTGCGCGGAACGGTTCGAAGCGACGCACGCACAGGCCGGCGAAGGCGCGCAGGGCCGGCTCTTCTGCCTCAGGGGTCAGTGCCAGAAAACGGCCGAGCCTGTTCACGCCGAGCGCTTCTATCTCGTAAGGGGCGATTTCCGCCGCAAAAGCTGCGCAGGCGTCCAGCAGAGTTGCCTCGGTCTGATCGGCTGCAAGGGAAAACGGGGCTTTCAAGGTCCCGTGAAATCCATAGCGCCGGGGGTCGGTCGTCAACTCCCGGAAGCGTGCCGATGTCATGCCGGCCAGCTCCGGTTGCGGAAGAGCCGCGCCGGAAAAGGGATCGCGCCCGAGCCAGGAATTTCCGAGCTGCATCAGGCGGTCGTCGGCATCGGCGGCGAAATAGAGGGCGTAGCGCATGAAGAAAATCGCGATTTTGAAATGTGGTTTGGCCGGGATGTGGCAGGGCCACATCCTTCAACTTTCTGAGGGAGTGACCTAAAGGCGGGCGGTGACTTTTCTGTGACAGTTTCCGCCCGTCTGCAAGCCTTTCCTCATCTCGTGGCTCAGGCGGCTGCCTCCGCGCTGAAACCGGTCACGTCGATGATGCGGTCGGCGATCTGTTCCCGGACGTCCTGGTCGTGAAGAATGCCCACCATGGCAACGCCCTGGGTTTTCTTTTCTTCCACCAGACGCACGACCACGGCCCGGTTGGCGGCATCGAGAGAGGCGGTTGGCTCGTCCAGCAGCAGGATCGGATAATGGGCAATGAACCCCCTGGCGATGTTCACGCGCTGCTGCTCGCCGCCGGAGAACGTGGCGGGCGGCAGGGTCCAGAGGCGCTCGGGCACATTCAGCCGCGACAGCAGGGAGCGGGCCTTGTCGACGCCTTCTTCCTCGCTGGTGCCCTGGGCGATAAGCGGCTCGGCGACGACGTCTTCGGCCGAAACACGCGGGATGGTGCGCAGGAACTGGCTGACATAGCCGATCGTGTCTTCACGCAGTCGCAGAACCTTGCGCGGCTCAGCCCCGGCAATGTTGACGATTTCATCGCCAACCGTCACCAGGATCTGACCCTCGTCACAGCGGTAGTTGCCGTAGATCATCTTGAGGATCGAACTCTTGCCGGCACCGGAGGGGCCGCCAAGGACGACACATTCGCCGGAATTCACCGAGAATTCGACCTTCTCGACCACAGGAATGACGGTTCCGCCCTGCAGGTGCATGGTGAAGGACTTGCCGACGTTGTTGAGATAGAGGCGTACGGGCATTTCGGTCCTCATACCTGGAGAATGGAAGAAACAAGCAGCTGGGTATAGGGCTCGCGCGGATCGTCGAGCACCTGGTCCGTCAGTCCGCTTTCGATGACGTTGCCGTGGCGCATCACCATGATCCGGTGCGACAGCAGCCGGGCAACCGCAAGGTCGTGGGTGACGATGACCACGGAAAGTCCGAGATCGGCCACCAGACGGCGCAAGAGGTCGAGAAGACGCGCCTGCACGGAAACGTCCAGACCGCCAGTCGGCTCGTCCATGAAGACCAGTCGCGGCCTTGTGACGAGGTTGCGGGCGATCTGCAGGCGCTGGCGCATGCCGCCGGAGAACGAGCGCGGATCATCATCGATGCGGTCGCTGTCGATTTCCACCCGTCCCAGCCAGTCGTCGGCGGTGGAGCGGATGTTGCCATAGTGGCGCTCGCCAACCGCCATCAGCCTTTCGCCGACGTTGGCACCAGCGGAAACGTTCATGCGCAGGCCGTCCGCAGCATTCTGGTGCACGAACCCCCAGTCGGTGCGCATCAGCAGGCGGCGCTCGGCCTCGGTCAGCTGATAGAGGTTGCGCATGGTGCCGTCGCGCATGCGGTATTCGATGGCTCCCGCCGTCGGGGCGAGACGTGTCGACAGGCAGTTGAGCAACGTGGTCTTGCCGGAGCCGCTTTCGCCGACGATGGCGAGCACCTCACCGGGCCAGAGATCGAAGGATACATCGGCGCAGCCGATGCGGTCGCCATAGTAGCGGGTGACGTTGTGAACCTGCAGCAGCGGGTCCGCGGACGGAAAGGCGTTCATCGGGCGGTCTCCTCTGCCTGGGTGGCGCCGAACTGGTGCGCCGCCGGATCGGCAGCCATCGGGCCGAGATGGCCGTCCGCGCGCCGTTCCTCGCAATAGTCGCTGTCGGAGCAGACGAACATGCGCCCGCCCTTGTCATCCAGGATCACCTCGTCGAGATAGACATTCTCCGCGCCGCACAGGCCGCAGGGCTTGTCGAACTTCTGCACCTCGAAAGGATAGTCCTCGAAGTCGAGGCTCTTCACCTTGGTGTAGGGCGGAATGGCGTAGATGCGTTTCTCACGCCCGGCACCGTAAAGCTGCAGGGCTGCCATCTGGTCGATCTTCGGGTTGTCGAACTTCGGCGTTGGCGAAGGATCCATCACGTAGCGGTCGTTGACCTTTACCGGATAGGCGTAGGTGGTGGCGATATGGCCGTTCTTGGCGATGTCCTCGTAAAGCTTCACATGCATGAGGCCGTAATCCTCGAGCGCATGCATCTTCCGGGTCTCGGTTTCGCGTGGCTCCAGGAAGCGCAGGGGCTCGGGAATCGGCACCTGGAAGACGATGATCTGGTCTTCGCGCAGGGCCTTTTCCGGAATCCGGTGGCGGGTCTGGATGACGCTTGCCTCCGATGTCTCGTAGGTGGTGCGCACGCCGGCGGTCTTTTCAAAGAAACCGCGCAGGGAAACCGCGTTGGTGGTGTCGTCGGAGCCCTGGTCGATCATCTTCAGGCAATCGTCCTTGCCCAGAATTGCCGCCGTGACCTGCACCCCGCCGGTGCCCCAGCCATAAGGCATCGGCATTTCACGCGAGGCGAAAGGCACCTGGTAACCCGGTATCGCGATGCCCTTCAGGATTGCCCGGCGGATCATGCGCTTGGTCTGCTCATCCAGATAGGCGAAGTTGTATTCGCCCTGTTCGAAAATCTGAGCCGTGTCGTTCATTGCGCAGCACTCCGTTCCCTGAGTATCCGGCGATAGTGGTCGAGGCGCATGTCCAGCGTTCCGGTGTGCAGCTCGAACAGGTGATTGTCGTTGTCGTAGAAGTAGATGGACCTGCCTTCACCTTCGACGCGGGCGCGTGGTGGTTTGACTTCCAGGCCAAGGCGCTCGACGGCTGCCAGCTTCGTGTCGAAGTCTTCCTCTTCGATCTTGAAGGCCACGTGATTGTAGGTGCGCTCATTCAGGGCATCGCCCTGCATGATCGCGATCCAGACGTCACCGACCAGAAAGAACTTTTCCTGGGAGAGGGAAAAGGTGGCTTCTTCACTGGAGTAGACTTCCCGGGCCCCGAGTACCGTCGTCAGCAGGTTCGTCATCCTGTCCAGATCACTGACGATGAACGTCATATGACTAAGTCCGCTGCTCATTCCGCCGCCTCCTGGGCGGTGCTGCCCTCTTCTTCTTCCTGGTGGCGTTTTTCGAACCATTCGCCGCGCATCCGGCGCACCAGATCGAGTTCGGCCTGGAAATCGACGTAATGCGGCAGCTTCAGGTGTTCGACGAAACCGGTCGCCTGGATGTTGTCTGAATGGGACAGGACGAATTCGACATCCTGAGCCGGAGCAGACTGTTCCTCGCCCAGTTCCTGCCAGCGCATGGAACGGTCGACCATGGCCATGGACATGGCCTTTCTCTCCACCTGCCCGAAGACGAGGCCGTAACCCCGGGTGAAGGTCGGGGCGGTCTTGGCCGAACCCTTGAACTGGTTGACCATCTGGCACTCGGTTACCTTGATGGCGCCGAGCGTCACGGCAAAGCCGAGTTCCTCGGCGAAGAATTCCACCTCGACCTCGCCGTAGCGGATTTCGCCGGCGAAGGGGTGTGTGCGGCCGTAGCCGCGCTGGGTGGAATAGGCCAATGCCAGCAGGAAGCCTTCGTCGCCACGGGCAAGGTTCTGCAGGCGCAGGTCCCTGTCGGCCGGGAAGGACAGGGGCTCGCGGGTCAGGTCGCCGACAGGCGCGTCCTCGTCGGTTACCGGGTCCGGCTCCATCAGGCCTTCGTCGCCAAGCAGGTCGGTGACGCGCGGCATGCTGCCTTCTTCAGCGGTTGCTGTTTCGACCGGCTTTTCGAGACCGTCCTCTTCGGCGGCCAACGCGAAATCCAGAAGGCGGTGGCTGTAGTCGAAGGTCGGGCCCAGAACCTGGCCACCCGGCAGGTCCTTGTAGGTGGCTGAAACGCGCCGTTCCACCAGCATCTTCGCGGTGTCAATCGGCTGGCTGTAGCCGAACCGTGGCAGGGTCGTGCGGTAGGCACGCATCAGAAACGCAGCTTCGATGAGGTCTCCGCGCGCCTGCTTGATGGCAAGCGCGGCCAGCATCTCGTCGTAGAGCGAACCTTCGCCCATGACACGGGCAACGGCATGGGACAGCTGTTGGGCGATCTGCTCCAGCGTCAGCGAGGGAACGGAGGTGTCGCCCCGGCGGCGCTTGGCCATGAGCTTGTGGGCGTTGCGGATGGCCTTTTCACCACCCTTTACGGCTACATACATGGATCAGACCTCCGCTTTGAGGATGCAGGTGGAACGGGGCAGGGCAGACAGCGCATCCTCACCGGCAAAAACCAGATCGATACCCCGTGGAAACTGGCGGTTGTTGGCAATCACCTGGTCCCAGAACACCGGCGGCAACGGACCGGTGCCGAATGCCACGGTGTCCTTGATGCCCGGACCGCTAAGAGAGACGGCCGGATGGGACCCGAAGTCCTGTCCGGTCAGGATCACCGTTGTCGACCGGTCCGGATATTCGGCGGACCCCTGGTTGAAACTTGCCAGCGGGATCATGCTCACCGGTGCGCTGACCAGCGCAAAGGCCGCTTCCACCGGTTCGGTGACAATCGGGCAGCCGGTGTGGAAGCGCAGAAAGGTCTTTACGGCGTCCGAGGTCATCAAAGGCTTGTCGAGCCAGATCGGCGTGTCGTAGTCGAACAGGGTCAGGGCGATGGCGGCGGCCACCTGCGTCAGCGGTGCGGGCGGCTTCAGATTGCCGGCGGAAATCGCCTGCCGCGTACCCGGCCGGGCCATGGCATTCATGATCGCGCGAAAGCAGCCCTGCGCATCGTGAACCGGGTCCTGAAATCCTGCGGCCAGCGGTGCGGCGGCGGTCTGTTGTGCTGCGTTCATCAGTTGTCTCCCCGCACCATGGTGAAGAAGTTGACCTTGGTGGCCTCGGTTTCCTCGCGAACGGTTTCCTGCGTTCCTGCCTGGGCTTCGGCCAGCGGCGCGATGATGTCCGTCTCGATGCGCTCCTGCATTGCAGGGTGTTGCCACAGGGCGTCGATCACGGCGGACTGCAGCGCTTTCTGCTTGTTGCGGCCAAGGCTGTAGGCATTGCCGGTTTCACCGGTTTCCAGGCGAACCACGCAGCGGGTGACGGTGACTTCGCCCAGGTTGAATGGACTGCCGGTGCCGCCCATGCGGCCGCGCACCATCACCAGGCCTGTTTCTGGCTGGCGCACCAGCTCGTAGCTTTGCGGCGGAAGTGCGCTGAATTTTTCCGCGACGGCCTCGGCGGAGGCTGCGGCCAGTGTCGCGATCACCTTCTGGCGGGCGCTCACGGCTACGCCGGGTTGGGTGTCTAGGGAGGCGGAAGAGGTAATGTCTGTCATGAAGCGCGCCTTTTGGGTTGGGCGGTTCTTCGGAAAGCGTTTGAAAACGCCCTTGTCCTAGACTCGATTTGTCTATTTGTCTAGACAAATAATCCGGTTGACTCTTTGGTACCGAAATTTGATGACGGGCTCATGACGACGAACAGCACTCTCGACCGCAGCGCCGGAATTGCGGTGTGGCGCCAGATCATGGAAACGCTGAAGGCGGAAATCGTGAGCGGGGCCTTTGAAAAAGGCAGCCGCCTGCCTCCGGAATCCGAGCTTGCAAGCCGGTTCGGCGTCAACCGCCACACAGTGCGCCGGGCGATCGCCGCGCTGACGTCGGATGGCATTCTGCGGGCCGACCAGGGCCGTGGCACCTTTGTTGCCTCAGCCCCGCTCAGCTATCCCATCGGCCCACGCACGCGCTTTTCGGAAATCGTTTCAGGCCAACTTCGGGCACCGTCCGGACGGTTGATCGGCTCGGCTGTCGAGGAAGCCGACGCCCTTCTGGCGCATCAGCTTGGCGTGCCGCTCGGAACGCTGCTCATTCGCGTGGAAACCCTGCGCGTTGCCGACGGTGTGCCGATGATCGCGGCCACAAGCTGGTTCGAGCAGTCCCGCGTGCCCAATTTCGTCGCCGATTATGCCGACACCGGATCAATCACCGCGGCTTTGCAACGCGCCGGCATTTCCGATTACCGCCGCAAGGAAACGCGCATCACGGCCGAGCTGGTGGAAAACCGCGATGCCCAGCAGCTTGGTCTGGCGCTGGGCCAGCCGGTGATGGTGATGGAAAGCGTCAACCTGGACATGACCGGCAAGCCCCTGCAATACACCCGTGCCCGCGTGGCGGCCGACCGCATGCAGCTGGTGGTCAGCGGCGAGGTTTAGACGCTCGCATTGACGCGAGGCTGGTTCGCCTTTTTCGCTCGGTGAGCCATGCCCGAAGGATCAACCAATCCGCCGCCAGGCTCCGGGTGACATGCCCGCCATCTTCTTGAACGCGCGGGAAAACGCCGCTTCCGACCGGTAGCCCACGTTCCAGGCGATTTCCGCAATTGATGATCTGCTGTCCCGCAATTGGCGCGCCGCGAGCTGCAGGCGCCACGACGTCACGTATTGCATCGGTCCCTGACCCATTTTTCCGGCAAAGCGTTCGGTCAGAACCGTGCGGGACGTGTTGATCTGCCGGGCAAGGCGTTCCAGCGTCCAGTCCGATGCCGGGTCGGCGTGTATGGCGGTGATCGCGGCACCGGCGACCGGGTCGGTGAGGGCGCCGAGCCAGCCTTCGCTCGCCGGAGCCTTCGACAGCACATGGCGGCGAAGCGTTTCGATGAAGATCAGTTCGCACAGATGCAGGCGTACACTCCGGCTGCCGGGCTGGTCTGACTGTATTTCTGTCCGGGCTATGTCGATCAGCCTTTGCAGACTGTCATAAGTCCTTTCGGATGGCGAGACAAGAAGCCGGCGTTCGAGCCTTGCAAGCAGAGGGTTGAAGGGTCTGGCGTCGCAGGCGAGGAACCCGCACAGGAACAACGCCCGCGGGTCTCCGCCACCGCCTTCCGGAACGATGCTCGGCAAGCGTCCGGCGGCAAGGTTTTCGAAAAAGTCGACAACCTCGTCCGCACTGAACTCGGGAGGCGTTCCAGCTGCGCTTTCCATCCGGTACCCATCGCCCTGCGGGAAGACGAGAACGTCACCCCGGTTGAACCGGATGGGCGCCTCGCCCGGTATGGAGGCCAGGCCTGAGCCTTCCAGGACGATATGATAGGACAGCACGTGCTGCCCGGGATCTGCAAGGATCGCGCGGTAGGCATCCGTGTGGGGAATATCGACGCACCAGGGGTCGCTGGCATCCACCAGGAACATCAGCGCACCGGTCAGGCGCACGAGGTTCAGAACGTCAGCGAGTGGATCCTGTGCCGGTCCAGATCCGGCAAGGGCTGCCGTTTCCCGCGCGGATGCGGGGGCAGAACTTGCGGACGGTGGAGCATGGAGCCGGGACATGTCCGAGTTTAGCATTTCCAGCCGCAGGTAAGAAATCAACGGAAGGACACTTCGCCATGGCTGCATTCGTGTTTTTCGATGTCAGGGAAATCCACGATCCGGAACGGCTTGGTGCCTATCGCGCCAAGGTCTTTGAAACCGTGGAGCACTTTGGCGGGCGCTACCGTGTTCTCGGCGACATGGATAGCGTTCTGGAAGGTGACTGGACGCCCAATATCCCGGTGCTGATCGAATTTCCCGACAGCCAGGCTGCCCGAGCCTGGTATGGGTCCGATCTTTATGCCCCGCTCAAGAAAGACAGGATTGCCGCGGCCCGTTGTGACGGCGTTCTGTTGGGCGGGTTCGAGCATGGTCCGGGCACTTGAGGAAACAAGCGCCCGTGACGGGTGCGTGGCCGACGCTTGATCAGGATTCCGGCAAATTGGCCGGGTCGAAGTCGCACATCTCGGCGGCCTTGGCGAGGCTCTCGCTGAAGCCGGCCGGCGAGAAGCGGCCGTAGAGCCATGTTTCACCCAGGCTTTCGCGCTCGACGGAAATGTCGATCGTCGTCTGCGCATCTGCCACTGCGGCAGCCATGTCCTTCACGAAGCCGGACGTCATCGAGATCTGGTAAGGGTCCTGCATGCCGACGGGAAACATCTCTCCTCCCAGCCAGGAATCTTCCCCGTCGATGGTGATTTCAACCAGGTCGGTCTCGGCCCAGGGGTCTTCTTCGTTTTCGGTGTAGGGCGCATATTCGTATGTGAAATCCGCGTTGTAGCCTTTGACGTCGAAGCTGAACTGCAACGAGCCGGAGGTGTCGCGCGCCGGGGCGTTGTTATAGACAAGGCAGGTGCTGCCGATCCTGGCGGCTTCCCAATCGCCGCTGCTGAACGGCGCGGCAGCCGCACCTGTTGCCGGCAGCAAGGCCAGCACCGAGACAAATGCTCTGAAATTCATTCCAAAATACCTCAAATGCATATTGATATGCGGACACCGGCCCCTCGCGCGGCGGCGACCTCTGCGCACGCTCGAACCTTCGCCATTTCCGGCGGCGCGGCGCATGCGCATTGCTGACTAGAAGCGAATTTGCTTAAGGACAGGTTCCGTAAACCGCACGTCCGGCTTCAGATCAGCCAACGATTGCTGCCAGATGGCATGCTCCATTGGCACATCGAGGAAACGGCAACTCCAATAGTGAACAGAATTAGTCCCAAAACCTTGGTAGGAATGTAGTTCTCCGCCTAGCGGGCCAAGGCGAAACGTATCATTCGATCTGCAATTTCGCGGTGGTGCGACCTGGGTAATTCATGGCCGACCCCTTCGAGGATCGCAAGCTCGGCCCCTGGTATGCCTTCAGCCAGGGCTCTGCCATTTTCGACCGGCAGGATAGGGTCCTCCGATCCATGCAGGACGAAAACCGGGCAGGAGATCTCGCGGAAACGGCCAGCCCAGTTTTCCCGCGTTGTCCGGGAAGAATGGTTGAACATGCTGGCGGGGCTCTCGGTTCGATCAAGGACCTTCTCCACCCTTGCGAGTGCCGCTTCTGCATCGAAGGTGTTTGCAGTCCCGCAGCACAGCCTGTCTATTTCGACGAGGAAACCGGAAACGCTTCGCCTGTCTTGCCAGTCCAGTTCTCCGAAACCCGCAAAGTGTCGAAGAAAATCATCGGAGATTGTCGGAAGTGGAGCACCGTCCCAGCCCAAAGGTTCACTTCCGATCAGCGTGACGGAGTGAATGCGCTCCGGATGAGACAGGGCGAGCATCTGGGTGATATATCCGCCGAGGGACATGCCTGCCAGGTGTGCCGCTGGCAGTCCGTATGACTCCATTACGGCCAGGACATCCGTCGCCATGTCCTCAATCGCGTATGTCGCCTCACCAGGCGGCACTGTTGTTGAGCATCCGGTATCACGATGGTCGAAGCGAATGACAAAAAAACCCTGTTCGGCCAAGATGTTGCACAATTCATCCGGCCACCCGAGCATGGACGCCGTCGCCCCCATTATGAGGAGGAGTGGCGTACCTTCAGGAACTCCGAAGGTCTGGGTTGCAATGCGAACGTCTCCACTGTCGACAAACATCAGGTCTCCGCTCTCTCTGGCAAGAGAGCTTCTTGCAAAGACTACAGCTGACACGACCAACGCCATGGCATCTCGCCGATTCATTGCGCTCTCCATTTATAACCTACGCGCAGGTTATAAATGGAGGTGAGCTTTTGTCAATCGATAGGCAGCCACTTGAACGCAGTTTCGAGACGTTCGAGGACAAAGGCTGGCAATGGAACTCTTCCGTCACTTGCAACCCATTGCATGGTGGCGCCAGCGATTATGGCATGCAGATGAGCTGCAATCTCTTCCGCATCCTGATGGCCGGCGAAACGAGCCGCTATCGCGGCCTGGACAAGTTGATACCGTTCGTTTGCACAAGCCCGGAGAATGGGATCGCGCGCTTCCAGAGCCGCGATCGCAACCCGTGCGGAGAACCCCTCTCCGCTGCCCATGCTCTCGACAATCTCGACCAGAAACTGCCAGAGATTGTCTTTTCCCCGGTTGACAGGAAGTTCGGCAAGCCAGGCCCTGGTCGTGTCGACCTCATGTCTTGCCATCCTGTGGAGGATGGCGTCGCGATCACCAAATCTCTGGATGAGAGTTGCCCGGGAGAGCGCTACCCGGCTGGCAACGTCACTTAATGTGAAGCCTGCTCCTTTTTCCGCCAGGACTTCCAGAGCGGCATTGAGAACATCAATATCCGAAACTTTCTTTGGCCGCGGCATTCTTGATCCGTCTTGTGGCTGAGCTGAAAGCCTTGTGTCGCACGTCATCAGAAATCCGCGCAAGGAAACAATGGCTACGCTGAACGAAGCAAGACATGTTGCGAGGGGATAACCGGGAGGCTGAAAGTCTTAGTGGCAACCCAAAAAGCCGCTGCGTTAACCCGAATGCTTACTATAACTACGCGCGCTGCTCGAAGACGAAGGGAGCGAGAGGAGCTAGCGAGCGTTTCCGAGAGGGAGTGAGCCTCAGCTCAAATGGATCGTTCCCGAAAACTTGCCACTCAAGTTTGGAACCGAGTTTCAGAAGACCCCAGGCGTGGGCAGGCTCTCCGCCCGTGGTGAAGCATTCGGTCAGGCTTTGCTGTGTGAGGTGTGGAATGCCGTCAATTGTTGTGACCGTGTTCCGGTGCACGTGTCCTGCTATACAGGCGAGTGGCACCCGCGCCTGGGCAATAGCTGCGCGGATGCGCTGTGATTGCGGATAGGTCGAATATTCGGCATTTCGCTCAAAATAGTAATTGCCGATCTGGCTGTGTCCTGAAAACGGGATGTGACTGGCGATCAGTGTCGGCTTGTCCGCCTGCTGGGTCATCTGAGATAACCAGCGAAGGTCGGCTTCAGGCAGAACAAACCCTGCGTTCGTCTCATGATATGTGAATTTTGTATCGGCGCGCCACACTGCAAGTTGCCAGCCGCCGAGGTCAATTACGGTGTTATCCAGCCCTGTGCGCAGGATATCCGCGTTTTCACCAACACTCAGGTTGTCACGATCATGGTTGCCGCACAAATGCTGGACCGGGGCGTCCAGTTCCGCGAAGATTTCTGCAACCTCTCTCTGGAGACGCATATCTGTTTGTTTGTCAACGTCGGTAATGCGATCTCCCAGATCAAGAACAATGTCTGGCTTTTCGGTGTTTGCCCACACCACGAATTCCGCGAGAGAATGGAGAGCAGATTTTCCATGCGTTGCGTGATGATGAATATCTGTAACAACTGCAATTCTGATCATGTGATCTGATCCTGGTTCGGAAGCGCGATGGTTCTGTCACCGCGGGACGTTGGGGTCGATATGACCAGAAACGTCACTCCGGAACGTTCGTCGTTTCTTGCCTGATGGGATACAAGGGGCGGGATCTCGATGCCCTGCCGGGCTGGGACCTTGTACAAATGGCCTTCTATCTCCATCGTCAACCAACCATCGAGAACATAGAAGAATTGCCTCGCGCGGGAGTGATAGTGACGCTGTTCGGCTGTGCCTGCGGGCATGAACTCCTCGATAATCAGGAGTGGGTCGCTGTTCGCCAGAACCCAGCCGTCACAGTTGTCGCCCCAATTGTAGTGTGCCGCCGTTGCGGTGCTCACGAGCGTGTACATGCCTTGTGACCTGTGTTGAGGTTTGATTTTGTTGTGCGTTCTGCACGAGCGGCAACACCGGTGCCTGCGTCGGAAATTGTCGATGCCGGCCAGCCCGATCTGGGAGGGTTAGTCGAACATGCCTTTCGGTGTTTCTCCCGCAAGGAAGGGGGCAATGAACGCATTAAGTAATTCCGGTTGCCGAATGATCGCGGTGTGGGAGGTTGCCGGCAATATCGCAAGGCGCGACGCGGGCAAGGGATTTCCCAGATCACCCATGGAACCGCCGCCCAGAAGACGGAACATTGCCACCGAGTGCTCAAGGGTCGAGACGTCGGCGTCGCCGGAAATCAGGAGCACAGGAGCCTGCAAGGTCCTGACGTCCTCTTCCCAGGATACCGGCTCATGCTCCAGACCGATCATGCGTGTTACGAAATCGTCGAACCCGTCCGGATCGGGTGCCAACCGCTTCCAGTCTTGCTCGATCGGTGTTCCGGTGAACATATCCGGCGTCATGGAGGGTACCATGGCGCGATATTCCGGCTGCATGCCCTCAATGTCGTAGGCAAGGGATGCGGCGACCAGTTGATCGACCTTCCCAGGGTGGCGCACCGCAAGCTGAAACCCGACTGCGGCGCCCATGGAGTAGCCGAAAACGTCTGCTTCTGGCAGGTTCAGGGCATCCATGAATAGGGCAACATCTTCTGCCAAGGCAGGGTAAGTTATGGACCTGTCTATATCTTCCGTCCGGCCGTGCCCTTGGAGTTCGACCGCGTAAACGCGTCTGGTCTCCGCCAGCATTGGGATGATGTCACCCATAGACTGAATGTTCATGTATGCCCCATGGAGGACAACAATCGGTTCGCCTTCACCGCTTATCTCGTAATACATCCGCATGCCGTTCACCTCGGCATAGCCGTTTTGTGTTGTAGAGTCGGCAAGCGCGATGCTGGGTGACGCCAGCATCGACAAGATCCAAGCCGCACTCGTCATATGTCTTTTCATGGAAAGGTTATCCTCAGCCTTGCCTGTTGCGCCTGACTGTCAAAGACTGCGCGCGAAAGCTTCGAGTTGGTCGAGGCAGGTTCCCCATCCAGAGTGGAAACCCATTTCCTCGTGCCGTTTTCTGTCTTCCGGATTTTTGTGCATCACCAATGCCCGGTAATAGGTTCCGCCTTCGGTAGGGCGCATGGTGATGTCCACGCTCATGAACGTTTCGCCGTTGGGCCTGAAACCTGGCCCCATGGCATCAGTCCAGACCAGTCGCTGCTCGGGTTTTGCAAGTAGAACGCAGCCGGGAGGTTCTGCCATTTCGTTCCCTTCCGGCGACGCCATAACGACAGTGAAAATCCCGCCGGGATGCGGTTCGATAGCGGCCCGCGCCACTGTCCACGGTTTGGGGGCAAACCATTGAGCAAGCAGCTCCGGTTCTGTCCAGGCGCGCCAAAGCTGTGCGGGAGATGCGGAAACCCTCCGTTCGAGCACCAAATCAAGTTCGGGGTCGTGTGTCATTCCTTGTCCTCTGCCTCATTCATGTTGGCCAGAAATGCGTCGAGCCGATCGAGCCGCGCCTCCCAGTGGCGTCGCTGTTGTTCCAGCCAGCCTTCTGCAGCACGGACCGTTTCCGGGCGAAGGCGGCAAGTTCGGATTCGGCCGGACTTATTCGTTTCGATCCAACCGCTCTTCTCCAACACATTGATGTGTTTGAGAAAACTCGGCAGCGCCATTTCATGGGATGCCGCAAGTTCCGAAACCGGGGCTGGTCCATTGACCAATTGTGCGATTACCGCACGCCGGGTCGTGTCGGACAAACAGTGGAAGATCGAATCTAAGTTAGCCATATGGCTAAGTAATGATGCTGCGTCCGTCATGTCAAGAAAGTTTTCCAGTTGGCTAACTTTTAGTCGGTACTAGCCCTCTGGCTGGCGCAATCATCGACCGGAGGGGAGATCCGCTTCGTAGGGTTCTGCGTGGCAAATTGATCCATCAATCGCTTTGAAGGCGCCTGCCTGCCGTTTCAAGGCGATGTGTCGGAACGCCTGTTGACCTGCAAATCCAGGCGGCCCAAGCTTGCGGTTGCCAACATTTTTTCCGGGCGAGGTACCGTTGTGACAGCCCCACACCGCCTTGCGTGCGACACGATCGTTTTTGCGTCCACGCAGAGAACGGGCAGCACGGCGCTGGCAACGACGCTGAGTGCGTCGAAGGTGACCCGGCAAAGCTACGAGTGGTTCGGGCAGGGGCATTTCGACAAGAAGATCCGGCACTTCCTGCCGGAGTTTCACGATCTGCCCGCAACGGCAGAAGAGCTGAAGCGCTATGTGCGGGCGATCCGGGATTTTGACGCCGGTTCGGGTCTGCCGGTCTCGCTGATGCTGCACAATTATCAGTTCGACCTGCTGCGGGAACTCGGCGTGACGATGCTGGAGGAGCTCTTTGGCGACTGCCTCTACGTCTACAATCACCGGGGCGACATCTACTATCAGGCCGTTTCGCTTCACATTGCCATCCAGACCCAGCAATGGGTTTCCGCGCAGGAGCGCATCGCCGAGCCCAGCTACGATTTTGAAAGCATCGACTGGCTTGTGAACTGGATTTCGCAGGACTGCGAAAGCTGGCTGGCCTATTTCAGACAGAACGGCATCGTGCCGTTCCATGCCGCCTATGAGCGCTTCGCCCAGGATCCCCGTGCGGCAACACAGCTCCTGCTGGACTGGCTGGGCATGCCCGACCAGGCTATCGAAACGACTTCACTGCAACGCCAGGCGAGCGGCCTGAACACGGATTTCTATCATCGATATCTTGCCGAATGCGGCACCCGCAGAGCTTTGCAGGAACCTTGAGCGAACTTGCGTGGGCGTTGGTCCGGCAGTCGATTTGCTCCTCGCACCGCCCATTTGCAGGTTGGCTGGCGATGCTTCGCTGCTCGGTGATTGTCCTGTTGCTGAGCCTCAATACAAGCCAGTGAACGTCAGAAATGAGGGCTCATGTCGGAACATTGCCGCGCGGTCGAGTGGGGAGATTTCCGGGCACGGACATCAATTGCTCTCACTGTCCTGCGCGCCGGGTTTTTTAGCGCACCGGGCACGCAGGAAGGGAAAGGGGGAGCGAGGCTTATGCTGCGGCCACGCCCTCCAGGAATGTGTCGACTGCCGCCCGCAATTCCTGAGTTCGGGCGATGGCGTCGGTTGATCCTTTTTCGACCTCTTCGGCGGAACGGCTGGTGCCTGTCGCCGCCTCGGTCACGCCGGCAATATTCTCGGCAACTTCGCGGGTTCCGGTTGCGGCCTGCTGAACATTGGACGAAATCTCCGCAGTTGCCGCGCCTTGCTGCTCAACCGCAGATGCGATGCCCGAGGTGTACTCGTTGATTTCATGCATGGTGTTGGCGATCATCTGGATGGCTTCAACCGCTTCTGCCGTGGCAGACTGAATGGCGGTGATCTGACCACTGATTTCTTCGGTCGCCTTGCCGGTCTGGCTTGCCAGTTCCTTCACTTCGGAAGCAACAACGGCGAACCCTTTGCCCGCGTCACCCGCTCTTGCCGCCTCGATGGTCGCGTTGAGTGCAAGGAGGTTGGTCTGTTCGGCAATTGCCGAAATCAGGTCGACCACTTCACCGATCCGCTGAGCGCCTTCCGAAAGGCTCTGCACCTTTTCATTGGTGGAAGCTGCTGTCCGTGTCGCGTTGTCGACAACTGTCTTTGTGTCGGTGACCTGCCGGCTGATTTCACTGATTGACGAAGACAATTCTTCGGCCGCCGAAGCCACCGTCTGGACATTGGTGGATGCTTCCTCGGAGGCTCCCGCCGCACTTGTCGATCTCATCGATGTGTCTTGAGCCAGTGACGCCAGGCTTGCGGCGGCAGATTGCATCTGGTCCATGTTGCTGCCAACCGACGCAAGCAGTTCACCTGATCGCGTGCGGAAGGTGTCGATCAGGGTCTCCACCTTCTTCTGGCGCAGCTCACGTGCCGCCTGTTCTGTCCTGGCTTCCTCCTGAAGTCGTGCCTGCTGCATGACGCCGTCTCTGAAGCCTGCAATTGATTTGGCAACCGCGCCGATCTCGTCACCACGTGCGGCATCAACAAACGCCACACCCGTATTGCCGGCCGCAAGTTCACGCGCGTCTTCAACAAGGCGGGCGACAGGCACCGTGATGCCATAGGTGATAATGAACGCCAGGCCGCAGGCAATCAGGAAAGCCGCCACGGCAACGATGGCGACGATGTCCTTGGTGTAGTTGGCGATATTAATGCCATCCTGGGCGACGGCCGCCTGGGCAATGACGGTGCTTTCCTTGACTTCCGCAGCCAGCTGGCTGATTTCCTGGCCCAGTCTGATCGACTCTGCCTTGATGCTGTTTCGTTCCAGAATGATGTCCCGGACACGCGTTGCCGCCGTTTCATAGCTGCCGATCATCGGGCCGGTTTGTTCAAGGACCTTCTTCCGTTCGGCGTCCTTGATGCTGGTCTCAAGCGCGGTCAGCTTGTCCCGGAGGGCACTTGTCTGCTCGAGCATGAAATCGATATCTGCGGGATTGTTGGATATCAGGAACTTGGTGACATAAAGCCGGGCCAGCAGGAAATGCTCCTGCGCCTGGGCCGCGAGGTTGGCTGTGCCGTATTCGCCGTCTGCCGTGGCAGACTGGTTGATTATCGTCAGGTTCTTGCGCGCTTCCGGGCCTATCTGGTCCAGCTTGTTGGTAACAAGATCGTCGCGTTCCTTGTAAAGCGCTGACACCTTTTCGACGTCGTGCTTGTAGGTCGCCATATCCTCTTTCATCACCGCAAGGCGCTTGACCCGTTCGGGATTGAAAATCTCCGTCTCGGCGAGGGTCAGCCCTTCGTCCATCTGACGTTCGTACTCATGGACGACCTTCAGATCTTCAGCAGAGCGGCTGTTGAAGTAGACATCCGTGTAATACAGCAGCTTGGCCATGTCGGCGTTCAACTCGGAAGCGAGCAACGCGTCCCCGCTCATGTCCTCGACGTCTTCCATTTCATTGGCAACAGTGCCGAAGCTAACAAAGGAAACCACACCAATTGCCGCAAGGAGAAGAGCGACCAGTCCAAAACCACCAGCGATCTTGTACTTTATTTTGATGTTGCCAAAGAGTTTGTCCATTCTGAGTTCCAAAAATAGTAGCGATCAGACTTGGGAGTATCGTTCCTAATATTGAATAACGTTTTAAAGGACTCTTTGAAAAAACTATGGATGGTTACGTATATATCGAGGGTAGATAAGTAATAATCTCAATGATTACACGTGCAGGGCGTATTGCTCAATTCTTACCCTGCGTTTCAAGGAGGCGCTCATTGGCGCGCCTTGTCCCCACAGGCAACTGGCCGGAACGTGCAAGCCCTCAGGCGCCTGCGCTGTGTTTCGGGCGGATGCTCCAGGAGATCCCGAGCACACTCATCAGCAGGAAGACCGGTAGGATCGCCAGCGGGCTTGCCGCCGCGACGAGGGCCGTGCCGGCCGCGCAGGCAATGGACGCGGCGGCCTCCGCAAGCGTGGAGGCCTTGGAAGCGACCTGACGGCGCCGGAAGGTTGTGCGCTTTGCCTGCGCCCGGAACCAGAGTTGAACAAGCACTGCGCTTGCTGCCGCGGTCATCGCGCCGGCGGCGGTGATGACAGCGCCCCATAGCGATATGAGCGCCAGACCCAGGGAGATCGGCAGCACGATTGCTGCGATAATCGTCAGCACCGACAGCACTTTCGCCCACAGGCGTGTGAACGCAGAGATGGGGGCTGTTGCAATCAGGTCGGGTGCGTCCTCACCGGAGATGGTCAGCCAGGCGAGGCCGCCGGCAAGCTGCCCGACCGCCATGACGACAACCGGCGCGACGATCACGGAAATCTCGGTTTTCTCGCCAAAGCTGACCCAGAGCATGACCGCCGGCGGGATGAGATAGAGAACCTGCATCAGCGTCTGGGATATCAGCCAGGGATCGCGGGCGATGAGCTTGAGTTCCTTCAGGACGAGCGCGCCGAGTGGCGAATAACTGCGAAAGGTCCGCTCGGAAGCGCGGCCGCGCGGGGTCTTTTCCGTAACGCCAAGTGCGAGCACGACAATGCTGCGAAACTGGACCGCGCCGCGCCAGGCTCCGACCGCAAAAAACACGACGGAAAGCGCCAGGAACAGGAACACGGCATTGGTCTGTCCGGCTACCGTGTGGGCGAGGAACCACCACGGCGAGCCTTCGCCCGGCGCATGGCTTGCCAGGAAGGCGGGATCGAACAGCGTGAACCGCGACATCGACCCGAAGGACAGGATCGCCACCACCTGCATCCCGATGAGGAAGGCCGCGCCAACGACCGCTGCCAGAATTTGCGCGTAAAAGCGCGTGCGCTGCGCGCCAACCGTTCGGAACAGCGCGAGCGTGATCAAAACGCCTGCCCCGGTCGCGTTCAGCGATACCGCCAGAAGAACCACATATCCCGCCAGCCAGTGCTCCCCGCCAAGCACCACCGCAACGTTGAGAAACGGTGAGATGACCAGCGCCGACATGGCCCAGCTCGTCAAGGCCATCATGACGATGCGCACGAGAAACAGGTCACGCGAGGGGGCCGGGGAAGACAGGATCAGGTCCAGGTCATCCCGGGCGTAGAACGCACGTGTTACCGACTCCATCGCCTGTGACAGCATCATGGTGAAGCTGAGCAGCACCGTGATCGAAAGCGCTGCCTGTGCTGTCTGGTCGAGTACAAACCCTGTGGCAAAGCGGGGGGAAAGCACCGCGTAGGCGATCAGGTGCATGACCGCGTAGAAGAGGCTCATGCCGATCAGGGCGCGTCGCAGGCTCGTGCTGCGCCAGCCTGAAAACATCCAGGCCCAGTCGCGCCATGCCAGCCGCAATTCATGGCGGGAGAAGCGCAACAGGGCGGAAGAAGCCACCGTCGCTCTCATGCCACCTTCTCATCAAGGAGTTCGGCCGTATTCGCATGTGCGCCGGCATCGCCGCCCACGATTTCCAGGAAAATATCCTCCAGGGAATGGCCGCCGGCGCTTGCCCGTTGGCGCAGCTCTTCCAGAGTTCCTTCGGCAACAAGCTGTCCACGGGCGATGATGCCGATCCGGTCGGCCATGCGCTCCGCCACCTCCAGGATATGGGTCGTCATGATGATCGACACGCCCTGCGCAACAAGCCCGGTCAGCACCTTCTTCACCTGGCGGGCAGAGCCTGCATCAAGGCCGGTGAGCGGTTCGTCGAGGATGATCAGGCGCGGTTCGTGGATCAGGGCACCTGCAAGCGCCACCTTCTGGCGCATGCCTTTCGAGAACCCGCCGCAGCGCTCATTGGCATGGGGGGCAAGTCCGAAGGCTTCCAGAAGGCTGTCGGCCTTGAACCTTGCAAGGTCCGGCTGCATGCTCCAGAGGCCTGCCACGAACTCGAGATATTCAAGCGGCGTCAGCTTGTCGTAGACCATGGGTTCGTCCGGAACCCAGGCCAGAACCTGCTTGGCGGCAATCGGATCCGCAAACGCATCGATGCCGCAGACCCTGACCGCCCCCGCATCGGCCTGAAGCAGGCCGGCGACCATGCGCAGCGTGGTGGTTTTGCCGGCACCATTGGGGCCCAGCAAGGCGTAGAATTCGCCTTTGCGCACCTTCAACGAGAGATCGTTGACCGCGGGTTCGCTGAAACGCTTGTGAAGATTGAGAATTTCGAGAGCGGCGTTACTGGAAGACGGCATCACTTTCTCGTCTCTGGAAGGTTTTCTCCAGTTTACCGATGGGACCTTTCGTTAATGTAAAATCCGGTCATTTGTCCTGGGCTGAAGTATCAGGGGCGAAAAAGTGAGTTGGAAGACCGGTTCGCCTAGTTCGGTATGGAGCTCGTGATGAGCCTTTCGACTTCGGCCCGTTGGTCCGCCGTGTAGATGGCACCCGGCGTCACCTTGAAGCCAGGGGTGAGGTTCAGACGCGCGACAAACGCCTCGACCGCGACGTCCGCCACCTCCCGGGCGGGTTCCGCTCCACTTGGCAGACCGTCTGCGACGGGGGCGTCTGAGGAAAGGGTGGTTGCGGCCAGGGCATGCAGAACTTCGGGAGCATCAATCAGGGGCAAGGCCTTCAACATGAAGACGAGACTGTCCGGCTCTGCCTCGGGGATTTGCCTCAGGAGGCTGGTTCGCGCTTCATCGTCCCCCAAGGCCGAAAGCGCGAGCCGGGCTGCCAGGGCTGCGGGGGCCGTGGGCTCCTGTGGTTGTGCCTTGACCAGGCGTGTGCCGGAAAGGTGAGCTTCAAGCGCGTCTTCCGCTCCAGGCACCAATGCCCCCAGCAGCAACACGCCGCCTTCCGCGTCCGGCGCTTCCAGCGCTGCTAATACTTCGGTCTGAAGCTGCTCGGCAACGGGGCCCGACGGTGGGCCATTGGCCAGCACGACTTTCAGCGCTGCGGCGCTGGCGCGTGCGCGCAGGTCCGGGTCGGCATCACCGATGTAGGGCAAGACGGGCGCCAGGGCCTCGGCACCGCCGACGGCGGACAGCAGATCCACCAGGGCTGATTTTTCCCCGGTGGTCTTCGCCGCGGCCAGGCGCGCCGCCAGGGGAGCGACGGCGGCCGGGCCTGCCTCCACTACAGCCTCCGTCGAGCCTCCGGCCAGCGCTGTGTCGATCTCTGCCTCAAGGTTCATGTCGTCTGCCATAGTGCTTCCTGCAATCCAGGTGAACAGAAACGCCCCTGCGATGCATCCGGCCAGGTTGCGGTGTCGAACCATTATGTGCCCGACGGATTGATGATGTTGGCCTGGGCGCGCGAAATCAGCTGCCCCGTCCGCACCGCGCCACTGGCGATCAGGTGTGTTGCGGTTCCGCTGTGCGGGCCGATGCCGCGCAGGTGAATGGTCTCGTGTGCCAGGGTTTCGGCATGGGTTGAGCCGGTGATCGTATCTTGCATCAGGCAGTTCTTCTCGGCGGCCAGGGTTCCGGCCCGGGTGTTGTTGACCGCAGGCGTCGCATCCTGCTCATACTGCCACACGAAGAAGACATTGAAATCCGCGGCAGCATCGGCAAAGGCCGTGACATCGTCCCATTCATGTTCGGCGGCCGCAACGCCCGCCAGGTGGCTGGAAAACCGTACCGTGGCGCCCAGGTTCTGTGGAACCGTTATCGTGCGTGCGCTCTTTCTGTACATCCGCACGTTGGCCTGGGTGTCCAGCAGCCGGTTGACGCCCCGTATCAGGGCGTTGAGGTCGCCCATGTTGCGGTTGGTCTTGTGGCCGGCGTTGTCCTTCACATAGTGAAACGCCGTGTTGATCTTGACCTCGGTCTTGACCGAGATTTCCAGAATGTCGCTGTTGGGAACAGGCCCCGCAAACCCGGCATTCGGCACAAAGCGGACAAACCCCTTGCCGGCCTTGAGGCCCTTGAGCGTCAGATGGTGTTCGGCGCCGACACGGCGATAGGTGACCCTGGCAATGTCGTTGGGGGTCAATTCGGGAATAAGGGCACCTGCCCCCCGCACCACAATCGTGCGCTCCCACCCCCGCGGCACCATTTGCCACTTGGGCGAGGCCGTGGCGTCAAATCCGAACATGGCGATACGAGGTGCGAAGGTAATTGGCATACGTCAGGTTCCAGATCGACTGTCGCGCCATGAATGCCTTCCGCAGGCACATCTTTCTTTTGCTTTGAAACGCACAAGAAATGGCGCGTCACAGGGCTTTGTATGACAAGTAATTTCTCTCGATAGTGAGCCCATGTGTGCGGCAATGCAAGAATTAACGTAAGGGAAGATGGGGAAATTTTATGAGGCGGTTCCAGTAAAAGGGTAAACCGACGGACGCATTGCCGACTGGCAGATTTGGGGGTGGGAGCGGACGGTCGGCTTACGTGCCTCGAACGGGTTTAGCTGACATTCGTTGGTCCGGCATGCGTTGGCAATTTCGGCCCATTGCTGACGTTCACTGCCAATTCATGACGTTGCGGTGCGGCCCGTCATTGGGCCATTCGTGCCGAGCTCAGCATTTTATGGAGCAAGATATCGGCCAGTCGGACAACGTTTGAATTCGCTGCTGCACCGGTTCGAAGGGACGCTTTGGTGATTTGGCAAAGAAAGCTGCGGATGCTGTACGATTAGACCACAACGTCAACAATCGCCTCTTCTTCACGGTCAGTCGTCGTGAAGGTCATCGAGACGGCTCGCACTTCACTGTCCGACAGCAGGTTGAAAATTCTGTCGCGACTGTTGGCGGGATGCCCGGCGACATAAAACTGAGTGGTCAGAACCTCTTGTCCGTCCTCGAATACTTTGACGTGAATGTGCGGCGTGCGGCCGGGATAGGGCACGGGCTTGATGGTGCGAAATTCATAGCTGCCGTCGAGGCCAGTGATATCGTAACCAAAGCCCTGAAAAGCCGGATCGAAAGCAATCGCCTGGCGGTCGCCACCATGAAGGTACTTGCCGTTCATATCGCATTGCCAGATCTCGATCCGCCGACCCGCAAGTGGCGCGCCGGAAGTGTTGAGCACACGGCCCTTCAACACGAAAACCTCGCCACCAGCTTCCTGGACGGTCCCTAGAATTTTGACAAGATCATTGTCAACATCAACCCTTCGCATCGCAGGGGCCGGGTAGAAAGGTCCTTCGGTCGCACGCGGCGTCAGGTTCGCGGCGAGCGCCGGCTTTGCCAAAACCGAAAGGCCGAGAGCGCCAAGGGTTCCACCGACAAAGCTACGGCGCGATTGGTTTGATTTTTCCATCTTTTGATATCCGGTTCAACGCAAGAGGTCCCCATACGGATGGCAACCAAGATTCCGTCGCATTTTATGACTGCTTTGGCAAAGCTGACATTCATCCGAAGGGCAGTACTCGACACTTTGGGTTTGCTGACGACCTCGGATGCGCCGCAGCATAAGAGCGAAGTCCCATTGCGCCTGGCTCAAGGGTGGCCTTTGCCGATCGTTAGCCTGCTGCTATGGCGCTGCGATCCAACCTGTCGTGCCAGCCATTCGTCACATCTGCGAAGACAGCTAGCTACCAGACGCCGGTGCTGCGGACCTTGCTGCTTTGGCTGAACGTCAGCTTACCGTTCTTGCAGAGCGAGGCGAACTCCGAGTGCACAGTATATGCTGCCGACGACCTTGCCTTGCCATTTCAGAACAGTCGGGTTGCGTCGCAGGAAATTTCCAAGACCACCGGCGGCAATCGAGTAGACGATTGTGCTGAAAAAACCGATCAGCGCGAAGACAACACCCAGAAGCGTGAGTTGCACGGCCACGAAGCCTTTTTCTGGCGCAACGAACTGCGGAAGAAACGCGAGGAAGAACAGGGCCGTCTTCGGGTTCAGGACTTCAGCCAAGATTGCCTGCCTGAAAGCCGTTGAAGCAGTAATAGGAACACGTCCTTGGCCTAGATCGACCGTGGTCTTCTCGAAGATCGCCTTTAAGCCAAGATAAACCAAATAGGCCGCGCCGAGATACTTCACAATGGTGAAGAGGGTGGCCGATGCCGCGATGATTGCAGAAATACCGACAACGGCCATGACTGTATGGAGGAAGTCACCGGCAGTGATGCCAGCACCAGTAGCAATCCCTACTTTGGCTCCCGACGTAGTAGCTCGTGCTACAGTCAACATCGTTGCGGGACCAGGGATGAAAACAAATCCAAGAACGATCAACGAGTAAGTTAGCAATATGGCAGGGTCGATCATTCTGTTTCCTCATAAATTCGTGAGCATAAAGTAATCCACGGATTGTCGCGAAAGACAAGCACAGGAACAGAGCGCGCGCTGCACCCTGAGGAATGAGCAGGATGGCTCAAAACAGTCTTGCGGCGGGACTGCACGCCATGCCGAATTTGATGAGTGAATGTTCGACACTTTCGGCCCGGAGCGGACCTTCGTGCCAAGCGCAGAGGATGACCGATCCCAGCCCGAAGCAGAAATTCAACTCTTTTGAGAAGGGGCCGTCCCGTGCCATTCTCTGCAATCTCGGTGAAGGTACAAGGCAAAAATCTCTTGAGGCGATCATCACTTGGCCGGACCTAACCTTCGCGGCGGGGCATCAAGAGAAATTGCGGCGCCCTTTCTCGAAGTCCCACGCTGCAGCATCTGTAGTGCGAGGTTGTCCGATGTCACATTCATTGATCAGACTGCAAGAGGCTCCTCTTGCACCAGCTTTCACGAAAGGGCAAGTTGCGAAAGAAACTGATGCATAGGCGACCAGAATGGAAAGCAAATACAAGGTAACAGATATCCCAGAAGAAAGCAGCTTCTATGACTTGGTTGCTGGCGACAATGTCATGGAGATACCGCTTTTTCAGCGTCCGTATTCTTGGAAAAATTCACACTATACGACTATGCTCGATGATGTGTCGGTAGTTCTTGAAGACCCAACTTCAGCAATTTTTCTCGGTGTAATAGTAACTTACTCACGCGGCGCCTCGCAAGGTCGCCCCCCAACTTGGATGGTTGTAGATGGTCAGCAGAGAGTATCTACCCTCTATTTGTCGGTGCTCGCGCACGTACTGGTTGCTGCAGAAAATGGAGAGTTGGATTGGGCCGCAGACATAATCGGCCGTTACCTGCTTGTGCGGCCAATGTCGGGCCTGGCCCACAATACAAAGCTAGTACCATCTTTTAACGACAGGCGGCAATTCTCAGAAATATGGGATCGCGTATCAAAGGTAAAAAACCTTTCATCGCACCAAATGTATGCGCACAATCCACCACGCCCTCCCTCTCCCAGTGGAGATGAGGAGGGCATGATGAAATCTCAGTTTGGAAACATGGTGAAGGACGCGAGACGAGAATTCAAAGGTGGTGGCATCGAGACCTTCAGCGAACGCGTTGACGTAATTGCAACAAAGCTGAGCATGGTGTCAATTTCACTCAGAGAACCAACTGTTGCGCCTAAAATCTTCGAGAGATTAAATTATGGCGCTGAGCCGATAACAGTCGCTGATCTTGTAAGAAACGAGATATTTGCGAGAGTTGGGAATGACCTTGACGCTGCGCAAAGCCTATTTGGGGGGAAGTGGGAGCCGTTCATATCAAGGTTCTCCGATAAAAATACTGATTTTAACAGGTTTTTATTTCCGTATGGCTTGATCCACAATTCAAGCATAAGGCGGAATGACTTGTTCATGACTATCCGCGGCATCTGGGACAAATTGGGCGGGCCAGCTGCGATTATCGAAAATCTTGAGAAGTTCCAAGAGCCATATGTGTGCCTCAGTTCCGGATCGAATCTTGAAAAAGCTACCAAGTCCATCAACTTGAGAATACACCGGTTACACTCACTTAATCGCCCGTCATCAGTCTACCCCTTTCTTATGAGGCTGCTTGCGAGTTACACGGCGGGCCAGTTGTCAGAGTCTAAAGTTTTAGAAACGCTTGATGTAGTTGAGTCCTTCCTGGTGCGTCGGGCAATTTGCGGCATCGAACCGACTGGTCTCCATGCCGTATTCAAGGGCCTATGGGACGAAATTTTCGCGACCCCAAACGATCCAAAGGACTCGGAGATTAATGCAGCGACGATTCGAGAAAAAGTAATGTCGAGGTCAACTATTTCATGGCCGAGCGATGCTATGGTGAAAGACGCCATATTGAACGGCCCGCTGTATAGGCGAAAAATTCGCCAGTTTGCGATCCGTGAGTACGAGCTGAGCCTTGATGCCGAATGCCCCGGCGACATTTCTGATATCGAACATATTGCTCCGCAAAAGAAACCTGATGACTGGACCGACGTGCCAAAGGACGAGTACGAAGCGGTTCTTCATACTTGGGGAAATCTCGCCCCGATATCCCCGGGCATGAATAAAAAAGTTTCAGCAGGAACCTTCGATCAAAAGCGAAAAGAATACAAAAATTCGAAATTCCCATCAGTTCGGGAGCTTTCGAATGTCGAGAAATGGACCATTGATGAAATAAAAAGAAGATCTGAAAAAGTTTCGGAGTGGGCGGTGGCGAGGTGGGCTTATTGATGGCGATCCGCCCCCTTTGCGAGTGGGCGGAGCTGATTTGGACGTCCACTCGGGTAAGGGAATTGGACTGAATACTCGTGTATTCAGTCCTCCTGATCAGGTAGATAACGCCTCCGATCCTCGCGTTTCTTGTGATCTGTCGATGATAACCTGCACAGATTAGAGTTGTACCGATCTTCTCGGATGCAAAGTCTGATTCCTGCGCATCGGAGTCATCCTTTCCGTCTGCAGCGAACTACCGCTCCCCGCCCTCTATGAGCCTTCGTGCTTAGCGCAACGAACGGCGGCTTTGCAGATTGGACCGAAAACCAGTGATAGTCCGCCTTGGCGACGCAAAGCAGCCCTTCCCGCGTCCTACCGCCCCAGAAACCGGAACGGTTCTGCTTCCTGGAAGTGCGCGTTGGCCATGCCGGAGTAGATGTTGGTCTGGTTGGGGCCGAGGTCGAGTTTCATGACCTTGCCGGTTTCCGATGAAAAGTCGGCCTGGCTGAAGTCGATCCAGAAGATGTTCGGGGTCACCACGGATTCGAAGAAGTAGAGCTTGCGCTTCTGGTCGGCGACGGTGCGCCAGCGGGTGGAGGAGATGTTCGGCTGGTCGGGCGTGGTGATGCCGAGCGGCACGGAGACATTGCGGATGACGCCGAAGACGCTGGCAATCGTTTCGACCGGGCTTTCGGTTCTCGGGATGGCGTCGACGTAGAACGATGCGCGGGCAAAGCGGTCCGCCGCACGGTTGGTGCCCGGCAGCATGACAGTGCCGCCGATTTCCTTCCAGTACTGGTTCAGGGCCAGCTGCTCTTCGAAGGTGGGCGAGTTGGTCATCACCTGGTAGGCGCGGCTGTGGTGGATCACCTGCTTGCCGCCGATATATTCCACGATGGCGCTGTCGCCGCTTGCATCCGACAGGGACAGGTGCAGGGTGGCGAGGCGTTCTTCGCCTGGAACATTGTCGCTGAAGAGGGTGAAGGGTTCGGCCTCCAGCGCGCGGACGGCCTCTTCAACTGTCGCGAAATTGTCGAGCACATATTGCGCCCAGGCGGCGATTGTCAGGCCGGGTTTGGAGCTGTCGTATTCTGGATACTCGGATTCCACCAGCCACAGCACATTGGCGACAAGCCCGGCTTCGTTCATGCCGTCGGTCGTTGAAATGTCGTAACCGGAGGCAATCACGCTGCCGTATTTCGAGGTCCATTCCAGGGAGTTTTCACCGGCTTCGCCGTTGCGCTTCATGCCGCGCGGGAACAGCCAGAGGTTCGTGCCGACATCGGTTTTCCAGTCCATCGAGCGGGCGGTGATCACCTGCTCGCTGGCACCCAGATAGACCACCCGGGTGCAGGCATCCGCAAGGCGTGGCGCCAGCAGGCCAGACGAGGCGATGGCCAATGCGCAGGCTGCCGTTACCGTGGTCTTGCCGATCTTCATGCGCCGTCTCCTTGCAGTTTGCCGATGGGGTGCCGAGTCGCCCCCGGCACAACTGGTGATATAGGGACGGCCAGGTGTGACGCTGTCAAGACAGGCCGGCGATTGCGTGCCGGTTCGTGCGGCAAACGGAAATGGCCCGCAGTGTTGCGACTGCGGGCCCCGGACACGGAACTTGGGCGAGTTGGGTGAAACCCGTCCGGTCAAAGTGTCCGGAACAGGTTGACCGTGAAAAAGGCAAGCCCGGCGGTAACCGCGATCGCACCAACCGCGATGACGGGTTCCATCGCCGTATGGCCAAGCGCATAGGCGGCCAGCGCCGCCATCATCACCGGCAGACCAAGCGCATGAAGCCAGAAGTGCAGGCGGGCAAACCTGTTGTCCGCCATGGCCGGGATCACCGTGTAGAGAAGCCCGGTCAGGGCTAGGGTTGCCCAGCCGAGAAGGTTGGTGTGCACATGAACCGGCGCGAGCGCGTGGTCATGGCTTGCCGCCATGACGATGCCGAGCACCAGTCCGATCAGCATCCAGAGAGCAGCAAGCCGGAACAGCCAGGCGGCCAGGGTTGGGATGCGGGTGGTCAAGTCTTTCGTCCTTTCGAGGAAGGCTGTGCCTTTGGGCACAAGCGGGGTGAAGAAACCGGTGCGGACCGGCGGTAGAGCGTGAGGGAGGAAGACAGCCCGGGCAGGGCTTTCCTGAGGTGTCGTGGCTGGGGAGGTGCCGTCAGACCTGCCAGGCGAGGCGCAAACGCTCGCGGATATCGCCGAGCCTTTCTGCCGGCTCGTTGGCGAAGACGAAACGCAGGTAGCGTCCGGCGATGTCCTCGCTGCCCCAGCCGGTCATCGGTGTTGCCGCGATCCGCCCCTTTTCGAACAGCAACCGGGAGGCTTCCACAGGGGAAAAACCAAGCTCGGCGGTGTCGATCAGCAGCGACCAGCCGCCATCCGGGCGCACGACGGGCAGGTCCGACAGTGCCTGCAGGATGATGTCCCGGCGGGCTTTCCAGATTGCCGTTGCAGCGGCGATGCCGTCGTCTTTCGCGGTGATGGCGGCCGCAGCGCCGGGCATTGCGATGCCGACCTGGCAGACGACGTTGGTGAGGCTGACAAGGCCGATGTCCGCCATGATCGGGGCGGGGCCGACCGTCCAGCCGACCCGCCAGCCGATCATCCGGTATTCCTTGGAAACGCAGCCCACCGTTATCGTGCGCTCCGCCATGCCATCCAGGCTGGCCGGGTGGATCACCGGCTTGCCGGTGTAAAGGAGACGCTCCATGGCGGCGTCGTGCAGCAGGAACGCGCCGGTGTGCATCACGACTTCCGCAATGGCGTTCCATTCCTCCTTCGTGTGGACGATGCCTGTCGGCATGGACGGGCTCATGGTCAAAACGGCCCGGGTTCTGGCGCTGGCTGCGCGGCGCAGTTCTTCCAGATCAAGACGCCAGCCGCCGTCGACCACCCTTAGCGGAACCAGCTTCGGAACACCGCCGGCCAGGCGGATGCGGTTGAGCAGGCCCGCGTAGGCGGGATCGGTGATGATGACCTCGTCGCCCGGCTCCAGGATTGCCAGAAGGGCATTGAGGATGCCGGACAGGCCGCCCGCCGAAATGACGCATTGGGTTGTCCAGTCGTAGGGCTGGCCGGTGGTGGCCGATATCCGGCTGGTTGCGGCCCTGCGGATGTCATTCGTGCCCAGGAACGGCAAATAGCTGTTGGCGTCATCCCGGCCGATGGCAGCCAGCGTTGCTTCCAAGGCCTCCTCCGGCGGGCGAAGGTCCGTATCCAGGTTCTCCAGCCGAAGCATGTCGGAATGTCCGGCGTCATCGGCGGCCTGTCCCATCTTGTCCACGCCAATTCCCGGAATGTCCTTCAATCGCGAGACGGTCATCTGTAATATCCTTTTTGTATCCAAATTTAAAAACTGGATACATATTTGCCGGATTGCAGTCAAGTCGCTGATTGTCTACGAAGGCGGAAAGACCCAGCCGGACGGACAGATGACAGAGCGGACAAGCGCAAAAAGAACCGGAGATCAGGCCATTCGGGTGGCCGATGCCCTGCGGGAAAAGATCGTCTCGGGCGAGCTGAAACCGGGCGAGGCGCTGCGTCAGGAACGGCTGGCGGTATTGTTCGAGACCAGCCGGATGCCTGTTCGCGATGCGCTGCGCCTGCTGGAGGCCGAAGGACTGGTGCAGATGCCGCCGAACAAGGGCGCCATCGTTGCCCCGCTTGATCCGGAGGAATTCAGGGAAGTTTATGAAATGCGGGCGGCGCTGGAGACACTGGCCTTGCGCCTTGCCATTCCGGAGTTGACCAACAGCCAGATCGACCGGGCCGCAGCCATTCAGGACAAGGCCGAGGCGTCGGACCTGGAAAACTTCGGCGCCTTGAACAAGGCGTTTCATTTCGCTCTTTATGAGCCCTGCGCAAGGCCGCGGCTGCTGGCACAGATTGCCGCGCTCAATGAGGCCGGCGACCGGTACTTGAGGCTTGCGGCGGCGCAGCTCGACTACACCCGGCGCTCTCATCAGGAACACCGGGACCTGCTTGAAGCCTGCCGCCGCCGGGACGGCGCGGAAGCCTGCGAAATCCTGAGGCGTCATATCGAGGCTGCCGGAGAGGCGCTGGTCGAGCGCCTGTCTGCAAGACTGCCCGCGCCGTGAGGGCGATCAGATGCGGCAGGATGCGTCTGTCTCCCGCCGGCGAGGAAACGAATGTCTCGAAAAATCTACCGGATTGAAGCGGCAGCTGCGGCCGATGCGGAAAGGCTTGCCGGTATTCGCGTCGAGGCAATGCGGCCGAGCCTCGAAGCCGTCGGACGGTTTGACCCTCTCCGGGCCAGGGACCGTTTCCTGGGTAGCTTTGTTGCCACAGACACAAGGATCATCCTGGTTGAAGAAGACATTGCCGGCTTTTTTGTCGTGCGCAGGCGCGCCGACCATTTCTATCTCGATCATCTTTATGTCAGCCCCGCCTTTCAGGGCCTTGGGCTTGGCCGAGATATCGTCGAGGGCCTGAAGGCTGAGGCAGAAGCGGCGGGACTGCCGATCCGGCTGATGGCCCTCAACGGCAGTCCCGCCAATGATTTTTACCTCGCCTGCGGGTTCCGGTTCGTCTCGCAGGACGCACTGGACACCATCTACGCCTGGATGCCCGGCGCTTGATCCCCGACACTTGATCCCTGGCGCTTGATCTCGGGCACTTGATCCCCGCCGGCCTGGCATCCGGATGTTGATGACAATCGGTCGGAGCCGCCGAAACGCTATTTCTTCAGGTCCACGACAACCTCTTCAAGCTCTCCCTGAAAATCGAATGGCGCCTGATAGTCGGTCGTGACCGCCGTTCCGGTGTCTGTTCCTACATCCTGGTTTTCCGACAGCGAGTATTTGAACGGAGTGGTCTGTGCGATCTGACCCGAGCCGACAGGGCTGCCGTCGACGGAAAGGGTCAAGGTTCCGCTCTTGCCCATTTCCTCGCCGCCCTCATAGGTGAAGTCCATCTTCAGCTCGCGCTCGCCAGCCGGAACCGTGCCATCGCTTTCAACGGAATAGACCGCGACATCGATATAGTTGTGGGCCGCCTTCAGCTTGCCGTCCTTGAGATAAAACGCCCAGCCTCCGGTGTTCCCGCCCTGGGTGAAGATCATGCCGTTGGCGTTGTCCTCGATGTTGACGCGGGCGGTTACGGAGAAGGATTTGTTCTTCAGGTCTGGCGCCGAGGATTCCGGCAGTCCTGCAAGAACGCCCGCGTAGGTGAAGCTCGTGCGATCGCCGGCAAGGTTCGGCTTGCCGGTTTCCTCCGCGCTGAAGCGTTCAGCCCCGCGCCAGTCCAGTGGCAGAGCCTTGTTGGCGGAAGCTTCCGCCCACCAGAGGGCTTTCAGCTCTTCAAGCTTGTCCGGGTTGTCCGCGGCAATGTCGCGTGCCTGGCTGAAATCTTCATCGAGATTATAAAGCTCCCACTTGGCCTTGAAGGGATCGAACGCGCCGCGCACGGGATCCCAGGGTTCGAACGCCAGGGAAGCGGCCCACCAGCCATCCTTGTAGATGCCCCGGTTCACGAACATTTCGAAATACTGGCTGGTTCGGACTTCTTTGGCCCCGGCATCGTCCAGCGTGCTCAGGAAGCTCTTGCCCTGGATGGGTGTCTGGGTTGTTCCGTTGACGCTGCGCGGCTCTGGAATGCCGGCCGCTTCGAGGATGGTCGGGGCAATGTCGATGACATGCAGGAACTGCGTCCGCGTTTCGCCTTGTCTGGAGAAGCGGGCAGGCCATTTCACGATCATCGGGTTGCGTACACCGCCCAGGTGGCTTGCTACCTGCTTCGTCCACTGGAAGGGCGCATCCACCGCCCAGGCCCAGCCGGCCGGGAAGTGGTTGAAATGAAGTTCCGTTCCAATCTCGTCCATCCGGCTCAGCATGTCGTCGGTGGTCATCAGATAGGCGTTGAAGAAGGCATTCTCGTTCAAGGTGCCGTCAAAGCCGCCTTCCGCGGACGCCCCGTTATCGCCGACGATGTAGATGATCATCGTGTTTTCGGCATCCGGCAAGGTGGCCACATAGTCGAGCACGCGTCCGACTTCCTCGTCGACCTGCTGGCCGTAGGCGGCAAAGACCTCCATCATCCGCGTATAGAGCTTCTTCTGGTCGTCGTTCAGGCTGTCCCAGGCGGGCAGGCTGCCCGGGCGGGAGGTCAGCTCGGTGTTTTCGGGAATGATCCCCATGTCCTTCTGGCGCTGGAAGGTCTGCTCGCGATAGGCGTCCCAGCCCATGTCGAACTTGCCCTTGAAGGTGTCGATCAGCTCCCTGGGGGCCTGGTGCGGGGCATGGGTTGCAGCCGGTGCCAGATAGGCGAACCAGGGTTTGCCTGGTTGAATGGCTTCCAGCGTCTTCAGCCAGTTGATCGTCTGGTCGGCGAGATCGGCGCTGAGGTAATAGTCGTCCCCTTCCGGCGTTCCGATCGGCGTCTGGTTCTCGAAAAGATAAGGACGGACCTGATTGGTGTCGCCAGCCATGAACCCGTAGAAATAGTCGAAGCCAAGGCCGTTCGGCCAACGGTCGAACGGGCCTGCCGCGCTTGTCTCGTAGATCGGCGTGTTGTGGTTCTTGCCGATCCAGGCAGTCGCATAGCCGTTCTGGCGCAGGATCTCGGCAACCGAGGCGGTGTCTTTCGGAATGATGCCGGTATAGCCATCATAGCCTGTGGCAAGCTCGGTGATGACACCGGTGCCGGCAATGTTGTGGTTTCGCCCGGTTAAAAGTGCTGCCCGGGTGGGGGAACAGAGCGCCGTTGTGTGAAAGCGGGTGAAGGTCAGGCCTTCCTCGGCAAGCTTGTCCATTGCCGGTGACGGTACACCGCCACCGGTGACAGTGAACTGCCCGAAACCGACATCATCCAGCAGGATCAGGAGCACGTTGGGAGCGCCTTCGGGAGCTGAAACGGCTGCAGGAAACTCGGCCGGTGCTGCGTTCAGATAGGTCGTGCCCACATCACCGCGAAACTTCTGCTCCGCATAGGGAAGGGTAACCTGTCCATCCTCTGCTCCAATGGGGCCGTCGGCTGCCAGGGCGCTGCCGATTGCAAGACAACCTGCGGCCATCGCGGGAAGCATCAAGAAAGTTGAAAAAATGCCGGGTTTCTTCATCAGACCACTCCATGGGTTCAAGGCCGGTCAATGCAGTGAAATGGCGGGGTACGGACCGCTGCGTAGAGGTTTCGCGACAACGGGCGACCGCAAGGCAATAAGGAACGAAACGGAATGCAATTCCACTCTAGGAAGTATATCTGAAAACCGCACGCCTTTCAGGTGGAATTGGTAAATGCGGGCGACCCGGGCTTGGCATCCGGCCGAATGGACCGGATGTTGCCCGGTCCGGCGTAGTGATGTCAGCTCGTCGCCGGACTGCGCAGCTTGTCCGCCACGAACTCTCCGAATGCCTGCGTTGCAGCCGAGGGATTTGGCGACGCATAAGCCAGCGTGACGCCGATGCCGGGAAGTGGCGGCAGGCCGGCCTCCACGATGTGGAGATCGTGCGGCACCGCGGAGCGGGTCACCACACTGATGGCCTGGCCGGACCGGGCAATCGCCAACAGGCCCGCGAGGCCATTGCTGGCAAAGGCGATGCGATAGGGCTTGCCTGCCTGATCCATGGCGGTGCGGGCGGCGCGATGGTCCAATGTGTCCGGCGCCGAAAGCGCAAGCGGCACAACATCCTTTTGCAGGACCTCCGGATCGGGACGATTGGCCACCCAGACAAAGCTTTCCGGCCTCAGGATGCGGGCGGACGCGTCTTCGCCGGGAACGGAAATCAGGGCAAGATCGACCCGCCTGCGCTGCAGCTGAAGGTGCAATTCCGTTGTCGGAGCACAGACCACCTCGATCTCGACATCGCCATGCCGCGCGCCAAACCCTTTCAGAAGATCGGGAAAGAAGGCGGTCAGATAGTCTTCCGGGCAGCCGAAACTGATGAGGCCATGCAGGCCTGCCCCCGGCAGGGTGGCAAGTGCTTCGTCGTGGACGGCAAGAATGCGTTCCGCCTGGACCAGAAACCTGTCACCTGCTGCCGTCAGTTCCACACCCCCGCGTGTGCGGCGCAGGATCTGCTGACCGACAATCGCCTCCAGCCGGTTCATCTGCATGCTGACGGCGGATTGTGTCCGCCCCACTTGCCGCGCTGCGGTGCTGATCGAGCCGCTGCGGGCGACTTCCATGAAACTGCGCAGCAAGGCGATTTCCAGAACAGGCATGAGATATCAATCCAATTGAATATCATAATCTAAATTATGAATTTTATTGAATGCAAGGCTTCTCCTAAACTTGCTGCAGTCAATTCAGCCGGCCGGATCAGGAGACGCATCATGGCATTGGAAAGCGCCAGCAACAGCACGGATACCGGGTTCTGGTCCGACGTGTCGGATCACGTCCTGCGGTATGGCCCTGTGTTCGAACAACGTGTCATCGAACGTGCCGAAGGCAGTTATGTCTATGACAGCTCAGGCGCACCAATCCTCGATTTCACGTCCGGTCAGATGAGTTCCATCCTGGGGCATTCCCATCCGGATATCGTGCGCACCGTGCGCGAGCAGATCGGCAAGCTCGACCACCTGTTCAGCGGCATGCTGTCCCGCCCGGTCGTCGACCTGTCGAAGCGCCTCGGATCTCTTGTGCCCGGTCTGGAAAAGGTGTTGCTCCTGTCGACCGGGGCGGAATCCAACGAGGCTGCCATCCGTCTGGCAAAGCTGGTTACAGGCAAGCACGAGATCGTGGCCTTTACCAAAAGCTGGCACGGCATGACCGGGGCAGCCGCTTCCGCCACCTACAGTCACAACCGGCGGGGCTACGGGCCGGTCAATCCGGGGTCGTTTGCAATTCCCGCCCCCAATGCGTACCGGCCGCGGTTTACGGATGCGAACGGTAATCTGGACTGGAAGACCGAGCTGGACGATGCCTTCGCGCTGGTCGACAGCCAGTCCACCGGCAATCTTGCCGCGTTCATTGCAGAGCCGATCCTGTCGTCAGGCGGCATCATCGAATTGCCGGTGGGCTATCTCGCTGCATTGCGCCAGAAGTGCGACGAGCGCGGTATGCTGCTGATCCTGGACGAGGCCCAGACCGGTATCGGCCGGACGGGGCATATGTTTGCCTTCCAGCGCGACGGGGTGACACCAGACATCCTGACCTTGTCCAAGACCCTGGGTGCCGGATTGCCGCTTTCCGCCGTGCTGACGAGCCGTGCCATCGAGGAAGAAGCGCACCGGAAAGGGTTCGTGTTCCTGACCACCCACGTGTCCGATCCTCTGCCCGCTGCTGTCGGACTGGCGGTGATGGATGTGGTGGAACGGGATGGACTGATCGGCCGTGCGGTGTCGGCGGGCCAGCGGCTGCAAGCCGGGCTGGAAGGCTTGAAGCAGCGTTTTGAGAGTGTTGGCGATGTGCGCGGCCGTGGGCTGCTGCTCGGGCTGGAGATCGTGACCGACCGGGCCAGCCGCCAGCCGGATCT
This sequence comes from Labrenzia sp. THAF191a, assembly GCF_009363335.1. Taxonomy (GTDB): domain Bacteria; phylum Pseudomonadota; class Alphaproteobacteria; order Rhizobiales; family Stappiaceae; genus Roseibium; species Roseibium algicola. The sequence continues at coordinate 1,660,775 of NZ_CP045333.1, forward strand.
CGCAATGGCGGACCGGATCGGCACCGAGGCTATGGCACGCGGGCTCAGCATGAACATCGTCAAACTGCCAGCCATGGGCGCGGTCTTCCGCATCGCCCCGCCATTGACGATCTCCGATGCCGAGATCGATCAGGGGCTGGACATCATGGCGTCGGCGATTGAAGCGGCACGGGCCTGAGTTGGCCGCTTAGGGTATGAGGCGATGCAGGGGGGCGTCAGCGCTCCTCTGCGGTCTGTCTCCTGCCGGTGAAATCGCTGCTGGGGATCCGCTCAATAAAGCGTTTTCCGGTAGGTCTCCTCCAGCGCAGCATCCAGCTTCTGCATTTCCGCGTCATCCGGCGCGCCGGTCGTCTGGTCCAGAATGATCTTGGAAAGCGACGGCATTTCGCTGCGGTCCTGCCGGTGTTCGGGGGCCCAGAGGTGTGAGCGCCGGAACGCCTTGGCGCAGTGCAGGAAGACTTCGCTCACCTTCACGACAATGGCGAGCCTGGGCGCACGGTCCTTCACGCTCATGGTTTGAAGAAGATCCGGATCGGTTACAAGCGTTGCCCTGCCGTTGACGCGCAAGGTCTCGTCATATCCGGGAACCAGGAACAGGAGCCCGACATTCGGGTTGGCAACAATATTTGCCAGACTGTCGAGGCGGTTGTTTCCCGGACGGTCCGGAATGGCAAGCGTTTGCGAGTCGAGAACCTTGACGAAGCCGACCGGATCGCCGCGCGGACTGACATCCGCCTTGCCGTCCGTGTTCTGCGTGCCGAGGCACAGAAACGGCGAGCGGGCGATGAAGTCCCGAGCATGCTTGTCCAGTGCGCTCAGGCACTTTTTTGATGCCAGCGGCGATAGCTCGGAATAGTGGCTCCGGAGCGTTTCCTCGTCCGAAATGACGAACTCCGGTTTGATCTTGTAGGCTTCCATCACGCTATCCCTCGACCTTGATCCCTGTGTGGCCCAGCCCTGCCGGTCTTGGCCCGGTGGCTGATCCTGCGTTCGACTTGGCGAACACTGGGCCAATCTGCGTGGAAGGTATCATAAACTGAGGTGCGTACATCAGGTATTGATAGGCCGCTCATCGTAAGGTGGCAAGGGGCGGGTGGGGCACGTGATGCCCAACCCGTTGTTGCCGTCTGACCCGTGCGATGAAGCGTTTGTAGGGGCTGGTGCTAGTCCAGTCTGACCGCTTCGATCCTGCCTTCCAGCATATGCGGCAGGTAAAGGACGTCATTGTGGGCGGAAATATCGGCAAGGCCGGCGGGTTCGCTCATGATCTCGTTCGATGTACCGTCAGCATCAATCTCGAAGACCTTGCCGTTGATCCAGTCGTTGACGACGAGCTTGCCGTTCAGCCGTGCGATGCCATCGATGTTGCCGATGTCCCGCGCCACGACGCTGATAGCCTTGGAGGCAGGATCAATGGCAAGCAGGCTGCCGGGTGCTTCAGTGGTGAAATCGTTCTTGAGGCCCTTGCCCCAGGCGCCGACAAGCAGGCGGCCGTTGTCCCAGTAAAGGCCATTGGGGTGATTGAGCCCAGGGCTTTCCAGCCATTTTTCAAAAGTGCCATCCGCGTAGCGCCAGATGGTGTTCGTCATCATGTCGGAAACGAAGATTTCGTCGCCGCTGGTGGTCACATCGTTCAGGAAGACCGAGCCTTCTGCAGGCAATGACTGCAGCAATTTGCCGGTCTGGGCGTCGACAACCCGCAAACTGGTGAGATCGGCCGCGAAGACCTTGCCGTTCAACAGCGCCAGTCCCTTGGGCGCGTCCATTCCGGTTGACCATTTGGCGTCGATGATTTTCCCGTCTGCGGACAGAAGCGCCAGATGGCCGTTGCCGTCGACCGCATTCGGCGCGCCTTCCATGACACTGACGATGAGCCGGTTGCCCGCAGCGTCAAAGGCTACGGATTCAGGCATGTCGAAGCCGTCCGTTGACCAGAGTGAACCGGCTGATGAGGGGAGCGTTGAAAGGCCGAGCAGCAGCGCGGCGGCCAGGGGTTTGAAGGTCTGCATGGGAAGTCCTTTCGCAAAGTTGAACTGAACCTCTCCTGCAGAAGGCGAACTTTTCTTGCAATTGATGATGATTTGGTATCAAAAAACGATACTCAAACTGTCGAATTCGGGATCAGGAATATGCGCGGTGATACCTTCAAGATCTTGCAGGGTGTGCTGAAGGCACGTGGCATGACCTATGCGGATCTCGCAAGCCGGATGGAAATATCGGAACCGACAGTCAAGCGGATCTTCGCCGGGCACGATTGCAAGCTAAGCCGGTTGCTGGAGATCTGCGAAATTCTGGAGGTGCCGCTGGCGGACGTATTGCACCGGGCAGAGCGGAATTCGGAGGAGGCAAGCGTCCTGCCGGTGGCAACGGAAGCGCGGCTCGCTGCGGATCCGTCGCTGTTCTATCTCTTCATCCTGCTGCGTGAGCCGATCCCGCAACAGGAAATCGAGCGCCGTTTTGCTCTCTCTGGAGAGGACATGTTCCGACTGGGCCGTGTGCTGGAGGCACTGGGGCTGGCAGAGGTGCATCCAGGCAACCGCATCAAGATCACGCGCAAGGAGCCCTTCAGATTCCGTCCGGACGGGCCGCTGATCCCGCTGCTGAAGGAAATCAACATGCGCTTCCTGGGGCAGGTGATTGCCAATCCGGGTGGCAATCAGTCCCTGTTCTTCACGCTATCCCGCCGCATGTTGCCGGACACGGGGGCGTTCATCCTGCGCGAGATCGAAACCCTGAAGGAGACCATCGCCGAGCTGGCCCGTCAGGACCAGCTGGTCTCGCGCGAGGAAGACCTGACCACCTTCAAGCTGACCGGAGCCTTCGCGCCTGTTTCCTTTCCGGACATTCTGACGATTGAACCGGGCCGGTGATAAGCGTCAGGTCCAGAATTTCGGTGTTTCCCGGGTTGCTTCCCAATACCCTTTGGCGTGCTGCCACATGGCCTGGCATTGGGCCTCGTGCCAGCCGATGACAAAACCGATGGCCTGGTTGGTTGCCAGGGCATTTGCCCCGCTGACCTTGCATTTCACCGGCAGTTGTTCGGCCATGGCGACATCGTTGAGATAGCCGAAGATATCCTGCAGCTTCTTCATCCGCTTCAGGAAGGGCTTCACGGTGTCTTTCGAATAGAGGCAGCCGAAAAATTCGATGCCGTAGCGCATCTTCTTCATCGCCTTTCGCATTTCGTGGCGTTCGGGAACGGTAAGTTCTTCCAGTCGCTTGCCGTATTTCAGAACCTTCTTCCACTGCTTGGCAAGAGCTTCGCCGGCATGAGTCTCGACAGGTTGGGCCAGAAGCTGCGTCTGGCCGAAGTTTTCCGGGTCCAGCCAGCCGCGCCCCTCGGTGTAGGCTGCAAGGTCGAGCAGGAAACCGTTGACCTCTTCCGATTTCAGGTGATCCGTCAGCGTGGTGCGGGTGCTTTCGTCCCGGAGGGCATTGAGATTTTCCAGAAGAGCGTCAAAGGACAGGGTTCCGGGCGCCCTGTCGACCAGGGGAATAACGATCTCGTCGACCAGGACGTCGAGATCCCGCAGGGAACCGGCTTCGGTGGCAATGACCTTCGCCGTCCTGTCGAGCGGTGCCATGGTCGCCGGGTTCAGGATTGGCCGGAACAGGCGAAACGCACTGCGCAGGCGGCGCAGGCCCACCCGTAGCTGATGCGGGCCTTCCGGATCGTCCGACGACAGGACTGCAAGCCGGTTTTCGGAAATCTGGGTCAGGCAAGAACGCAGCACGTCGCGAAAGGCGTGCTCGGTGGTGATGCCGCTGTCGAAGGAAACAATCTCGGCAAAATAGGGTGCCCGTTCCGCAGGCGCGGTGCCCTCGGCAAAACGGTACCCGCGCTCGGCCTTGCTATAGGGCGAAAAGCGGAAGGGGATATCTTTCAAAAGAGCCTTGCCCGCCTCGAAAAGGGCAAGGCTCGGGCCGGACTTCAGTTCCATTTCGAGTTCGGTCAGCGGCTGGCTGCCGCTGCCGGCCAGAATATTGCCGTTGTCGAAGGCGAGTTCGATGAAGGTGCCGTCACTGTCCCGGGTCAGATTGCGCACGGTGCGTTTCATCACCGTTTCAAAGCACTCCGACAGGGGGGCGTCACCGATGATTTCCAGAAGACGGTCGTGGACGGCGGGGTCTTCGATGACGGAGAAATCGAGCGCACGGCCCTTGACTGGATGTTCGGCTTCCACCGGCGAGGACAGGCCGCCCATGACGCCCGTGCCGAGCTTGACGGTCTGAACCCAGCTGTTGCCGGACTTGCGTACGCGAAGGGAAATCCTGGCCTTGCGAAGCGCCTGGTCCGGCGTGTCGAAATAGATCGACTGCAACGTCTTGTTCACGGCGCGGCTGGCAGTGAATCCGTCTATGGAACCGGCACGTTTCAAAGCGTCCTGTGCCGTCGTTTCCAGCTCGAGCTTAAGCTCGATTTCACGTCCTGATTTGCTCATGCTGAATTTCTAGCCAAGCCATTTCTGCTTGTCCAGAAAAAGCGCACAATTTGCGCCTTTGTTTGCAGGCTAACAAATTCGCCCGCCGAAAGGCGCAGGGCGCCTTTCTTTCAAGACCTCATTCGGGAACGCGACCCCGATATTTTAGCCGAAAAGTTTCTTCCCGACGCCTTTCAATCTCTCGAGGATGCGGGACTGATAATGCAGATACCAGGGAACCGGCTTCTGATTGAACGCGAGCTTGCGGATGTAGGTCGGCACTTCCCAAACGGCGGAGGTGCCTGCCGGGAAGAACAGGGTCACGCCGGGCTTGCCTTCATAGACATGGCCGGCATCGTCGGTGATCCGGACTTCACCTTCCAGGAACATGACCGACTCATCCCAGCCGTAGTGCCAGCGAAACTTGCCGGCGGTGCACGACCAGTGGCAGGCATCCCCCCAGCCGAACTTGTGCCTGGCCAGGACGGCGCACATGGCTTTCGGGTCGCCTTCAAGCACCCATTCGGGTCGGATCGGCGCTGGCATCAACTGTGATTTGTCGACGAAGGACTGTGTGAAAGCCTGCCCGTGCCGAGCTGCTTCGTTCACAGCAGAAGTTTTCGTGCGTTTCGCCTCTTGAAGGCCGCCGGCCAGTGTCATCCGTTTCTCCCAAACTTGTCTGACTGTCCACTTGCGCGAGCAGCAGTTGCAAACAGCTTAAATATGCGCCGGATTTCACCCTCTGAGGCTGTGTGGCAGGCGAATTCGCAGCCCAGGGTTAAGGGAGCGTAAAGGGAGAAGCTCAAATTCGATCAAATGCAGCGCCAGCCGCAGTTGCTGGCGGAAAGCCGCAGCGCGCTGGAACCGCTTGCATCGGACAAGGCCCCATGATAGGCACCCAATCCGATACCGGATTGCCCCCCTGGCGGAACTGGTAGACGCGCCGGATTCAAAATCCGGTTCTTTCGGGAGTGCCGGTTCGATTCCGGCGGGGGGCACCACTAAAGTTTCCAAGCCATTGTTATGCCTCAGCTTTCTCCAGAGAGAGGGCGACCGTAGCACATGCTGGCACACAAAAACGCACCGGAACACACCTTCCGCAAAGACGGAATCTTCTACTTCCGCCGCCGTGTTCCATCGGATTTGTCTCATCACTACACATCTCGGCAGATAGCTTTTTCACTGCGTACTCGATCTGCACCTGTAGCCGCGGCCCGAGCAAGCCGAGCAGCGCAGCAGCTTGATGAGCATTGGTATCATCTGAGGATCAAGGATCGGGAACTGCCCGGTAAGCATCTGTTGCGTATGCAGCAAGCGACGAACGTACCCATCGGCCACGCACCACCTGTCGTGATGGAAGGCGCGTCTGTAAAGCTCTCCGAGGCTGTTGCGATCTATCTGAGGCTCAAGGGTCGTGACCGTCCGGTGACCTTCAAGCGGGCTGCTGAGCGCTCTTGTGGCTATGTCATCGACATCTGCGGAGACAAGGATTTGCTGAGCTACACCAAAGCCGATGCAACGCGCTTCAGGGACGTGTTGATCGAACGGGAGCTTGCGGGCAGCAGCATCACGCGCATCTTCGGCACGGTAAGATCGGTCATCAACTTCGCTGCGAGCGAGATTGGTGTCACGCTCAACAACCCCTTCACCGGCATTTACTACGACCGCCAATCAGGCGTGACAGATCGGGCGTCTCTCCCTGTCGATGTCATCCGGACAGTGCAGGGTGAATGCGCGAAGCTGAATGATGAGTTGCGCTGGCTGGTGGCTCTTGTGTCGGACACTGGGTTGCGGCTCGCCGAGGCTGCCGGTCTTCAGCTTGAGGACATAAACACTAATGCGGAAATTCCGCATGTCGTGGTGCGAGAGCATCCTTGGAGACGACTGAAGACTTCCACCAGTGCCCGCGAGGTGCCGTTGGTCGGGGCATCGCTCTGGGCGGCGAAGCGTATCCTGTCAGCAGCCACAGACAGCAGCTTCGCTTTTCCGCGCTACAACAAATGCGAACAAACAAACGCTAACTCAGCAAGTGCCGCGCTCAACAAGTGGCTGAAGCCCATGGTCCCAGAGCGCTGTACAATGCACAGCTTCCGTCACTCAATGCGTGACAGGCTACGCGCCGTCGAGTGTCCCGCAGACATCGTCGATCAGATTGGTGGCTGGCAGACCGAAGGGATCGGTCATGGTTATGGCCAAGGCTATCCGCTAACTGTGCTGCAGAAATGGATGAAGGCGGTGGAATAGGCTGTGCCATACCATGTGGTCGCCCTCTCTCTGGAGAAAGCTGAGGCATAACAATGGCTTGGAAACTTTAGTGGTGCCCCCCGCCGGATTTGTTGGGTTCCCGTTACAGGCACAACTGCAGCTCTAAACCTCAGCAAACCCTTGGGTATCAGCACCTTGGAGTCACCGTCAAGAGGCGCGTCTTGTGCTACGGAATGTGCTACGGCGCTTGCTAGGCTACAGGAAGAGCTGAGCGTTGACAGAGGGGGGACCCCACCGCTGCAGCTGCGAATCGACCTCAGCGTCTCCACTATGCTGTCAGCAATGGCCTGTCAGATGGGAGGCGAGGCGCTCCATGGGGGAAAGCGCCAGCACGACCAATAATGGTAGGCCGCTCAGACGTGTGGCCCTCAGAACTTTCTGGTGGGAGGGGGAGGAGGCAGATGACCCTACAGCTTTCCCTTACGGGTCCCTCTATGGGGAGTTACCTGTAGCTACATGCTTAAGGGTCTACTGTTGGATAGTGATCCACCTCCTCCCCCCAATCAAGCTGAAGGCTTAGGCTGCAAGCTGTGGCTCTTCCCGATCCTCGAACTGTTGCTTGGTGAGGATGTCCACCACACCGTTCTGTCCCGTCCGCCTCTTGAACACGTCCAGCATGACCTCCTTGGCTGTAGCGACAGCTGACGCTGGGACGATGATGGCATCGTGGATGGGGAGGGCTATGATGTTCGTCTCCTTGAGGGTGAGGAGAACCTCGACAAGGATTTGGCTCTCCAGAAACTGGCAGCGGTGCCCGATACCTGTAAAGAAGGCATCCGAAATGTCTGGATGGGCAGCCATGATTGAAGCTGTCACGTCGCCAATCTTTGTCGGTTCAAAGTCTCCGTTTCCGAACAGATCTTGTGCTGCGACGCGGTAGCTTCGAACTTGCTAGTCGATCGCCGCGAAGCTCGCCAAGATACCGGACACCGGAACTCCTCGTCCTTCCTTTGGCGCTCGATGCGTTCTTTGGATTGGTGCTAACCCCTCAAAGTTATTTATCGTCAGACTGCTTGTTCCTCGCCTTGAAAAGCGCTTACCTTAACGGGAGCGGACAAAGCACTACACGTCCGAAATTTGAGCGCGAGCCTGAGAGGCAGGTAATGGGTCCAAAAGTATTTCTGTCACTTTCCTTTGTTAACGACGCTTTTGTCGAAGAAGTTTTTCGGAGACTTCCAACAGGGTTGACCTTTTTCTACAAAAAGAGTTTCGGCAATAGCGAATCTCTTGTTTCCGAAATGCAAGAAGGCGTCGCAGAATCGAAAATATTTGTATTATTCGCTTCACCTCAAGCACTTGAGTCGGGTGCTGTTCAATTTGAGATCGCCGAAGCGCATCGCAAGTTGGTTGGCAACCCTCGCTATCGCATATTGGTGTATCCCACCAGCCCCAAGGTTTCGGTAGGCGACCTTCCTGATTGGTTGAAAGCTTTCTGGACGCCGAAAGCTGGATACTCGCCCTCCGACATCGCTCGACACATCACGCAGCTGATCATTGATGATTATCAAGGTGAAATATTCGGTAACCAGCAAGTCATTGGGCGAGGCAAAGCACTGGATGAGCTTTCGTCGCTCTACGCGGAGAATATTGCGGCGAGCGGTTCTTCTCCTCGAGCCATTGTTCTTAGTGGTTTTCGTGGCATTGGCAGGCGAACCCTCGCAAAATACTACTGCAGAACAGCTTTATCTTACATGGGAAACGCGACGTACGGTCCAACTATTCTTCTTCCCGACCAAGCAGATATCGCAGATTTGTACTTGAACCTACTGGTTGAGTTCGGAGGGACTCAAACAAAAGAAGATTTTTCCGCGGACATTATTTCATTTCGTAAACTTGAAGAAGACCGGCAAATTTCTGAAGTGGTAGAAAAGCTGTCTTATTTCCATAACCTTGGACAAGTCCCAATATTGATTTCTGCAGCCGGGTTTTTCGAGGATGATGGAAGCGCTAAGGCATGGGTTTATCGATTATTTTCAAGCTTAGATCAGGATTCAGTTACCTTCATCGTCACCAATAGAATATTTCCTCCTCAGATCATTTCTGGGATGGGTGCTGTTGTCCAATATCGAGTCCCAGAACTATCGGCCTCAGACATCAGGACGTTGATGGTTCTGACCGCGAAAGCAATAAATGTTTCAAACTTCGAGATTTCGGAGGACTTGGTCCGGGCGATTGGGGGGCATGCGGATGTCGCCCGTCAGGCCGTATTGGTCGCTAAAGTCTACGGTTCTGAGTTCTTCGAGAGAGATCCCAGAGTCTTGTTTGATATCCAGCAGAAAGTATTAAGTGGAAGTATCTCAGAGAAAGCGTTGTCTCCAGCCGCCTTTGATTTTCTTTCATTGCTCAGCTGGGTGCCATCCTTGCCTGGCCTTCTTCTATGGGAGGTCATGGAGAAACTCGGACATTCCAGAGATGATTTCTCCACCGCTGTAGAGAGTTGTGTCCTAGCGTGTTTGGTGGTGCCCGCCGGTCGAAATTATTTCATATCGCCCGCAATAAGGATGATGTTCCGTAGGCAATATCCTGCAGCTGAAGCCGTCCTTCACTCATTTTCTGAAGTACTTCGCCAAGAGTGGGAGGAGAGCGAGGCTAAAGGAGAGTTTAGGGCGGATCTTTTCGAGGCATTCGTCTTCATGCACACGCTCGAAGGCTCGGCTATGCCGAAGGAGCTGCAGATGCTGCTCTCGCCCGGTATGCTTCATGACGTGGTGCGGCTAACCTACAATCAGGGCAAAGACAAATACGAACCTGAGACACTGCGAAAAGCGATCTCTTGGGGGGGGGTAGCGGAGAACATGCGAATGAGTCCCGCGACGCTTGAGGAGATATTGTCTATTGTGGCAAGGTCTCAGATTAGGCTCCGTGACTACACGGGTGCGAACACGACTATTGCGAAGATGAAGGCGAAGGGTTTCCGTTCTGTCGCTTTTCTGAATGGTCACAGTCTTCGTCGGCAGGGAAATTTTGGCGAAGCAGTATCATTCCTAAAAGAGGCAGTTCGGGAAAGAAAAGGACTTCGCTCTTCTGTGCATGAATTGGCGCTTTGCTATAAAAGAGAGGGTAGCTTCGATGAATTAAAAGCTCTACTTGATGAGCATGCTAATATTGTATCGGATAGTGCATTCTTTTTGGATTTTCAGATTGGGCTTGATATATCCGCAGGCCGTTTTCCTGAGGCAGATAGCAAGATCGATAAACTGCGTTTAATAAGTGATGACGACGGGAGATCGGGTTTCCGCGCTGCTCAACTACTAGAGCGCCGCCTTCAACATAGGGATGCGAAACTGGCTTGTACAGAGCTACTGAAATCGGGAATTGGTGTTCCGCCACGGATAAGATGCTTGAGAGCCGTTTGCGCTGCTCATGACAGGGATTTCTCTCTTGCGGATGAAGACATCAACTTTCTGTCGAAGTTGCCAGCATGGGAGCAAGCTGCGGAACGATGCAGGACGATCCGACATATTGCGGCGGGAGATCTCGAGTCAGCGGAGAAAGCTCTCGATGACATCGTAGAAAGAACTCCAGAGTATTGGCTGTTGAGAGCTAGGTGGCTTGAGGCAAAGGCGGCGGACAAACGAACCGGTCTCGCGCAAAAAGATGAACTTATTTTCGAAGCGCACCAGCTACGTCTGAGAAATCAGTTCCATGTTGACTATGATTTTGATGACTAACCGATTTCAAGGCATCGTGGATCGAGTAAACGTTCATGCAGGCTTTACAACATCAGATTGTCTTGCAGCCGTTTTTTGAACGCAACGCTAAAGCTAAACCCGCCTTTGTTTCAAATTCCATTGGGCTGAGAAAGCCCCCCTTGGAGTGGCGACGCCTTGGATTGAAGAGCCGTTCGATGAGGTCAAACACAGCCGATGGCTCGGCGCGAGAATTGATTGATGACGGCGGCAACGCAGAGTCTGCCCTTCGTTGTCCAGCAGCTATATTTCCTGCTTTGAATTCATGTGCTCCAATTTCATTGGAAGTACCTTAACCCGTGTCTAGAAACCAGCAGCAGGCGAAATCAAGGCGGATGAACGAGGTTTGAGTTGCACCATCAGAACGATGGAAACTCCCCAACCTTAAAGACTCCCCATGACAATCAACTCCCTTCGAGCTGTCGGCAAGACCGACGGCTCTTTTCCGCATGGCGAACGGCCACTCGACCCATTTCGCGTCCCAATTACAACTGCTAGCGAAGACTTCGTTGCTGAAGTGATCGCAATAATCGAGGCCCACGAAGAAAGTATCGGGTTGCGTCTCCGAAGACGCAGACGCCACGACCAGCTTACGTTTGAGCGTATGGTCACCGCTCTTGTCTCAGATTTGGCCATTAATGTCCTGTGCGAAGAAGCCAAGGGCATCCACCTGACGCGTTCCCATCGCTATTTGGGTTCAACGTCTAGGTACGGTAACCCTGTCACCAGCAAGACTATTTGCGGTCTCCTCGATCAAATGGCCGATCCTCAGCTCGCTTTGGTTCGACAAGACCTTGGCTACAAGGTTCAACAGGGACCGAAGAAGCGCACCGTGTTGTATCCGTCTGCAAGATTGCAGCGAATGATACGCCTACACGGTCTTACGCCATCTGAATTCGGCGAATTGCAGCGAACTGAGCCAATCGAACTGAAGAGCGCTCCCCTCAGCAGAACGAAGCGCGGAGAGTTGGTTGACTATCCGGAGACTGATCTGACCACGTCGCTAAGGACCGACATACGGGATATCAACCGTTTCTTGGCGGGAGCGGACATTGGCTACATCGGCCCCGAGACCGTGGACCTCAACAAACGGCAGCTCCGTCGTTGCTTCACCCGCGAGAGCTTTGGGAGCGGCGGCAGGCTTTATGGCGGCTTCTGGCAGCCCATGAAAAAGCGGGATCGCCTTCGCTACATCAAGATCAATGGCGAGGACGTGGTAGAACTTGACTATGGGCAGATCATGCCTCGTTTGGTGTATTCCCTCAGAGGCGTGGTCCCTAGGATGGCAGACCTCTACGACATACCGGGCTTCGACCTGCAGGATCGCCCAGGCATCAAGAAAGTCATGTCCTCTATGCAGTTTGTTGAGGCTTCCTTGACGCGGTTTCCGAAGGAGACACGAGACCTCTTTCCCACGAAGGTGAAGATTGGCGACGTGACAGCTTCAATCATGGCTGCCCATCCAGACATTTCGGATGCCTTCTTTACAGGTATCGGGCACCGCTGCCAGTTTCTGGAGAGCCAAATCCTTGTCGAGGTTCTCCTCACCCTCAAGGAGACGAACATCATAGCCCTCCCCATCCACGATGCCATCATCGTCCCAGCGTCAGCTGTCGCTACAGCCAAGGAGGTCATGCTGGACGTGTTCAAGAGGCGGACGGGACAGAACGGTGTGGTGGACATCCTCACCAAGCAACAGTTCGAGGATCGGGAAGAGCCACAGCTTGCAGCCTAAGCCTTCAGCTTGATTGGGGGGAGGAGGTGGATCACTATCCAACAGTAGACCCTTAAGCATGTAGCTACAGGTAACTCCCCATAGAGGGACCCGTAAGGGAAAGCTGTAGGGTCATCTGCCTCCTCCCCCTCCCACCAGAAAGTTCTGAGGGCCACACGTCTGAGCGGCCTACCATTATTGGTCGTGCTGGCGCTTTCCCCCATGGAGCGCCTCGCCTCCCATCTGACAGGCCATTGCTGACAGCATAGTGGAGACGCTGAGGTCGATTCGCAGCTGCAGCGGTGGGGTCCCCCCTCTGTCAACGCTCAGCTCTTCCTGTAGCCTAGCAAGCGCCGTAGCACATTCCGTAGCACAAGACGCGCCTCTTGACGGTGACTCCAAGGTGCTGATACCCAAGGGTTTGCTGAGGTTTAGAGCTGCAGTTGTGCCTGTAACGGGAACCCAACAAATCCGGCGGGGGGCACCATTTTTTAAGGCAACGTCTTTCAGCATGGCGTTGTCGAGCATGGTTTCTGCCAGCAGTTTCTTCAGCTTGGTGTTCTCGTCTTCCAGAACCTTCAGCTTGCGGGCATCAGGAACATCCATGCCGCCGAACTTGGCCTTGTACTTGTAGAAGGTCGCTTGTGAAATGCCGTGCCTGCGGCAGAAATCCGCCGTCTTCATCCCGGCCCCCTGCTCCCGCAATATGCCGCTGATCTGTTCCTCCGTGAACCGTGAACGCTTCATTCTGTCCGTCTCTTGATTGGAACGGACTCTACACAAAAATGGAGGAATTTCAGAGGTTCAAGTCACTTGGTGTAACATTTCAGAAGATGATAAGTATGATGCAGCTATGGGAAATCCCTTTAGAATACTTGATAGTCACGGGTTGCTAGATGAATAACTGCAAATGGTACGATCAATTAAAAGAAAGAATAAGGATTTAAGTTATCGATCGAACCGGCATTTTTTTGATTTCTACCTAGGCAGCGTCAATAAAAAGTTGTCGGCTAACTCAAAAGGCCGATCTGATGGGTCGTCGCCATTTTCCTTCATATGCAACATTTCACAAACTAGATCGTCGTTTAGCACTAATATTAATTTGCCATGCTCACGCATTGCGCCTTGTGCCATTTTAGTCGCGTTGGTATCTGAGCCTTTTCTGCTAAATATAATTCCAACTTTCCGCAGCCCTTTTTCAAGTAGATATTTTTCGGTAGTTAATATTTGACCTTGTTTTATTTTTTCACTGTAGTTTTTAAATTCAAATACGATATATCTGCTATCTAAGTGTTGGGTGATAAACTGCCAGAATTCCGTAGATGGTTTTATGCGACAGACAAAATCATAGCGGTTCAACCCATCATCTGTTCGTTTTTGTTTGTGCCAACCATGCAGATCGCCAGGGAAAAGGTACCGAAGTATTTTTTCACAAGTGATCTCATAATTCCGCCAATATTTCTTTCCTCGAGCAATTTCCTTCATTTCGGAGCATAGTTCTGATCCTCTAGTGTCTTCATTTTGAAGCGATTTTTCAGTGTAAGCGTCACTCGATTTTTTTATATTTTGACTTTTGTCTTGGCCAAAACTGCTTGTGTCAGAGAGGTTCCCAGCGTTTTTTATTAGTTCAATCGGTGGTAGGTCGACAAGGCTTTCAAGTTCAGCAAACAGATCAGGCGATTTCGATGCCCAATTTGCAATATCTGATATGTCGAGTAAGAAGATATCAAATTTTGTTGCCAGGCTTTCGCGCAAATTTGGCGGGAGTGAACTGGATACTATCAGCAAGCATCTCCCGATATCCGCTCTTTTTGCTTGATGCTTAAGTCGGAGAATTGCATTTTCGATAAGGGATATTTGAGCGCGTGGGGTTCTGTAGAATTTTACTTCTATAGCCCAGAATTCGTCTTTATATTTAGCTAAGAAGTCAAATCCTCGGTCTGCTCCCGACTCCGGACTAATATTGAGTCCGCTGAATAATATAATTCGACTTACAATATGCTCAAATTCTTTAGCTATTATTTGAGTTGGTCTATTTTGTCTTTCTTGCATAGATATATCTTTTTATATGTAACTGATTGACTTGAATTTTTTGGAAAAATAGGGTCTGTTTAATGTATCAATCCATCAGCTCTCAGGCGAACTAAGGCAGCAGTAACAGCTGCTCTGGGGAAACTGTCCCGCTTATGGTCGTTCCAGGCTTCCAACGCTTCAGACATTTCTGGCTGCGTTGTAATGCCTTCGGATACCGACAAGAAGTGAACGCTCGACAGCAGCTCCATACCGTATGGCGTTTCATAGCCATCGATCAGAAGTGAGAGCTTAGAGACAAGATCGCTAGTATCAATGCCTTTCGATTTCAAAAACTCATCGGCGGCGGCATAAGTCGCTGGTGTTACGACTACGGTTTTTTCCTCGCTGCTATAACCATGGATATAGCGTTTGTTTTCCATCGCTTTGAAAGCGTTGTGCAGTGTTTCTGAGTAAGGTCCGAACTGTTGTTTTGAAAACTTCAGCCCAAAATCGCTCCCAAGAACCTGAAGGAAGTATGCAAGCTTTTGCGCGGTGAGGCGCGTGAGGTGCCCGCCGAAAAATTTCTCAAGTTCAGCAAACGCCACCATCATCGTTGCACGTCCCGCAGTTAAATCATTAGGGACGGACACCTGTTCCGGTTTCATGGTGTCAGACACTGGGGCAAACACAACGAACTTCACCTCAGGTAATTCTGAAAGGCTCTGCTCGATAAGAGGTCTAACCTCCGACCAATCCAAACCACCATTGCCGCACCCCAGCGGCGGCAGTGCGACTGACTGGATTCCAAGCGCCCTGACTTGGCATACAAAATCTTTCAATCCATCCTGAACATATTCAATTTTGGATTTTGCTCGCCAATGCTGTTTGGTTGGAAAATTGATTAGGTATCGATGTTTTCCATCGCCGAGAAAGTCGTTGTTCTCAAAAACAAACATGCGCCCCGGCGAGATTTTGTTTTCGTCGCAGAGCTTTTTGTATGCCTTGAAGTTTTCTGGCCAGCGCCGTTTGAATTCCAACGCTACGCCTTTGCCCATCACACCAACGCAGTTGACTGTGTTCACAATCGCCTCGGTAGGCTCTTCGAACATGTCGCCGTTTTTATATTCGATGGTCATCATTCAAAAATAACATCCGGGTTTGACATACACAGGGATGTTTGCACCTGACTCGTTGATCCAGCCTTGAACGGTTGCAAGGTGTGCGTCATTTTTCAGTATGATGCACAAAACCTCATTCATACTCAAATAGTCCTTCACCATGAATTCTGCCATGCGACGTTTGCTGCGCATCTGGTGCTCAACCGGTTCATCGCGGTCGTGTTGCCATTTGCATACGCCGGTGTAGCCAATCTCTGTGATGATGGCTTTCTTTGGCGTGTCGTCAAAAAGTGCCCACTGGATGTGTGTCGAGAGTTTTTCTGGCTGATTTTCGTAGACCGGTGGGATGCCAGAATTACAGGCGATATCAGTAAACCAGCAGGTGCGTCCCCCTTCAAAAAGAGTCGCAGGTTTCACGACAAGATATGCGACATCTTGCATCTGTGCAGTCCCAAGATTCTCACCTTCGGGGTCTATCAGCCGAACATTTCCAGCGTGGATCGTGTACGCCATTTTTGTGATCGGCGAGAAATAGAAAGGCACAAAATCATTGACGTTCGAATTGCATGGGGTCGTGAACTGAGCAGTTCCGCGACGTTGTACAATGTCGTTGAATGATATCCGAAAGCCGGGCTGCATATCTTTATGATTTTTGGCAAAAGCCCTGCCATCCGCGAGATATCTCTGCAGATTATGAAAATACGTCATTCTAAAAAGAAAACGGTCGGGCACAGTCAATTGTCGCCTTTGATCTTAGACGCTATCCGGTAGCATCAACGAAAAATTGTGTCTACGCTTCCGACTTCCGTTTGACTACTGATGCAGCTGAGTCGCTGAATCATTTGATTTTTACCAAGTTACGCTTAGTTTCAGATAGTATTTGGCAAAAATGAATGATATCAATAGGTTGTATTGTGTTCGGGGTCATGGATGGCAATAAGCTGCTTTGGCGTCATATCACTTTGGCTACGCTGGTAAATTTCCAACGAAATCGTTCAAATCGGTGGGACACTGATCCCAGATAATAGCAGAAATAGCGGGACAATTTGCTGTCCCACTTTGAGCTAAGTCCTTGTACTAATTAAATGCTCGTGGTCCGGCGGGGGGCACCATCTCCAGCGGTTTGAATTGCTGCAGGAATGCGACGGAGTGGTTCGAGGCTTGCCTCCCACCCGCACTGGTAACCAGCTATTTCAGCGTCACCGTGTCGAAGGCCAGGGAAGCGCTGGTCTGGTAGATGTCTTCCACTTTCTTGATGCGGCCCTGGCGCGGGTGGCCGATTGCGATGCCGACGATGCCTCTCTGGCTGTCGGGCTTTGCCAGCGCGACCAGCCGCACGAGGAGCTGGTCACCTTCCTTGTTGATGAAGTTGCCGACGATTTCGGACGCAGGCAGATCGCCCAGTGTGATCTGGCGGCGGACATTCAGCCGTGTATCGTCTGTGGTGCCGAGCTGTTTCAAGAGCTCGATGGCAATATAGTCGCCCACCTCGAGGCGCTTTTGCGGATCATCGGTCTTCATGGTGTAGGTGACGATCTGCAGGGACGAATAGATGCGCTTGGTTTCGTCGTCGGTGGTGAAGTAGATCTTGATCGGACCGCCGCCGGCCGGTTTCGCCTGGGCCAGAATTTGCTGTGCCTCGCGCCGTGGTGCGGCAAGGCTGAACGGTACGGGAACCTCGACATCGTGTTTTGCGGCGAACTCCGCATCCACCGTGTAGATCGTCGACAGGGTTACGCCCTGGGCTTCAAAAGGCGTCAGCTTGACCGATCCTTCCAGTTCGACCTGCTGGGCAACTGCCGCAGCTGGCGTGCTCATCGCGAGAACCAGTGCCAGTCTGGCGATGCTTGAGGCCGTTCCGTTCATGTCCCCCTCCCAACGTCGTGCGAAACCTGGCGAGGTTTCAATGCTACCAGATACGGGCGAAAAGTCTGCCTTGTGTCTTGATGCGCGGTTTTGAGGTGGCCTCACATCAGGCTGGGATCGTATGTGCCAGTGGCTACGCGACAACGTGCTGCTGGCGGCGCGCATTTCCCTAGGTGACTTTTTGCAGCGCAGCGGCTAAGGGAAGCGCCATGATCAGACGCCTCTACGACTGGACCTTGTCCCTTGCCGCCGGACCGCGTGCGCCTGCCGCACTCGGCACCGTATCCTTTGTCGAAAGCTCGGTGTTTCCGATCCCGCCGGACATCCTGCTGATCCCGATGGTGATCGCCCGGCGCGAGAAAGCCTGGTGGTACGCGCTGCTGTGCACGCTGACGTCGGTCGCAGGTGGTATACTTGGGTATCTGATCGGTCTGTTCCTGTTCGAACAGGTGGCGGTGCCTATCCTGACCTTCTACGGCAAGATGGGGTTCGTCGAAGAGTTCAAGGACATCTATCATCAGTACGGCTGGTGGTTCGTCTTTATCGCCGGGCTGACGCCGTTTCCCTACAAGGTGATCACCATTGCCTCCGGTGCGCTGGGGCTCAGCCTGCCGGTGTTCATTGCCGCGAGCATCATTTCTCGGGGCATCCGGTTCTTTGTCGTCGCCGGATTGCTCTATCTGTTCGGCCCGCCGATCCGCGATTTCATCGAAAAGCGGCTTGGTCTCATGTTCACCATATTTGTGGTGCTGCTGGTCGGCGGATTTGTTGTGCTTAGGTATATCTGACAGTAAGAGGGTGAGATGACAGCCGACCGGATTTCGCGCAATCTGACGGGGCTCTTGCTGGTGGGCGGCCTGGCGGCGATCGCGACCGCCTGGGGTTTTCAGCTGATTGGTGGCTATGTGCCCTGCAAGCTGTGCCTCGAGCAGCGCATTCCCTATTACGTCGGCCTTCCCCTGGCTCTCTTGGCGCTTTTTCTGATGCAGGCAAGGCGGACCGGGTTGGCGTTGGCACTGCTTCTGGTTGTTGCGGCCGTGTTTGCCTATGGTTCCGGCCTCGGTATCTACCAGTCCGGCGCCGAGTGGCAGTTCTGGGACGGTCCGAGCGATTGCGGTGGCGGTACCTCGACGCCAACGTCTGCGGCCAACATGCTGCAGGCGTTGAAATCGACGCGCGTCGTCAGCTGCACCGAGGCTAGCTGGCGCATGTTCGGCCTGTCCTTTGCCGGCTGGAACGCGGTTGCGTCCGGCGGGCTTGCCCTTCTGGCGCTTTTGGCCGCTTTCGGGTTGAAACGCCGTGGCAACACGGCCAGTGTAGGTGCATGAGCGAGAACAAGCACCCGAAGGAAAAACTGCGCGATGAAGCGCTCCGCACACTCGACCGGGTGAATGCGGAGAGCGAGACCGTTGCCGGTTCAACCTTCGTCCGCATGGCCGACCGGGCAAAGGATCACCTGAGCGCCGCCGACAAGGACGAAGACGACCGGATCGAGGTTTGGGGCAGCCGGATCGGCCGAGGTCTCGGGCTTGTGTTCGCAATCGGACTGGCGATTTATCTACTGGTCACCTACGTACTGCCCAACACCTGAATGAACCGATCCGTCAAAGGAACCGATATGGCATCCGTCCGGCCGGTCAGCCACAGCAGCTGGACCGAACGCAAAGCACCTGACCTGGAAGACTTCGAGGCGATGGCGAGCGAGATCCTCTCCGGGCTTCCGGATGATCTTCTGCTGCGCTGTGGTCATCTGCAGATCAGCCTTGCGGACTATGCGCCCGACGACGTTCTGGATGAACTTCGCATCGAGGATCCGCACGACCTTCTGGGCCTGTTCGAGGGCCAGGGGCTGAGCGAAGGCGAAGAAACCGTGATGACCGGGCAGATGCCCAACCGCATCTGGCTCTTCCGCCGGCCGATCCTCGACTACTGGGCCGCGATGGACGAGACGCTGGGCGATGTGGTTGCCCATGTGTTGATCCACGAGATCGGGCATCATTTCGGCCTGTCCGACCAGGATATGGAGCGTATCGAGGCGGCAGCGGAACGCTAATTCTGACCCTTGCAATGAAAAAGGCCTCCCGCGTCTTGCAACACTCGGGAGGCCTTTTTGTTTTCGTCCGTTCGGAAACGCTTATTCAGCGGCTTCCTTCTGGGCGCGTGCGATCGATTCAACGATCAGCCGCTTTGCGGATTCGACACCTTCAACACCGGTGATCTTCACCCACTTGCCCGGCTCCAGATCCTTGTAGTGTTCAAAGAAATGCTTCACCTGGGCAACGGTGATTTCCGGAAGGTCGGTCACATCGTTGACGTTGTCGTAGCGCTTGCTGAGCTTGTGGGACGGAACCGCGAGGATCTTTTCGTCCTGGCCGGATTCGTCTTCCATCAGCAGAACGCCGATCGGACGGCAGCTCATGATGGCGCCCGGAACGATCGGGCGCTGGTTGACCACGATCACGTCGATCGGATCGCCATCACCACACAGGGTGTGGGGAACGAAGCCGTAGTTGCCCGGGTACCGCATCGGAGTGTACAGGAAGCGGTCGACGTACATCGCACCGGCTTCTTTATCCATCTCGTATTTGATCGGCTCGCCGCCAACGGAGACCTCGATAATGACGTTGATGTCTTCCGGCGGATTCTTGCCAATCGGCACAGCGTCGATACGCATTTAGGAAACTCCTGTTATTCGTTGCTGCGTCTATCGCAATCCCGCCGAAGAAGTTCAAGTCCTTTATTTTTGCATTGCACCTAATTGATTAACATGCGTCTATTCGCGCGGCAGGCTCCGGAGGAGATAGATTTATGAAACGGCTTACTGTTTCCCTTTTGACGCTCGGCGGATTGCTTGTGTCTCTGCAGGCTGCAGGGGCGGCGTCGGTCGACAGTGCCTATACCAAGATCCTGCTGGACAGCTGCCCGCTGATCGAGGCCGGGGACGAGGAAGAAGGCACCTTCGGCGGTGCCTGGCAGTGCACCGGCTACAAGGGAGCGGGTGTCTATGTTGCCGAGGGCGACCTGCGCATGTTCGTCTCCTTCGGTCCCGACGCCGCCAACGAGCCTGCGGCAGGCCAGACCCTACCAAATTTCAACACGGTCAACGAAACGCTGGAATGGCGCCTCAGGGGCGGTGTTCCGTTTGCGACCATCCTGCGCTGGTTTCCGAGCCTCGACGAGGGGTCCAGGACTGGCAGCGTGCTGATCGTGACCCAGCTGCAGCCCGGTGGCGGCACCTGCCAGATTGCCCGGATCGATGCCCAGGCCAACAAGAACGCCAACGATTTGGCACGCCAGGCCGCCGATACCATGGCCGGTTCTTTCGACTGCACGCAGCCGCCGCAGATCCTCGGCAATCCCGGAATTCTCTATTAGGCAAGCGCCCTGCGGCTCAGGTGCTGATTTGGGGCCAGGCGTAGATGCTGAGCTCCAGCCTTCGGCCGCCGATCCTGTACCAGGACTTTGCCGCAAGCTTGCCACCGACGGCCTTGTAGAAAGCGCGCGCGGGCTCGTTGGCGCTCAGGACCTGCACCGCGACACCGGGCATGCTCTTCGCCGACAGCGTTTCCCGCACATTCTGGAAAAGGGCCCGGCCGAACCCGAGGCCCTGATATTCCGGCTTCAGATAAAGCTCGTAGATTTCGCCATCCATGCCGGTATCCCGCAGTCGGCACGGCCCATAGGTCGCGTAACCGGCGGGAATTTCAGCAATGCTGAGGATCTTGATGTCGACACCCCTGGCAAGGGCACCACGCCACCAGCTGCTGCCTCGGCGCGAAATCATCTTCTGAAGATCGACACCGTGCAAGACGCCGCGATAGGCGCCCAGCCAGGCTTCGCTATGGATGCTGGCGAGTGCCTCACAATCGGCGGTCCGGGCCGCGCGCAGATCTATCAGGTCGGTTGTCATGCTTTTAGAAAGATACAACAAGCAATCCGACGGAAAAGAGGCAATCGCGTCGTAGAAACGCCAATTATGCCGATTTCATTGCCTTCGGCATCCGGGAGTTGATCGGCCAGAGGGGCAACACGGTAATAGTGCCGAGACCCCTCCGGTCGAACCTTGTCAAAAGGCCTCAGGCGTTGGCGCCCTGCCGCAGCCGGGCGAGAATTTCCTCGGCCAGATCCTGCCGCACCTTGCCAAGCGATTTCAGCTCGTTGGCCACCAGGTCGATTTCCTCGCCGGTCGCGCCCACCATCAGAGCAACGTTCTGGGCGTGCAGGGCCATGTGGCCTTTCTGGATGCCGGTGGTGGCAAGGGCGCGCAATGCGCCGAAATTCTGCGCCAGGCCGACGGCAACGATGATCCGGGCCAGTTCGTCTGCCGTGGTCACGCCGAGAATTTTCAGGTTGGCCTGCGCGGTGGGGTGGATCTTTGTTGCGCCACCGACCAGTCCGACAGCCATCGGCAGTTCCAGGATGCCCACAAGATTGCCGTCGCCGTCCTTTTCCCAGCGGGACATAGAGCGGTAGCGGCCGTCTTTCGACGCGAAGGCATGGGCGCCTGCCTCCACGGCTCTGGTATCGTTGCCGGTTGCCAGAACCACCGCGCTGATGCCGTTCATGATGCCCTTGTTATGGGTGGCTGCCCGATAGGGGTCGGCATCGGCAAAGTGATAGGCCGACAGCATGTCGTCCCGAACCTTTTCACCTCCGATTTCCTCCAGCGGCCAGACAGCCCGCACGCGTGCCACGCGGCGGTCGGCCAGGTTGGTCAGGATGCGCAGGAGACTGCGGGCGCCGGTCCATTCTTCCAGCTTGGGTGCAAGGGCCTCGGCCATGCTGTTGACGGCGTTGGCGCCCATCGCGTCGCGCGTGTCGACGATGATGTGAACGATGGTCATCGGCCCTTCGGCAGTGTCGATGACCCTTATGTCGAGGTCACGGAAGCCGCCGCCGAGCTTCACCAGAAGCGGATCGATCTCTTCGCAGATGGTGCGGATGTCGTCGATGCGTTCAAAAACCTGGAGACGGACGTTTTCAGGGTCGCTGGCACCCAGAAGCTGGATCTGGGCTGCCATCAGCGGGCCGCTTGTGGAGGTCTTGAAGCCACCGGTCGGCCGGCAGCGCTTGGCCGAGTTGCACACGGCGGCGATGACGGAGGATTCCTCGCTGGCCATCGGCACCAGGACGTCCCGTCCGTCCACGGTCATGTTGGTCGCGATACCGACAGGAATGGACATGGAAGAAATGGCGTTTTCGACAAGGCGGTCGGCCAGTTCGATGTTTCCGGATGCCGCTTCCACAAGGTCGGAGACGGACTTGTTGTCGAGATTCGCCTGGCGCTGGACTGCCTGGAGCCGGCCGGCCGGGTCCAGCTTGTGAAAACCTTCAATACGGGACGAAGTGACGTCACTCATCGGGGGAAACCTGTCTGTCAATTGATCATGGATTGCGGCAGCCACAACACCAGCTCCGGAAACATGGCGCAGATGAAGATACCGATGGCTTGCAGCAGGATGAAGGGAACGATGGCACGGTAGACCGTGCCCATGCCGATGCCGGCGGGCAGGACACCCTTCATGTAGAAGAGCGTGTAGCCGAAGGGCGGGGAGATGTAGGCCATCTGCGCCGAAACGAGGAACAGGATGCCGAACCAGAGCCGGTCGAACTCGAGGAAGTCGATCACCGGCAGGAAGACGGGCACGCACAAGAGGATGATGCCCATTTCGTCCAGGAACATGCCGAGGAAGAACAGAATGCCCAGCATGATGGCGAGCACGATCCAGCGGTTGGCATCGAGATCCTGAATGAAGGACAGGAGGAAGTCCGCGCCGCCGGTGCCGGTGAAGATTGCCACAAAGGCCCGCGCACCGATGGTGATCCAGAGGATCATGGCGGTCACCTTGACCACGTCGAGGGCAACGCCGGATATGAGCTCCCAGCCGAACCGGCGCTCGATAAGCGAAGACAGGAACGCCAGGAAGACGCCGACGGCGGCTGCTTCCGTGGGTGTTGCGATACCCATGTAGATCGTGCCAAGGACGCCGACGATGATCAGCAGCGGCAGGATGAGGGATTTCAGCGAGGCAATGCGCTCTTCCCAGGTGGCCGGGGCGTCGTTGTCCGGACGCGGGGCGATGGACGGGTTGAGCGCGGACCGCAGAACGATATAGCCGATATAGAGCGAGGCGAGCAGCAGGCCCGGCACCACGCCGGCGATGAACATCTGGCCGATAGAGGCCTGTGCGGTCACGGCATAGACGATGGTGATCACCGAGGGCGGGATCAGGATGCCGAGCGTTCCGCCGGCACAGATCGTCCCGATCGCGAGCTCCGGACTATATTTGCGCTTCAGCATGGAGGGCAGGGCCAGCATGCCCATGGCGGCAACCGCGGCACCGACGATGCCCGTCATGGCGGCGATGATCGTGCAGATGGCGATGGTGCCCACCGCCAGGCCACCCGGTAACCGCCGCGACCAGAGCTCCATGGCCCGGTAAAGGCTTTCGATAACACCGGAACGCTGAAGGATGCTGGCCATCATCACATAAAGCGGGATCGCGAGGAGCGATTCCGACGTCATGGTGGAGTAGAGGTTGAGGACGGTAACGGAGAGGGCGGCGGGGCCCCACAGCGTTAGCGTGAAAACGAGCGCAAGTGCGCCGAGCGTGAAGGCAAGCGGCAGGCCGGTGAGCAGCAGGCCCACAAGGCTGGCGAACATGATGGCAAGAACGAATTCGGAGCTCATGCGCTTGCTCCCGTCTGTTCCTGCGCCGGGCGCGTTGCGTTGCAGGCTTCAACAAGGGCCTGCAAAAACAGGAGCGCAAAGGAAAGCGGCACGACGAATTTCAGCCACCAGACAGGTGGGTTCCAGGCGGAAAAGCTGGTTTCGCCGAGGGAGTAGGCGTTGATTGCAAGCGGCCAGCTGACCCAGGCAAAAACGCCTGCAAACACAGCAATGACGGCATAGGAGAACACGTCGAGAGCCACTTTCGGCAATCCCGTCAGTTTTTCGCTGAAGATGTCGACGGCGACGTGGCCCTTCAGGTGCAGAAGGTAAGGTCCGGCCAGCATGAAATGCGGACCGAAGATCAACGTGCTGGCTTCCATGGCCCACACCGTCGGCGCATCGAACAGGTATCTTGCGACCACTTCGAACAGCAGGATCGGCACCACCGCGAAGATGAGCGCCGCCGCAAGGAGGAAGAACAACCGGTTGACGCCGGTGACGATGGAACTGACGGATTTCATGAAGCTGAGCATTTGCCGATCGAAAGGACGACCGGACGGCAGACGGCAGGGAGGTGCCGTCTACCGTCCGGTGGGAGGAAGGGTCAGATCAGCCCGAGGGCTGTCATGAACTCAATCTGGCTCGCGAGCACGCGATTCGCCAGATCGTCTTCCTTGGTAGCCTTTTTCCAGGACTCGACAGCCTTGGACCGGTTGGCCGCGACATCGGCCGGGTCGAGCTGGATGATCTCGACGCCTTGTTCGCCGTATTTCTTCAGGACGTCGACATTCTGCACCATGATGTGCTGGCGCAGCGATCCGGAGATCTCCCGAGCCGCAACGGCAAGCGCCGCCTTGTAGTCGTCCGGCAGGGCGTCATAGGCGCCCTGGTTGGCGACATAGCTGGTGGCGGTGGTCGGCTGGTGCACGCCCGGCAGGATGATGAACTTGGCGACTTCGCCAAGGCCTGCTTCGTAGTTGGCGGTGAGATCGCCGCGGTCGGCAAAATCGATCAGGCCTTTTTCAAGCGCCGTATAGACTTCCGCCGTCGGCAGCGGGGTCACGGAAACGCCCTGGTCGGCCATGACCGCGGAAGCGAGCCCGACAAAGCGGCCCTTCTTGCCGGCCATGTCGGCGATGGTTTCCATCTTGACGGTCGAGTGGATCGGCTCTTCGCCATAGACGGTGGGGGCAATGTAGAAGAGGCCGGCCTTTGCATAGGCTTCGCGGGCGAGATCCAGACCGCCCTTTTCGTAGAACCAGGCTTCATACTGGTCGGACTCGGGGAAGCCGAACGGGATGGTGGACGTGAAGGCAAATGCCGGGATCTTGCCGGCTTCGTAGCCGTCGAAGGTCTTCATCAGCTGGAATGCACCGGCGCGAACGGCATCGAATGCCTGGTTGGCAGGCACGAGCTGGCCGGCGGAGAACAGTGTGATCTTGAAATTGCCGTCGGTCAGTTCGCTGACGCGCTCGACAAACTTCTTCTCGAATTCGAAAGGTGTGGTGCCGGCGTCCCAGAGAGCCTGCATGCGCCACTCAACCGCATCCTGTGCCTTGGCCGCAATCGGTGCTGCGAGGGCGGTGCCGCCAACGGCTGCACCTGCAAGAAGGCTGCGTCTACTTACTTTGGTCATTTTTCCCTCCCAAGGAAATTGCCATTTGCTGGCGTAATGGGGCAAACTGTCATAAAAATGATTGGGACAATCAAGGGACAGTTGTCGGATTTATGGGCAGCACTGTCCCAGTAAATTTTGAGGGACAATGAGGGTTACGGGTAGCGGGCGGAAACTGTCTCGCGTCGATCAGATCGTCGAGAAAGTCGCGCTGATGCTGGAGGCAGGGGCGTACAAGACGTTTGAGCGGTTGCCTTCCATTCGTCAGGCCGCGCGGGAGAACGGCGTTTCGAAAAACACGATGGCGGAAGCTTACGACCGGCTGGTCGCCCGAGGGCTACTGGAAGCGCGGGCCGGCTCCGGATACTACATGTCACAGGTCGGACCAGCTTCCAAGACCCCGCCTGCGCCACATGTCACGGCCGCGGTCGACGGCATGTCGTTGCTGCGGGAGCAGCTGGAACAGCATTATGAAGTGCGTCCGGGAGACGGACGCCCGCCGCCGTCGTGGATGGAGGGGGCGGAGCTGCGCCGCCATTTCGCCAACGCCAAGACGCCCTTTCCCGAAGCGATCGAATTCGGCTACGGCAGTTCGTGGGGATATGGTCCGCTGAGGGACCGGCTGCGGATGCAGTTGCTGGAGCGGTCGATCCCGGCCGATCCGCAAGGGCTTCTTTTGACCCATGGCGTCAACCATGGCCTGGATCTGATCATCCGGCATCTGACGGAGCCTGGTGATACGGTTTTTGTCGATGAGCCGGGCTATTATCCGCTCTTTTCCAAGCTGACCTTCGCCAAGGTGCAGATTGTCGGTATCCGGCGGGACAGGGACGGTCCGGACCTGGAAGACCTGACCGCCAAACTCGCTCTTTACCGGCCGAAGATGTTTGTCACCCAGTCCCACGGCCACAATCCGACCGGCGGTTCCCTGTCCCCTTCGCGGTCATTCGGGTTGATGCAGCTTGCCGAGCGCTGGGGATTTCTCCTGGTTGAAAACGATGCGCTTGCCGACATTCTTCCGGCCACGTTGCCAAGGCTGGCGGCGCTGGACCAGCTGGAGCGGGTGCTTTATCTCGGCACCTTTTCCAAGACACTGTCGGCCAGTCTCAGATGCGGCTACGTGGCTGGAAATCCGGACATCATCCGCCAGCTTGCCGATATCAAGATGCTGACGGTGGTCAATTCATCCGACCACGTCGAACGCTTCGTGTTCAATCTGATGCAGGCCGGCCATTATCTGAGACATCTGCGGCGTCTCAGGAGCCGGGTGGAAGATGCCTACAAGGCATCCTTCGGGACACTGGAGGCGATCGGGTTGTCTGTGCGGGAGTGCTCCATTCCCGGGTTCTATCTCTGGGTGGAGTTTCCCGATGATGTGGATGAACGGGAACTGTGCGCTGCTGCCAGCAAGCAAAGCATCTTCATTGCACCGGGCGCCGTCTTCTATCCGAACCGGGAGACCCGGCAGAAGCCGGCAATGCGGGTCAATGTGGCCTATGGAACGGATGCGCGGTTCCTGTCGTTCCTCAGGGATTTTCTGAAGTAGTTTGAAAGCAGAGGAACAGGCAGGTCCACAAATGAAAAGGGCCGGCATAATGCCGGCCCTTCAGTTGCCCTGATGTTTGACTCACTAAATCTGGTTGGCCAGTAAAAACCCCGGGGGGCTGGGGGGCTAATGCATTCCGCGGCTTCTACGGGCCATACCCATCAGGGTATGATCTTAATATGGGTGTCTAAAATGGCTGGCCAAGGGCTGGAATGCGGCAAAATCAAGGAAATTTATGCATTCTTTCTTGGCAAAGTGCCGTTGCGTTCGTTTTTGCACTTCTTCCCGTAAAACTTATTGGCAAAATTACTCTGGTTTCGGACCTCTGTCAGTCAATATGACGTTGCGGGCTTGCCAGAATGGCTAAAGAAGACGCATCATGACAGCCAGGTGACAGGCGTCTCCCGACGATTCTCTTGTCGGTTACCTGTCAGCAGCGAAACCGCGAACGGAATGGAGGCGGAATGAGCGAAGCCGACGACAGCGCGTTTCAGCGTGGTGCGGGTGCAAGCCCGTCGCCACAACATCAACCGGCTCCCCCTCCCAAACCCATTGTTGCATTCAACAGGCGCGAACTCGATGTCATTCTGAGGCTCTACGGGCGCATGGTCGCCGACGGCGAGTGGCGGGACTATGCCATCGACCTCCTGAAGGACCGGGCAATCTTCTCCGTGTTTCGCAGATCTTCCGAAATGCCGCTTTACAGGATCGAGAAGGACCCGAAGCTGGCCCGCCGCCAGGGCGCTTATTCGGTCGTGGCGACCGGGGGCATGATCCTGAAGCGTGGCCACGATCTGGCGCAGGTGCTGAGGGTTCTGGAGAAGAAAAAACATCTTCGGGTGGTCGACGCCTGACCAGGTATCCGGTCAGTCTGCTGATGGCCGGGTGAGGTTCATTTCCCCTGCGCTGATCCGCTCACGTGCATTTCCTTGAAGGTGGCGTCAATGACCGGCTAATGCTGGTCGGTTACCTTCTGGCCGAGGACCAGACGATTGGTTCGGCCAAGTCTGGCAGCGCAGTGTTCTGCCGCTTCATTCCATTGATTTGCGCAAGGCTTGCGTTGACGCCCATTGGCGCAAGTGTCGGCGTGCGATGTGTCGGACAGTCGTGCGGTCACAAAAAAGCCCGGCACAAGGCCGGGCTTTTCCGTTTGTTCAGTTTGGCTGCGCTTAGTCGCGGTTGCCGAACAGCTGCAGCAGCATGATGAACAGGTTGATGAAGTCGAGGTACAGACGCAGCGCGCCCATGACGGACTTCTTCGTAGCGACTTCACCGCTGTCGCCTTCGTAGTACATTTCCTTGATCTGCTGGGTGTCGTAGGCGGTCAGGCCGGCGAACACCAGAACACCGATCACGGAGATGGCGAACTGCAGGGCGGAAGATGCCATGAAGATGTTGACCAGCGACGCGATCACGATACCGATCAGGCCGATGAACAGGAACGAGCCCCAGCCGGAGAGGTCCTTCTTCGTGGTGTAGCCGAACAGGCTCAGCGCGCCGAAGGTACCGGCGGTGATGAAGAAGACCTGAGCGATCGAGCCCGGGGTGTAAACCAGGAAGATCGAGGACAGGGAGATACCCATTACGGATGCGTAGACCAGGAAAAGGGTCCGCGCTGCGCCGGCACTCATGGACTGAATGCGGAAGGACAGCCAGAACACCATTCCGAGCGGTGCGAGCATGACAACCCATTTCAGCGGGCTGCCGTAGATGGCAACACCCAGCTGTGTGAGCATGCGGCCGTTGCCAAGGCTGGCGACAGCGGAGTTCGGATCGGTGGTCGTTGCAAGCATGACCGTTGCCAGCGCAAGAAAGCCGGTCAGCGCAAGGCCGATGGTCATGTAGTTATAGACGCCCAGCATGTAGGAGCGCAGGCCCTGATCGATGCCGGCCTCGGCGCGTGCGCCGGCGACGGTATACGCGCCTTGAGATTGACGGTCATAGGTCGACATGGTCGTATGAATCCCCTTCTAGATAGACGTGCGCATGCAATCGCGCATGCAACACAACTCCCTCAACATATGGGAAAAGCCTATCCCGAGCACAAGTCGAATTCGATGAAAAATTCGTAATCTTTGCGCTCAGGACAGATTATTTGAACCTATCCTTAAAAACAGGCTCAGATTCAGTCGTATTATTTCATGGCTTTCAGTCGGGATTCGATCTGCCGGTCGCAGGTGCCGCCGGGGTTGCGAACGATTTCTTCCGACGCGAAATCGAGGATTTCCTTTTCCGGATCCTGCATCTGCTCGACGGTCACACCGGGCTTGAACCACTGCAGAACCGCATAGTCGCCGCCGGCATCGGTGAGGAAAGCGATCGGCTTGCCGTTTTCGGTGATGCCCATGCGGCCGACGCGGACTTCCGCGATCGATACCTTGCGCGCTTCGCCGTCGATGGTCAGCCGGTTTTTCGACACGTTCAGTTTCTTCAGCCTGGAGCCTTCAGTGCCGACCCAGTTACCGTAGAAGCGCTTGCCTTTTTTCTCGACGGAAAGGCAGGAATTCTCGAAATTCGGGATGGAAAGACGGACGGCGGAAACCTCGATCGGGTCCTCGCCCTTGGGCGCCAGCGTGTATTTCATCGCATTGTCGCCGGTGCGGTACACCCGGATACCGACCGGCGTGTAGCCGGAATCGTTCATCGAACGGGTGAAGAAATCGAACTGGTTGGCGTCGTTGGTGCCGGCCCGGCGATAGAGCCAGCGCTTCGGCAAACCGTTTTCGAAGACCAGCCAGTCACTGACGACGAGGCCGCGCGGGCCTTCCGGCGTGTTCAACTGCCAGACCCCGGTATGAAACGGGCTTTCCGCCGACGCGGCAGGGGCGAATGCCATGGCGGCAACTGCGGACAGGGCTGCAGCCCCGGCAATGGTCTTCAAACGAATTTTCGGGAGAAACTTGAACATGGAATGGCCCCTTCTTAACAAACTGCCCGGACCTGAACCGGATAGCCAAGATCAATTCAGTATGCAAGTTGTGTGGAGCTGAAGTTTGTCGCGATTTGGTTGTATTTCAGGATTTTTTCCTGAACGAAGTTTGCCAAGAGCTGTGGACGCCGGATCGAAATAGATCAGCGCACGGCAAGAATTCGTTCGATCTTGTTTTCGGAAGTCTACCGGTCTGCCGGAAATAGCCTTGCTGATCAAAGGAGGCTCGACCGAAGCCGGCAAACGTCCTTTGATCAGTTTATCCTGTGCGCACGTTCGCCGCTACAGCAGCTGACCGCTCTTTGCGCTAGAGGTTTCGCAGGACAGGTGCGGGCTTTTCACCCAGCACTCGCCATGTGCCGACGAGGCCGAAACCCACCGTCAGCACCAGCGCGATCAGCGCGGCACCTGCTGCGGTTACCGGCATCATCACGAACGATCCGTCCATGATCTGCGTTATCACGTACCAGGCGGCGACCCCTCCGGCCAGCAAAGCGAACACCGCCGTTGCAAGGCCCAGAATGGCGTATTCAAGTGCATAGGCGAAGATCAGGCGGGCCCGTGTCGCACCGATGGTTTTCAGAATGACCGCATCGTAGATCCGGCTGCGATGACCGGCGGCAAGTGCACCTGCCAGAACCAGAACGCTGGCGATCAGCGTGATCGAGCTTGCGCCGCGGATGGCCCAGGCAAGCTGTGCCACCAGATCGTTGACCTGAGAGATCGCGTCCTTCACCCGGATTGCCGTCACTGTCGGAAAGGCGTTCGAGACAGTTTTCAATAAGGCAAGTTCCGTCTCTTCCGGCACATCGTCGTCCCAGCCAAGGGTCATCAGATGGGCATGCGGGGCACCGGCAAAAGTGTTCGGCGAAAACACCATTACGAAATTGATCGCAAGGGACTGCCATTCCACCGTACGTGTGTTGGCAATTTCCGCCGTGATTTCCCGGCCGAGCACGTTGACCGTGATCCGGTCACCGATCTTGAGGCCGAGATCGGTGGCGGCCTCCTCATCGAAGGACACCAGAGGAATGCCGGTGTAATCCTCCGGCCACCAGGAGCCTTCTTCCAGCTTCGAGTTCTTGGGCAGGCTTGCGTCATAGGTAATGCCGCGGTCACCGCGCAGCACCCAGCCGGAGCCTTCCTGGGCAGGGACGAACTTGTCGGCCGCAATACCGTTCAGCGAGACAATGCGGCCGCGCAGCATCGGGACGCTTTGCAGGTTGGCGTCGGATGCTTCAGCATTCAGCAAGGCCTCGAAGGCATCGCGTTCATGGCTCTGGATATCGATGAAGAAGAAGCTTGGAGCCTTGTCGGCAATGGTTGCGGTCAACTCGCGCCGCAGGTTTCCGTCGATGAGGGCAAGCGCCACCAGCAGCGACAGGCCAAGTCCCAGCGACAGCACGACTGACGGGGTCAGCGCTCCGGGGCGGTGAATGTTTGCAATCGCCAGCCTGAGCTCGGTCGAGCGGACACTGGGCAGGCGCCTGGCTATGGCCATGATCCCGCGTGCGACCAGCACCAGCAAAACGAACGCACCGGCGGACGCGGCGATGTAGGTGCCGGCCATGCGCTGGTCGTGGGCAAGCAGAATGGCGATGGCGGCAAGGGCAAGCACTGTTGCCGCGGTGGCAAACAGATAGCGTTTGCGCGGCAGCTTGGCGCCGCCGGTCACGATATCCCGGAAAAGGGCCGTCGGCGGTACGTCATGAGCCCGCCCCAACGGCCAGATTGCAAAGGCGAGAGCGGTCAGGAGGCCGTAGACGAGGCCAAGGGCAAGCTCGGTCGGATAGATGCTGGCCGCGAGCTTGACCGGCAGAACCGGCGCCAGTGCGGCAGCTGCGGCAAAGGGGATCAGGGCACCCAGCACAAGGCCGACGACGATGCCGAGAAGCGCAAGCACCAGCATTTGAACCAGATAGATCTTGAAGACGAAGCCGCCCGTCGAGCCCAGGCACTTGAAGCTGGCGATAACCTCACGCTTGGTTTCCAGATAGGCGCGGATGGCATTGGCCACACCAACACCGCCAACCACCAGCGCGGTGAGGCCAACCAGTGTCAGGAATTGTGCGAAGCGATCAATGCTGCGTTGAAGGCCCGGGGACGCATTGGCGCGGGAGCGGATACGCCATCCCGCGTCCGGCTGGGCGGATTTGGCCTCTTCGACGATCCCTTCCATTGCTTCCAGGTTGGGAGCCGGGGCCATTCGAACGCGGTAATGCCAGCGGACCAGGCTGCCGGGCTGGATCAAGCCGGTTTCAGGCAGGGCGGCATCGGATATCAGAAGGCGTGGACCGAATTCCATGCCCCCGGCCAGTTTGTCAGGTTCGTTGGCAATGGTGTCGGCAATTCGGATAGTGGCGCGCCCGAGGGAGAGCGTATCTCCGACATTCGCGCCAAGCCGCGCCAGAAGGGAAGGGTCCACAACGGCGCCCCAGGTCCCGTCTTTCCGGGCCAGGGCCGTTTCCAGGGCCTCTCCGGAGGCAAGTTCAAATGTGCCGTAAAGGGGATAGGGACCGTCGACGGCTTTCAGCTCTACCAATGCCTGATCGCCGGTCTCCGGTCTTCTTGCCATTGCCCGCGTGGTCGCAACGCGGGACAGGTCACCAAGGCCGTTCAGATAGGCAAGTTGATCGGCGTCGGCCTGCCGGTGGATCAGGGAAAAATCGAGATCACCGCCCAGGATGGACTGACCTTCGCGCGAAATCCCTTCTGTAAGAGCCCGTGAGACAGACGTGACGCCTGCGATTGCCGCCACGCCGAGCGCGATACAGGCAATGAAAATGTAAAAACCCTTGAGGCCACCGCGCAGTTCACGAAAGGCAAACCGGGCAGCAAGGCGCATCGTCTGGTGGTTTGCCGGTGCGTTGCCCGGGACAAACGCGCTCATGCAGACACCTCGCGGCGGGCGCGGTCAGACGTTTCTTCTTCGATTTCTCCGGAGCGAACGCGGATCATGCGGTCGCAGCGGGCGGCAAGGCTCGGGTCGTGGGTGACCAGAACCAGCGTCGTGCCCCGGTTCTTCTGGGCGGTGAACATCAGGTCGACAATCTGTGCGCCGGTGCTTTCATCGAGGTTGCCAGTCGGTTCGTCTGCGATCAGGATCGCGGGTTCGACGACCAGCGCCCTTGCCACGGCGACACGCTGCTGTTCGCCGCCGGACAGTTGCGCCGGGTAGTGGTGCATGCGGTGCCCGAGACCAACGGCATCCAGTTCCGCCTTGGCCTTGTCGAAGGCGGCGGCATCCCCAGCAAGTTCCAGCGGCACGGCCACGTTTTCCAAAGCGGTCATGTTGGGAACAAGGTGAAACGACTGGAAAATGATACCGACATTGCGGCCGCGAAACCGGGCCAGTTGGTCTTCAGACAGGGGGCCGAGTTCGGATCCGGCCACGTTGACCGAGCCTTCATCGGCGCGTTCCAGCCCCGCCATGACCATCAGCAATGTCGATTTTCCGGACCCTGACGGGCCGACAAGGCCGACGGAGGCCCCCTTCTCGATTTGAAGGTCGATCCCCTTCAGGATATGCACCCGCCCGGCGCCTTCGCCGAGGGTCAGGTGGACGTCTTTCAGGGCGATCGCGGGCGAATTTGTCATTCTCTGGCCTTTACAATGGGCGTGTGATCGTCTTCCTGACAGTCACAAGCCCTCGACAATTGGACGCTCTGCGACCATATGGGCCTGTTGAAGAGCGTCTTCCAGTCCCAAAAGAGTGTTCACGTGAACCGGTTTATTGCCTGCCTGACGATAATCATCCTGTCTTTCCTGCCAATGGCCGCCCAGTCGGCCGATCTGAAACTGGTGGTGCTGGGGGACAGTCTGTCCGCCGGCTATCAGCTGTCGGCAGGAGAGGGCTTCACGGATCAGCTCCAGAAAGCGCTTGATGCGAAGGGGCAATCGGTCGAGGTCGTCAACGCCGGTGTCTCTGGCGACACGTCAAGCGGCGGGCTGTCGCGGCTGGACTGGTCGGTGGGACCGGACACCAGTGCCGTCATCGTGGAGCTTGGGGCAAACGACGCGTTGCGGGGGATCTCTCCGGAGCTGACGCGCAAGAATATCGACGAAATCGTCCGGCGCCTGACGGAACGCGGTGTTGCCGTGCTTGTTGCGGGCATGCTGGCTCCGCGCAATCTTGGGCCGGAATATGCCGAGGCATTCGATCCGATCTACTCCGATGTTGCCAAGGCGCACGATGCGTTGTTTTATCCCTTCTTCCTCGAGGGTGCCGCCCTCAATCCCGATCTCAACCTTTCCGACGGTATGCATCCCAACGCCAAAGGGGTGGAAGTCATCGTCGAAAACATTCTGCCGAAAGTGGAAGAGCTTTTGGCCAAAGCCCGATCCTAAGGGCTTTGCTCTGGACCTGGGGTGGAAGCCGATCCGGCTTCCGGGACGCCCCGTTTTCAAAATTTGAAGGATAGTCTTATGGAAAAGCGCCGTCTTGGCCGCACGGATATACAGGTCAGCGCCCTTTGCCTCGGTACCATGACCTTCGGAGAGCAGAACTCCGAAGCGGAAGGTCACGCCCAGATGGACCGCGCCGTGGAAAAGGGCATCAATTTCTTCGACGCGGCAGAGCTCTATCCGATCCCGCCGAAGAAAGAGACCCAGGGCCGGACCGAGCGCATCGTTGGCACGTGGTTCAAGAAAACCGGCATGCGGGACAAGATCGTCATGGCCACCAAGGTGGTCGGGCGGACCGACATGGACTGGTTCCGTGAAAACGGTGCGAAGGCGAAACTGGTTCGCGAAGAGATTGAATTTGCGGTCGACCGCAGCCTGAAGAACCTGGAAACAGACTATATCGACCTCTACCAGATCCATTGGCCGGACCGGAACGTCGGCGGCTTCGGTTCAAACCCGACGCGCTGGGCGGATGTCGAACCGGCTCCGGACGAAAACAGCATCCAGTCGACGCTGGAAATCCTTGGGGATCTGGTCAAGGCCGGCAAAATCCGTCACGTCGGTGTCTCCAACGAAAGTGCCTGGGGCACGATGCGCTACGTTGCGGCGTCCGAGATGTATGACGTGCCGCGAGTGGTCTCGATCCAGAACGCCTATTCCCTGGTCAACCGGACCTTCGAAACCGGCCTTGCGGAAGTTGCCCGCCGGGAAGATGTCGGTCTTCTGGGATATTCGGCACTGGCCCAGGGATATCTGACGGGCAAATACCGCAATGGCGCCCTTCCGGCAGGTGCCCGCAAGACGCTATTCAACCGCCTGCAGCGCTATGAGCATCCGCGCACCATCGAGGCGGTCGATGCCTATCTGGACCTGGCGCAGGAGGCGGGGCTTGATCCGTCGCAGATGGCACTTGCCTTTGCCATGTCGCGGTCTTTCATGACCTCGGTCATCCTGGGTGCGACGACCATTGAGCAGCTGGATACCGACATCGGAGCTGCGGACGTTACGCTGAGTGCCGATGTTCTGGAGAAAATCGATGCGCTGCATCAGGAATTCGGCAATCCGGCGCCGTAACTGGCGTAACTTCCTGATCGATAAATCTTTTTAGAGAATCATCTGCAGATCGGAGGCCGGGCTGGTTATGAACCAGCCCGGTTTTCATTTGAGTGCGGCGCTGAATTTTTGAACGCGCTCAAAAACTTAGCTTTTTGTCTTGCGATTTTCATGAAGTTGATTCCTCATGGGATTCATCAGCGACAGCGGAGGGAACACCCATGCCGCGCCTATTTACAGGCCTTGAGATTCCGTCCCAGACGGCACTCATGCTTTCGATGCTCCGGGGAGGCCTTCGGGGCGCCCGCTGGATTGATCCGGAGAACTACCACATCACCTTGCGCTTCATTGGCGACATCGACGACCGTACGGCCGACGAGATCGCCGCCGCGCTCGATCGTGTCCGCAGGGATCCGGTGGAAATCCGCCTCAACGGATTGGGCTCCTTCGGCAACGGCAAGCCGCATGCGGTCTGGGCCCGGGTTGAGCCGACCGCTCAACTTGCCGAATTGCAGGCCGAGCAGGAACGCATCATCCAGCGTTTGCATCTGCCGGCCGAGCGACGCAAGTATGTTCCGCATGTGACCCTTGCCCGTTGCAGGACCTCGACCAACGAGGACGTGGCCAAGTGGCTGAGCGAGCGCGGCAACTTCCAGGCGCAGCCCTTCATTGCCGGACGGTTCGTGCTGTTCTCGGCGAAATCGAGTGTCGGTGGCGGCCCCTACCTGGTGGAAGAGGCGTATCCGCTGGCGGCGTGACACCCTCGTTCTGATGGCGTGCACGGAACCAGAGGGTTTGCGTATCGGCTGCACGAACCCAAGCCTTTGCCGGTTTTGGCTCGCTTTTGGCTGAAACCCTGAAAAAGATTCCACCGACCCGACGCGAAAAAATGACGCACGCTGGCGTCTGTGCTCCATTTGTGATGGTCAAAAGTGACAGGAAGGCCCCGCGAATCTGTGCGGTTTTTGGGCAGGCCGGTATTCAGGAGCAGTGAAAAAGGCTGTTTTGCCTAAATAATAAGTTGAATGAATTCTCTGAATGGTTGAGTGACTTCAAGTATAAACCTATGGTTTGGAAGTTTAGTTGGCTCAGTATTCAAGTTGCGTAAAGGAAAATTAATGGCTTGAGCGTTTTGTGGGCGCACTGTGCAAGGCTCGACATGAGCTGCCCCAAAAAAACGAGACCATTATGAAGTTCTTTGCAGATCTGCCCATCGCGGTGCGTGTCGGAGCGCTGTCCGCGATCGCCGTGGTTGCCATTGGCGTATTGCTTGGTACGGCGCTTTACAGCCAGCAAATCGTGTCGCACGAAATCGACAATCTGGCTGAATACTCGCAAATGGACTTCAAGGTGTCGCAGGTTCAGGCTCATGCCCAGAACATGCAACGCAGCCAGAAGGACTTTCTTCTGAATAAGGACCTTGCCTTCGTGGAGGAATACAAGGCCGAGTTCGAGAAAGCCCAGAGCAACCTGAATGATGTCGATACGAAGCCGCAATCGGCTTCCATCACGGGCAACATCGCGACGCTTCGCAGCGTGCTGGATCAGCACAAGGCCAAGTTCGATGTTCTGACCGAAGAGCTTACCCGTATGGGGCTCGACGAAAGCACTGGTTTGCAGGGTTCCTTGCGCACCGCCGTGCATGACGTGGAAAGCAAGCTGGATGCCGCCAATCTGG
The DNA here is from genome assembly GCF_009363335.1 of Labrenzia sp. THAF191a. Lineage (GTDB taxonomy): Bacteria > Pseudomonadota > Alphaproteobacteria > Rhizobiales > Stappiaceae > Roseibium > Roseibium algicola. Next base: position 1,697,759 of record NZ_CP045333.1, read on the forward strand.
ACTCATTGACCGTCAAGATGCTGATGATGCGCCGTCATGAAAAAGATTTCATGCTGCGCGGTGACGAGAAATATATTGGCAGGATCGACGAACGGCGGGCCGAATTCGCCGATCTGCTGCCGAAAAGCGGGTTGTCCGACGCAGAGCAGGCTGAAATCGGCAAGCTGCTGGACACTTACCAGGCTTCCTTCAAGGCTTATGCCGAATTGTCCCTGAAGATCGCTGCCGACCTGGTCGAGATCGAAGCAATCTATGCCCAGGTCGCTCCGGAATGGGCGGTGATGTCTGAAGCGGCCTATGCGGGCAAGCTGGCTGCCGGGGAAGCGCTGGACACTGCCCAGGCCTTCTCCAAAACAACATTCCTGACCGTTTCCGCCATCGCATTGGTGCTGTCTATCGGGCTTGGCTGGCTGATCGGCCGCAGCATTACCAGGCCGGTGAAAACGCTTACCGGAACCATGGGAACGCTCGCTGGCGGATCCATCGACATCGACGTCCAGTACACCGACCGCAAGAGCGAGATCGGCAGCATGGCCCGCGCCGTGGAGGTTTTCCGCGCCAATGCCGTCCGGACCCGCGAACTGGAAGCGGAGCAGAAGGAACAGGCAGCAAGAACCGCCGCCGAGCAGAAGCGGATGATGATGGAGCTTGCCGACAGTTTCGAAAGTTCTGTTGGCGAAATCGTCCAGGCGGTATCGTCCTCGTCGTCCCAGCTGGAATCGAGCGCAAGTTCCATGAGCGCCACCGCCGAGCAGACCCAGCAACAATCCTCGAACGTTGCCGCGGCTGCCGAGCAGGCATCTGCCAACGTTCAGACCGTTGCCTCCGCAGCCGAAGAGCTGTCGTCGACGGTTTCGGAAATTTCCCGACAGGTCGCCCAGTCTTCAAATGTTGCTGCCACGGCAACGGCGGAAGCCAAGAAAACCAACGACCAGGTTCAGGGGCTCGCCGAAGCCGCTTCGCGCATCGGTGAAGTGGTGAAGCTCATTTCCGATATCGCCGAGCAGACAAATCTTCTGGCGCTCAATGCCACAATCGAAGCGGCCCGTGCGGGTGAGGCCGGCAAGGGATTTGCCGTCGTTGCGTCCGAAGTGAAGGAACTGGCCAGCCAGACGACCAAGGCGACCGAGGAAATCTCCCAGCAGATTTCCGGTGTCCAGTCGGCGACCCGTGACGCGGTTTCGGCTATCGACGGCATCACCAAGACGATCTTCGAGATCAACGAGATTGCCGGCGGGATCGCGGCGGCTGTCGAAGAGCAGGGCGCGGCAACCACCGAGATCGCGCGCAATGTACACGAAGCTTCCACCGGCACACGCGACGTGACACGCAACATCAGCAGCGTCAGCGAAGCAGCGACCCAGTCGGGGCATGCGGCGGAAGAACTGCAGGCGGCGTCCGGCACGCTTGCGAGCAATGCCCGGGCGCTTCAGGCGGAGGTCGACGGCTTCCTGGCACGCGTACGCGCCGGCTGAGATCAGGTGCCCAGCAGGCCGGCATAAACACCGAGCGTGCGGGCGCACATGGTTTCGACCGAGAAATTCTGGCGGACATGGGCGAGAGCCCGGTCCGCCATTTTGTTTTTCTCGTCCACGTCCTGGCCCAACACACGGACAATGGCATCCGCCAGAGCCTGAGGGTCGCCCGGTGCCACCCGCCAGCCGGTGCGTTCGCTTTCGGCCGTATCGGGCGGGGAGAGGACGGTTTCAGGTACCGCCCCGAGGTTGGAGACGATTACAGGCACCCTTGCGGCCTGTGCTTCAACTGCCGCCCGGCCGAAGGCTTCCGGTTCGACAGAAGCAACAATCGCAATATCGGCCAATGCCATGGCGGCGGGAACGTCGGCACAGTGACCGACGATCCGGACCTTGTCCTGCAGGCCGTTGTCGGCAATCAGCTTCTTCAACTCCGCCAGATATCCGTCACGACCCTGGGCATCGCCCGCCAGAATGGCGATCGGGTCGGACGGCAGCCTGTCTTGCAGAAGCGCCATCGCCTCGATCACGACACGCTGTCCCTTCCAGGCGGTCAGCCGGGCCATGTTGAGGAGTATCGGCCGTCCCATCGGGATGCCCCACTGGTCCTTCAATGCCTGCAGCCGCAGGGCGCTGACATTGTCGGGTAGCAGGCCTTTCAGATCGGATCCGCGCTGGATGACGGTGATCTTGCCTTTTGCGAACGGGTGCCGGTCTTCGATCAGACCGGATATGAAATGCGAATTGGCAATCACCGCATCCCCCCGTGCCATGACCGAATTGTACCAGCCCTTCAGCGCATTCGACTGGTTATAGGTGCCGTGGTAGGTGGTCACGAAAGGGGTTCTGGTGCGCCGTGCGGCCCAAAGGCACGACCATGCCGGAGCCCGGCTGCGAGCGTGAAGCAGACTGACCTTGCGTGTGGTCACGATCTCCGCCAGCCTGGCTGCATTCTTCCAGAGGGTCGCCGGGTTCTTCGACTTGACGGGCAGGACGATGTGTTCCGCGCCAAGGGCTTCCAGTTCCGGCACCATCTGGCCGCCCTGGCTTGCAACGAGAGCCTTTCCGCCGGCTTCCACCACCGCTTTGGCAACGTCCAGCGTCGTGCGCTCGGCGCCACCGGAGTTGAGATCCGGGATCACTTGCAAAATCGTGGTCTCAGAAGGCAGATGAACCAAATCGGATCTCCGGTGAACTGGTCAAGGCGGGGCGTCTGTGCCAAATGGCATGGACAGAAAACATCTATCAGAACGAGAGCCTTAATATGGGTGATTCCGAACCGCAATTCATCCAGATCGGAAAAAACGACGTGAAACGCCGGATTGCCGTGCGGAACGCGCCGGGTTCCGGGGCAAGTTCGTTACCCGGCATCTTGTGGTTGTCCGGGTTCAAGTCGGACATGTCCGGGACAAAAGCCGAGGCATTGGCCGAGGAAGGGGCACGAAACGGGCAGGGTGTGGTGCGGTTCGACTATTCCGGCCATGGCCTGTCGGGCGGCGATTTCGAAGATGCCTGTGTTTCCGACTGGCTGGAGGAGGCGCTTGCCGTTTTCGATGCTTGTTGCCCGGGCGAAACCGTATTGGTCGGGTCCTCCATGGGCGGGTGGCTCGCCTTGTTGCTGGCGCTCGCCCGCAAGAACTCTGGCCGTATCAAGGGGCTGGTTCTGATCGCCCCGGCGGTTGATTTTACCGAAGAGCTGATGTGGAAGCAGCGCTTCAGCGATGAGATCCGTGCCGCCATTCTTGCCGATGGCCGCTGGGAGCAGCCTTCCGCCTATAGCGACGCGCCCTATGTGATCACGCGCAAGCTGATCGAAGATGGCCGCAATCACCTACTTTTCGGGACGCCGCTTCATCTTGGTGCTCCCGTTACGATCCTGCAGGGCGCGCAGGACCCGGATGTGCCGGAAAGTCATGCACGCCGCCTGGTTGAGGCCTTGCCGCTGGACGATGTCACCTTTTCGCTGGTGCCGGATGGCGATCATCGTCTGTCCCGGCCGGAGGACATTGATCTTCTGTTGCGGGCCGTTGCGGACATGTCGGCCCGATAGGGACCACACCCTAGACCGGCAGGGTTTCCCGGCCCTGTTTTTTCACCTTGTACCAAGCCCAGAAGAGACGGGCGGCAACGGCGCGGTGCGGTGTCCAGGCCTCGGCGATGACGTCGAGTTCTTTTGGTGCCGGACGTTCTGCGAGGCCGAGGGACTCCTGAACCGCGACTTGCAAGGCCAGGTCGCCGCTCGGGAAGACATCAGGATGTCCCGCGCAGAACAGCAGGAAGATATCCGCGGTCCAGCGGCCGATGCCCTTTATCTCGCATAATGCGCGGTGGGCTTCATCCGCCGGGGCCTGTGCCAGATGAGCAAGGTCGAGACCGTTGCCGCAAGCTTCTGTCAGCGCGCGTAAGGTCCGGATTTTCGGTCGGGACAGGCCGGCGCCTGCCAGTTCCCCGTCGGTGAAGGTTGCGAGGTTTTCTGCCGTCAGCGGCGCAATCAGCACCTGAAGGCGCGCGAAGATGGCAGCCGCGCTGGCAACCGACACCTGCTGTCCGGTGACAATCTGTGCAAGACCTTCAAAATCGGCCGCGCGGCGGCGCAAGGGGATCGGACCTGCTGTTCCTGCAATTTCCTGCAGGCGCGGGTCGAGACGGATCAGTGCCTTGAGACCGGCTTCGATGTCTTCTTTTGTGGCAATCGGGGTCATGTCGGCGGGGCTTGTCCGGAGATGTCTTGAACTGCCGGGCGATACTGTCTCTTGCGCGGCGGCTGGGGAATGATAGGTAGGACTTCACTCATCAGCCCGCTCCGCGTCAACAGCCTTTGCCGATCTCATGACCCATCCCGTATTCCGCTTTGCTCCTTCACCCAATGGGCACTTGCATCTGGGGCATGCGCTTTCGGCTCTCCTGAACGCGCGTGCAGCTGTTGCGCTCAGTGGCCGGTTTCTCGTGCGGGTGGAAGACATCGACCAGACCCGGTGCACGCCGGACCTGGAACGGGAGATGTTCGAGGATCTCGCCTGGTTGGGCGTGCCGCTCGATGAGCCCGTGTTGCGCCAATCGGAAAATTTTCCGCAATACCGGGCAGCCCTGGAAAAGTTGCAGGACATGGGCCTGGTTTATCCCGCCTATCTGACCCGTGCTGAAATCAAGGCGTTCGTTTCTGCCAAGGAAGCTAATGGAGAAAGCTGGCTGCGGGATCCCGACGGTGCGCCGCTTTATCCTGGCGATGCCGCAGTTCTTTCGCCGGAAGAGCACAGGAGCCGGGCGGCCAGCGATGCACCGTTCTCACTGCGTCTCGACATGCAGCGCGCCCTCGCGCAGATCGGAAGGGCACTGTCGTGGCAGGAAACGGGGGCGGAAGGCGAAAGTCTGTTTGCCGAACCTGTCGCGGTGCCTGTCGAGGCGGCAGCGTGGGGTGATGTGATCCTTGCCCGCAAGGACACGCCTACGAGCTATCATCTGTCGGTGGTGGTCGATGATGCCAGGCAGGGCATCACCGATGTGCTGCGCGGACAGGACCTTTATCACGCGACCAGCGTGCACAGGGTCCTGCAGGAACTGCTCGGCCTGCCGTCACCGGTCTACCGGCATCATAGGCTCGTCCTGGGGGCGGACGGGCGCAAGCTCTCGAAGTCCAGCAAGGACACCAGTCTCCGGTCGTTGCGTGAGGCCGGCATGACCCATGCCGAATTGCGCAAGAGGATCGGGCTTTAGCGCATTCAAGGCTTAGCGCAGGCTCATGCCGAACCAATGGTCCAGGAACCAGATCCACAAGCTGGCTGTAACGATGGCGCAGAGCGTGGTCATGGTGATCGCATTTGCGGACATGGAATGGCCGGTGCCGTAGCGGTTGGCGAAAATATAGGCGTTCACACCTGTCGGGCAGCTGGCCGTCAAGGTCGCAACGGCTGTCCACAGAGGCGGCAGATGGAACACGAAAGCCCCGAAACAAAAAACGACGATCGGCATCAGCAGCATCTTGATGATGCTGAGGATCAGTCCTGGCACGATATTGCCGCGCATGCCGTATTGCACGAGGCTCATGCCAAGTGACAGCAGTGACAGAGGCAGCGCCGTGGCGGCGATGCGGCTGATAACGTCGAGACCGATCTCCGGCAGCTCCAGGCCTGTCTGCCGCCAAACAAAGGCGGCGACGATGGTGACGACGAGGGGGTTCTTTACCAGGCTTTTCCCGGCTCCCATCAACAGTTGGGAAATGGGAGGGGAGGCCGTGCCGTTGTCGATCGCAGCTGCCCGCTCCATCATCACCGCCATCAGCACCGTCATCGTGGCCAGGTGGATCGAGATGATCAGCAGCAGCGGGGCCAGGCCTTCGTCGCCGTATACCGAGGCGACCAGCGGCAGACCGACCAGAATCGTGTTGGCGAAGGCGGCGGATATCCCGCCGATCGCGCTTGCCCGGGCATCACGGCCGAAACCCTTGCGAATGATCAGCGATCCGAGCAGCCAGGCAAAGCCGACGCCGATGAAGTAGGTTGCCCAGAGCGCCAGCGGAACACCCGCGCTCAGGTCAGCGCCGATCAGCGATCGGAAGATCAGCACCGGGATCGCCACGATATAGACGAACTGCCCGAGTGCTTCGCTGATGCTCTGGTTCAGAATGCGGGTTTTGGCGAGGCAGTAGCCAATGCCGATCAGCAGGAAAACCGGGGCGACGATCGTAAGTGTTTGAGCAAGCATCTATGCGGCAACCCGAAGGCTGTTTCCGGTTGATTTGGGACTGGGTGCAGGTGGATGCCGGTCTGGATGGACAGCGGCCACACGGCAAGGTAAGCAGAATTTCGACCAACTTGGCTTTTTGGCGCGTGTCTGGCAAGCCCGGTTGAGACCCATTCAGGCGAAGGATCTCCGGCCGCATGGCAAATCATGACGAGGACAGCGTCAAACTTGCGCTTCTGGCCCACGATCTCAGAACGCCGCTTGCCGCTATGCGCCTGACGGCGGAGCTGATCGGCACCGGTCCGCTGAACGGGACACAGAAGGATCAACTGTCGATCCTCATTCGCTCCATCGATGCACTTACGCAGATGACGGGCGAGCTTGTCACGGCTGCCGAACCGGGATCGCAAGCGGAAACAAGACCCAGTCGGATCGCCGATGTTGTTTCGGAAATCGCCGACCTCTTTCAGGTCGCGGCCGAAGCAAAAAAACTGACCTTGACCCTAAAAATAGATGACGAGGCCCGCGAGGCGGTGACATCAAGTGGCGGGACACTGCGCCGTGTGATCACGACATTGCTGGACAATGCCGTCAAATACACTGCTGAGGGCGGGGTCACGGTTGAGGTTCGCGCAGCCGGCCACAAATCGGAGGATGCATCCGGTCAGGGCAATCCTTCCTCCATCCTGATTTCCGTTGCAGACAGCGGCCCCGGCATCGAGCCTGAAGAAGGTGCACGGCTGTTCCGGCCCTTCGTCCGGGGCCGGCACGGCCGGGAAACCGCGCCTGGAACGGGTCTTGGTCTGTGGGGGACGGCGCAGTTCGTCCGGGACATGAATGGCCGGTTGACACTGGCGCGTTCCGAGACCGGCGGCAGCCGGTTCAATGTGGAAATTCCGCTCGGCGAGGGCGATGACGGCCTGTTGCTGGCCGAGGCAGACCAGCATGGAACGTCGGCAACGTCCGACGATGCGTCAGTCACCGGGCCTTTGTCAGCGCATGTGCTAATTGTCGATGACAACGAGACCAATTGCCGTCTGCTGGCAGCGCTGCTGGAGTCCTTCGGCATTTCGTCGGAAGCCGCCAGATCGGGCGAGCAGGCTGTCGGTCTCGTTCAAAAGAGCGACTTCGATGCCGCGTTGCTCGATCTGCACATGCCCGGCATGAGCGGTGTCGAAACGGCCGAGGCACTCGGATCTCTGCGCCCTGACCTGCCGCTGATTGCCGTGACAGCGGCTCTGGAGTCTGTTGGCGACACGCGTTTGCGGGATGCGGGGTTCCGGGAAATCCTGACAAAACCCCTGTCACCTGCCGCCCTTTTCGAGGCGATGAAACAGGCGAGCGGACGCAGGGCGGGCTGAGGGCCACACCTTGCAGCCTCTATCCTGTCAGGGCCGTTTCATCTCGGCGCAGGGTCAGAACCTCGACACCGTCGGCGGTAACGGCGACCGTGTGTTCGAACTGCGCGGACAGCTTGCCGTCTTTGGTCACGACCTTCCAGCCGTCCTCTTCGGTTGAAACCCGGCTGGTGCCCTGGTTGATCATCGGCTCGACGGTGAAGACCATGCCTTCGCGCAATCTCATACCCGTTCCGCGCCGTCCGAAATTCAGCACGTTGGGCTCCTCGTGCATTTCACGGCCGATGCCGTGCCCGCAATAGTCGCGCACCACCGAGTAACCGTTCTTCTTGGCGTGTTTTTCGATTGCGTAGCCGATATCGCCCAGACAGGCGCCCGGCTTTACCTGCTCGATCCCTTTCCACATCGCTTTCTGGGCAACACGCACCAGCCGCCTTGCGGCCGCACTGGCGTTTCCGACAACATAGGTCTTGCTGGAATCGGCAATGAAGCCGTCCTTTTCGAGCGTGATATCCAGATTGATGATGTCGCCGTCGCGGATGATCTCGTTCCGGTCCGGAATGCCGTGGCAGACGACCTGGTTGATCGAGCAATTCAGCACAAATTCAAAGCCGTATTGCCCCTTGCTGGCCGGACGGGCGGCAAGGTCCTCGGTTATGAAACGCTCCACCATGTCGTTGACAGCGAGTGTCGACATTCCGGCAAGGTCAACGCCATCGAGCATTTCGAAGACGGAGGCAAGCAACCTGCCCGAGTTGCGCATGAGTTCCAGTTCTTCCGGGGTCTTGACCATGTCAGGCAACCGCCGCCTCTGTTGAGGGAGCCTGCGCTGCGTCGAGCTGCATCTTGATGATGTCGCTGAAGGACAGGGTCGGGTTGGCCTCGGCCAGCATGCCGATCTTCATCCAGAATTCGGCCTGCGCATTGATGGAGCGGCACATGACGGTGCTGGCCCGGCGGATTTCCTCGTGCAGACCCTCGTCGATCTTGACGATGCCCATGACTGTCTCCCGAAATGGATGGTTATATGAAACGTATATGTTTCGTATATAGCCTTCGATCTCGGATCCCGCAAGCCGGGTTTTGAGTTGGGATATCGGATGAATGCGATGCGGTCTTCAGGCGTCCGTTTCAACCAGGTTTCCGGCTGCCTCGAGGGCCTGTTCCAGCCGGTCGTCGCCCCAGTAGAGGTCTCCGCCTGGAATGACGAAACTCGGTGCGCCGAAGATGCCGAGTTTCTCGGCTTCGGTAACGGCCGCGCGCAGGCTTATCTTGTTTTCCCGGCTTTGGGCGGTTGACAGGGCCGTCCGGGCCGGGGCACCGATTTCCAGCAGCAGTTCGGCCATCAGGCTTTCGTCGGCGATGTTCAGCCCCTGTCCGAATTCAGCGATAAAGACCGCACGGGTAAAGGCCCCTATCCAGGGCTGGTTCTGTGCTGCGTGTGCGATCCTGGCGGCCAGCAGCGCGTCCTGGGGAAAGGGAGACGGCAAAGTGAACGGCAGGCCGTATTGTCTGCAGAGCCGTTCCATGTCGCGCCACATGTAGTGGCCCTTGGCGGGATACAGGTTGAAGGGAGAGGTGGGCCAGCCCTGCTTCTTGAAGATCGGACCGAGCAAAAATGGCCGCCAGGCGATCTCAACGCCATAGTCGCTTGCCAGTGTTTCGATCCGCATGGCCGAGAGATAGCTGTAGGTGGATGCAAACTCGTACCAGAATTCCACCACCGGTTTCCGGTCCTGCCGCAATGACACTATATTCGTGCCGGTAGGGGCCGCAGGCGGCTGACTGTTTTTCACATTCCGCATCTCCGCAAAATCTGAACCGGCCGGTTTCAGGAAGGGATTGGATCGGGCAATCGGATGCGTTAAAGAGCAGCCATGACGCAAACCCAGCCCCAGCAGCATAATCCCAAGACCGGACTGAGCAAACTATCCATCTGGTGCATTAACCATTCGATGGTGTGCGTTGGGCTTTATATCTGCCTTGTGTCCCTGTTCTTTCTGGCCTTTCCCGGTGTCGATCTCTGGGCGAGCGGGCTTTTCCATTTTGGCGATGAGGGCTTCAAGGCCGAGAACGTCGCGTTCTTGCGCGATGTCCGGCACCTTGGACCGTTTCTTGTCCGGGTGATCGCCATCGTCTGCGTGGCGGTTCTGCTCATCAAGCTGCTGGTGCCGGGCCGTCAGCCGCTGATGCCACTGCGTCAGCCGGTGTTCCTGCTGTCGACGCTGATCCTTGGACCGGGGGTTCTGGTCAACCTGATCCTGAAAGACAACTGGGGCCGCCCGCGGCCCCGCAATGTCGAGATCTTCGGTGGGGATCTGCCGTACCAGCCGGTCTGGAAAATCTCGAACTATTGCGACAGCAACTGTTCTTTCGTGTCCGGGGAAGGGTCGGCTGCCATGTGGCTGGTGGCAGCAGTTACCTTGCTGGTGCCCGCAACCTGGCGCAAGGGCGCGCTCGTCTTTCTGATCCCGCTCGGCCTGATCCTGTCAGCCAACCGGGTGGCTTTCGGCGGGCACTTCCTGTCCGATACGCTGTTGTCCTGGGGCGTGACGCTGCTCCTGATCCTGGCGATCCACCACCTGCTTTATCGCAAGACCCCGCCGCTGGTGAGCGATCGCCAGCTTGACGAGTGGTTCACCGTGAAGGGGCGGCGCCTGCAGCGGGTGTTGCAACGGCTGGCGGTTCGGGCCCGACGGGCACTTCGCGGCATCGGTCGCGTATTTGCCGAACGCTGACAAACACTCTACTTCTTGCGTGGTCTTGTGCGTTTCAGGATGCGGGCAAAGCGCAAGGGCGAGCGGTCTTCCACCCAGGTAATGGCATCGTTGAGCGGCGGCGTCTTGCGTCTTCGGCTGCGCAACATGCGTGCCGCACTCCGGTTCGTGCCGACAATGACAATCATGCCGAGCGCAAGCAGGGGGACGCCGGTCGGGATCGGCAGCCAGACCGTTACCAGCCCGGCCAGGATCAGCGCAGCCGCAAGAGACCACCACAGAATTTTCATATTGGTGCCAAGGAAGTCGTGCAGATCAGACACCCATACACCGGTGTCTGAGACGGATTTATGAACCCGTGCCCGGCAATCCCCGGCTTGTCATGTGTTCAAGCAGCGTGCCTGGCTTTGTCAGGCGCTCGTCGTCAGGTCCTGAAAGAGACGTTGACCACCAGTCCGCACGAGCTGGTACACCTGTTCAAAGCCGTCCGGGCCGCCGTAGTAGGGATCGGGAACATCCTGCGGCGGTCTGTTCAAAAGCAATCGAAGCCGGGGGCTGCTCGCTCCGCCCATGCGTTTGAGGGCCGCGAGATTGTCCCTGTCCATGGCGACGATGGTGTCGAAGCGGCGGAAATCATCTGCCCGCACCTGCCGTGCCCGTTGGGCGGAGATATCGACCTCATGCCGCGCGGCTATCTCGATGGAGCGTGGGTCCGGCGGATTGCCGATGTGCCAGGCACCGGTTCCCGCGCTATCGACCACGAAACTGTCTGCCAGCCCTGCCTCCTGCACGATATCCCGGAAAACGCCTTCCGCAAGTGGCGACCGGCAGATGTTGCCAAGGCAAACGAAGAGGACGGCGTGGGGCAAGCGGATTATCCTTGAAATAGACGCCAAGTGGATGCTGGCAGCCCGCCATTGGGCTGACACAGAACTGGATTAGGTGCACGGCAGGCAGGCGGCTCGTTTTCGAGCCGGGCCGTTACGCAAAACAGGAGGACCAGATGGTTGAACGACTGAAGCCGGAAGACCGCGCCGCCGGATTGAACGATCTGCCGGGCTGGCACATGTGCGAAGACCGGGAGGCGATATCGAAATCCTTCAAGTTTCACAATTTCCGCGAAGCCTTTGCCTTCATGACCCAGATCGCGCTGGTGGCGGAAAAGATGAACCACCATCCCGAATGGTTCAATGTCTATCGCAGTGTCGATATCACCCTGTCGACCCATGATGTTGGCGGTCTCAGCAAACTGGACCTGCAGCTCGCAGCGGACATCGACAAGATTGCCGGAAAGATGCAGTGACACTTCAAGCCGGGTACTAAGTACGGTTGTTTGTTGATCTAGCCGCCCTTGGTCAGCACGAACCGGTGGCCGCCCTCTGTGCGCTCTGCCTCCAGCAAGGTATGGCCCTGCTCGTTGCAGAAATGGGGAATGTCGATTTCCGCCATCGGGTCCGTGGTCAAAACGGTCAGTTGCTCGCCGCTGGATAACCGGGTGAGGGCCTTGCGGGTCTTGAGCACGGGCAGCGGGCATTTCAGGCCCTTCAGATCGAGTGTCGTTCCGGTCGTCAACAAAGTCTCCGTTTCAGGGGCGCCGGTGGCGGGTCGAATTTTCTTCCCTTTGTTGGCCATTCATACAAGATTAGGAAGTCAAAACTAGCCTGATTTGCCGGTGTCACTGGTGTGCAGGGATGAAAACCGTCCCAGGCGGCAGGCCAGGTGGGTCCGGTTCCGGAATGACGGCTGTCGCAAAGGCGCACCCGCAATCCGCCGGCAGGGTTTAACTGCGAGAAACGGCTTCTTCAAAGGCGCGGGACGATTGCATGGTGCAGGAATGAAAGCAGGACTCCGGAGCGCAATCATGCTTGCGGCCGCGGCCCTTTCGCTTGTTGCCGGCCCGGCAAAGGCAGACCCCGCCGAAATCCAGATCGTCACCCAGAGTTTCGCACCGTTGCAATGGGACAACGCGGGCAAACCGGACGGTTATGTCACTGCCTACATGCTCGAAGTTGCCAGGCGGGTCGGAGAAACGATCACGTTGAAGATCGGCGCTTACGAGTTCCTGCCCTGGAAGCGGGCAATGCTCCTGGCCGAAACCATGCCGAATGTGCTTTTCTTCTCGCTGTCGCGAACGCCGGAGCGGGAAGACAAATTCATCTGGCTGGGCGAGGTCTCGCCCTATGGGCAGAATTTCTACCAGCTCTCGACCCGACCGAAGATCGAAGTCGACGCGGTCGAGGATCTGCGTGATCTCAACCTGAGGATCGGCGTTCAGGACGGTTCCAATCTACTTTCCTACCTGAAACAGCTCGGGTTCGAGGAAACCGGGAACCTGGTACCGATCACCGATTTTCACCAGGGCATCGAGATGCTCTACCTGGAGCGGATCGATGTGCTGCCGCTGACTGGGTTCCTGGCTGAGGCCAGCGCCTGCAAGCAGGGATATGACGGCGGCCTCCTGCAGCCGGTGGTCTTTGTCGAAGCACTTGCCAACCCGCTGTGGGCCGTGTTCAGCCAGGGAACGGATCCCGCGCTGGTCGAGGCGTTCAGGCAGGAAATGTCCGCCCTGAAAGACAGCGGCTTTCTGGACGCCCGGACACGGCAACACCAGGTCAACTGGCAGACATTGGCCTGCGGTGCGTTGACAGCGGGCAAGTGAAGCTGGCAGGAACGGATCGCACCCGTTCCACTCCTTCATCTCCGGAAATTGCCGCCATGACAGACCAGCCGATCACCTCCCTCGACGTTCTCGATTTCTGGTGGAACGCCGGGCCGGCGAAATGGTTCGCAAAGGACGACAAGTTCGACAAGTTGTGCCGGGACAGGTTCCTGGCCGCTATCGAGGATGCGGCTGAGGGCAAGCTCGATGGTTGGGCGGATACGGCCGATGGCGCGCTCGCGCTGCTGATCCTGCTTGACCAGTTCCCGCGCAATGTCTTCCGCGGCAGCCCCAAGGCTTTCCGGGCTGACCCGAAGGCCGTAGAGGTCGCCGAAAAAGCGCTTGATCGTGGTTTTGACAGGGCGTTTCCCAAAGAGGCGCGCGGCTTTTTCTACCTGCCGTTCGAACACGCAGAAGACATGGCGCATCAGGAAAGGTCTGTTGACCTGTGCCGCGTCCTTGGCGACACGGAACTCTATCACTATGCGCTGATCCACCTCGACGTCATCCGCCGCTTCGGCCGCTTTCCGCATCGCAATGCCGTTCTCGGCCGGCAATCGACACCGGAAGAGGTCGCCTATCTGGAAAGCGGCGGCTTCTCAGCCTGAGGGTCTGCCGGGAGCTGCTTCTGGGGCGGAGGCATTGACCTGGTTTCTCTGTCTTCAGGACGGTCTTGGAAGGCCGTCCCGACGCAGCGTACGGTCTGCTTACTGATTGGAAGCGCCGCTCAAGCCGTCATACATCGCATGCATCAGGTGATGCGCTGCTTCCGGATTGCCAAAGACCGGAAATTGCGGGGAGAGGTCGCCCCGACGGCTGTCTTGCTGTGCGTCATAGACCAGATTGCCGCCTTTCACGGTCCCTTCGATCTTTATCCCGGCCAGCTTCTCCGGATCGATCGCCGTCGGGTCTTCGGACAGCAGAACGAAATCGGCCAGCTTGCCGACTTCGATCGACCCCTTGTCGTTTTCCTCGAATTGTTGCCATGCGGGCCAGATGGTCATGGCTTTCAAGGCGGTCATGACGTCTACCCGCTGGCTCGGGCCAAGGATGTCGCCCGACCGGGTGCGCCGTGTGACCGTCGCTGAGAGAATACGCATGCTGTCCGGGAAAGCGACGGGCGCATCGTGATGGGAGCCGAACTTCATGCCACGTTCGCGTACCCACCCTGTTGGTGAAATATTGTCCGCGTTCACCGGGCCGACCGTATGGTCTCTGTGCCAATCGCCCCAATAGAAGGTGTGCATGGGGAACAGGGACATGAAAACGCCAAGCCGCTTGTAGCTGTCCACCTGGTCTTCACGCAGGAACTGGCCGTGGATGAGCACCGGCCGGTTGCCGGGGTCTCCATATTTTTTCTGAGCCGCGCCAATGGCGGCAATCAGCATGTCGGAGGCGCCTTCGCCATTGGCGTGCGTAATGATCTGGATGCCGTTTTCGTAGCACCAGTTCACGGCGTCCTGAACCTTTTCCATCGTCACCGAAGCATAACCGGCATAACCGGGAGGATAATCGCCGACGGGATCGTAGTAGGGCCGGTCTCGCAAGGCGGTAAAGCCTTGCGGTGAGCCGTCGATTGTCAGCTTGCATCCGCCCACGCGCACTTTGCCTTCATATTCGCGCGAAACATGCTGGGCGATGTAGTCCTTCGCTTCGAGCACGTCGGGATAGGCGATAACGTCAACCGGAAGACCCTTGTCCGCGTCGACCGCCTTCAAGGCTTCGACCACCGCCCCGGAAGAGCGGCCATCCTGCGCGGTCGTATATCCGTAGCGCATCCAGAGGTCTGCTCCGGCTTCTGCGAAAGCAGACAGTCCTTCCGGCCCCAGAGTTCCGAGTAGCGGGATGAGCACATTGAAAAAGGCATATTCTTCAAGAACGCCATTGGGAGTTCCATCCGATGTGCGCTGAATGACACCGCCTTCCGGATTTTCGGTCGAGGCGGTGATCCCTGCGAGTTCGAGCGCCTTGGAATTGGCAACACCGAGGTGGCCTGACTGATGCACGATCACGATCGGGACTTCCGTCGAGACCGCGTCGAGATCCTCACGGGTAGGGTGGCGGAGTTCGGCCAGTTGTGCGTTGTCGTAGCCGAAGCCGATGATCATCTTCACCTTGTCGACTGTCGCAGCGTTCTTCACCGCCCAGGCTTTCAGCGTTGCCTGCAAGCTGGCGATATCCGTGACGTCGCCATCCGGCGGCGCAAGCAAGTTCGCCGAAAGGGCCTGAATTCCGCCCATTACCACGTGTCCGTGGCTATCTACGAACCCCGGTAGCATCGTCCGGCCGTTCAAATCGAACGCCTCCGTCGTTTCGCCTTTAAAGGTCGAAATATCGGCCAACGTTCCTGCCGCCAGTATTCGCCCGTCTTTCACCGCGACGGCTTCAACCTTCGGCTGACTGTCATTGATGGTCAGGATGGGGCCGCCGGAATAGATGGTGTCGGCCACGTCCTGCGCGTTCGCAAGACCCGGCAAGAAGGAAAGGGCGATGGCCGCTAGCTTGGCACTGTGTCTCATTTCTACCTCTGCCGGTTGGTCCGTTGGGATGGGGTCGTTGAAAAGGCAGAGCAACTAATGGCTGCATCTGCCGGGGTTACTTCTGAAAAGTATACTCCAGGATCCCGAACAAGCTCGAACTTATTCGATGTGGCGGCCCTTTCTCTGACGGTTTCGTAAACAGGCGTGCAGCGCCAGTCCTCCACCTGGAACTTGAGGTACGGATTGTGCCTCCGTACCGAGGCGGTAGCTGCTTTCGCGGCGGGCTGCCGCCGCAGTGGCGAGGCACGGCCGTTTGCACTGCCGTAACTTTGTTGACCGGTTCAGGTGCCGCATTTTTATGCGAGGAGCGATTGCCGGTCTTTTGTGCACAATTTTTAACCTCGAAAGTGTGTCGTGTGTAAAAAATAGGCAGAAAAACTGCCTGAAAAGCCGTCATCCCATTTATGCCACAAAGTTGGCTCCGGCGTTTTTTGCACTGCAAAACCGCGGGATTCCGCGAAAGACTCTCCGAAAAAGCCAAGTTGGCACGGTCCTTGATTAGTAAGAGCCGACACCGGCCCGGGGCCACGACACGTGGTGAAGCCGAAGACCTGAGAAGATCCTTCCAGAGGGGGACAGAACCAGGCGCAGTTTCCGGGGTGGTAGGCCGAGCTTCTTCGACGGGAAGGGGCGCTAAGAAGGGGAATGGAACGAGCAATGAAAATAGTGATGGCCATCATCAAGCCGTTCAAGCTCGACGAAGTGCGCGATGCCTTGACCAGCATCGGCATCCAGGGGCTGACGGTGACTGAAGTGAAGGGCTATGGCCGCCAGAAGGGGCACACCGAAATCTATCGCGGCACCGAGTATGCCGTCAGCTTCCTGCCGAAGCTGAAGATTGAAGTCGCTGTGGATGCCGCCTCCGTCGACAAGGTCGTCGAAGTGATTTCCGGCGCTGCCAAGACCGGCCAGATCGGGGATGGGAAGATCTTCGTCCATTCGATCGATCAGGTCGTGCGCATCCGTACCGGCGAAACCGACGCCGAAGCTCTGTGATTTAGGTAAGGAAACGTATCATGAAAAAACTTGTCGCTAAGGGCGCGACGTCGCTGGCTCTGCTGAGCCTTACGGCTCTGCCGGTGCTTGCGCAGGATACCGAGGCTGCCGCTGCAGCTCCAGCCGCAGTCTCTCCCGAGGTTGCCTATATCTTCAATACACTGCTGTTCCTCATCGGTGGTTTCCTGGTCATGTGGATGGCCGCCGGCTTTGCAATGCTTGAAGCCGGTCTCGTCCGCTCCAAGAACGTTTCTATGCAGTGCCTGAAGAACATCACGCTCTACGCCATCGCAGGCCTGATGTTCTGGATCACCGGCTACAACCTGATGTACACCGGCGTTGACGGCGGTTTCATGGGTTCCTTCGGTCCTTACGCGTTTGACGCCGTCGGCGGCGACGCACTCGACACCGGCTACTCCACGGCGTCCGACTGGTTCTTCCAGATGGTCTTCTGTGCGACCACCGCGTCGATCGTGTCCGGCACGCTCGCCGAGCGCATCAAGCTGTGGCCTTTCCTGGCTTTCACCGTTGTCCTGACGGGCATCATCTACCCGATCACCGGTTCCTGGGAATGGGGCGGCGGCTGGCTCAACGGCGAAGCCGTGAAGGCTATCGGCGGCGCTGAGTTCTCCGACTTTGCCGGTTCCACTCTCGTTCACTCCGTCGGTGGCTGGGCTGCTCTGGCCGGTGCGGTTATCCTTGGTGCCCGTAAAGGCAAGTATGGTGCGGATGGCTCCGTGCACCCGTTCCCGGGTTCCTCCATGCCGCTCGCAACCCTCGGTACATTCATCCTGTGGCTGGGTTGGTTCGGCTTCAACGGTGCGTCCCAGCTTGCCATGGGTTCCATCGGTGACGTCTCCGACATCTCCCGCATCTTCGCCAACACCAACATGGCTGCTGCTGCCGGTGTCGTCGTCGCGGTTGTTCTCACCCAGATCCTCTACAAGAAGGTCGACGTGACCATGGCTCTGAACGGCGCTCTGGCAGGTCTGGTTGCCATCACCGCAGAACCGCTTGCACCGAGCGTGTGGGTTTCCGTCTTCGTCGGCGGTGTCGGTGGCGTGATCGTGGTCTTCGCGGTTCCGATGCTCGACAAGCTGAAAATCGACGACGTCGTTGGCGCCATCCCGGTTCACCTGCTGGCAGGTATCTGGGGCACGCTCATCGTACCGCTGTCCAACTCCGACGCTTCCTACGTCACCCAGCTGATCGGTATCGTTTCCATCGGTGCGTTCACCCTGGTCGTAAGCTCGGTGATCTGGTTCGTCCTCAAGGCCACCATGGGTATCCGGGTGTCCGAGGAAGAAGAGGCCCTTGGTCTCGACAAGGTCGAAATCGGTGTGGAAGCCTATCCGGAATTCGGAACCGGCTCCGGCCGCCTCTAAGGCGGCGCCGACAAAAATCTCCCAGGCGGTCTATTGGCTCAGACCGCAAACTTGGAAAGCCCGGGGGCAACCCCGGGCTCTTTTTTTGGTCAGGTGCCCAGAGTTTCTGTTTTTGCCTAAAAAATTTGCGAATGATTATAAAATAATCGATCTACACACTCTCTTCGGTGAAGTCTCCGAAAGTTTCGATTAAAATATCGGCTGATTTCCGGGTCTTTTTTGAGCTTTTGCCCGTTTGGCATGCAGTTTGAATGCTGCGCGCTCCGAAACGCAAAAACAAACGGCAAATTGCCTATCTGGGGGTCAAAAATGAATGAAACCGGGGTCGGGGCGGACGTCTTTTTCGTCCTTGTGGGAGCTATTCTCGTTTTCGCCATGCACGGCGGCTTCGCTTTTCTGGAAGTCGGCACCGTCCGGCAAAAGAACCAGGTCAACGCGCTGGTAAAAATCCTTGTCGACTTTGCCCTGTCGACAGTGGCGTATTTCTTTGTCGGATATGCCGTTGCCTACGGCACCACGTTCCTGGTGAACGCGGCGACCTTGTCAGGTGGTGGTGAAGGCTTCGAACTTCAGGGTCTGAGCCTGGTGAAGTTCTTCTTCCTCACAACATTTGCCGCCGCAATTCCGGCGATCATCTCCGGCGGCATCGCGGAACGCATGAAGTTCTGGCCGCAATGCCTGGCCACCGTTGCGCTGGTCGGCATCGTCTATCCGTTGTTCGAGGGTCTGGTCTGGAACGGCAATTTCGGTTTCCAGGGCTGGCTGGAAGCGACCTTCGGCGCGCCATTCCATGACTTTGCGGGTTCCGTGGTGGTGCATGCGGTCGGCGGCTGGATCGCGCTCGGCGCCGTTCTGCTGCTGGGTGCTCGCATGGGCCGTTACGACCGCAACGGCCGTCCCGTCGGTATTCCGCCTTCATCGCTGCCCTGGCTCGCCATGGGATCCTGGATGCTTTGTGTCGGCTGGTTCGGTTTCAACGTGATGACGGCTGCCTCTCTTGAGAGCATTTCCGGTCTCGTGGCGATCAACTCGTTGATGGCCATGGTTGGCGGAATTCTTGTGGCGCTGGTTGTCGGCCGGAATGATCCGGGCTTCGTGCACAACGGTGCGCTGGCCGGTCTCGTTGCCGTCTGCGCCGGTTCGGACGTCATGCACCCGATTGGCAGCCTGATTGTTGGAGGCGTCGCCGGCGGCGTCTTCGTAATCGGTTTCGAGATCTGCCAGAACAAGTTGAAAATCGACGACGTTCTGGGTGTCTGGCCGCTGCATGGCATCTGCGGAGCGTGGGGTGGTATCGCCGCTGGCTTCTTCGGGCTCGAGGCCCTGGGCGGCCTTGGCGGTGTATCTCCCGTTTCGCAGGTTATCGGTACGGTCCTGGGGGCGGTCTACGCCCTTGGGGCGGGTCTTGCCGTCTATGGTATCCTGAAAGCGACGATGGGTCTGAGGCTGTCTCAGGAAGACGAGCACCGCGGGGCGGATCTTTCGATCCACAAGATCAGCGCAAATCCGGAACACGATCTCGGGCGCTAGAATGGCCTGCCGCGCGCCGGCTAACGGCGCGCGGATCTCTCAGGAGCATTCGGGTTCTGTCAGATTTTTGGATCGACCCAAAACAGCCTCAGGCTGCGGTGCTTTCACTGATCAGCAGCGCGGCCAGGTTGTCGTGGCTGTCGACAACCCGATGTGCACCGGCACCAAGCAGTTGTTCCGCGTGGCCATCGTGACAATGACCGCCGCCGACAAAACCCCAAACCGTCATGCCGGCCGCAAGGCCCGCCTTCACGCCGTTGACACTGTCTTCCACGACGAGCGCGGCTTTCGGGTCCACGCCCAGTTTATCCGCCGCGAACAAAAACAGATCGGGCGCGGGTTTGCCGTTGGTCACCTGCTCGCCTGAATAGATATGCGGCTCGAAATAAGAGAAGAGCCCTGTGTGTTGAAGCTTGTGGGTCAGCCGGTGCAGGCGGGAGGAGGAGGCGACGGCACGAGGGCCGTCATGGGCTGCCAGCAGCTGTTTGATGCCCTTGATTTCCGCCAGTTCGCGGTCGATCCGCGCCTGGGTGGCAGCGTCCAGATCCGGTCCGAATGTTTCAGGCAGCGGTCCCTTGCCAAGGGTCTGGTAATCCACGTCGAGTGCCGCCCAGAAATCCGTGCTGCCCAGGCCCTGGAACCGGTCCATATACTCATGAAGCTCGTACTTCAGGCCGATCCGGGCCAGATGTTCGCGTTCGACATCGACATAGATGATTTCCGAATCCACCAGAACGCCGTCACAGTCGAACAGGATCGCTTCAAATGCCATGGATGAGGTGCCTTTCGGGTCGTTCTGGAAAAATTGGGGCAGGGACCGCCGGTTTCAATGCCGGATGTCGTCAGTGTGAGCCGTCGAACAGGCCTTTAACGACTTGTCGTTGAAACAATATGACAAGCAGGGCCGGAGGCACGAACGCGAGTACCGCCAGCATCAGTCCGCGCAGGCTGGAATTGCCGAAAAACTGCATGCCACGCACCAAGGTGTAAGTGCTTTCCTCCGAAGTAACCATTACCGGCCACAGATACTGGTTCCAGCCATTTACGAACATCACCAGGAACAGGGCGGCCGCTGTCGGCAACGACAGGGGAACTAGAATGTCCTTGAAGAACTTCAGCGGACCAGCGCCGTCGATCCTGGCCGATTCCAGCAGCGCGTCCGGAACCGTCATCAGGAACTGGCGGAAGAACAGCGTCCCAAGGCCGGAGGCGACCAGCGGCAGGATGAGGCCCGCACGCGTGTTGACGAGGCCAAGTTCGACGGTCACGGCATAGGTCGGCAGGAACCGGGATTCCAGAGGCAATAACAGGGTCAGCAGAAGCACGGCGAAGATGGCGCTGGCAAAGCGGACCCGGAAATAGATCAGTGCATAGGCTGTCATGAGGGACAGAACGACCTTCAGGGTCGCAAATCCAGCGCCCAGCAGGAAGGAATTCCACATCATCGACAATGCTGTGACGTCACCGGAAAAGCCCGCGCCGGTCTGCAGAAAGTGTCCATAGTTTTCCAGCGTGCCGCCGCCCAGATCGAGCCTTGGCCGAACCCTTCCGCCCTCATGGGTGGTTGCGGCGAAGATCGAATAGACAGGTAGCGTCATCACAAGGGCGCCGCCGATCAGGATCAGATGATCAAGAAGCTGGGCATGCCAGCGCCGCCAGTTGGGCATATGAGACTGGTTCCTCAAATCGTTCCGAAGTAACCGGGGCGGAAGAGCTGCGAGGACGGAATGCAGATGTTTCGAAGTTGCCGGTTTGGCACGCCAAAACAGTTCCGAATTGAGCATTTGCCCGGTGCTGACCCGTCAGTGAGACGGCGGCGAGGATCGCCGGTTGCAGAGTATTATGGTTAGTCACAGGCAAGGGCAAGCTGGATTTCGGCCAGTCCGTGGGCGCGCCCAAGGGTAGGCCTGGCAAGCAGCATGAGCTGAAAAAGGTGCTGGTGCATGAGGTGCGTTCAGATATCCGGTGTCGTTAAAGATAACAAAACGGCACGTATCGGCCGCTAACGCTATTATTTTTGAACGCTGGCCTAGAGCACCACAATGCCCGAATGCTTGGCTTTGTGTTCCGGCTCGACGTGAATGGTGATCCGGGCTCCGGGGACATCTTCGACGATGGCAATCTCGATCCGGTCGCAGATCTCATGTGCCTTGTCGACGGACATTTCGCCCGGCACCACCAGGTGAAAATCGATGAAGGTGGATTTGCCGGCAATGCGAGTGCGCAGGTCGTGTGCCTCCAGGGCACCTTCGCCATGTTCGGAAATCAGAACACGGATCTTGTCCAATGTGTCGTGCGAGGCGGCCTCGTCCATCAGTCCGCCGACGGATTCCTTGACGAGGCCCCAGCCGGACCAGAGAACGGTGAGGCCGACAAGAACCGCAAGCGCGGGATCCATGACTTTCCAGCCGGTGAGCATCACCAGCACAACGCCGCCCAGAACCCCGACGGAGCTGACCACATCGGTCATCAGGTGCTTGCCGTCCGCAACAAGGGCAGGTGATCTTGCGTGTTTGCCGTATTTCATCAGGTATCGCGCCCAGGCGCCGTTGATGACGGCGGCAAGCAGGTTCATGCCGATACCGGCTGGCGAATATTCCGGACTGTCGCCGCTGATGAAGCCGAGCCAAGCCGCGCGGAAAATCGACAGGGCGGCAAGCACGATCATCACGCCGACGAGAACCGCCGCGAAATACTCAACCTTGTCGTGTCCGTAGGGGTGGTTGCTGTCGGCGGGTTTGGCCGCGAACCAGACGGCTGCAAGCGTTGCGATGGCCGACGCGATATTGACCGTCGTTTCCAACGCGTCGGAATAAAGCGCTATGGAGCCGGTCAGCAGATAGGCGCCGATCTTGAGACCGAGAACGATCAAGCCGAAAACGATGCTCAAAAAGGCTATCTGAAGCCTGCGCTTCAACTTCATGCATTCCCCCAGGACCGATTTGCTTCACCAGACGCCGGCAAAGCAGAGAACCTGACCGGCCACTGGGTCTTGCAAACCGTGCGCCAACAAGGCGTTCACGGTTCAAGGGGTGGCCGAACGGGGCAAGGGGTAGCAGTTTTCTCGGGGGTTACAACCCGGCTTTGAAGCCGGTGGGCTCGTTTTTCAGAGGGAATTGATATTTGGCCACACCACAGCGGCGGTTCATAGACCGCCGCTCTTGTTCATGGTTGCCGCGCCGATGATCCGGCCGGGCCCGTCGGGATTTTCAAGCTGCACGACAACTGCGCAGCGGGCGTCACCTTTCAGCATCAGTTTGGACTTCGGCATGCGGAATGTCTCCTGGCCGCCGGACCACATCCCCATCGGCTGCAGATTGCGCACCACGTTGACGTAACGCACCTTGCGGCCCGCGTTTTCGCCACGGCCGATATCAACCAGAGCTTCATCCTGCATGCGCAGGAAATAGACGGTCGCCATGTTGAAGCCCTTGGGCAGGGAGCCGTTGACCGTTGCCTGGACGACCATGTCGGTAATCTTCAGGTCGATCGTTGCGGTAAAGGGGTCGGTGCGTGCCAGTGCTGCCCGGACATCGCCCTCGCGGCTGCCGACGACGTGTTCCTCGCCGTTGATCACCATTTGCGGGGTGTAGACCGACCGGTCACCGCGCCGCGCGGCATAGGCCCGTTGACGCTGCGAGTTGACGGGACTTGCCAGCGTGTCCTTCCAGCCGAGATAATCCCAGTAGTCTACGGGCATCACCATGGTCAGGACGTTGTTGTCTTCCTGCACCAGCTTTTCCGCCAGCCGATCGGCTGGCGGGCACGAGGAGCAGCCCTGGCTGGTAAACAGTTCGATGACTTTTTCGGGTTGCGCCTGCGCGCCGTTGATTGGCGCTGCCAGGGCAACTATTCCGCCGGTTACAATAAGCGCGGTGCGGAGGGCCTTGCCGGCCCTCCGGGAAAACGATCCCACCATTTGGCTCAATTCCTTGTTCGATTGCCCCTAAAATATGCAATGGAGCACTCAACCGAAAGTCACGAGCGGGTGACTTTCGTCTTAGACGGCCTCATTCGCGCGTTTGTGACAAGGCCTCACCATTTGGCGTGTCAGGCGTCCTGTGGAAAATACGGGCCGAAACGGGCGTTAGCGTTCTGGCCTGTCTGGCTTTCCTGACCTGCGATGGTGGATTGTCTCGGGGGGAGAATCATGTGTTCTGGTGTCTCGCGCCAGCCTGTCGCCTCCTTCGCTTCAGGGCGCTGGCAGATCGTTGCCCGTGGTTCTGGCTGTTGAAACCGGAGACAAGTGCCCCTGTCTGGCGAACGTACCAAAGGTCAAGAGATCCATGACTTTGCGGTTCTGACGAGCGCCGCCCTGCCGTGGATGACCGGACCGTCCTTCATCTCGCTGTGGCACGCCTGCGGGTTGGCTACGCTTGGCTATCGGGTTGTCTATGTACTTCCCTGGCTGGATGAGGCTTCGCAGCAACGGTTGTGGGGCGAGACGCGCTTCGTCGATTTTGACGAGCAGGTCGACTGGCTCCGGACGGAACTTGAAGCATTCGGACCCTACAAATTGCCGGAATGCCGGCCTTATCGGGCAAGGTTTGTGGCAGGCATGGGGTCGATCGTGCCGATGGAAGACGTCTACCGCGCCGCGCCGCCGGCCCGGTGCCTGATCGCGAGTGAGCCGGAGCATCTGTGCTGGTATCCGGTAACGACCGGGCGCAGAGGCATCCGGGCGGACAAGACGATCGGCCTCAGCATGACGGATTATGAAACCTACATCCGCATGTCCGGGCTGCCGTTTCCAAACAGCCTCGCCCGGCTGGTGTCCTTTCTTCACGGCCGCGCCCTGCGGCTGCGCATCGATCTGCCCCTCAGCCTGTCGCCCGCCCTCACCCTGCCGGGTATCACAATGCCTGTGGAACGGGTGACCGGTGTCATGCCCGGTTACGCGCAGGTGCCTCTCGTTACGCAGGAAACCGAAGGGATCTATTTTCTCGGAGCGTTTCTCTGGGAGAAAGGCCTGGACGACCTTGCCCGCATCGCTGCCCGTGCCAAAAGGCCCATCGATGTCATCGGCGGCGGGCGCGATGAAGCAGAGTTTCGTGCCTTTGCACGAGAGGAAGGCGCGGATTTGCGGTTCTTCGGACCGAACCGGCGGTTCTGGTCCGATATCGGACGATACCGGGTGATGGTGAACCCTTCACGCAGCGAAATCCTGTGCACCGCAACCGCCGATGCGCTGGTTGCCGGCCGCCATGTCATCCTGCCGGACTGTCCGGGCAACCTTCCCTACAAGGCCTATCCCAACGCCCATTTCTACACCGAGCTGGAAGGGGCTCTCGAGGCGCTGGAGTATGCGTTGACGACTGTGCCGGAGCCGCCCGTTGCCGCGCGCGAAGACTTCGACTGGATGAGCGCCTGCCGCCGGCTGGTCCATCTTGCCGGGCTGGAAAGCAAAGATTGATCTTAAAGGCTCGTATTATCGCCGGGACACCGGGACGCACAGGCGTATCGGCTGCTCGCAAACCGAGATCTGCGCAGGGGCATGCGCGACGATGTCGCCGTCGGCCTGTATCGGGTCGCCCAGGGGACCCAGGATATCGACTGTTCTGGCCGGCTGTTGGGCAACGAGACCAAGCCGCAGGAGCAGGCCTGCCGGTATCAGCAGAAAGCGTCCGAAGACAGAAAGAGCGCTGCCTGGAGGAAATATCGTTGCGCAAAAAGACGGGTTGGCGAGGTCGCAATTCGGTGCGAGGACAAATGTCCCGCCATATCGTTTGCCTCGGCTGACGATCAGTGTCGCTGCCCTTTCGGGCTCACCGTCCAGCCGGACGTCCACCGGCGGGCAGGTCCATCGCCGCAGTGTCCGGAAAACTTCGATCAGATAGGCGGCCTTGCCGAAGCGGGTCTTGGTGGCGCGGCTGAGATCCGAAACAACCTGGGCGTCCAGCCCGATGCCGGCCATCATCATGAAGCGGTGCCCGTTGACCTGGCCCGGCCGGATCTTAAGGATACGCGCTTCCACAAGGCAGTTCGCGATCCGGTGTGGATCCGTGCCGATGCCGAGTTCGTGCGCCAGCACATTCGCCGTGCCGAGCGGTATGAGCCCCAGAGGCGGCGTCTGCGGGCCGGCTCCCTGGATTGCATCATTGATCGTGCCATCGCCGCCGGCGATTGCCAGGATATCGACGTCGTCGGAAGTCGTTTCCCGAACGAAACCGGCGGCATCGCCCGCCTTTGTCGTGATCAGGATTTCGCTCGTGTGGCCGCCTGCCTCAAGCAGCGCCAATACCGCCTTGAAGCGCTTCTCGCGCTTGCGGCCCGTGCGGGGATTGTAGACGATCCTGATCTTCAGGCTGTGCTCTTGAGGGCGGCTGCCGCCCGTCACAGGGCCCTGATCGTCCTCAGGCATCGGTCAGGCTCTGGACACGTGCCGGGCGCGCGGCAATTCACCGGCCGGCTGCAAGGAGCCTGCTGCCGGAACACGGGAAGCGCCGATGCGGTCCATGATCTCAAGAATGTCGACGGGCGATGTGTTGGCGGCAACCGGTTGCCGCGCCTGGCAGCTCTCGATGGCGGACATGGCCGCCTTGAAACTCTCGCCGAAATCGGAGGCCGTCGAAAAGGCCAGTCCGGTTCCCGTCTTCGTCACGTGGCGCAGGACGGCAGCTTCCTGCGGCAGCGCCAGGCTTTTGTCGAGCAGCATGGATACGCCAAGTGCCATGGCTTCGCTGGTGCTGCCCGGACCCGGCTTGCCGATGAAGAGATCGCTGGCGGAAAGATACTGGGCGACCTTGTCGGTAAACCCGAGAACCTGGACCGGAAACGGCAGGTCCATGGCGCGCAGCTGATCGGCAAGCGCTTCGTTCCGGCCGCAAAGAAACACCGCCTGGGCGTTATGCGGGATGTCGCGCATCGCGGTTGCCAGTTCGATCATGCGCATGCTGCCCTGGGCACCATAGAGCACGGTCACGACAGGTCTGGAAGGATCGAGGTTCAGCGCTTCCCGGCTGGAGCGTTGGGTGGGGTCGGTGAATTCCGGCCGGATCAGCAAGCCGCCCATAGCATGGATCTTGCCGGCAAGCTTCGGCAGTTTTTCGGCATTCCGCAGGGCGTCCTGCGTGCCACAAATTGCGTGGTAGTCGGCCCGGTTGGGAAACCAGACACCTTTCGCCAGCTCTGCCCAGTCCGTGATCATGACTGCGCCTTCCGGCAGCGGGCCTTCCGTTATGCCAGCGCGGTAGCGTTTCAGCGCCTCCAGCATCACCCGGTTGCCGAGCGGCATGACCGACAGCACGATGTCCGGGCGAATGTCCTCGAAATGCCGGGCAAGAATACTGATGGCCGGCGGTTCGCAGAAGACGTAGTTCAGGCGCAAGGCTGCATAAAACAGCCAGCAGGTGAGGCCGGTACGTCCCTGACGCAAGATGACCTCGTTGTAGATATTCTCGCCTGTGCGTGATCCGAAGCAGCTGAAGAGGTCGAGATGCGGGATCAGCGAGGTATAGGGATTTATGAGGCTGACCCGGTATCTGCCGGACCCTTCGAGGCATGCTTTCAGGGCGAAGGCGCTGGCCCTGTGGCCACCGCCTGCATCCGTATAGATCACTGCCACATGGACGGGTTCCGTCATGCACCACCTTCTGAGGATGTACCGGCCGGGGAAGAGCCGGACTTCGGCAGAACCAGATGCTCCCGGGTCATCGGGACATCGTTTTTCAGGCCCCTGGTCATCAGCAGATGGTACAGCCGGTTGTCGCCCCAGCTGAAGGAGGAACTTGCGACTTCCAGATACAGCCGGAAACTTCTGACGAAGGTGTCGTCATACATTTCGCGGATACGGTCGATATTGGCGTCGAAATTGGCGAGCCAGTATTTGACCGTCGGCGGATAGTGCAGCCGGATATTCTCAAGGTCGATCATGTAGAGATCATTGTTGCCGGCAGCCTCGACCATGGTCGTCAGCGGCGATGCCTGAGTTCCCGGGAAGATGTATTTGTCGATCCAGGGGTCGACCGGCCGGGGGATTTCGTTGCCGATCGTGTGGACGAAGGCAAGGCCCTGCGGCTTGAGAATGTGCGCGATCCGTTCGAAGACCGGTGCGATCTGGGCATTGCCCATGTGTTCGACCATGCCGATCGAGGCAACCTTGTCGTAAAGGCCGTCCGCTTCGCGGGCGTCCTGCAGGCGGATCTCGATCTTGTCGGAGAGGCCGCGCTCGGCGATCTTCTGAATCGCATAGTCGCGCTGTTCTGCCGAAATGGTGAAGCCTACGCCCGTGATGCCGTAGTTTTCGGCGGCATACATCAGGAAGCCGCCCCAGCCGCAACCGAGATCGGCAACATGTTCGCCCGGCTTCAGGCACAGCTTGCGGCAAACCAGTTCCAGCTTGTTGTTCTGTGCTTCATCCAGCGTGTTGTCGGGCGAAGTGAAATAGGCGCAGGTGTAGATCATGCCCTTTCCGAGCAGGATCTCGTAGAAATCGTTGCCGATGTCGTAGCTGAAGGAAATGTTCTCGCGCGAGCGGGCAATGGTGTTGCGTGCGCGCAAGAAGTGGAAGGCCAGTTTGATCCGCAGCATCAACGACATGGGCCGTTCCGCGAAATCGATGGCAAAGCCCAGGTAGAAGAGCTTCTTGATGTCGCCTTCCACCTCGATATCGCCCAGCATGTAGCTCTCGCCAAAGCCCATGAAGGCATCCGAAAGCACCCTGGAGAGAGCCCGCTCGTTCTTGAAATGCAGAATGAACTCGGGCTCGGTCCCGATGGAGAAGCCGGTTCCGTCCCAGTAGCGGACCTCGAACTGCGCATCGGGAGAGGCCGCAGACATGGCTTCTGCGAGCTGGCGGATAACGTCTTTCATCGGCGGGCTTTCTAAATCAATGAAGAGAATTTGCAGGACGGCGTTTGGGTCCGCTGATCGCAGTCCAAAGCGAAATGATGCTGTCCCGGTACTCGGGAATGGTGCGCTTCAGCTCCTCGTGGAGCGCGGGCAGATTGTGATAAGGCACCCCGGGATACATGTGATGCGCCGTATGAAAGCGGAACCCGACCGGCTGCACGATCAGGGCCAGCGGAGACTCGATCGTGAAGCTGTCGATCATCTGGTCTTCCCGTCCGGAGGTTTCGGCCAGGCGTTCCAGTTCATGTTCCAGCGGAATGCGCGCGGTCAAAAGCGCCCAGCCCAGAACCAGGACGGCATAATAGAAAGGCAGCGCCGCGGGGAAGAAGATGATTGCAGCAATGAAGAGCGCGAGCGTGACCCGGGCATGCCGGCTTACTTCGGCCTGCTGTTCCGATGTCAGGGTGGAGCTGAGCGAAAAGCCGAGTTTCTCCGTCGCCCAGCGATCGAGCGCAGCTTCGACCCGGAACGCACCGAGCGCGGCGGTCACCGTCATCAGAAGGTTGGTAAAGGGCACCACAAAGGGGATCACGAGCAGAACCATGGCCATGGCAAACGCATTGCCGCGCACCAGCGGGTATTGCGGATCCTCGGGCGTTCCGAAAATGCCGAGCCGATGATGGGCCAGATGAGGCAGTTGAAACCGAAGCGGCGGAACCATAACGATGAGTGCCACGGTCCAGGTGTAGAGCGCCCGGAAACCGCGCAGCTTCTCGTCCTTGATGTGAACGATTTCGTGGCAGAAAAGGCCCGCGCGGTGCAGGCCGAATGTCGCCAGCAGCCAGGGCAGGATAACCGTCGGCCAGGAGGCGTTCAGACCCCACGCAAACCCGACGACAAAAAGCGCCAGATAAAAGCAGAAATCGCGATAATAGATGGCTGGTCGCGGTATGAAATAGTCACGGGCAATCATGTCGTTCCAACCTGCAGCGATAGGGTCGAGCAAGCAGCACTAGCTTAGGCTTGCGTCTCAGATCAAGCCTGTATTGAAGGCCGCGACACCCATCATGTAGTGAATCAGGATCACACCGGCGATGTTCTGATGCCTGATGTAGATCCAGCCGAAGATAAATCCGGTGCCGATTGTCATCAGCACGGCCGGAATGCCGAAATGAAGGTGGAACATTCCGAACAGCACCGAGGCGAGAAGGACCGACCGCCATTTGCCCTGGTCTCCCAGGAAACGCTGGAAGGAAGACTGCAGAAAGCCTCTGGCGATGATTTCCTGCAGGGCGCTGTGAAGAAAGTAGCTCAGCGTGCCCAGCAGGTTGAAGGGCAGTGGCTTGCCGGGCAGCGCGCCGAAATATTTGAGCACTGCCGCCAGTCCCCAGGCAAAGATGCAAAGCCCGACCGAAATGATCGCGCCCTCGATCAGGGACTTCTTCAGGCCGACGGTTGTCAGCCCGAGCGCCGAAATCGAGATGCCCATGTGCCGGATGACAAAGAGGCTTGGCACCATCAGGATGGCGAGATACTGCCAGGCGAAGACTTCGGTATAGACGTCCACGTTGACGATCGTCCGCGCCAGGACGTTGTTCACCAGCGTGCCGATGGACATCATGATCAGCGAATAGACGAAAAACTTGCCGAACTGCTGCTGTTCGTTCCGGAGGTCCAGTTCACGCTGCAGGGCCGCGACATGCTCCTGCGTGGAGGCGCGCATGCGACGTGTCACGAAGGACGCCAGAGCCCCCTTGAACTCTGCAAGCCTGGCTTCGCCGTCGGCCAGTTCGAGGATCCGCTCCGGCTCGATTTCAAGCACGGCACCGGCTGTTTCGGCACGCACGGTTGCAGAGCGTGGTTCACCGTCAAGAAGTGCCATTTCGCCGAAAGGCTGCCCTGGCCCAATTTCCGCAACACGGTGGTCCGAGGCTGTTCCGTCGCCCTTGCGATAGATGCCGAAGGTGCCTTCGAGAACGATGTAGAGCCCGTCGCTTGTCTCGCCCTCGACGATGACGTCCTGATGCGCCGCGACCGGCACCCTGCGCGAGGCCGCCCGCACCGCATCGGCGACCCGCTGCGGCATGAACTCCGTCATCCGATGAAAGATCGTTTCAAGATCTTCCGTTTCCTGGACCTTTTCTTCAACGGGGATGGAAGCCGTGCGCATGGGGTTACCCTACCTCGTGGTCCTGAACCAGCGGCCGCCGAAATACAGAAGCACGACGATCGGCATCAGCAGGACATGGTAGCTGCCATAGAGGCCAAGACCCCAGAAGCCCGGGCTCTGCATCGGGATCATCGCTGATACGCCCAACGTGAGAAGGATGCCGGCGATCATCGGCAGCGTTCCCTTGTTCTGGCGGAACCGGACAACGCTCAGCACCAGCAGGAATATCAGGCCGGCGGAATAATAGAGGATCACGGACAGAAAATCGTCGGAGGTCAGGATCATGAAGACCGGCCAGAGTGCGCCCAGGACGCCGGCAGCCACAAATCCCTGGCGAAGCGGCGAGGACAGATACTGAAAGCTGGCCGCGACGATCATGCTGAGACTGCCCAGAACGATGACGATGCGCGTTGCGATAACGAGCGGACGGTGCGCTTCGTGACCGATTGTTTCGAAGAACCCGTGGTCAATGGCACCCAGCATCGAGGCAAGTCCGATCAATGCCAGTGTCAGGCTCCAGATCCAGGCGGGCGAGAAGGTCTGAATGCCTGGACGCAGGCTCAGGCCGGCGAGAAAAAACAGCACGCAGGCAAGGATTACATCAGTCAGGGCGGAAAGGACGAGTTCGGAAAGCAACAAGAATACTCATGGTTGGCGCCAATCTGACCGGTGGCGGCTGGCGGTATCCGGCCTGAAATTGGCCGGTTCACCGCAATAATCCGCGGTCAGCATTGAGATAATGTTAAGCGGTTTGCCGCCGCGAGACGCGGATTCTGACGGGTCAGGACGATGCCTCGTTCGGTGTTGGTACGGACCGCTTTCCCTTGACCCACGATTTCAGCGCGCGCTCCGCCGGCATCTCATAAATGCGGTAGAGGAAGATCGAAAACGCTGCCGTAATGCACAGCGATACCGGAAAGAAAATGATATCCGCCGGTATGGACGGCCTGAGGAAGATGTTCATCAGGTGAAGCGACGGCTGGTGAACCAGGTAGAAGGCGAAAGAGGCATTGCCGAGAAGCACGAGCGGGCGGGTTGCAAACACCCGTGTGAGTGCGGCGCCTTCCGTCAGATGTGCATAGAAGAACAGTGTGATGACCGGCAGGTAGAACAGGGAATAGCGGAAGGGATCCGGGACATCCGGTGCCAGCCACATCGCCAGGAACAGAAGAAGATAGCTGAGTGGCTGCACTGCGCCGGGCAGCCGGACGCCGCGACGCCAGACCTCATGCAGAACCATGCCGACCAGAAACTCCAGAATTCGGAAGCCGGGAAAGATATAGAACAGCCAATGCGAGAACGGGTATTTGCCGAAGAAGATCACATCGCCCAGGAATACCTGAACCAGCAAGGCGGAAACGAACACCACCACACCGAGCCCCAGGGTCACCGCCACGAGCTTTCGCGGTGAAAACGCGACCAGGCCGAAGAAGCACACATAGAAGAACATTTCATCCGACAGCGACCAGGACGGTGCGTTGAGAGAGAAATAGATCGAGGAGACCGGAATCCAGCTCTGCAGGTAGGTCAGGTTCAGAACCGTCTTGATGACGCTGAATTCTTCCGAGTAGATCGCCTCGACCTGCATGATCGAGAAATAGAGAAACGGCAATCCGGTGAGGAAATGCAGCGGTGTCAGACGGGCAATGCGCAGCAGGAAGTAGTCGCGAAAGGACATCGCGCCGGCAAGGATTCTCGTCTTGTAGGATTGCGTCAGCACGAAGCCGGACAGGATGAAGAAGAACGAGACGCCGACATAGCCCTGTTCGGCGATTGTCCTGACGAAGTTGCCGCTGGTATCCCAGCGGAAATGAACGCCAAACACCAGCAAGGCTGCGAAGAAGCGCAGTCCGGTCAGTTGTTCCAGTCGAACCTTTGCCGCGCTGTCGGTCACGTTCATGCGCAAATCATCCCCTCGATTGACCCGGGGACACTAATGACCGCAGGTTTCCGGGGAATCTATGCCAGCGTCGGTTTTATTATGGGTAAATGAACTGATGCGGCGGGTCCGATTCAGTCAGTCGAAGATCTTCTGCAGGTTCCCGCGCCAACGGCACATCAAGGTGCGCTGTGCTGCTTCACCCATTCCCACGTTTCTCCGATGCCCCGCCGCAGGGGAACGGCAGGCTGCCAGCCGAATGTCGCTCGTGCCCTGGCAATATCCAGCACCACCCGTGGCACATCGAAGTTGCGGCCCGGCTTGTAGACCGGTTCCAGGGTGCGACCTGTGGTCTGGCCGATGATGTCGACGATCTGCGAGATGGACGTGCCTTCGCCGCTTCCGGCGTTGAAGCAGCCGGACGCGCCGGAGGTCAGGGCGCGATGACACAGGTCGGCAATGTCTTCGACGTGAACGAAGTCGCGCACGACGCTGCCGTCCCCCCAGATTTCGATGGGGGCGTCCTCCGCCACCTTGCGCAGATAGGTTCCGATCACGCCCAGAAGGCCGACCTGTGCCTGGCGCGGTCCATAGATGTTCGCCGGTCGCAGGGCGACGAACTCCAGCCCGTGGAGCTGTTGTTCCATGCGCAGGTACTGTTCGATCGCCAGCTTGACGATGCCGTAGGATGAGATCGGGTTCAGCGGATGATCTTCCGGCACCGGATCCTTTGTCGGGATGCCATAGACGGTGCCACCGGAGGAAAAGAAGACGAGTTTCCTCGTTCCGCTTGCCCGCATGGCTTCCAGAAGACGAACCGTGGGAACAAGGTTGCCGGAGATGTCGGCCGCCGGATCGAGGTTCGAGGTCGAGGGAACGGTCGTGCTGGCCAGATGCACCACCGCATCCACACCGGACAGGGTGTCGGCAAGCCGGTGATGATCGGACAGGCTGTGGAAGACGTAGTCGACACCGGGAAGCGGCGGCCGGTACAGTTCCGGCCGGGTGTCCATGACCCGCACCGACAGGCCTTGCTGAAGGCACTTGTCCACGACATGAGACCCGATGAACCCGCAGCCGCCGATCACAAGTACTTTCAAGACGGGCCTCTCCGGAATCGGCTGAAAAAGATGATCCGGACTTTAGAACGGCCCCGTGGCGATTTGTAAATGGGGCTTCGCCGGTTCGCCGTTGTCACCGCAAACAATCAGCGGGGACAATGGCCTGCGCAGGTGACTGGCAGGCACCACAAGGTTGGCAAGATCAGGATTTGTTGCCGTCCATGATCTTCTGCAGTTCCGGCAGGAAGACGTCGTAATAGGTTTCGGGGCTCAGCGGACCAATGAACTTGTACCGGATCGTGCCTTCCCCATCGACGACGAAGGTTTCCGGCACACCGTAGACACCCCATTCGATCGCTGTGCGGCCAGCGGTATCTGCGCCGACGCGCTGATACGGATTACCGAGACTACCCAGGAAGCGGCGCGCGTTTTCCGGCTTGTCCTTGTAGTTGATACCGAGAAGCTGGATGCCCTCGACCTTTGCCAGCTCTTCCAGAAGCGGGTGCTCCTGGCGGCAGGGCACGCACCAGGATGCAAACACATTGACGACGGAAACCTTGCCGATGAGATCCTGACGGGAGAACCCGGCAACGGCGGTGTCACCATCGGTGAGGCCTTCAACCGGCGGCAGGTCGAATTCCGGCGCCGGCTTGTTGATCAGTGCGGAGGGAATTTTCTGCGGATCGCCGCCGAGGGTCAGCTGAAACAGGAACAGGGCGGCGAGCGCTGCAAACACCACCAAGGGCAGCAGCACCAGAACCGGGAAACCGCGTTTGGCAGTCTGCTGCCCGTGCCGGCCGGCACCGGTATCGTGGGACGTCATGAGCTTGCTTTTCCTTCACCGGCCGGCCGGGCGCGGGAAATGCCCCGGGCGGCCAGGTCCTTGAGGGCTTTTTCCTGTTGGGCCTTGTCGATGCGCACCCAGGCGATCAGTCCGATGACCGTGAGCAGGCAAAGGCC
The DNA here is from genome assembly GCF_009363335.1 of Labrenzia sp. THAF191a. Lineage (GTDB taxonomy): Bacteria > Pseudomonadota > Alphaproteobacteria > Rhizobiales > Stappiaceae > Roseibium > Roseibium algicola. The sequence goes on from NZ_CP045333.1 coordinate 1,731,959, forward strand.
GTAGGACGCCCAGATGAAGCCAGCGTGTGGGCCTAGATCCATGAGAATTACTCCGCAGGCTGAGCCGTGGCTGCCGCTGTGCCCGGCTGGGCAGCGCTGGCTGCGCGCAGGCGCAGGGCACGCACGCGGCGGCGCAGGATCTCGTTACGCATTGCCATCAGGTGCAACACGAAGAACAGCAGCGTAAAGGCGATCGCCATGACCAGCAGTGGCCAGAGAATGTCCGGATGAATGGTCGGGCCGTCCATGCGCATGACGCTGGCCGGCTGGTGAAGCGTATTCCACCAGTCGACCGAAAACTTGATGATCGGCAGGTTCAGCGCGCCGACAAGCGTCAGCACGGCTGCTGCCTTGCCGGCCTTGATCGGGTCTTCCATCGTGCGCCAGAGCGTCATCAGGCCGAGATACATGATCAGGAGGACCAGGACCGACGTCAGTCGCGCGTCCCAGACCCAGTAGGTGCCCCACATGGGCTTGCCCCAGAGCGATCCGGTCACGAGTGCCATGAAGGTGAAGGCCGCGCCGATGGGGGCCGCACTCTTGGCGGAAACATCCGCCAGCGGGTGTTTCCAAACAAGGGTGCCAAGTGAGGACAGCGCCATGACGGAATAGCACATCATGCTGAGCCAGGCGGCCGGCACGTGAATATACATGATCCGCACGGTGTCGCCCTGCTGATAGTCTTCAGGCGCAACGAAGAAGCTCATGTAGAGCCCGGCGGCGAACGCAATGACGCACAAGCCGATAAGCCAGGGCATAACCACCTGGACCAGCCTCAAAAATCGCGTCGGATTTGCATAATCCCAAATTGCCATGGAACCGTTCTAATCTAGAGCGTTGTCCGCTTCAATGGACGAGTATGCCGCAGGGTGCATTGCGCGGTGTCAAATTGCCGTCAATCTCCTGCAAACCTGAGCGCCGCGGCAGCGGCAAGCGGGCCGATCACCGCCGCAATCAGCGACAGCGAACACAGGATCAGGAACGGCGTCAGAAACGGCACGGGATCATGAATAGCGGCATCCGCGGCACTGACGCCGAAAATCAGCACGGGAATGGCCAGCGGTATCACCAGTACGGCCAACAAAAGACCGCCTCGGCGCAACGAGACGGTAAGGGCCGCGCCGATGGCGCCGATCAGCGTCAGGGCCGGTGTGCCGACCAGCAGCGTGAGCGTGACGGCACCCGTGGCGACGGGGTCGAGATTGAGAAAGATGCCGAGCAGGGGGGCGGCGATCACCAGCGGCAGACCCGTTGCGACCCAGTGCGCCAGGCACTTGATCAGCACCAGCAGTTCCAGCGACCGTCCGGCCATCAGCATCAGGTCCAGCGTGCCGTCCTCCCGATCAGCCTGAAACAGCCGGTCCAGCCCGAGGAGCGTCGCCAGAAGCGCGCCGATCCACAAGATGGCAGGACCAATGCGGGAAAGCAGGTTCAGATCCGGACCGACGCCGAAGGGAATGACGGTGACAACGGCCAGGAAGAACAACACACCGACAAGCGCGCTGCCGCCGACGCGCACAGACAGCCGAAGATCTCGCCAAAACAGCACAACAGCCCAGGAACTCATGCGGGCAGATCCTCCTCGTGCAGCGAAACGGGATCAGCGGTGCGCAGATGCAGGATCTTGGTTCTGGCAAGGGCCAGATCGGTGTGGGTAGCGGTTATGATCATGCCGCCGGCGGCCAGATGTCCGTTCATCAGGTCCAGAAGCTGGCCTTCCGACGCCTTGTCGAGCGCCGACGTCGGCTCATCCATCAGCCAGATCGGCCGTGGCGTGACCAGAAGCCGGGCAAGGGCCAGGCGTCTCGTTTGGCCGGCGGAGAGAAATCCTGCCGGCAGGTCTGTCGTGTGGCCTATGCCGAGGAGATCAAGCGCGGTCTCGGGAGACATTGCCGTTGCGCCAAAGACAGATGTCGAAACCGGTGAAGTGAAGCCTTGCCAGAACGTCAGGTTTTCCAGCACGGAAAGCGCTGCCTTGACCGCGTTCTGATGGCCGAAATAATGGGCGTGTTCAGCCGGCGACCGATCGGCTTCTCCCTGTTCCAGCCGAAGTGTGCCGCCAGCCAGCGCGACAAGACCTGCCAGCGTCCGCAGCAGTGACGACTTGCCGATGCCGTTCGCGCCCGTCACGACCAGCGCCGTGCCGGAGGGAAGATCAAAGGACAGGTCCTGAAACACCCGGCGTCCGCCGCGATCGATGGTCAGGTTTTCGGCAATCAGTCTCAGGGGAATGCTCCGGCGGCAGGTTGGGTTGAACCTTGTTAGTTGGCCGCACTGTTATGATGCAAGGAAAATTCCCCGCCTTGTCTTTGCTCAAAGACAAAACACCCGGGGCTTGCCCCGGGTGCTGTGGTGTCCGGACCCGCTTGCCGGACAATTTCAAAAAGCAGCGCGGTTTGCCCGCGTTGCAGGGCAATCAGTCGAAGACAGATGCGATCTGGTCGACGCTGACGCCTTCCTTGATTTCACGCAGGCGCGCATAAATCAGTGCAACAAGGATACTCAGGAAACCTGCGCCGACTGTGGAAATGGCAGCGAACAGGATGATGCCGATTACCATGCCGATGCTGCCGGCCGAGGCCACGAGGCCGACGACGAACAGAGCGACGATGTTGATGATGGTGGCACAGATGATGGCCAGAACCAGCGCACCCAGGATCGGCCAGCGGTATTCCTTGGTAAGATACTTGCTGCGGCCAAGACCGCCGAAGCCGGCGCGTTCGATCACCACGGCCGGTGCCATGACGGCGAATACCGCATAGACCCAGAGGCCAGGAACGACCAGCAGGACCAGGCCGATACCAACCAGGATCGAGACGACGATCGAGAGGATCGCCAGCGGCACGACAGCACTCAGGGCCGGACCGAAGTAACGGCCAAGCTGTACCGGGCGCGACAGTTTCGCGTCATAGGCAAGCTGCACCAGAAGCGCGGTGGTGATGGAATAGACCACCATGCTGACGAGGATCGACAGCACGTTGGCAACAGCGCTGCCGGGGCCGGTGAACTCCTGCGGCTGGATGCCGAGTGCGGCGCCGAAGCCGACCAGCAGGCCGGAAATCAGGAAGCCGATCAGGTTCGGCACGAAGCCGACGATGACGACCTGAATGAAATGCTTGAGGAGGATCGAGAAGCTCTCGCCGATGATGGAGCCAACGCCAAGGGAGGCCGTGGGCTGGCTTAGGGTCGTGTCGGTCATTCAATTGCTCCGTAAAACTTCCAATAGTTTTTTCAAAAGTGGTTATCTAATTCCAGCCCACATACCAACGAACGCTGCCCGCCAAACGGGAGGAGCGACGATCATCCGCCTGAAGCCGTGGACTGTCCGAAAACCGGTAGATCCCGATCGCATGAGCATCTTGCCCGCCCTCTGCTGAAGACAGTCACTCTTGCGATTTTTCACCATAAATCCTTCTGCAGCAGGTCACAAGCGGGGCCGAGCGCGGAAGTTCAACCCTCCTGACACTCAGTCGAAGACATCGGCGACCTGGTCAACGCTGATACCTTCCTTGATTTCGCGCAGTCGCGCGTAAACCAACGTGGCAAGAATTGCCAGCGGTCCGCTTGCCAGCGCGTTGGTTGCGGCAAAGACGGGCAGGGCCCAGACGTAACTTCCCTCACGGGCGAGAAGCTCCACTGGAAAGGCGCCGGCAATCGTGACGGCCAGCGAGCAAAGCCAGACCGGCAGCAGTGCGCCGGCAATCTGCCAACGATAGGTTTTCGTCAGCGCCCAACTGCGGCTCATGCCGCTGAAGCCAATCCGTTCAATGACGACAGCGGGGGCCAGAACCGAGAAGACCGAACATCCCCACAGGGCGACAAAAGGCAGAACCGCAAGCGCCGTGATGGAAATCAGGGTCGTATTCACGAAGATCGCAATGAAGACCACCGGCAGCGCAATGCACACGAAGATGACGACCAGCAGCCCGTTTTGCAGGCAGATCGGTGCGCTGGCCTTGAGGGCCGGCAGCAAATAGCGGGCAATCGAGATCGGACGGTTCAACCGGGCGTCATAGGTCAGCTGGGCGAGAAAGGCCGCAGTCAGGGCAAAAACGATCACATCGACAAAGGCTGTCGCAAGGTCGACGAGGCCGGCCAGGTCGCTGGTGTCGTCCGTTTCCAGATTGAGGGCGGCATCGACGCCGACAAGCGATCCAGCCAGCAGAGCGCCAAGCAGGCTGACTACAAAACCGATCGCAAGGACCGGCACAAGATTCCGGATCGTGATGGAAAAACTGGTTCCTATCAGCGCGCCGATCCCAAGGGACTGCCGGACTTGGCGCCCCTGTGGCCCCCCGGACTGGCCAACCCGATCAAGGAAATAGGCTCTGAGGCTATGATTGTCCTGTTTCTGCAATCTGGCTGATCCACTTGATGACTGGAGCCGGAGAGGGCGAAAGGTCTATTTTTCCTCGCCGGATTGGGCGTAGTGCTTGTTTTCCCGCTTGTCGCCGAACAGCTGGCGTTGCTCGAGATGTTCCCGCTGGGCGTTGTAGAACGCCTGCAGGAACGGCAAACGATCCACCGGAGGCACCGGCGCGGCGTAGCCGATCTTCTTGCGGATCTTTTCCACGATGGCTTCCAGGGTGGCGTTCCGCTGGTGGGCTGCTTCGGCTCCGGACGGTGTATTCTGGCCACGCAGCAGCGTTTCCAGTGTCTGCAGTTCGAAGGCGCCGTAGTGGTCGAGCTGATGGGACAGGAAGACGAACTTCTTGCGTGCTGTCCCGGTCGCGACCGTCTCGCTGGCCAGATCCTTCAAAAGCACCGGCACCGGCAGGTGAATGACATGGGTACCTGCCATCATGTCGCCAAGCCGGCGCCGGTAGCGGTTGAACAGGGGGATCATCAGCGACATGGCAACCCAGGCAAAAGCGGCAAGCGAGGCAATCGGCGTTGCCGAATCCAGCGTCAGCAAAAGCGTCCCGGGCAGGAAGATCTCCGCCTCCTTCATCAGGTTGCGCAGGACAAGCGCGCGGGCGGTCAGCGGTCCGCCGTCATGGGAAACCACCTTGATTTTCATCAGCCGTTTGCCGAGGGTCTGGCCGTTCCAGGCCAGCTCGGCCAGCACATAGTAGGGAACCCGGATCAGGAAGAACAGCAGGGCGGCAATGGCCATCAGTGTCTGCGGTGTCGTCAGGTTGATCAGAGCGAGCAGGATCACCAGGCAGGTCGCGGCAATCGCGGTCAGTATGATATCGATGAGCTGGGCAGAAAAGCGCACCCCAACACCCGCGATGGGCAGCGTCAGTGCAACGCCCTCCGGCGGCACAAGCGTTGACGCCGGTGGCCGGTCCGTCTTGGTTCGTTTCCAGAAACGCACTCTCATCGCCGGCTCCGGCCTCCTAACAGGAACCAGGACAGCCAGAGCGCACCGATCCCCCAGCCGATGATCAGCCGGGCGTCAAGGCTCTGCACCAGTTGCCGGCCGAAGCCTTCCAGAAGTGCGGCCGCCACCAGCATGATGGCTGCGACAATCGCCAGTTTCACAGCATCGCGACCGGCTTCGCGCAAGGCAACGCTGCGCGATCTGTCACCCGGAAAA